>JAYOFO010000070.1:0-11926 GCA_038117265.1 Rhodospirillaceae bacterium
GTTCGCGCTCAACCGGGAGCGCGCCCGGGCGAAGGAGCAGCGGCTGGTCCTCGACTGTGCGCCCGACATCGGGGCGATGTATGCGGACGAGCGGCGGCTGAAGCAGGTCCTGTTCAATCTGGTCAGCAACGCGATCAAGTTCACCCCGGACAGTGGCGTGCTCACGCTCGCCGCAAGGCGCGGCACCGAGTTTCTGGAGTTTCGGGTCGAGGATACCGGGGTCGGCATCCACGCGGACGAGCAGGAGCGGGTGTTCGAGAAGTTCGAGCGCGGGAATCGCCCGCGCGGACGCCAGACAGGGGTGGGCGCCGGTCTCGGGCTCAGCCTCGTGCGCAGCTTCGTCGCGCTGCACGGCGGCGATGTCGTGATCGAGTCCGCGCCCGAGCGGGGAACCGCGATCGTCTGCCGCCTGCCGCTCGAGGCCGTTGCAGCGGCATCCGACGCCGCGCGCGCATGATCGTTGCGCTCGCCGACGCCGCGGCAACGGCTGCACTTGGCGCGGCGGTGGCGGTGCATCTGCGGCGGGGCGACCTGGTCGTGTTGCATGGCGATCTCGGGGCGGGAAAGACGACCCTGGTCCGCGGAATGCTTACCGCAATGGGCCATGACGGCCCGGTCCCCAGCCCGACCTTCACCCTCGTCCAGGAATACGCCGTCGCGCCGGCACCGGTCTTCCATTTCGATCTCTATCGGATCGCCGCGGCCGAGGAGATCGCCGAGCTGGGCTTCGAGGAGGCGCTTGCCGAGGGAATCGCCGTCGTGGAGTGGCCGGACATGCTGGGCGATGCGATGCCGGCCGACCGGCTGGAGATCGCGCTGGCCTTCGACGAGGCCGGCACGTCCCGTATCGCCAGCTTGCGCGGATATGGCGACTGGGGTGCGCGGCTGCGCGGCCTGGCAGCGTGAGCGTGCGGCCGCCAGAACCCCCGCCCGGGGTCTATTCGATCGCGCCGCACCGGCCGTTCCTGGATTCGCTGGCGGCCCGGGTTCTGGAGATGACGGCGGCGCGCGACGACCCGCTCGCGCTGGCGAGGATCACGATCCTCCTGCCCACCCGGCGCGCCTGCCGCGCCCTGCAGGATGCTTTCCTGCGCGCCAGCGGCGGTGTGCCGCTGGTGCTGCCGCGCCTCGTTCCCCTCGGTGACGTCGAGGAGGACGAACCGTTCGTTTCCGACGCATCGGGAATGCAAGACGGTGGGGATTGTCCGCCCGCTGTGCCGGAGCTGCGCCGGCGCATCCTGCTCGCGCGCGAGTTGCAGACGCGCCCCGTCGGCTGCATGACGCCGTCCGTCGATCAGGCCGCGGACCTGGCCGGCGAGTTGGGGCGTTTCCTCGATCAGGTGCAGACCGAGCGGCTCGGTCTGGACGCGCTCGAATCGCTGGTGCCCGAGGCCTATGCGGCCCATTGGCAGGAGACCCTGGGATTCCTGCGCGTGCTGACCGAGACCTGGCCGGCGCAGTTGGCCGAGGCGGAGATGATCGATCCCGCCGAGCGGCGCAATCGCCTGCTCGCGGCACGGGCGCGGTCCTGGTGCGAGGGCCCGCCGGGCGATCCGGTCATCGCGGCCGGCAGCACGGGCAGCATCCCCGCGACGGCCGACCTGCTGGCGACGATCGCTGGCCTGCCCCGGGGCTATGTCGTGCTGCCGGGCCTCGACCGGGTGCTCGACGAAGAATCCTGGGAGGCGCTCGAGCCGTCGCATGCCCAGTACGGGTTCCACCAGCTGCTGGAGCGTCTAGGCTGTCGGCGTGCCGATGTGCGCGAATGGCCGGGCGACGACGCCACGCCGGCGTCCGGTCCGGCGCGCGCGCGGTTCGTCTCCGAGGCCCTGCGGCCGGCGGCGACCACCCAGGCCTGGCATGGCGAGCGGGGAATGATCGGTCGCGAGGCGCTGGACGGGGTCGTGCGGATCGATGCGCGCGAGGCCCATGAGGAGGCCGGTGCGGTCGCCACCGTGCTGCGCGAGGCGCTCGAGACGCCCGGGCGGACGGCGGCGCTGGTGACGCCCGATCGCGATCTTGCGCGCCGCGTGGCGGCGATTCTCGGCCGCTGGAACGTCACCGTCGACGACAGCGCCGGGGTGCCGCTGTCCGACACGCCTGCGGGGACGTTCCTGCGGCTCGTCCTGCGCGTCGTGCACGACGCGGCCGCGCCGGTTCCGCTGCTGGCCCTGCTGAAGCACCCGTTCGCGGCCCATGGCGGAGATCCGGCGGCGTTTCGCGCGTCGGTCCGTGCACTGGAGCGGTTCGTCCTGCGCGGGCCCCGGCCGGCGCGGGGGTTCGCGGGACTGCGTGCCGTGGCGGCGCGGGCCGTGCCGCGGGACGGCTTCGAAGACCAAGACGCGGCCGCGATCGCGCGCATGCGCACGCTCATCGATGAACTCGAGCAGACGATCGCGCCGTTGGACGACCGGTATCGCCGGGCGGCGGCGACGCTGCCGGACTTCCTGGCCGCACAGGTGGCGGTCGCCGAGGCGCTGGCGGCAACCGACGCGCAGGGCGGAGCGCAACGCCTGTGGACGGGCGAGGCGGGCGAGGCCCTCGCGGCCTTCGTTTCCGACCTGATGGAAGCCGGCGCGGCGCTCGGTCCGGTCCCGGCCGAGCGATACGCCGCGCTGTTCGATTCCCTGCTGGCCGGCCGGGTGGTCCGGCCGCGCTTCGGCACCCATCTGCGCCTCGCGATCCTGGGGCCGCTCGAGGCCCGTCTACAGCGCTTCGACGTGACCATTCTCGGCGGGCTCAACGAGGGGACATGGCCGGCGGACGCCGATGTCGATCCGTGGATGGGCCGCGCCATGCGGGCCGACTACGGTCTGCCGGCACCGGAGCGGCGGATCGGGCTCGCGGCTCATGATTTCGCCCAGGCCTTCTGCGCCGAAACGGTGGTGCTGACGCGAGCCGAGCGGGTCGAGGGGGCGCCGACCATGCCGTCGCGCTGGCTGACGCGGCTGGACGTGGCGGGCGAGGCGCTGGGGCTCGAGGCGATCGCCGAGCCCCGCCGGCGGGGTGCACGCTATCTCGAATGGTGGCGCACGCTCGACGGGCCGCCCGAATCGGCGCCCCGGGTCTCTGCGCGTCCGCGGCCGACGCCGCCGGTCGCCGCACGCCCGCGCCGCCTTTCGGTGACCCAGATCGAGACCTGGATGCGCGATCCCTATGCGATCTATGCGCGCGAGATCCTCGGCCTGCGCGCGCTGCCGCCGCTCGATCAGGACGCCGACGCCGCCACCTACGGGGCGATCATCCATCGCGTGCTCGACCGGTTCCTGGCCGAGCTTGCGCCGGGACCGCTGCCGGCCGATGCGGCGGAGCGCCTGCACGGCCTGGGCGCGGAGATTCTCGCGCCGTACCGCAACCTGCCGTCGGTCTGGACCTTCTGGTGGCCGCGGTTCGCGCGCATCGCTGACTGGTTCCTCGCGGTGGAGGGCGCACGCCGCTCGGAGGTCGTGCACACCCACACCGAGGTGGGCGGATCGATCAGTTTCGATGCACCGGGCGGTCCCTTCCGGCTGGTCGCGCGCGCCGACCGCATCGACGAGCGGGCCGATAGCGGCACCGCGGTGATCGACTTCAAGACCGGCGCGCCCCCGAGTAAGCGCGAGGTCGCAGCGGGTTTCGCGCCGCAGTTGCCGCTGGAGGCGGCCATCCTGGCGGCTGGCGGCTTCGACGGTGTGCCGCCCCTGCCGGTGCGCGAACTGGCCTTCTGGCGCCTTTCGGGCGGGCGCGAGGCGGGCCGCGTCCATGATGCCGCCGACGATCCGATCGCCATCGCCGTCGAGGCGATGGCGGGACTGCGGGCGCTGGTCGCGCGGTTCGACGATCCGGCGACGCCCTATGAGGCGCGCCCGCGCCCCAGCGTCGCGCCGCGCTATTCGGACTACGAGCACCTGGCGCGGGTCCGCGAATGGGCGAGCTTCGACGGCGCGGACGATGGAGGCGAGGCGTGAGCGACGCGGACGCCTTCGACCGGGTGCAGCTCGATCGCGTCATCGCCCGCCAGCGCGCCGGCGCCGATGCGCGTGCGAACGCCTGGGTGTCCGCGTCGGCCGGTGCGGGAAAGACGCGCGTGCTCCGCGACCGGGTGCTGCGCCTGCTGCTGGCCGGGGTCGCGCCGCAGCGCATCCTTTGCCTGACCTTCACCAAGGCGGCGGCGGCCGAGATGGCCCGGCGGATCAACGCCGAGCTGGGCGACTGGACGGTCGCCGACGATTCCGCCCTCGCCGACCGGCTGTCGGCCCTCCTGGGTGCGGCCCCGGACGCCGCGGAAACGCGCCGTGCACGCCAGCTCTTTGCCCGGGTTCTCGAATCGCCGGGCGGCATGAAGATCATGACCATCCATGCCTTCTGCCAGTCGGTGCTGCGTCGGTTCCCGCTCGAGGCCGGGGTCGTGCCCCACTTCCAGGTGCTCGAGGAACGCGACGCCGCGGAACTGCGCGCCGAAGCACAGGCACAGGTGCTGGCCGCCGCACAGAATGATGACGGGCCGCTGGGTGCGGCGGTCGACCTGATCTCGACGCGCGTCCACGAGACCCTGTTTCCCAAGCTGATGGGCGAGGTCGCGGCCTCGCGCACGCGGTTCGCCGGTGCGCTCGCGCGGTCCGGCGGCATCGATGGCGTGCTGGCGGGCCTGGCGGCGCGGTTCGGTGTGCCCGCGGACATTCGCCTCGTCGATGTCCTCGACGATGCCTGCCGCGATGCGGCACTGGATCGGGAGGGGCTGGCGCGCCTCGTCGTGGCGCTGGATGCGGGATCGGATACCTCGCGTAAGCTGAGTGCGCGGATCGCCGCATGGCTGGAGTCCGATCTGGATGTCCGCGTCGCGACCTTCGCGGGATATTCGGGCATTTTCCTCACCGACAAGGGGCAGCCGCGCGACAGCGAGCGCATGACGACCAAGGCCGTGCGCGCGGCAATGCTCGATGCCGCGGACACGCTCGCCCGCGAGGCGGACCGCCTCCTCGCCGTGCACGAGCGGCTCCGCAAGGCCGAGCTAATGGCCGCCAATGCGGCGCTGCTGCGCATCGCCGCCGAACTGGTCGTGCGCTACGACCAGCTCAAGGCCGAGCGGGGGCGGCTCGACTTCGACGATCTGATCGTGCGCACGCGCGCGCTGCTCCAGGGCGACGGTGCGGCCGCCTGGGTGCTGTTCAAGCTCGATGGCGGCATCGACCATGTGCTGGTCGACGAAGCGCAGGACACCAACCCCGAACAGTGGGACGTGATCCTGGCGTTGGTCGAGGAGTTCTTCGCCGGCCTGTCGGCGCGCGACGAGACGGTCGAGGAGGCCGGCTTGCCGGCACGCAGCGTGTTCGCCGTCGGCGACGTGAAACAGTCGATCTACAGCTTCCAGGGCGCCGACCCGAGCCGGTTCGAGACGGTCCGGGCCTATCTTGCCGGGCGCGCCGCCGCGGCGCGCCGGGACTGGAACGATGTCGCGCTCGACTTCTCGTTCCGCTCCGCGCGCCCGGTGCTCGAGGCGGTCGACCGGGTGTTCGCAGACCCCGCGGCGGGCGACGGGGTCGTCGATGCGGGCAAGGTCCTGCTGCACACCCCGCTGCGCGCGGGTGCGGCGGGGCTAGTCGAACTCTGGCCGCCGGTGTGCATCGAGAAGGCCGACCCGCCGGAGCCATGGAAGCCGCCCGTCGAGCCGGTGTCCCAACCGGGCGAGGGGGACATCCTGGCCAACCTGATCGCCGACCGGGTCGCGCGCTGGCTGGCGGATGGCGAGCGGCTCGATAGCGCGGGCCGGGAGATGCGGCCCGGCGACATCATGGTGCTGGTGCGCCGCCGCGACGCCTTCGTCGAGACGCTGGTGCGGGCCTTCAAGCAGCGTGGTGTGCCCGTCTCGGGGGTCGACCGGATGGTGCTCACCGAACAGATCGCGGTGATGGACCTGATCGCGATGGGGGCCCTCCTGCTGCTTCCCGAGGACGACCTGACCCTGGCGAGCGTGCTCAAGGGCCCGCTGATCGGGTTTGACGAGGAAACCCTGTTCGATCTTGCCCATGGGCGCGGGGCCGAGAATCTGTGGCACACGCTCGGCCGACGGCGCGGCGAGAACCCGGCGTTCGCCGCCGCCCATGCCGCACTGTCCGACCTGCTGGCGCGCGTCGACTTCGAACGTCCCCACGAGCTCTATGCGGGGCTCCTGGCGCGTGGCGGACGCGCGCGGCTGTTTGCGCGCCTGGGCCCCGAGGCCGTCGATCCGGTCGACGAGTTCATGTCCCTGGCGCTGACCTACGAGCGAGGCCATGCGCCGTCATTGCAGGGCTTCCTGCACTGGATTGCGGCCGGCGAGGCAGAGGTGAAGCGCGACCTCGACCACACAGAAGGGGCCGTGCGGATCATGACCGTGCACGGTGCGAAGGGGCTGGAGGCGCCCGTCGTGTTCCTGCCCGACACGACGCGCCTGCCGCGCCAATTTCCGGCGATCCTTTGGGACGAGGCGCCCGGCGACGGCGGGTTCGTCTGGCTGCCGCGCGTTGGCGATGCCGACGAGGGGACGGCGGTGCTGCGCGAGGCGGTGCGTGCGCGCCAGCGTGCAGAGTACCGGCGTCTGTTGTACGTCGCCATGACGCGGGCCGAGGAGCGGCTCTATGTCTGCGGCGCCGGCACGCCCGAGGCGGGGTCATGGTACGCGCTCGTCGAACCGGCGCTGGCGGCGGTCGGACAGGAGATTGAGGATCCGCTGCTCGCCGGGACGGGGATCGCCGCGCCCCATGTGCTCCGCCTGGCGGCCAGCCAGCGCGGCCCCGTGCCCGAGGCCGAGGTCGCCGTTGCACCCACGCCCGTGCCGCTGCCGGACTGGGCGCTGCGCCCGCCGCCGGACGAGCCCGACCCGCCGCGCCCGCTTGCCCCGTCGGACCCCGGCGACGACCCGCCCGTCCGCGCACCGATCGGCACCGACATCGATGCCGCCCGCTTCCAGCGCGGAACGCTGATGCACCGGCTGTTGCAATTGCTCCCGGACCTGCCGGCGGACGCGCGCCGAGCGGCGGCGATGCGGTTCCTGTCGCGGCCCGGATTCGGCCTCGATGCGGCAATGTGCGATGCGTTCGTCGACGAGGCGATGGCGGTGCTCGACGCGCCGGAATTCGCGCACCTGTTCGGGCCGGACAGCCTTGCGGAAGTGGCGATCACCGGCACCGCAGCGGCCGACGATGGCTCGACCTACGTGATTTCCGGCCAGATCGACCGGCTCGCGGTGACCGCGGACGCGGTCGCCATCGTCGATTACAAGTCGAACCGCCCGCCGCCCGACGATCCGCTCGCCGTCGCACCGGTCTACCTGCGACAGATGGCCGCTTACCGGCACATCGTGCGCGCGGCCTGGCCGGACCGTGCCGTTACCGCCTACCTGCTGTGGACTGACGGCCCGCGGCTGATGCCGCTTCCCGAGTCGCTGCTCGACGCGCATGCGCCGCAGGCCGTGCGGAGCGCGCGCACGCGGCTGTGACTGTGGCGCGGGCGGAGCGTTCTTGACGGCGCAGGGGGCGAAACCTACGTTTCCTCACAACAACCACCGCATACGGCGCGCCCGCGCGAAATGCCCGAAACAAAGGATTGAGCATGCCGTCAAAGCAGATTTCCGATGACTCCTTCGAATCCGACGTCCTGCAGTCGGACAAGCCCGTCCTGGTGGATTTCTGGGCGGAGTGGTGCGGGCCGTGCAAGCAGATCGGACCGACCCTCGAGGAGCTCGCCGACGACAAGGACGGCCAGATCGTCGTCGCCAAGCTGAACATCGACGACAACCCGATGACCCCGTCGAAGTATGGCGTGCGCGGGATTCCGACGCTGCTGCTGTTCAAGGACGGGCAGGTCGCCTCGATGAAGGTCGGTAGCCTTCCCAAGAGCCAGATCTACGACTGGGTCGAGTCGGTCCTCTAGGACCTCGCCGAACCGGCATTGGAAACCCCGCCTTCGGGCGGGGTTTTTCGTGCGCGTCAGCCGCGCGCGTGGGCGGCGTTGAGTCGCTCCATGAGCTGACGGCCGCTCTCGTCGTACATGAACGACAACAGCACGTAGCGCTGGCCCGCCGTGACATCGGTGACCTCGTGCAGCAGGTCGCAGGAGAAGATCACGGCCGCGCCGGTGGCCGGGCGGTAGGAGGCGTAGCCGTACTCCGGGAAGCGCAATTCGCCGCCCCCGTGCCCCTCCAGGTTCAGGTTCAGGGTTATGGCGAAGCGGCGGTGGGCGGTGCCGGCCGTCGTGTTGACGCGGTGCGGGCGGAAGAATCCGCCGACGTCCGCGTCGTAACTCACGATCTTGAATTCCTCGACATACTTGATTGGGCAGGGGAAGGCGCGCCTGATTTCCGGCAGCACACGTCGTTCGATCCGGCCGCCGATGGCCTGCAGCAAATCCTGGTCGACCACGTGATGGTCGCGCCGGCGCTTGTTCTGCCCCGTCTTGTCGTGGACCATCTGCCCGTCCGCCATCCGGTAGGTGCCCGACGGTTCGTTGCCGCGCACCTCGAACTGCTCGATCAGGTATTCGCAGAACTCCGGCGACAGCACGTCGGGAATCACCAGGATCGGCGGGTGCCGGGTGGCCGCGAAGGGCTCGGCCGGGCCGATCGCCGCGAGGGCGGCGGCGGCGCGTTCGGCGATCGGCGTGTCGCCGGGGCGGATCACCTCGCGCACATGCTGGTCGGGGTCGAGGACGAACCCGATCAGCTTGCCGTGCGCGCCGAACTGGCCGGCGACCTTCTTGTCCGCATCCTAAAGGACGAAGAAGCCGGCATCGTTCGCCTCTGCCAGCTTCCGGACCAGCGGCACCGGGTCGGCGGTGATCGCGAACAGATGGGCGCCCGCCTCCAGCATCGCCGGTGCGGCGTGGAACATGGCCTGCAACTCCGCCGCGGCGCCCGGGTCCTTCTGGGTCGGCGCGATCAGGATAAACAGCGGTCCGCCGCGTGCCTTGTCGCTCAGGTTGATGACGACGTCGCGCTGGTCGGGCAGGAAGAAATTGGGTGCCCGGTCGCCGCGTTCGAGCGTCTCGTCTAGTTTCGGTGCGTTCATGGTGCCGCGCTCCGGCCGGTCGTCGATCCGGCGTCAGTGGGCACAATAGTGCCCGCCACCCACCTGGTCCAACCAGTGACGCGTCGTCGCACGGTTCTCGGCGATCGCCGCACCGATCAGCAGGTGCGATCCGGCCACCAGGACGCGGGCCGGTCCGGCTGCGCGCGCGATCGCGACGAGCGCGTCGTGGATGCTGCCGGCGGTGTGTGCGTCCAGGCCGGCCGCCCGCGCCCGCGCGGCGAGGTCCGCGGGCGGACAGACCCGCGGATCGCCGCTGAGCGGCACCGCCGTCGCACTTGCCGCGAGGCCGTGGAACGGGGCGAGGAAGCCGCCGATGTCCTTGTCCGCGAGCACCGCGAAGACCAGGTGCAGCGGCCGCCCGTCGCGTACGCCCGGCGCGCGAAAGGTCTCGGCCAGCGCCGCCGCGCCCGCCGGGTTGTGGGCGGCGTCGAGCCACAGTTCCCAGCCCTGGGGCAGCGCCTCGGCCAGCGCGCCGCGCTGGATCCATTCGGTGCGCCCCGGCCATGTAACGTTGCGGATGCCCTGCACGATGGCATCGCGCGTCACGCCGGCGAAGCCGCACACGTCTAGGCAGGCGGCGGCGGTTGCCGCATTGTCGAGCTGGTGCCGCCCGAGCAGCCCCGGCGGCGGCAGCGGCCAGACCGTGTCGCCGCGCCGGTAGGTGCCGCCGCCGTCGCGCCCCGGCTCGAGCGTCCATTCGACGCCGGCGCGCCAGAGCGGCGCGCCGGCCGCATGGGCGGCGTCGGCAATGACCGCCATCGCCTCGGGTGCCTGCGGGGCGACGATCGAGGGCACGCTGGGTTTCTGGATGGCGGCCTTCTCGCCGGCGATCGCGGCCAGCGTGTTGCCGAGGAAGGCCTGGTGGTCGAAGGCGACCGGCGTGATCACGGTCGCGGCCGGCCGGGCGACCACGTTGGTGGCGTCGAACCGTCCGCCCAGCCCGACCTCGAGGATCGCGATATCGGCCGGCGCGCGGGCCATGGCGAGGAACGCAGCGGCGGTGGTGATCTCGAACTGGGTGATCGGCTTGCCGGCGTTGATCCGGTCGACCTCCTCGAACAGCGCGAGCAGCGCCTCGTCCGACAGCGTCGCGCCGGCGATGTGATAGCGCTCGGCGAAGCGCACCAGGTGCGGCGAAGTGTAGACGCTCAGCGTCTTGCCCGAGACCTCCAGGGCCGCGGCGATCATGGCGATCGTCGATCCCTTGCCGTTGGTGCCGGCAACATGGATGACCGGCGGCAATGCGGTGTGCGGATCGCCCAGGTCGGATAGTAGCCGGACCATGCGGTCGAGGGACAGGTCGATCCGGTCCGGATGGTAGGTTACGAACCCCGCGAGAAGGCGCTCGATCCCCGCCGCGGCGTCGCCGGCGGCGGAGCCGGGATCATGGTCCGTCGGCATCGTCGGAGGCTTCGGCGGGCGCGGGCGCCGGGATGGCCACGAGGGACTCGACCGGCCGGTCGCTATGGGCCATCAGCAGGTCGAGGATGTGCGCGATGGTGTCGCGCAGCTCGGCGCGCGGGACGACCATGTCGAGCATGCCGTGCTCGCGCAGCGATTCCGCGGTCTGGAAGCCCTCGGGCAGTTCCTCGCGGATCGTGTCGCGGATCACGCGCTTGCCGGCGAAGCCGATGTTGGCGCCGGGCTCGGCGATCTGGATGTCGCCCAGCATGGCAAACGACGCCGAGACGCCGCCCGTGGTCGGGTCGGTGAGCAGCACGATGTAGGGCAGCCCCGCCTCGCGCACCTGCTCGACGGCCAGGACTGTGCGCGGCATCTGCACCAGGCTCAGCATGCCTTCCTGCATGCGCGCCCCGCCCGAGGCGGGGATGGCGATCAGCGCCGCACCGTCCGCCACGGCGGCATCGGCGGCCGTGATCAGGCCCTGGCCGACCGCCAGGCCCATCGAGCCGCCCATGAAGGAGAAGTCGAAGGCCGCCGCGACCGTCGGGCGTCCGCCGACAGTGCCGCGCGCGACGACGATGGCCTCGCGTTCGCCCGACTTCGTCTGCGCCTCCTTGAGGCGGTCGGAGTAGCGCCGGCTGTCGCGGAATTTCAGCGGGTCGGGCGTGACGCCCGGCACCTCGATGCGCGAAAACGCACCGTCGTCGAACAGGAATTCCAGCCGGTCGGCGGCCCTGAGCCGCAGATGGTGGCCGCAGGCGTGGCAGACATGCAGGTTCTCCGCCAGCTCGCGGTGGAACAGCATCTGCTCGCAGCTCGGACATTTGTGCCAGAGATTGTCGGGCACGTCCTTCTTGCCGACGAGCGCGCGGATCTTCGGGCGGACGAATTCGGTGAGCCAGCTCACGTCGGTTGCGTCTCCTCCGTCATTCCGCCGCCGCGCGGGCCGCGCTGCGCACCCCGTCGGCGAGCTGGCGCGCGAAGGTAAGCACGTTGTCGACCAGCGCCGGCGTGGGCCGGCCGTCGGCGTCGAGATTCTCTTCGATGGTCTGGACGATCGCCGATCCGACCACGGTGGCATCCGCGATGCCGGCGATGGCGGCGGCCTGGTCGGGCGTCTTGATGCCGAAGCCGACGGCCACGGGCAGGTCGGTGTGGCGCTTGAGCCGGTCGACCGCGGCCTGGACGGCGGTGGATTCCGCCGACTTGGTGCCGGTGATGCCGGCGATCGAGACGTAGTAGACGAAGCCCGACGTGTTCGCGAGGACGGCGGGCAGGCGTGCATCGTCGGTGGTCGGCGTCGCCAGCCGGATGAAGTGCATGCCAGCTGCCAGCGCGGGCAGGCACAGCTCGGAATCCTCTTCCGGCGGCAGGTCGACGACGATCAGCCCGTCGACGCCGGCGTTGCGGGCGTCGGCCAGGAAGCGCTCGACCCCGTAGATGTAGATCGGGTTGTAGTAGCCCATCAGGATGATCGG
>JAYOFO010000071.1:0-11896 GCA_038117265.1 Rhodospirillaceae bacterium
AGCACCATCAGGTAGCCGGCGTTGTAGAGCACCCACACGATGCCCGCGAGCGAGACCAGCGCCGCCTCGCGCCGGGTGATCGCGATGCGCAGCAGCGGGCCGCGCACCGGTGCGCGCTTGTGGCGGTGCCGGTAGAAGCCGGCGACCAGCGCCAGCCCGACGAAGGAGCCGATGCCGGCGGTCAGGAACACCGCCTGCCAGCCCCACGCCTCGGCCAGCGCGCCCTGGGTCCACAGGCCGATGACGATGCCGACCGGCCAGCTGTTCATCAGGATCGCCATGGCGGTGACGACCTCGCGCCCCTCGAACAAATCGCCGACGATCTTGACCATGATGACGGTGATCGCCACCCCGCCGGTGCCCGCGAGGATGCGCCCCAGCGAGATCACCGCGAAATCCTCGCCCAGCCACATGACGAGGCCGCCCACGGCCATCATCGACAGGCCGGTCAGGCAGACCCACTTCTCGCCGAACCGGTCGCCCAGGAAGCCCGAGGGCAGTGCCGTGACCACGCCGAGCAGCGAGAAGAAGCCGATCAGGGTGCCGACCGCGGTGAAGTCGATGCCGAGGTCTTCGACCAGCAGCGGCGAGACCGAGGCGACCGACTGGAAGTGATAGCCCAGCGCGCACCGCGCGATGAACAGCGCGGCCAGAACCATCCAGCGGTTGGCGGTCATGGGCGGACCATCGGGGGGCGGACCATCGGGGAGCGGACCATCGGCTGACGCCGGGAGCCGGTTACGCGCCCTACTCCGCCGCGGCCATGACGACGCCGGCGGCGTCGAGGATGCGCCGGCCCGATTCCGCGAGCTCGCCGAGCTTCCGCTTCAGCGCCGCCTCGGGATAGACCAGCTTGCCGCCGCGCTTCTTCGCCTCGCCGGCGACGAACACCGTGTCCACGTTGAACGGCGTCGCCATGAAGATCAGCGTCTGGATCGGGTCGTGCACCGGACACGTGTTGATGTCGTCGCCGCGCACCAGGATGATGTCGGCCTGCTTGCCCGGGGTCAGCGAACCGATCTTGTCCGCCATGCCGATCGCGCGCGCGTTGCCGATGGTGCCCCATTCCAGCGCCTTGCGCGTCTTCAGGTGCGGCGACAGCGCCTTGGTCGGGCGCGGGTTCGCCTCGGCATACATGCCGCGCTCGAGCTGGATGCCGAAGCGCAGCACCGAGAACAGGTCGCCCGAGACGTTGGCTTCCACGTCGACCCCGAAGGCCGGCGTGCCGCCCAGCGCCAGCACCCGGCCGGTCACCGGGTTGCCGTGGCCGAAGTTGCACTCGCATTCGGGCGCGACGGTGATCGAGCCGCCCCGGTCGATGATCAGCTTGAGCTCGTCGTCGGAGAAGTTGGTGGCGTGCACGAAGTCGGCGTCGGGCCCGAGCAGGCCGAGCGCATCGAGCCGGCGCACCGGATCGTCGGCGAGGAAGGGCACGCCCAGCGCGCCGGTGTGGTTCGACCAGCGCAGCCCCAGCTCCCGGGCCAGGCGCACATCGTGCTCGATGCATTCCCAGACCGAGAAGCCGACGCCCTGGATGCACATGGCCATGGTGATCAGCCCGTCGTCGGACGACAGCCGCCCCTTGCGCAGCCGCTCCACCCGCTCGCGCGAGTGCGGCACCTCGGAGAACGGCGGCTCGCCCGGCTTGGGCGCCAGCTTGGTCTGGCCGTGGCCGTAGACGGCGCGGATGCCCGCGTCTTCGAGCGAGTCGATCGCCGCGTCGGTGTGATCGGTGGTGGCGTTGCAATGGTGCCAGTCGAACAGGGTCGTCGTGCCCGAATGCAGCTGGTTCAGCGCGCCGCACAGATTGGCGATGCGCACGTCGTCGGGCGTAAAATGGCCTACCGCGTTGGCGTGCATCAGGGTCGAGTATTCGAACATGGTCCAGTCGGCGACGACGCCGCGCACGCCCGCCTGCCAGGTGTGCTGGTGCACGTTTACCATGCCGGGGCTGACGATCATGTTCGACGCGTCGATCACCTGCGCATCGCCGGCGTCGATGCCGCGGCCGACCTCGACGATCCGGTCGTCCTCGATCAGCACGTCGCCGCCGCGGATGTCGCCGATCGCGTCGTCCATCGACACGACCCAGCCGCCCTTGATCAGGGTACGGGCCATTGCTCACTCTCCTCGAAGGAAGGGGTTTTCTTTATTGGGGCGGAGATTACGCCCTCGGCGCGGCGCCCTCAATCCTCGCCCGTCTGCCATCCGGTCGCGTTGATGTCGAAGATGTTGCCGTCGGGGTCGCGGAACTTGATCTCGTAGAACCCGCCGGTCTTCGACGCCTCGCCCATCAGCCAGTTGCCGCCCGCCGCCTCGATCTCAGCCTGCACCGCATCCGTGTCGTCGACCACGAATCCGACATGATGCAGCCCGTACTCGGCGGGGTCGCCGCCGGCGGCCTGCTCGGTCTTGTAGCTGAGGATCGCCAAATTGACCGTGCCGTCGGTGAGGTAGACCGCGGTCGCGCCCGGATGGTCGTTCTCGCCCACGCGGGTCATGCCGAGCGCTTTTTCGTAGAAGGCCGCCGCCTTCTGGACGTCGGGCACGTTCAGCGCGATATGGCGGAGCCTGGCGGTCATGGCGTCAGCCCCGCGGCTTCGCGTCGATCAGCACGAAGGCGACGGCGGCGGGCTTGTCGGAACGGTTCGACCAGGCGTGGTTGGTGCCGCGCTGGATCAGCACGTCGCCGACCTCCATCTTCGTCTCGCCCTCCTCCATCACGGCCCAGACCTCGCCCGCGATGACGATGGCGTAGTCGGTGGTGCGCGTCTCGTGCATGCCCAGGGTTTCGGAATCGGCGTCGTGGGCGTCGGAGTGCATCTTCTCGAACGCCTCGCCCATGTCGGCGTCGCGCAGGCTCTCGTCGGGCGGGAGCTCGACGATGCGGAACACCGTGCCGTTCGCGTTGCGCGGCTCGAGCTGCAGGCCGCCCAGCGCGGTGTCCTCGTCGCCGATGTTGTCGGCGGGCGCGGCGGTCTGCCACATCTCGTAGACGTGGAGGCCGGGCATCACCTCGAACACGTTGGGCGAGGCGCCGTCCTTCCACAGGATCGAGCGGCCGTTCGCGTTGTGGCCGGTGACGATGCGTCGATAGTTGCGTGCCATTTCCCGTGTTCCCCCTGTCGCCGTCAGAAGCTTAGCGGCAAATCGCGGCCCGGTGCGAATCTCTCTGCGAATCCCCCCTTGTTCGCTCGCGCCCGTCCGGCGATCCTGCGCGCCACGACATTGCGAGGGGGAAACGAGACATGGCCGACCCGAACAACCCGTCCGGCGCGCTGCCGGGCGATCCGCGCTACGGGCTCTCGAAGGAGCAGCTCGCCGAATACTACCGCACCAAGAGCCCGAGCTGGATCTGCAAGGGCTATTTCAAGACCGAGGGCGGGCTGGAGCTGCGCCAGGCGGCGATGGACGCCCACCAGGCCTATCTACGCGAACACCAGGACCAGATCCGCTTCTCCGGCCCGCTGCTGCAGGCCGACGGCAAGACGCCCGCCGGCGCGATGGCGCTGATCGACGCGCCCGACAAGGCGGCCGCCCAGGCCTGGATGGACAATGAGGGCTACACCAGGGGCGGCGCGTTCGAGACGATCACGATCACCCGCTGGTCGTCGTCGATGGCGCTGCGCTGGAACGACTATCCGCGCAAGGCCGGCTGCGATCAGTTCGCCATCACCGCGATCGACGGGCCCGGCGCCAAGGCGAAGCGCGAGGCGGTGGCCGAGGCGCACCACAAGTTCCAGGCGTCGGTGATGGACAATTACGTGGCGCGCGGGCCGATGTTCGACGACAGCGGCGAGACGATGATCGGCTCGTTCATGATCGTGGAGTATCCCGATATGGCGGCGTGCGAGGAGTTCTGGGCCGGCGAGCCGCTCAACTATGGCGGCGTGTTCGCCGACGTGACCATCGAGCGCTGGCGCTATGGCCTGACCCTCCCCGGGCCGTCGGCGTAGGGAACGGATCGGGGCGGCGGCCGGTCACGCCGCCCACACGACAAGTTGAGTCCCGGCCCCGGGGGGCGGCCGCTACAACCGGCGGCGATGACGTTCCTCGGGACCCTCTCCACAAGCCGCGGGCCGCTGCGCTGGCGCCGGATCGCCGGCCTGCTGCGCGAACCGGTGCCGCGCGAGGCGCGGGCGCGCCTGGATGCCATCTGGGCCGGGCTCGACCCGCGGTTCCGCACCGCGAACCAGATGTTCGGCCACCACGAGGAAGGCTGCGGCGCGACCATCGGGGTGATGCCGCGCTGCGACTTCGCCTGCCGCGGCTGCTATCTGGGGGGCGACGCCAACCGCACGCCGGCGCTGACCGTCGCGGCCGTCACGGCGCAGCTCAATGCGCTGCGCGCGCATCTGGGGCCGGGCGGCAACGTCCAGCTCACCGACGGCGAGGTCACCCTGCGCGATGCCGACGAGGTGATCGCCATCGTGCGCCACGCCCGCGCCATCGGCCTGGTACCGATGCTGATGACCCATGGCGACGCCTTCCTGCGGGATGCGGCCCTGCTCGCCCGGCTGATGGTCGAGGGCGGGCTGGAGGAGATCAGCCTGCACATCGACACCACCCAGCGCGGGCGGCGTGACCTGGCCGTTCGCCACGCCGGGACCGAGGCCGAGCTGATGGCGCTGCACGCGCGCATCGCCGCGGCCGACTTCGCGGCCCTGGCACGCGACGAGAAGCTGGCCCTGCTGATCAACCTCTACAACGCCGCGACCCTGCGCCTCGTCCTCGACCATTGGCCGCTCGCCTCGATCCGCGACATCCCGGCCAAGGCCCGCTGGAAGGCACGGCGCTGGTCGCTCGCCGGCCGGACCGTGAGCCTGGATGAGATCGAGAACGACGAGCTGCGCGCGAAGTTCGCCGAGCCGCGCATCCATTTCGCCATCAACTGCGCCGCGGCGGGCTGTCCGCGGCTGCGCAACCGCGCCTTCGCCGGCGCGGACATCGGCGCCGCGCTGGAAGCCCACACCTGCGCCATGCACGCCGATCCGCGCTGGTGCCGCGTCGCGGACACGACGCTGCACCTGACCAGGATCTATCGCTGGTACGATGGCGACTTCGCCCAGGCCGCCGGCTCGGTGCGGGCCTTCGCCGGCTGGTACGCACCGACGGACACCCCGCCACGGCGGCTGCGCTGGCTTCCCTACGATTGGGCCCTGAACGCGGCCTGAGGCCTCCGGACCCGTCCGGGCGCGCCGGTGCGCCAGCGTTGGACGCCTTCGCCCCGAACCGGCATAATGAAAGAAAAACAGCTCCGGAAAGCCTGCCGGGTTCGGGGAGACGCCATGTCGGCTGAATGCGTGATCGTTGTCGCAGACGATCATCCGCTCGTGCGCGATGCGCTGAAACAGGCGATCGCGCAAGACATGTCCGCGGTGGCGTTCCGCGACGCCGCAAGCCTTCCCGATGTCGAGGACTCGATCCGCACCCAGGGCGCGCCGGACCTCGTCCTGCTCGACCTCCACATGCCGGGCATGCGCGGCTACACCGGGCTGGTCTATCTGCGCTCGCAGTTTCCCGACGTGCCGGTGGCGATGGTCTCGGCGACGACCGACCCGCGGATCATGCGCCAGGCGATCGATTACGGCGCCGCGGGCTTCATCCCCAAATCGGCCTCGGTGGACGAGATTCGCGAGGCCGTTCGCGAGATCCTCGCCGGCAACGACTGGCTGCCCCACGACACCGCCGAGATGCCCGGCACGGCCAACGAGGACGCGCTGCTCGCCTCGCGGCTGGCCACGCTGACGCCGCAGCAGCTGCGCGTGCTCGGCATGCTCACCGACGGCAAGCTCAACAAGCAGATCGCCTTCGACCTGGACATCTCCGAAGCGACGGTGAAGTCGCACGTCTCGGCGATCCTGCAGAAGCTCGACGTCAACAGCCGCACCCAGGCCGTCATCCTCGCCGGCCGGCTCAATGTCGACGATCCGGCCCGCGAACTGCCCGGCGCCTGACCGCACGCAATCGGTGGATTCAGGACGCCTGGCGCCCGGCGCTCGCCCGCTGGGCCAGCATCCGCGTCATCAGCGCGCGCAGCGCCGCCGGCTTGACCGGCTTGCCCAGCACGATGTGGCCGCGCCGCGCCGCCTCGTCGCGTAGCTCCTCGGACGGGTCGGCGGTGATGATGATCGCGGGAATCACCCGCTCGAAGACGGCGCACACCTCGGTGATGACGTCGGGTCCCTTCTCGCCCCGCTCTAGATGATAGTCGGCAACGATCAGGTCGGGCGCGTCCTCAGCCAGTATGCGCCGCCACTCGTCGCCGCCGGCCGCCGTGCGCACGTCGCAGCCCCAGCCGCCGAGTAGCGAACGCATGCCGTCGCGCACGTCCTTGTTGTCGTCGATGCACAGGATCACGGCGTCGGCGAGATCGCCCGGGCGCGTCGGCGCCGGCGCCGCGCGCGGCTCGACCGCCGGCACCTCATGGCCGCGCGGCACCGCGACGCCGAACACCGAGCCCCGGTCGGCCGTGCTGCGCAGCTCGATCGTGTGCCCCAGCATGCGCGCGATGCGCTCGACGATGGCGAGGCCGAGGCCCAGCCCCTTGGACGCGGTCTCGCCATGGGGCAGGCGCTGGAACTCCTGGAAGACGGCGTCGCGCATGTCGTCGGGAATGCCGGGCCCGGTGTCCCACACCTCGACCTTCACCCACTCGCCGGCCGATCGGCAGCCGATCAGCACGCGGCCGCCCGTCGGGGTGTAGCGCACGGCGTTGGACAGGAAGTTCTGCAGGATGCGCCGCAGCAGCCGGCGGTCGCTGCGCACCAGCCCGTTCGACGAAACGACGCGCAGGTCGATGCCGCGTTCCTCGGCGACCGGCGCAAATTCGGTGCCCAGCGCCTGCAACAGCTCGTCGATGGTGAAGTCCTCGATCTGCGGCTCGATCCCGCCCGCGTCCAGCTTGGAGATGTCGAGCAGGCCGGAGATCAGGTCCTCGACCGACCGCAGCGAGGCATCGACGCGGCCGACGAGTTCGGCGTTCTCATGCTCGATCGGCCGTTCGGCGAGCGAGGACAGGAATAGGCGCGCGGCGTTTAGCGGCTGCAGCAAATCGTGGCTCGCCGCGGCCAGGAACCGGGTCTTGCCCAGGTTCGCCTGCTGCGCGGCATCCGACGCACGGCGGAGCTGTTCGTTGAGGTCCGTCAGGTCGCGGGTGCGTTCCTCGACCCGCCGCTCCAGGTCGCGCTTGGCGTCTTCCAGCTCGGCCGCCGCCATGACGCGGTCGGTCACGTCCATCAGGGTCACCGCGATGCCGCCCGCCGGCATCGGGTTGGTCCGCACTTCGAGCACGGTCCCGTCGGCGAGCTGGCGCTCGTAGGTCACCGGCTCGTGTTCGCGGTACGAGGTGAGCAGGTCCTCGACGATCGACTCCACGTTGCCCGGCCCGTACTCGCCCTGCTCGGCCGAGTAGCGGATGATCTCCTCGACCGAGACGCCGACCCGGCCGTAGCGCTCGGGCAGGTCGAGATAGTCGCGGAAGCGCTCGTTCAGCCAGGCGAGACGCAGATCCTCGTCGAACACCGCGATCCCCTGGCGCACATTCTCCATCGTCGACTGTAGCAGTTCGCGGTTGTACTGGATCGCCGCCGTGGCATCGTCGAGCAGCGCCATGGCGCTTTCCATATCGATGTCGTCGCGCTCGAGCGATAGCGCGATCACGAGGCGCGCCGAGGACGCGCCGATGGCGCTGGACAGGAGACGCTCGGTAAAGCGAAGGACGCCGGCGTCGACGGGGTCGTTCGCACCCAGCACCGGTTCGCGGTCGGCGCGGTACTGAGTGAAAGCCCGTTCGGCCACCGCCGCACCCAGATAACGGCCGGTCAGCTCTTCCAGGTCGCGCACCGACAGGGCGCCCTGGAACGCACGCGGACGCGCCGCCTGGTCGGCGGCGGCGACCGCAACGAAGGCGCGCGCCTGGCTGCGTTCGATCACGCTCGGCCGGCCGACCAGCGACAGGCCGACCAGCAGCGCCACATTGGTCGCCAGGCTCCAGAACACGCCATGGGTCAGCGGGTCGGAAAGCGCGATCCCGAACAGCGCCTGCGGGCGCAGGAACGCCAGCCCGGCGGGGCCCGCGGCGAGCAGCGTCTCGGGGAACCATGCGCTGGTCGCGAAGGTCGGCAGCAGCAGCGTGTAGGCCCAGACCACCCCGCCGGCGAGGATGCCGGCAAGCGCCCCAGTGCGCGTCGCGCGCTCCCAGAAGATGCCGCCGAAGATGGCCGGGGCGAACTGGGCCACGCCGGCGAACGAGACCAGGCCGATCGAGGCCAGGGCCTGCCCCTCGCCCGCCACCCGGTAATAGGCGAAGGCGAGCAGCAGGATCGCCGTCATGGCGATGCGCCGGACGTTGAGCAGCGTCGCACCGATGTCGGTGTCGCCGCCGCGCCGGCTCCAACCGTAACGCAGGTAGAGCGGCGTGAAGACGTCGTTCGAAATCATCGTGGCGAGCGCCACGGTGGCGACGATCACCATGCCCGTCGCCGCCGACAGCCCGCCGATGAAGACCAGCAGCGCCATGGTCTCGGCGCGTGCCTGCATCGGCAGCGCCAGGACGAACGTGTCCGCATCGACCCCGCCGGCCCCGAACAGCAGCAGGCCGGCGAGCGCGATCGGCACGACGAAGATGTTGATGGCGACCAGATAGGCCGGGAACATCCATGCGGCCCGGCGCAGCTCGGTCTCGTCGGCATTCTCGACGACCGCGACATGGAACTGGCGCGGCAGGCAGATGATCGCGGTCAGCGACAGCAGGGTGATGGTGACCCACTTCGCGGGATCGACATCGAAGGCGAAGCGCTCCGCGATCGCCGGCACGGCCTGGGCGCGCGCCACCAGGTCGCCGAAGCCGGAGAACATCACGAAGGTGACGAAGATGCCCGCCACGAGGAACGCCACGAGCTTGACGACCGATTCGAACGCGATCGCCAGCATCATGCCCTGGTGATGCTCGGTCGCATCGATGTTGCGCGTCCCGAACATGATCGAGAACACCGCCATCGACAGGGCGACGACCAGCCCCGTATCCGCCCACCAGGGCGTCCCGGACACCGCGGCGGGCATGACGATTTCGGGAAAGCTGACCAGCACGTTGAAGCTGGTCGAGACGGCCTTCAGCTGCAGCGCGATGTAGGGAAGGATGCCGATAACCACGAACAGGGTGACGATGGCGGCGAGCGCCTGGCTCTTGCCGAAGCGCGCGGCGATGAAGTCGGCGATCGTGGTGATGTTCTCGGCCTTGCCGATGCGCACGATCTTGCGCAGCACCAGGTAGCCGACGGTGAACAGCAGGATCGGGCCCAGATAGACCGGGACGAAGTCGAAGCCCGACGTCGAGGCCAGCCCGACCGAGCCGTAGAAGGTCCACGAGGTGCAGTACACGGCGAGCGAGAGCGCATAGACGATCGGCTTGGCGCGCAGGCGCGAACCCTGTCGTGCGGTCCGGCGATCGCCCCAGGACGCGATCGCGAACAGGACCCCGATATAGACGAGCGAGGCGGCGAGGATGGTCCAGTCGTTGAGCATTGCCGTGCCGCGCTACATCGCCCAGACGAGGACGAACGCCAGGACCCACAGGGCAGCGACCACGATGGCGGTGAAGGTCGCGAACCGCAGGTAGGTGTCGCGCAGAATGCCCATGATGACCTTCTGCGCCGTCCCCTCGGGCGGCGCGTCATGCGCCTCGAGCATCAGCCAGAGCTCGGTCTGGCGGTGGTTCTGGTCCGGCGCGCGCCATGCCTTGTAGAGCAGCACGGCGACGATGCCGGACCCCAGGATCGCACCCGACTTCACCGAGAGATAGGGGTCGTAGGCGAGGCCGACCATGACGGCCAGGACGCCCAGCCCCGCAAATCCGCAGGCGCGCCTGATCGAGACGATTGCGAGATGCTGAAGTCGCTGCACGCCGCAGTTCCCCGCCAGTGAGGACCGGAACCGGTACGGCGTCGGGCCTCAGCCCGCGCTGCCCACCGACGGCGCCAGGCCGTAGTTGAGCATAACCAGTCCGGCGGCAAAGCGTAGCACAAAAACCCAGAATGCGACGTAGAGCGGGACGAGGAGTTCGACGTCGGCGACGCCCGCACCACCGCCGCGGTCTATCTCGGGTTGTTGCCGTTGCTGGCCTGGGCCGGTGTGCGCTCCCTCGCCGAGGCCCAGCGCTTCACCGCCGCACGCAACGACGGCACGATGCGGCACCACGCGGAAGCCGGCTGGCACGTCGCAGCGGCGTCGCGGGGCACGGCGCACGCGCCCGCCGACACCTTCGCCTATCGCCATACGCTCGCCGAGCTGATGTCGGCACCACCCGTGTTCGTCCGGCCGCAAACGCCGCTGGCCGAGGCCGTCGCAACGATGACCCGACGCGGGATCGGCGCCGTCCTGGTCGGCGATCCGGCAGACATGAAGGGCATCGTGACCGAACGCGACGTCATGCGCCGTCTCGCCGACGCCGGCGCCGACGCTCTGGCGCACCCTGTCGAACGGACGATGAACCGCCCCGTCGCGACCCTGCCGTCCGCCAGCCCCGCCTATCGGGCGATCGCGCGGCTCGAACGGCTCGGCATCCGACATGTGGCCGTAACGGGTCCCGACGGATCGATTGCCGGCATGGTGTCCGCGCGCGACCTGCTGCGCCGCAGCGCCAGCGCCGCGCTGGTCCTGGGCGACGAGATCGCGAAGGCGGCGAGCCCGGCGGAACTCGCACGCGCCTTCGCCCGCACACCGGCCGCCGCCGAACGCCTGCGCGCCGAGGAACTCGGGGCGCGTCGCATCGCCGGCCTGATCAGCGAGGAGGTTCGCGCGCTGACCGCGCGCGCCGCGGACATCGCGCTCGAAGAGGTCGGCGCGCCGCCGGGCGATTGGGCGCTGATGGTCCTGGGGTCGGCCGGGCGGGGCGAGAGCCTTCTGGTTCCCGACCAGGACAATGCGCTGATCCATGCGGACGCGCCCGGAATGGACAACTGGGCCGAGACCTTCGGCACGCGGGTCAACGACATCCTCGACACTGCCGGGCTGCCCCACTGCAAGGGCGGTGTGATGGCCGAGCGCCCCGCCTGGCGGCTCACGGTGCAAGGCTGGCGTGACCGGGTCGCGCATTGGGTGCGGCGCGCCGGCAACGAGGACCTGCTGAACGTGGACATCTTCTTCGACCTGCGCCACGTCGCGGGCAAACATGGTCTCACCGAGACGTTACAGGCCGATGCCCTGAACATCGCGCGCACGAACCGTGCCTTTATCAGCGCTCTCAACGATTTGGTTGCCGGGCTGCAGGCCCCGGTGGGCCTGTTCGGTCGGCTGCGCAGGGTGGAGGGGCGGCTCGACATCAAGGCCGCAGGGCTCCTACCCGTGGTGGCGTTCGCGCGGGCCGCGGCACTGCATCACGGCATCGCGGCGCGCGAAACCCCTGTCCGGCTGACGGCCGCGATCGCCGCGGGCGCCCTGCCCGAAAGCGACGGAACGCAGCTCGTCGATATGCACCGCACCTTCGTGGAACTGGCGCTCGACCAGCAGCTCGCCGACATCGCGGCGGGCAGCCCGCCCTCCTACCGGATCGAGCTCTCACGGCTCGACCGATCGACACGCCGCGATCTCGCGGAATCGCTGTCGAGCCTCGACGACATCCTGTCGCTCGCCTGGTCGACCCTTTCGACCTGATCCGTTTCCGCAGCACCCGCAGACAAAAAAAACGTGCAGGGCGGAGACCCTGCACATCGAGAGAACCCCTTGAACGGGGCCGGGGGAACGGAGGAAACCATTGCGTTGCGGGTCACGCCGACCCACATCCTCCGCCTTCTAATCAACCCGAGGCGCGGTGCGCCGTCCATTAGACGTTCGTCGGAGGCGGGGCACAAAAAAACAGGGCGGCAGAAAACTGCCGCCCTGCTTTACGTTCGAAGCT
>JAYOFO010000072.1:0-11733 GCA_038117265.1 Rhodospirillaceae bacterium
GCCGAGGGCCGCGGCGAGCTGTTCGCGGGTCACCGCGCCGTGGCGCAGCAGGGCGGGGCGCGCACCCGTCAGGTCGAGGACGGTCGATTCCAGCCCAACCGCGCAGGGCCCGCCGTCGATGATCAGGTCGGGCCGGCCGTCGAGCGATGCCGCCACATGGGCCGCGGTCGTCGGGCTGACCTCGCCGGAGGCGTTCGCGCTGGGTGCGGCGACGGGCCCGTCGAAGGCGACCAGCAGGCCGTGCGCGACCGGATGGGCCGGGACGCGTACCGCCACCGTGTCGAGGCCGGCGCTGACCAGCAGCGACAGCCCGCCCTCGGCGCGGCGCGGCAGGACGAGGCTCAGGGGGCCGGGCCAGAAGGCGGCGGCCACGTCGCGTGCCCGGGCATCGAATGCGACCAGTGCGGCGGCCGCCGCGGCGTCGCGCACATGCACGATCAGCGGGTTGAACCGGGGCCGGTCCTTGGCCGCGAAGATGCGGGCCACCGCCGCATCGTCGCGCGCGTCCGCGCCGAGCCCGTAGACGGTCTCGGTCGGGAAGGCGACGAGGCCGCCGTTGCGCAGGATGCGCGCGGCCTCCGCGATGGCGGCGGGATCGGCGTTCCGGACGTCGGCGGACGCGGCCATCGCCGGTCAGCGCCGGCCGTAGGCGACGAACCCCGGGTTCAGGAAGTCGGGCTTGCCGTAGGTCAGCGGCGCGCCGTCGAACAGCTCCAGCGCGCCGCCCGCCGCCAGCACGATGGCGTGTCCGGCCGCGGTGTCCCATTCGCAGGTCGGGCCGAAGCGGGGATAGATGTCGGCCTTGCCCTCGGCCAGCCGCCCGAACTTGAGGGCGCTGCCCTGGGCCATGCGCTCGACCACGTTCTTGTCGGCCAGCCAGGCATCCAGCTTGTCGTTGCGCGCGTGCGAACGGCTGGCCAGGGCGACGATGCCCGCGGCCGGCGCGGTGCGGCAGGCGATCGGGCGGGTGGGGCCGCCCGCCTCGCTGAGGGTCGTGCTGTTGGGGCCGGCGGCGGTGTACATCAGGTCCAGCGCCGGGGCGTAGAGCACGCCCAACAAGGGGACGCCGTCGACGATCAGGCCGATGTTCACGGTGAACTCGTCGTTGCGCTTGAGGAACTCGCGGGTGCCGTCGAGCGGGTCGACCAGCCAGAAGGTGCGCCCGACGCGGTCCGGGCCCAGGCCGGCCGAGATCTCCTCCTCCGAGACCACCGGGATGTCGGGCGTCAGCGCACGCAGGCCCGGCACGATTGCCGCCTCGGCCGCCGTGTCGGCCTCGGTCAGGGGCGAGCCGTCATCCTTGCGCGTGGAATCGAAGTCCGTCCGGTAGACGGCCATGATCGCCGCGCCGGCGGCGTGGGCGAGGTCGCGCGCGGCCGGCAGCAGCGCGGCGGTGTCGACGGTCACGGTCCGACCCCGCTGCGGCGGCTATTCCGCCGCCATCCGTGTCCGGTTGGCGAGCGCCCAGACCACGTCCGGCGAGGCGGGCATGTCGACATCGACCGGGCCGCCGTCGGGCGACAGCGCGTCGACGATGGCGTTGATCACCGCCGGTGCGGCGGCGATCGCGCCGGCCTCGCCGGTGCCCTTGATGCCCATCGGGTTGGTCTTGCACAGCGTGTTGCGCATCGAGAAGTCGAAGAACGGCAAATCGTCGGCCCGCGGCAGCTGGTAGTCCATGAACGAACCCGAGACGAGCTGGCCCGATTCCGGGTCATAGACCGTGTGCTCCTGCAGCGCCTGGCCCAGCCCCTGGACGACGCCGCCATGCACCTGGCCGGCGATCAGCAGCGGGTTGATCGCATCGCCGAAATCGTCGACCGCGGTGTAGCGCAGGATCTCGACGTCGCCCGTCTCGGGGTCGATCTCGATCTCGCAGACATGGCAGCCATTGGGATAGGTCGCCGCCTCGGGCGCCTGGGTGGCCGTGGTGTCGAGGCCGGGCTCCGCGCCCTCGGGCAGGTTGGCCGGGTCGAGCGCGGCCTTCGCCACCTCGAACAGGCCCATCGTCCGGTCGGTGCCCGCGATCCGGAAGGTGCCGCCGGCATACTCGATGTCGGCGTCGGCGGCCTCCATCACATGGGCGGCCAAGCGCCGGCCCTTCGCGACGATTTCGTCGGATGCCTTGGCGACCGCGACCCCGCCGACCGTGACCGAGCGCGAGCCGCCGGTCAGCCCGGCGGGCACCAGGTCGCTGTCGCCCTGGACCATGATCATGTCGTCGGTGTCGATTCCGAGCCGGTCCGACATGATCTGCTTGTAGGACGTGTCGTGGCCCTGCCCGTTGGACATGGTGCCCATGTAGAAGGTGATCTTGCCGGCATCGGCGTCGATGCGCACGTCGGCCACCTCGGGGTTGCCGCCGCCGCACTTCTCGACATAGGTCGATATGCCGATGCCGCGCAGCCTGCCGCGTGCCGCGCTTTCGGCCTTGCGCGCCGCGAAGCCGGCCCAGTCGGCCTTGGCCATGCCGTCTTCCATGATCGCGGTGAACTCGCCGCTGTCGTAGGTGTCGCCCAGCACGGTTGTGTAGGGCAGCCGGTCAGGCGCGATGAAGTTGCGCCGGCGGATCTCGTCGGGCGACAGGCCCAGCTCGCGCGCGCATTTGTCGACCAGCCGCTCGATGCAGTAGATCGCCTCGGGCCGGCCCGCGCCGCGATAGGCGTCGGTGGGCACGGTGTGGGTCATCACACCCTTCACGTTCGCCCAGGCCGCCGGGAAGGCGTACAGCCCGTTGAGCATGCCCGTGCCGGCCTCGGTCGGGATGTAGGTGCCGAAGTGCGACAGGTAGCTGCCCAGCGCGGCCCAGGTCGTCACCCGCAGCGCCAGGAACTTGCCGTCCTTGTCGGTCGCGACCTCGGCCTTGGTCACATGGTCGCGGCCTTGCACGTCGGACAGGAAGCCCTCGGACCGGTCGCTGGTCCAGCGCACCGGCCGGCCTAGCTTCTGCGCAGCCCACACGACGAGTGGCTGCTCGGGGTGGGGGAAGATCTTCATGCCGAAGCCGCCGCCGACATCGCCGGTGACGACCCGCAGCTTCTCCACGTCGATGTTGAGGATGGCCGAAACGGCGCCGCGCAGCACATGGGTGCCCTGGGTGGGCGTGTAGAGCGTGTGCTGGCCCGTCCTGGCATCGTAGTCGCCGATCGCGGCGCGTGGCTCCATCGGGTTCACCACGACGCGGTTGTTGACCAGCTCCAGCACGGTCACGTGGTCGGCCTTGGCGAAGGCCACCTCGGTCGCCGCGCGGTCGCCCTTGCCCCAGTCGAAGCACAGGTTGCCGGGAATGTTGTCGTGGACCAGCGGCGCGCCGGGCTGTGCGGCCCCGTAGGTGTCGGTGACCGAGGGCAGGATCTCGTAGTCGATCTCGATCCGCTCGGCCGCGTCGCGCGCCTGGGCCAGCGTCTCGGCGACGATCAGCGCGACGGGATCGCCGACATGGCGGACCCGGCCCTGGGCCAGCAGCGGGCGATAGGTCGCGGGCCGCTCGGTGCCGTCGAGGCTCTTCACCGGGAACATGTTGGGCATGGGGTTGATGCCCTCGGCCTTGACATCGTCGCCCGTCAGCACCGTCAGCACGCCCGGCGCGGCCTTGGCCGCCGCGGTGTCGATGCTCCGGATGTTGGCGTGGGCGTGGGGCGAGCGCAGCACGAACGCCGCGCTCTCGTTGGCGAGCTGCACGTCGTCGGTGTAGCGGCCGCGGCCGGTGAGCAGGCGGAGGTCTTCGATACGCGTGACGGACTGACCGATGCCGAACTGGCCCATGGGGAAACCCTCTTCGAGGCTGGAATTTTCAACGGAGTATCGCGGCGGCGATGATAGGCGAGATCGTTGATCCAGACCAAGCCCGCCGGAAGAGATTCCTGTTAGTCTGATGGACACCGATGAGCGACGCGATCCCCGAACCCGTAATCGACGAGCACCTCGACGGCGTTGACGATGTTGAAGCCGACGACCTTGGTCATCTCGCGCCACTGGGTGGTGAAGGCCTCGATCACCGGGGATTTCGGCCTGTCGGCCTCGGGCGCCGCCTCCATCTCGGGCAGGTGGCACCGCACGATCAGCCCGACGACGCCGACCAGGATCCCGACCAGGAAGGCCGCGCGCCAGCCCCAGGACTCGACCTGGGCGTCGGTCAGCACGTTGGCGATCAGCGCGCTGACGCCCGAGCCCAGCAGGATGCCCCCAACCGCGCCGAACAGGGTCCAGCTGGTGAAGAAGCCGCGGCGCCCGGTCGGCGCGTGCTCGGCCAGATAGACGATCGAGCCGGTGTACTCGCCGCCGACTGACAGGCCCTGCAGAATCCGCATCGCGACCATCAGCACCGCCGCCGCGACGCCGATGCTGGCGTGATCGGGCAGCAGGCCGATGATTCCGGTCGGGACCGCCATCAGCATGACCGACAGCACCAGCGCGCGCTTGCGACCGATCCTGACGCCGATATGGCCGAACACGAAGCCGCCCACGGGCCGCATCAGGAAGCCCGCGGCGAAGGCGCCGAAGGACGCGATCAGCGAGACGGTGGGGTCGTCGGAGGGGAAGAACAGCTTGGCGATGATCGGCGCGTAGAAGCCGTAGACGGCGAAGTCGTACCATTCCAGAACGTTGCCGGTGATCCCGGCCGCGATCACCTTGCGGCGTGTCGCGGCGTCATGCGTATCGGTCATGGCGTCCCCCGATTTTCCCCCGAGTTTCGGAGGTTTCTGCATAGCTTTCGCCCCGTGGCCGGGGCAAGCTGGTCGGGTCTTGGGGCGTGGAGGATCGGGCAGGCATGGCGGACGGCGAGGGATCGGCAGCGCGGACACCCGTCCTGGTGGGGGCGGGGCAGATCACCCGCCGCGCGCCCGATTTCGCGTCCGCGCCGCTCGACCTGGTCGCCGAGGCCGCGCGTGCCGCGGCGACGGATGCCGGGCCCGGCGCACGGCTGCTGTCCGCCCTCGACACGATCGTCGCCATCCGCTCCTTCTCGCAGACCAGCTGGCGGTTTGCCTCGCCCTTCGGCGACCCGGCGAACCCGCCCAAATCGCTCGCCGCGCGCCTCGGCGCGTCGGGTGCGCGCCGGCTGGTCTACACCCATCCGGGGGGCAACATGCCCCAATGGTGCCTCAACCGGCTGTGCGAGATGGTGACACGCGGCGAGGTGGGGGCGGCGCTGGTGGCGGGGGGCGAGGCGCTGGCGACCCAGAAGGCCGCCATGCGCGCGGGCCGCGATCTCGACTGGGCCGAGGATGCCGGCGGTGCGCCCGAGTTGTGGGGGGTTGCCGCGCGCGGCTGGAACGACGTCGAGGACCGGCACCGCATGGCCGGCGCGATCTACGCCTATCCGCTGTTCGAGAACGCCGTGCGCGCCGCGCGCGGGCGCACCATCGGCGACCACCAGGCAGCGATGGGCGAATTGTTCGCCCGCTTCGCCGCGGTCGCGGCGGAAAACCCGCTGGCTGACCGGCGCGACGGGTTCCCGGCCGCCGAGATCGCCACCGTCTCCGATGCGAACCCCTATATCGGCTTTCCCTACACGCGGCTGATGAACGCCAACGCCTTCATCGACCAGGCCGCGGCGGTGGTCCTCACTTCGGTGGCGGTGGCCGACGATCTGGGCGTGCCTCAGGACCGGCGGGTCTACCTGCACGGCTGCGCCGACGCCCACGACCATTGGTACGTGATCGACCGGCGGGACTTCCACACCGCGCCGGCGATGGCGGCCGTCGCCCGCGAGGCCCTCGCCATGGCCGGCGGCGGCATCGACGATATCGACCTGCTCGACGTCTACAGCTGCTTTCCCTCGGCCGTCGAGGTAGCCTGTGCGGCCTACGGCATCGCCGAGGACGACCCGCGGGGCCTGACCGTCACGGGAGGGCTGCCGTATTTCGGGGGGCCGGGGAACAATTACGTCACCCATGCCATCGCCGAGATGATGGAACGGCTGCGTGCGCGGCCCGGCGCGACGGGGCTGGTGACGGCCAACGGCAACTACCTGACCAAGCATTCCGCCGGCATCTATTCGACCGTGCCGCCCGCACGGCCCTTCGCACCGGCCGACCCGGCGCATATCCAGGCCGAAATCGACGCTGATGGGGGCCCGCCGACGACCGACGCAACCGACGGTCCGGCGACGGTGGAGACATGGACCGTGATGCACGAACGCGGCGCGCCGGCCTGGGCGATCGTCTACGGGCGGCTGGGTGACGGCAGCCGCTTCATCGCCAACACGCCGGCAGACTCGGCGCTGCTCGCCGAGATGACCCTGCGCGACATGGTGGGTGCGCCGGGCCGCCTCGCTACACGCGACGGCCAAGCGGTGTTCACGCCGGACTGACCGCCGGCCGGACTGGGATTTAGTGAAACGTCTCGGTGGTGTAGCGCCACAGGCGGATCGAATCGTCCCAGCCCTCCGGGTCGATCCCGGCCTTCGCCCGGAGCCGGCGCAGGAATTCGCGCGGGTCGGGCAGGCTCTCCCAAACCTGGGGCAGGAACAGCCCGCGCCGCGGCTGGCCGTCCGGTCCCGCCGCCTGCAGGATCACCCCGTCGACATCGGGTTGCAGCGCGTCGACTGCCGCGGCCTCCGACGAAACGGCGAGCGGGCGCGGGTGCGACAGGATCGACACCGACACGTCCATGCGCGCCGCCTCGTCCGGCGTCAGGGGCGGGAAGCGCGGGTCGCCGAACGCGGCCTTGTGGGCGTTCTCTGCCACGTCGGCGATCAGCGCGCGGTGCGGCACGATCGAGCCGATGCAGCCGCGCAGCCTTCCGTCGAGGGTGAGGGTGACGAAGGTCGCGCGCCAGGTCTCGAGCGGGGCCGGAAAGGTGCCCAGCTTCACGCCTGCCGGCCGGCCGGTGCGCAACCCGTTGGCGATCGAACGCCGGGCGCCGTCGATCAGGGCCGCGCGGTCGGCATCGGGCAGGTGCGCCCCCGCCGCATATTCGAAGGCCCATGAGCCGTAGCCGACCACCCGGTCGCGGTGGTCGCGCCCGCCCGTGTCGCCCGAATTGCGCACGCCCAGCGTGGTCGCGCGCAGGTCGAGCGCGCGGGCCCTTGCCAGCAGCCCCTTCACCGGGAAGCGCCCGCAGGCCTGTTCGTCTTCGATCCGCTCCAGCTCCAGCGTCTCGATCAGATGGCGGAAGCCCTGGTCGAGGCGGTTCGCCTCGTCGTAGCCGTGGTAGTGGCTGAGATCGGAGCTGACGACCACCAGCGTCTCGGGCCCGCCCCACAGGGCGGCGAGCAGCGCCTCGGTCTCGGCCGGGGTGGGGCCGCCGACGATCACCGGCACCAGCGAGAAATCGTCCAGCACGCGCTGCAGGAAGGGCAGGTGGACCTCCAGCGAATGTTCCTCGGCATGCGGTGCGTCCGAATGTTCGACGCCCGGCACGGCAAGCGCCGCGGCGATGCCGTCGGCATCGAGGGGTATGTCGCCCAGTGGCGTGCGGAAGGCGCGCGCGGCAGGCACGCAGAATTTGCGCACGGCCATGCGGTGCGGCGGGCCGAGCAGGACCACGCGGGTGATCTCGCCCGCCCGGCCGGCGATCGTGCGATAGGCGCTCGCCGCCACGGGTCCGGAATAGACATAGCCGGCATGGGGCGCGATCAGCGCCTTGGGCGCGAGCCCGACATCGGCCGCGCCTTGCATGCAGGCATCGACCATCTGCACGAGCGCGTCGGGCTCTGCGGGATAGAAGGCGCCGGCCACGGCGGGCGGGCGGACGGTGCCGGGTGCGCTATTCGTCATCGGCCTGTATTGTCCGGGACTCGGAATTGCCTATATCCGCTCTTCACGGGCATAAGGATAGCGCGCGCCGCCGGCGCGAGACACAGCCCGACAAGGAATCACCGCCATGCTTACCGTCTATGGCCTGAAGACCTGCGACACCACCCGCAAGGCACTGAAATGGCTTGAGAAACGCTCGGCGCCGCACCGTTTCCTCGATGTCCGGGCCGACGGCGTCGACAATGAGCGGCTGACCGAGTGGGCGATGGAGGTCGGCTGGGAGGCGCTGCTCAACCGCGGCAGCACGACCTGGCGCAACCTCGACGAGGTGATCCGCGAGAACGTTACGGAAGACATCGCGCTGCAGCTGATGGTAGAGAACCCGACCCTGATCAAGCGCCCGGTGATCGAGACCGATGCGGGCGTGCTGGTCGGCTGGAAGACCGAGCAGCAGCGCACGCTGGAAGAGCTGATCTAGCCCTCGCGGAAGCTTACCCCGCGCTGCCGGTAGGCCTCGATCACCCCCTGGCCGAACCGCTCGCGGATGATCCGCGTCGATTCCGGCGGCATCGAGATGTCGTTGTAGTCGTCGCGCGAGGCGCCAGTGATGATCACCAGCAGGCGCGCATCCGCGTCGGAGACGTTCTCGAAGCGGCGGTCGACGCCCGGCGGCACCGCGATCATGTCGTAGGGGTCGAGATCGATATGCTCGGTCCCGCCCGTCCCCCAATGGATGCGGAACCGGCCGGTCAGGCACATGAAGGTCTCGACCGTGTGGTGGTGGGCGTGCAGCAGCGGGCTGTCGCCCGGCGGGCATTCCGCGACCAGCACCGAGACATTGTCGGGCCCCTGGATCGCGGCGTGGTGCGACATCGGCCCGCCCTGGTTCTCCGGCGCCATCAGCAGGTAGAGGTTCTTCGCCGCCACCAGCTCGCGCGCCTCGCGCGGCACGCCGATGGAATCGCTCGAGGTGGCCGAGAGCGGCTGCATGTCGGCCAGCCGCGCGATCCGTGCGGCCATCGCGGCATCCGACACCTCGATGGGGGCCGGCACGTTCGGCCCCTCGACCCGGCCATCGGCGTGGCGCCAGGCCGTGCCGATCTTCGTGTAGGCGTCGATCACGCCCTGGCCGAAATTCTCCAGCATGAATTCGGTCTCGCGCGGCGGCATCGACAGGTCGGAGAAGTCCTCGTCGCCCGTGCCGGTGATGATGACCAGCAGGAGGGCCTCCGCGTCGGTGATGTTCTCGAACTGGCGGTCGACGCCCGGCGGCACGGCGATCATGTCGTGGGGATCGAGGTCGATCTGCTGTTCGCCGGTGCTGCCCCAGCGGATCCGAAACTTGCCGGTCAGGCACATGAAGGTCTCGACCGTGAAATGGTGGGCGTGCAGCAGCGGTTTGTCGCCCGGCGGGCAGCGCGCGATGATCACGCTCATGCCGCGCTCGCCGACGATCGCGGGGTTGGCGGCCATCGGCCCGCCCTGGGTGGCGGGCGCCATCATCAGGTACAGCGTCTCGGCGGCCATCACCTCGTAGGCCTCGCGCGGCAGGCCGATCTCCTCGGCATAGTGCGCCGACTGGGATTCCTGCGCGGCGAAGCGCGCGATGTGCGCCGCCATCTCCGCGGCGCTGATTTCGACGGTCTGCATGCCGGTTCCTCCCGCTGACGGTGCGGAAGTCTAATGGGTGGGAACTAGAGCGGCCAGAAGAACAGGATCAGCGGCACCGAGACGGCGACGATGATCAGTTCCAGGGGAAGGCCCATCCGCCAATAGTCGCCGAAACGGTAGCCGCCGGGGCCCATCACCAGCACGTTGTTCTGGTGGCCGATGGGGGTGAGGAAGGCGCAGCACGCGCCGATGGCCACGGCCATCAGGAACGGGTCGGGGCTGAAGCCGAGCCGCAGGGCGATGGCGACCGAGATCGGCGCCATGACGATGGCCGTCGCGGCGTTGTTCATCAGGTCCGACAGGGTCATGGTCACCACCAGCACGATGGTCAGGATCGCCCAGGCGGGGATGGCGCTGGCCAGCCCGACGATGGAATCGGCGATCAGCTGGGTGCCGCCGGTCGATTGCAGCGCGTCGCCGACGGGGATCATCGCGCCGAGCAGCACGATGACGGGCCATTCGATGATCTCGTAGGCCTCGCGTGCGCTCATCCGGTTGAGCAGGATCAGCGCCACCACGGCGGCGGCGAAGGAGACGTGGACGGGCGCCCAGCCGGCCGCCGTGGCGACCACCGAGGCGGCGAAGATCAGCAGCGGCACGAACACGCCCACCGGCCGGCCGATGGTCAGCCGGCGCTCGGCCAGCGGCAGGCAGCCCATCTCGGCGACTCCGTTGGCCATTTCGGATTCCTCGCCCTGCAGCAGCAGCACGTCGCCGGCGCGGAACTGGATTCGCGACAGGCGGCTGCGAATCGGCTGGCCCTCGCGCGCCAGCGCCAGCAGCGCCACGCCGAAGCGCCGCCGCATCCCCAGCGTCTGCGGGCTGCGGCCCTCGATGCGTGCGCCGGGCCGCACGACCGCCTCCATGATGGTCACCTGGTCGGAACGCAGCTTCTCGCCGTCCTCCAGGTGTTCGGCGCCGGTCAAGGTCAGGCCGGCCGTCTTGATCATCTCGTCGATGGCAGCCGGGTCGATGCGCAGCAGCAGCCGGTCGCCGGCCCGCAGATACTCGTTGAGCAGGCCGGTGAGCCGCTGGGTGTCGTCGCGTAGCAGGCCGACGACGATGCTCTGGTCCTCGTCGAGCGCCTCGATGTCGCGGATGGTCCGGCCGATGAATTCGGACTCCGCGTCGACGACCACCTCGACCACATAGCTGTCGAGCTCGAACATCTCCTCGGCCGAGCGCCGCCCCGACCGGTCCCTCGGGATCAGCCGCCAGCCGATCAGCAGCACGAACGCCAGCCCGATGATCGCGACGGGTGCGCCCACGAAGGCGAAGTCGAACAGCGCGAAGGGGGCATCGGCGACGTCGGCCCGGTAGGTGGCGACGATGATGTTGGGCGGGGTGCCGATCAGGGTGACGAGGCCGCCGAGGATGGTGGCAAACGACAGCGGCATCAGCACCGCAGAGGGCCGCTCCGCCAGCCGCAGGCCCAGCGGCAGCAGCAGCGCCAGGGCGCCGACATTGTTCATGAACGCCGACAGGACCGCGCCGATGCCCAACAACGCCGCCATCTGAGTGCCCGGGCCCTTGGTCCAGCGCACCACGGCGTCGGCGACCATGTTGATGACGCCCGAGACCTGCAGCGCACGGCTGATCACCAGCACGGCGGCCACCGTGATCACCGCCGGGTGGCCGAAGCCGCGGAAGGCGTCGTCGGTGGGCACCACGCCGGCGATCACCGCCACGATCAGCGCGGTGAAGGCCACCACGTCGTAGCGCCAGCGTCCCCACATGAAGAACACCAGCGCCAGGCCGAGGATGGCGAAGATGATGATCTGGTCGGCGGTCATGGCGCGCAATCATACATGAGCGCAAAGAAATCGCGGCACCGGAGCCGTTCCGGTGCCGCGTTCAGTGAGGACACGATCGGGTAACAGGGAGGAGAAAACACCTGGAAACGGGCGGAAACGCCTGGCGACCGGGGCCGGCCTAGTCGAAGGCCTCTTCCCACGAGCCCTGGGTCGCCGCCTTGGAATATTCGGTCGCGCGGTTCTCGAAGAAGTTGGCGTGCTCGACGCCGTTGAGCATCTCTTCCATCCACGGCAGCGGGTTCTTCTCGAGGCGGTAGACCGGCTGCAGGCCGAGCTGCGACAGGCGGCGGTCGGCGATGTAGCGGATGTAGGCCTTGACGTCGCGCGCCTCGAGCCCCTCGACGCCGCCCAGCTCGAACGCCAGGTCGATGAACGCGTCCTCGTGGTTGAGCACCGTCTCGCAGGCGACGTAGAGGTCGCGCTGGAAGTCGTCGGTCCAGATTTCCGGGTTCTCGTGGATGAAGGTGCGGAACAGCTTGATGATCGAGGCGGTGTGCAGGCTCTCGTCGCGCACCGACCAGGTGACGATCTGGCCCATGCCCTTC
>JAYOFO010000073.1:0-11503 GCA_038117265.1 Rhodospirillaceae bacterium
TCGCCGGCATAGTCCTTGTCGGCGTAGATCAGGTCGTAGCAGTCGGCGTAGTCGGCGAAGGTCGGCATCGTGGCAGCGCTCACCGCGACGGTGCGAGGTCGGCAAGCGTTGCCGCCAGCGTCGCGGCGGAGCGGTCGATCTGTTCCTCGGTGATCGCGAGGCCGCTGGGCAGGTACAGGCCCTTGCGTGCGATGCGCTCGGACACGGGATGGCGTTCGTCGGCGAACAAGCCCATGTTGCGCAGGACCGGCTGTTCGTGGAGCGGCCAGAAGAAGGGGCGGGTGCCGATGCCGCGGCGGCCCAGCTCGTCCATCACGGTCCGGGCGTCGAGGCCCAGCGCATCATCGAGCACGACGGCGAACACCCAGTAGATGTTCTCGCAATGGGGCGTGCGGTCGGGCGGCAGCGCGATCCCCGGGACGTCGGCCAGCAGCGACTGGTAGCGTGCGCCCATCGCGCGCTTGCGCCCCATGAACTCGTCCAGCCGCTCGATCTGGGCCAGGCCGACCGCGGCCTGCAGGTTCGTCATCCGCATGTTGCGGCCGATTTCATGGTGCACGAAGCGCGGGTCTTCGAAGCACAGGTTGCGATAGCGCCGGCAGCGTTCGGCGAGCGCATCGTCGTCGGTCGCGATCATCCCGCCTTCGCCGGTCGTGACATGCTTGTTGGCGTAGAAGCTGAAGGCGCTCACGTCGCCGCATGCGCCGCAGTGCCGGTCGCCGGATTTTCCGCCGATCGCCTCGGCCGAGTCCTCGATCACCCGCAGGCCGTGTTCGCGGGCCAGCGCCTCGATCGCCTCCATATCGACCGACAGGCCGTAGATGTGGACGGCCATGATCGCCGACGTGTTCGGGGTGATCCGGGCGCGCACCGCCTCGGCACGCATGTTCCAGGTGTCGGGTTCGCAGTCGACCACGACGGGCACCAGCCCGTGATCGAGCAGCGCGCTGGCGCACGAGATGATGGTGAACGAGGGCAGGATGACCTCGCTGCCGCGCGGCAGGTCGAGTGCCCACACGGCGGCCGACAGGGCGTCGGAGCCGTTGGTGACCGAAATACAGTGCTTGCGTCCCAGGTGCTCGGCGAACGCAGCTTCGAACCGGGTGACGAACTCGCCCTCCGACGAGATCCAGCCGCTGGTGATGCAGGCGTCGAGATAGGCGCGCTCGTTGCCGTCGAGGACCGGCTCGTTGACCGGGATGAAGCCCGTCATGTCAGGCGCCGGCGGCGTCCGGGTCGACGAGCGGGGCATCGAGGCGGAACGTGTCGGTCTCGTAGTCCTCGCCGCCCCGCGGCCCCCTGGTGAACACATAGAACAGGCTGTCCTCGAGCGCATGAAGGGCGTGCTTTTCGAGGATGTCGGTCTTGATCAGCTCGCCGGGCCCCAGGGTGCACGCCTGCGTCGGCTCCTCGCCGCGCTGGAACACGTAGCGCAGCTTCCCGCTGTGGACATAGACCCACTGGATCGTATCCTTGTGATAGTGGTTCGCGCGCACCGCGCCCTTGTTCGACTGGATCACGGTGATCGCGTCGACCGGTTCGCGGATCAGGATGTCCTTGATGTAACCCCTGTCGTCCTCGAAGTTGACCGCGGGCCTGGCGACATTCATGTGTGCGTCTCTCAAACGATGGTCGGGGTGGGAACGGGAATGATGAACTTTCCGCCCTTTTCCCGGAAGTCCTTGAGGTTTTCCATGATCTCGTCCTTGAAGTTCCAGGCGAGGATCAGGGCGTAATCGATATCTTCGGCGATCAGGCGCTCGTCGCCGACGACCTTGATGTAGCTTCCGGGCGCGTAACGGCCCTTCTTCAGGGCGGATTTCTCGGTCAGGAACTCCAGCGTCTCCGGGCCGATCCGGCAGTAGTTGAGGAGGGTCATGCCCTTCGCCGGCGCGCTGACGCCGGCGATGCGATGGCCCTCGCGGCGCAGCGACCGCAACAGCCACATCAGCTCGTCGCGATGCTGTTCGACCCGCTGGGCGAACGCCTTGAGCGTGTCGAGTTCGGTCAATCGCCGTTCGCGCTCGGTCGCGGTGTAGCGCGCGACGGACGGGTCGGTGGCGTAGGCCCCCTTGGCACACACGAAGATCCGGATCGAGCCGCCGTGGATGTCGGACTCGTCCACCCGGAACAGGTCCATGTCGTGCCGGCTGAAGAAGGCGGCCAGCGGATCGACCGACAGGTAGGAAAGATGCTCGTGATAGACGGTGTCGTATTCCAGCTTGTCGACGAGGTTCGCGAAGTAGGGCGCCTCGATGACGATGATTCCGTCGAGTGTCAGCAGCGTCTTGGCGGCCGCGACGAACCCGTCGAGATCGTCGATATGCGCAAACACGTTGCTGCCCGTGATGACCTTGGCGCTGCCATAGGTCTCGACGATCATTTCGGCCACACGTTGCGAGAAGAAGTCGCTCACGGTGGCGATGCCGTTGTGCTCGGCAATGGCGGCGATGTTGTGGGCGGGCTCGACCCCCAGCACGCGGCAGCCTTCCTGGCGGAACCCGTCCAGGAGCACGCCGACATTGCTGCCCACGTCGATGACCAGGTCGTCGGCGGTCAGCCCGAAATCGGCCGCGACCGTTTTCGCGAAGCCCCGGAAATGCTCGCGTCCCGTCCGCGTGATGGAGGATTCATAGGGATAGTCCTCCTGGTACAGGATGCTGGGGTCGACCACGTAGTTGAGCTGCACGAACCCGCAGCCATTGCAGCGGACCATCTGCAGCGGGTAGTAGGCCTGCGGCGCATGCAGCTGTTCGGGGCGCAGGAACCGGTCGGCCGGCGGCATGAAGCCCAGGTCGAGGAAGGGCGCGGACACCGGTCCGCGGCATAGCCGGCAGCGATACATGGCGCGGGTTCTCCTATCGACGCTTCAGGCTCAATCCCACCGTCAGGAGCAGACACTTCCATGTCAGCTTGGCGAGAGTCCAGATGTCAGGCGAAGTTTTGGATTGGCCCGTGGTGCGCGGCACCATCACCACGGGAACCTCGACCACTTTGAATCCTCGTCGTGTCGTTTCCACCAGGAACCGGATGCAGTAGTCCAGGTAATAACCGCGCAGCGGGACCTGTTCGAGCACCGTGCGGCGGACCGCATAGAATCCGCTCGTGTAGTCGGTGTAGCGCCGGTCGATGATGAAATTGGCGAACCGGTTGCCGATTCTCGAGACCAGGATCGCGAGGATGTCGTCCTCGCTGTCGCGGGTGTTCAGCCAGGCATGCCGCAGCCCGGTCTTGCCCTGCTCGGGCATCTCGCCCTTCATCCCGCCGCCTTCCGCATAGCGTGAGCCGACGACCATGTCGGCACCGTCGGCGATGCGCGCGAGAAACTGTTCCAGATAGTGCGGCGGCATCGTGCCGTCGGCATCCAGCCAGCACACCACATCGCCCTGGGCGGCCGCGATGCCGGCGGAAATCGACGGGACCAGACCCTTGTCCGCGGTGCGGACGATGACGCGCAGGTTGAGGCGCGGATGCGCGTCGCCGAGCGCCCGTGCGACGCCGGCGGTGCCGTCGGGCGAATCGTCATCGACGACGATGACCTCCACGCCGGGATGCGTGACGTCACGCTCGATCGTCTCGACGAGGCCGCCGATCGACCCGGCCTCGTTGTAGGTGGGTATGACGATGGAAAGCGAAACCGCGTTGTCCGACAAACCAGAACCCCGTCGCGACAGGCCGTACGTACGTCGCGCAGCCTGTCTAGGCAGCCCGGCGGTTGTGGGGAAGCAGCCGGACGGCGCCCTTGGCCTTCGAGAAGAACTCGTAGATCGAACGCGTCTTCATGGCGCTGCGAAGGATGTAGGACGGGCGGAAATAGAACCGTCGATAGGCTTCCTTCTGGAGCGTCGTCAGCTGTTGGAGCGTCAGGTGCTCCGTCCAGTGATCGACCATGAAGTTTTTCGTCGGGTTCACGGCAAACTGCTGCCAGCGGCCCGGCTCCGTGACGCCGCGGGCGACCGCCTGATCGTAGATCTCGGTGTTGGGGTACAGCGTCAGGATGGAGACCTGGGCGTAATCCGGGTCGAGATCGAGCAGGAAGTCGACGCTCTTGCGCACGTCGGCCTCGGATTCCTCGAACGGCTGGCCGATGATGTAGTCGGCGACGGTCAGGATGCCCAGCTTGCGGCACCACTCGAACGCCTGCTTGACCTTCGCGGTCGTGGTTCCCTTGCGCAGCTGGCGGAGGCCTTCGTCGGTGCCCGTCTCGACGCCGAACGCGATCATCCGCAGGCCGACCTGCTTGGCGCGCCGCAGCGATTCGTAGGTCACCCCGTTCACGCGGCCGCGGAAGTCCCACACGATGTCGAGCTGGCGACGTTCCAGCTCCTCGACCAGCTCGAGAACCTTGCGCTCGTTGATGTTGAACAGGTCGTCGTAGAACCGGAACTCGCGGTAGCCCATTTCCAGGCACTGCTCGATCTCGTCGACGACCAACTTGGCCGAACGCTGGCGGTAACTCTTGATCGGCACGTCGCAGAAGGTGCAGCGGTAGGGGCATCCCCGCGAACTCAGGATGGTCGCGAGGTCGTTGGTGATGCCGAGGATGTTCCGGTAGCGGTATTGGCGGATGTACTTGCGGTCTACCATCGGCAGTGCGTCGATATCCTCGACATAGGCCGCCGGCACCGAGACGCGCGCCAGGAACCGCTTGTCGCGTGTCGGGTTCGCCGCGTACTTCTTGATCGAGTCTGCGGTGTAGACGCCGCGGATGTGGGTAAAGTCCGTTCCCGCCGCGAGGCAGTTCACCAGATCGGTGAAGGCCTCTTCGCCCTCGCCGACGACGATGCTGTCGAACTGCGGCAGTTCGGCCGCTTCCTTCGGATATGCGATGGGGTGGTGGCCGCCGAGGCACACATGGGCGTTGGGGTTGATCTCCTTGACCATCTCCGCGGTCATGCAGACATCGACGAGGCTGACGGTAAAGCTCGTCACGCCGACGATATCGGGATTGACCTCCTGCAGATACGCCTGCAGCTCCGGATAGCGGATCCGCTCGGCCACGCAGTCCTTGAAGAAGAACTCGTGCCCCGTGGTGTGGGCTTCCAGATGCGACAGGACGTAGAGCGCGCCCAGCGGCGGAAACTCTCCGAACGCATCGGCCTCCAGAAATTCCTCTCCGGTCTCGTCGGGGTGCTCGACGACCGTGTTCCAGGCCGGCGGGTTTATGATCAGAATTCTCATAGGCACTTATTTCTGCTTTTTCTTGTTCGGGTCAATCGAATTCTCTGTGGCTTCCGCCTGGCGCGGCCACTTGGCGAAAAAAAGCGCAGACCGGGGCGTTCCCGGGCGCCGGTTAGTGCCCCGGTCCCTGCGCGGCGGACCGATCTTTCCGCACGACCGTCTCGAGGAACCAGAAACCGCCGCCCCCCAGCGCCGCGATAGCGTAGGCAATGCCGAACCCGGCCGACAGGATAACCGCGTCGCTGGCATCGATGCCGAGCTTGCCGAGAGCGAACACCATGATCCCCTCGCGCACCCCCCATCCCGCGAAGGAAATCGGCACGGCAGAGAGCAGCACCACCGGCGGAATCAGAACGATCAGGTCGAGCAGCGAGACGTCGAGCTGCATGGCGTGCGCGATGGCGTAGTAGACGCCGACGAGCGCACCCAGGCTAAGGAACGACAGGCCGATGGTCTTGCCGGCGAGCGTCGGCTGCACGAGCGCGATCGTCGTCAGCGACGAGAGCTCCGCCATCCATGTCAGGAAGGCGTGTCGTCGCCATGCGTGCGGCAGCAGCTGCACGGCCATCAGTGCCAGGACAAAGGCCAGGCCCAGGCCGATCAGGAGGACGAGGCCGGAGGCCAGCGTGGCGTCATCGGTCACCCGTCCCAGGAAGGGCAGGCTGAGTGCGCTGAACAGCAGAAGCGAGATAAGCCCGACGATGCGGTCGGACACGATGGACTTGGCGGCCAGGGCGAACGACACCCCGGTCTTGCGGAAGAGCCAAATGCGCATCCCGTCGCCGCCGATCGTCGCCGGCAGAAACTGATCGAAGAAGTATCCGATCAGCACGCTCTTGAAGGCCATGCCGGTCGGGACGGTCTGCGCCGTTTCGCGCAGGATCAGGCGCCAGCGCAGGCCGGCGAACAGGGCCGTCGACAACAGCAGGAGGCATCCGATGACGAAGGCGAGGGCGAGCGGCCAGTCGAGCCGGCGGCTGATGTCGGCGGGTTCGATGAAGCTGATGAAGTATCCGAAAAGCGAAACCGAGATCGCCAGCTTGATCAGAAAGAAGATCGTCGATTTGAGGCGTTTCACGCGGATGCGACCCTCTTCGTGGATGGATTGCCCGATCGCCTGGGGTGGCGGGAACGAAGACCTTCGGATTGTTGGCGCGTGCGGATTCGGCTGAAATGGTGCCGCCGGAGTGAATTGAACACTCGACCCCACCCTTACCAAGGGTGTGCTCTACCCCTGAGCTACGGCGGCACCGGGGCGAATTGCGCGGCGGGTTATGCCACGGGTGTCCGCGCCCGGCAAGGATGGCGGTTGGCGCGTGTGGCCCGCCATGCCAGAATCTCGCCGACAAAGCCATTTGATGGTATTGCTCACGTGTTCAACCGATTTCGCAAGGAGCTGGAACGCCACCGCCGCCGCCCCTTTCTCGAGGCGGTGTCCGCGGCGTGTGCGCTGGTCGCGACCGCCGACGGAGAGGTGAGCTTTTCGGAGCGCGCGCGCCTCGATGCCGTGATCGACAGCCTGTCGGAATTGCGCCTGTTCGATCCCCACGAGGTCGTCAACGCGTTCGACGCCCATGTCGAGACATTGTCGGGTGCCGATGGCAACGGTCGTGCCGAACTGCTCGAGAAGGTGGGCGCGGGCAACCGCGCCGACGGTGCGGCCGATCTTTTGCTGCGGATCAGCGTCGCGGTGAGCCTTGCCGACGGACGCGACAGCTCGGCAGAGCGCGCCGCAATCGGCGAAATCTGCGATGCGCTGGGCCTCGATGAATCGGTGGCCGAGACGGCCTTCGCGGCACTCATGGAATAGCCAAGCGAACCAACCGGAGGGTTTCCATGCTCAACCTCGTCAACCCCGACACGCTGCCGCCGCCGGCGAGCAAGTACAGCCATATCGTCGAAGTGCCCGACGGCACCCGGCTCGCCTTTGTCTCGGGCCAGGTGGGCATGGACCGGGACGGCCACACCCCCGAAGACTTCTCCGCGCAGTGCGCGCAAGTGTTCCGAAACCTGACCGCGGCGCTCGCGGCGGTGGGCATGGAGGTGTCGGACACGGTGCGGCTGAACGCCTACCTGACGGACAGCGCGCACCTCGCTACCTACCGCGAGCTGCGCGATGCCTGGGCCCAGGGTCATGAATGCGCCTCGACCCTGGTGATGGTCGCCGCGCTCGCGGCGCCGCACTGGCAGGTCGAGGTCGAGCTCGTCGCGGCAAGGGCGCGGTGAGCGGGACCGGGGGGAACGACGATCCCGAGGATCGACGGACCGACGGTGCGGCCGCCAAGAACGACAAACAACGCGATCGCGAGGCGCGCCTGGCGGCCGCCCTGCGTGAGAACCTGCACCGCCGCAACGCGCAGCGGCGGGCCAAGGCGGCGCCGAGTCCCGAATCAGGCGATGAGGGCGAAGCCTGACAGGTCTGTAAGTATGTGTAATTATTAATTAAATATTTGTCCACGGGGTTGGCTTGAGGGCCCCCGGACCATCCGCTACAAGGCGCAACGTGGCGGCCAGCGCCGCGTGGAGGCCCGACGATGTCGATCATGCCAGACACCTGGATCCGCGAGATGTCCAACACGACGGGCATGATAGAGCCGTTCGTGGACGAGCAGACGCGCGAAGGGGTGATCTCCTACGGGTTGTCGTCCTACGGCTATGACGCGCGCGTGTCGGAAGAGTTCAAGATCTTCACCAACGTCGATTCCGCCACCGTCGATCCGAAGAACTTCAATGAGAAGAGCTTCGTCGACCGCACGGCCGATGTCTGCATCGTGCCGCCCAACTCGTTCGCGCTGGCGCGCACGGTGGAATATTTCCGCATCCCGCGCGACGTGCTGGTGATCTGTCTCGGCAAGTCAACCTATGCGCGGTGCGGGATCATCGTGAACGTCACCCCGCTCGAGCCCGAATGGGAGGGCCATGTGACGCTGGAGTTCTCGAACACCACGCCGCTGCCCGCCAAGATCTATGCGAATGAGGGGGCGTGCCAGTTCCTCTTCCTCAAGGGCGAGGGGCCGCCCGAAGTTTCGTATGCGGACCGCAAGGGCAAGTATATGGGGCAGCGCGGGATCACGGTGCCCAAGCTCTGACGCCGCCACGCAACCGCCGTAATCGGATGCGATGGCGCGGCGCAGGAACGTAAGTCTGGACGCGGGGAACGCATGGACAAGATCAGGATCAGGGGTGGCCGGCCGCTCAACGGCACGATCCGGATCGGCGGCGCAAAGAACGCCGCGCTGCCGCTCATGGCGGCGTGCCTGCTGTCGGACGCGTCGCTGGTCTTGTCGAACGTGCCGCACCTGGCCGACATCACCACCATGGCGAACCTGCTCGGTCAGTTGGGGGTGCGGGTGTCGCTCGAGGGGCAGGCCGGCAATGGCGGCCACATCGGCCGCGTGATGTCGCTGACCGCCCACGAGATCGCGAGCACCACGGCGCCCTACGATCTGGTGCGCAAGATGCGCGCCTCGGTCCTCGTGCTCGGCCCGCTGGTCGCGCGCGCGGGCGAGGCGACCGTGTCGCTGCCCGGCGGCTGTGCCATCGGCACCCGGCCGGTGGACATCCACCTGGCGGGTCTGGAGGCGCTGGGTGCCGAAATCGAGGTCGAGTCCGGCTACATCCGCGCGCACGTAAAGGGCGGGCTGCGCGGCGCGCGCTATATATTCCCGAAGGTCTCGGTCGGTGCGACCGAGAACCTGCTGCTGGCCGCCGCGCTGGCACGCGGCGAGACGCTGCTCGAGAACGCCGCCCGCGAGCCCGAGATCGCCGACCTGGTCGAATGTCTCGTCGCGATGGGGGCGAAGATCGCGGGGAAGGGCACCGCTACCCTGACGATCCAGGGGGTCGAGCGGCTCGGCGGCGCGGCGCACGAGATCATGCCCGACCGCATCGAGACCGGGACCTTCGCGATGGCGGCAGCGATCACCGGCGGCAGCCTCGACCTGGAAGGTGCGCGCCTCGCGCATATCGAGGCGGCGGCCGATCGGCTGCGCGAGACCGGCGTGACCATCGAGGCGCGCAACGGCGGCGTCTTCGTCAGCCGCGCCAACGCCGAGCTGGTGGCGGCCGACGCCGAGACCGATCCCTATCCGGGCTTCCCGACCGATCTGCAGGCACAGTTCCTGGCGTTGATGACCGTCGCGAAGGGGGCCTCGGTGGTCGCCGAGACGATCTTCGAGAACCGGTTCATGCACGTGCCCGAACTCCAGCGCATGGGCGCGGACATCACGCTGCAGGGGCACTCCGCGGTGGTGCGCGGCGTCGACCATCTGACCGGCGCGCCGGTCATGGCATCGGACCTGCGGGCCAGCGCCTCGCTGATCCTGGCCGGGCTGGTGGCGCGCGGCGAGACCGAGGTCCGGCGAATCTATCACCTCGACCGCGGGTATGAGCGGATCGAGGAGAAGCTGCGCGGCGTTGGCGCCGACATCGAACGGCTGGAAGATACGGGATGAGCGAGGAGACCGCGCCCCTCCGGCTGGTCGCCGTGGATGCCGAAGACCTCGCCGTCGTGTCGAGCGCGTTGCAGGACGCGATCGTGCCGATCGGCGACATGGTGTTTCACGCCGAGCAGGGCCAGTTCGTGCTCGCGGCGAACCGCTATCGCTGGGAAGGCGGGGCTAAGACCGCCGAGCGGGTGAATGCCGGCGTGACCTTCTCCAACGTCGTGTCGGTGCGCCGCCGCGGGATCGACTTTCGCGGCTGCGAGCGGTTCCTCAACCTGCTCGCGGTCACCTGTGCGGACTGCGACGATCCCGCGCACCCCGTGGTCGAGATCACCTTCGCCGGCGACAACGCAATTCGGCTGGAAACGACCGGACTCCTGTGCCATTTAGAGGACTTCGGCGAACCCTGGCCGACGCAATGGCGGCCCCAGCACGCAGACGATTGATCGCAGATACCGCCCGGGCGGTGCCGCGCAGCGTCGGGTCGGGCCGCGCCGAAGCGCATTGTCTGGAGGGTGTGACGTGTCGAACGACAGCGAAAAGCTGATTCTCGCCCTGCCGAAGGGCCGCATCCTCGGTGAGGTCCTGCCGCTGCTCGAGACGGCGGGGATCGTTCCCGAGGCGGCGTTCGGCGACCCCGAATCGCGCCAGCTGCGCTTCGCGACCTCGGAACCGGGGGTCGAGATCGTGCGCGTGCGAGCCTTCGACGTGGCGACCTTCGTCGCCTTCGGTGCGGCCCATTTCGGCGTCGCGGGCAGCGACGTTGTGATGGAGTTCGACTATCCCGAACTGTACGCGCCGCTCGACCTCGAACTCGGCAAGTGTCGGCTGGCCGTGGCCGCACCCCAGGCGCTGGTGGCGGTCGACAATCCCGCCCGCTGGAGCCATGTGCGCGTGGCCACCAAATATCCGAACCTGACCCAGCGGCACTTCGCGCGCCGCGGCGTGCAGGCCGAATGCATCAAGCTGAACGGTGCGATCGAACTGGCGCCGGCGCTCGGCCTGTGCCGGCGGATCGTCGACCTGGTCTCGACCGGCAACACGCTCAACGCGAACGGGCTGGTCGAGATCGAGACCATTGCCGAGATCAGCTCGCGGCTGGTGGTCAACCGCGCCGCGCTGAAGACGCGCGCGAGCACGCTGACCGGCTGGATCGACCGGCTGCGTGGCGCGGTCGAGGGCGGGCGCGATGCCGCGTAGGCTCGCGGCCGCGCAGGACGGGTTCGACGCCGCCTTCACCGAGTTTCTTGCCGAGCGTCGCGAGGCCTCCGTCGACGTGCGCGCCGATGTCGAGGCGATCGTTGCGCGGGTGCGTGACGAGGGCGACGCCGCGCTCATCGAGTTCACCGAACGGTTCGACCGGCTGTCGCTGACGCCCGCCGGGCTGCGGGTGACCCGCGACGAGGTCGAGCAAGCGCGCGCCGCGTGCAGCAACGCGGCGCTGGATGCGCTCGAGACGGCGCGCGGGCGCATCGCGGCCTATCACGCGCGTCAGCGGCCGACCGATTTCGACTATGAGGACGATGCCGGGGTGCGGCTGGCCAGCATCTGGCGGCCGGTGGCCGCGGCGGGCCTTTATGTGCCGGGCGGGACGGCGGCCTATCCGTCCTCCGTCCTCATGAACGCGGTGCCGGCCCATGTCGCGGGGGTCGAGCGCCTGGTCATGGTGGTGCCGTCGCCCGACGGGGTGCTCAACCCGCTCGTGCTCGTGGCTGCCGACATAGCCGGCGTCACCGAGATCTACCGGATCGGCGGGGCGCAGGCGGTTGCCGCGCTGGCTTACGGCACCGAGACGATCGCCCCGGTCGACAAGATCGTCGGGCCGGGCAACGCCTATGTGGCCGAGGCCAAGCGCCAGGTCTTCGGCGTCGTGGGGA
>JAYOFO010000074.1:0-11013 GCA_038117265.1 Rhodospirillaceae bacterium
CGGCGTGGCTGCCCACCGTGCTGGCCCGCGTACGCGACACGGCGCACGATTTGGGCCACGATCCCGCGGACTGGCTGCCGGCGCGCAGTGCGGCCCCCGGCCCGTCCGAGGCCGACATCGCCGCGGCCCAGGACCTCGACCCCGAGGCCCGGCAACAGATGATCCGCGGCATGGTCGATCGTCTCGCCGCGCGCCTCGTCGACGAACCCGACGACGTCGACGGCTGGCGGCAACTGGGCCGCTCGCGCGAGGTGCTCGGCGAACCGGCGGCAGCGGCCGTGGCCTATGGGCGCGCCCTGGAGCTCGCGCCCGGCCATCCCGAAACTCTCCTGCGTGCGGCGCTCACGTCGGCCCAGGCGGGCGATACCGAACGCGCGCGCGCTCTCTTTATCGCTTTGCGCGACAGGCTGCCACCCGACGCCGACGCCCACCGGATTGTCAGCGAGGCGATCGAGCGGCTCGAAGCCGCCGGCCGCTGACGTCATGGGCGATCTGCTGAGCCTGTTGCGGCTGCTCGCCGCCCTCGTCGCGGCCGGTGCCATCGTCTACGGCATCTATCGCGGCCTGCGCTGGCGGTTCCCGCGGCTCGGTGCGTCCCGCACCCGGCTTCTCGTTGCGCTCGGCACGGTGGCCGTTTCCGCGGCGGCCGTGAGCCTGCAGGGCCCCGGCCCCGCCCAATGCCTGCAGCACGAAAACACCGTTCTGCTGCGCGGCGAACGCGCGATCAACTTCCGCGAGGCGGCCGATCGCGCAGCCGGCCCGATCAGCCCCGCGAACCTGCCGAAGGTCCGCGAAGCCTGCGCCTTCCTCGCCGCGCACTGCCCGCTCGCGGGCGCCGACGACACGCGCCGCGCGGCGGAGGCGGCGTCACGGCCGTGGCGCTGTTCGACATGCTCAAGCCGAACTATGCGCTTGCCGAGCAGGTCTCGTTCAACGATCCCGACATCGTCGCCGAATACATGACCTACGACTCCCCCAACGGCAACGGCGCGGTCCGCGGCTACCTGGTCAAGCCGTCGAAGACGGAGGGCAAGCTGCCCGCCGTCCTGGTGGTCCACGAGAATCGCGGGCTCAACCCCTACATCGAGGATGTCGCACAGCGCGCCGCGAAGGCCGGCTTCATGGCGCTGGCGCCCGACGGGCTGACCTCGGTGGGCGGCTATCCCGGCAACGACGCCGACGGCCGCGAGCTGCAGAAGAGGGCCGCGAGCTGCAGAAGCAGGTCGACGGCGTGAAGCTGATGAACGACTTCTTCGCCGGCTTCGAACATTTGCACGGCCGCGACGATTCCACCGGCAAGGTCGGCGCCGTGGGCTTCTGCTATGGCGGCGGCGTGTGCAACGCGCTGGCCGTGGCCTATCCGGAGCTGTCGGCCTCGGTGCCGTTCTAAGGACGCCAGGCCAAGGCCGACGACGTGCCGCGCATCAAGGCGCCGCTGCTGCTCCACTTTGCCGCGCTCGACGAGCGGATCAACGCCGGCTGGACCGACTATGAGGCGGCGCTGAAGGCGAACAACAAGGTCTATGAGGCGCACATCTATCCGGACACGAACCACGGCTTCCACAGCGACTCGACGCCGCGCTACGACGTGGCGGCCGCCGAACTGGCCTGGTCGCGCACGATCGACTGGTTCAACAAGTATTTGAAGGCCTGACGGCCGCCCGTCAGGTGCCGGTGAACCTCGGGGGGCGCTTCTCCGCGAAGGCGAGGCGCCCTTCCTTGTAGTCGTTGCTGGCGAAGCAGGCCGCGACCTGTTCGGCGCACAGCGCCAGGTTGCGGTCGGCCGGCGCCTTCAAATTCTCCTGCACCGCGCTCTTGACCGCGCGGATCGTCAACGGTGCGTTACCGGCGATCCGCTCGACATAGCCGTCGACATAGCCGGCGAGTTCGGCGCGCGGCAGCACCCGGTTGACGAGCCCCATCGCCGCGGCCTCCGCAGCGTCGAACTGGCGCGCGGTATAGAAGATCTCCATGGCGAAGGACGGGCCGACGATCTGCATCAGCCGCTCGATGCCCGACGCCGCATAGCCCAGCCCGAGCTTTGCGGCCGGGATGGCGAAGCGCGAATCGTCCGATGCGATGCGGATGTCGCAGCACAGGGCGATGGCAAGCCCGCCGCCGATGGCGTAGCCGCCGATCTTGGCGATCGTCGGCACCGGCACATGGATGAGCGTTTCCTGGAAGTCCTTCACCGCGTCGTTGTAGACGGCGATGGCCTCGGCGGAATCGCGCTCCGCGCCGAAGCGCGAGATGTCGGCGCCCGCCACGAAGGCCTTCTTGCCCGCGCCGGTCAGCACGATGGCCCGCACGTCACCGGCATCGCAGAATTCGCGGATCGCGGCCGCGCCGTCCTGCCACATCTCCAGCGACATGGCGTTGTGGCGCTCGGGGTTGTTGAAGGTGATGGTGGCGACGCCCCCGTCGCGTTCGGCGATGATCCGGTCGGTGGTCATGGATGTCTCCCGGCATGATGGCGGCACGCGCGCGTGCCCGAACGGTCGCCCGGCGGTGTGCGGGCGCGCTCCTTTTAGCGCGTCGGATGCGCCGGGGGAATTGGGGTGCGGCCCGGCCCGGGGCGGCCGATCGCCCGGACACGGTTTGCGCGGATTCGCGTGACGTCAGGCGGCCACCGGCGTCACGCGCACCTCGACGTCCAGGCCCCGGAAGACCGCGGGATCGCCGACGAAGCTTCCCGACACCGGCATCGTCTGGCGGATGTGGCGCGCCATCGCCACGGGGATCAGATTGTACCCGCCGACGCTGCGGTTGGTGGGGTCGAAATTGATCCACCCCGCACCCGGCAGATAGACCTCCGCCCAGGCGTGGGTGGATCCGGCGCCCGCCGAACCCCGGACCGGCGAATCCGCGCCGCCGGGATCGTAGAGATAGCCCGAGACGATGCGCGCACCGAAACCCAGGCTGCGCACGGCATCGACGAACAGCGCCGCGAAATCGCGGCAAGTCCCCCGGCCGCGCCGCAATGTCTCGACCGGCGTCTGGGTGCCCTCGTCCCAGCGCTCCTCATAGGCGATCTGCGTGGCGACGCCGTTGGCGATGTCCTTGAGCAGCGCCAGGGTGCCCGTGCCCTCGCCCGCGACGAAGCCTTGTGTCCATTCGCGAAGTTGCCCGGTCGAATCGAGATAGGCCTGGAGGCGGAGCGCCCCGAGGTCGGCCGTCTCGTCCTCGCTCAGCAGAAAGGGGTAGGCGGCGGCCGACGCGGCGATATCGAACACCGGCCACTGCTCGGCATCCAGGATCAGCGTGGCGGTGCTGTCGATGGTGAGCGTGTCCGACCGCGCGGCGAACGTCGCCGTCGCCACCGCGTTGCCCGCGACATCGTCCGCCCAGGTCACCGTTGCGGCGGGCGACAGGACGAGATCGTGCGCAAGCAGCCGCAGGGTGCGGCTTTCGCGCGGGCGCAGCATCAGCCGGTGCGGCCCGAACGACATCGGTCCATCGTAACGGTACGTCGTGCGATGGCGAATGTTCAGCGTCGTCGGCGCACCCGGGTCGCCGACGTCTTGCGCGGCAGGTTCCATCGTCCTTCTTTCGCATCGCCTCCGCCGTCGCGGCCGCACGGGTCGTGTCGGAGCATGCGTGGAGACAAGGTGGATATAGTATCGGCCACGCACAAAAGCACCGGGCCCGAAGAACCAGGCATCAATTGAGGCCACGGACTTTCCCAAAATATTTTCCGGGCCGGACTTATCGAAAAAACAAGCCAAATAATAATTCTCGACTTTCCTTACCAAATCCGTCATACACCCGACATTCGGACCTAAAGCCTGACTTGAACGGCCTGCCCTAACGGGTTTCCTCCAAGACAACGCTTCATCTGAAGGTGCTCGCGCGAATGGCGCGCGGGGACAACGCGCTCTCGCGCACGTTTCTTGAAAGGAAACACCACATGACGACGGGTATCGTGAAATTCTACAACGCCAGCCGCGGCTTCGGCTTCATCCAGCCGGAAGACGGCTCGGCCGACGTGTTCGTGCATGCCACCGCCCTCGAGGCGGCGGGCATCCACAGCCTGAACGAAGGCCAGAAGGTCAGCTTCGAGATCACGACGGACCCCCGCAAGGGCAAGACCGCGGCGAGCAACGTACAGCTCGCCTAGCCGGCACGCCCTTCGCTGCGGCGAGAAACAAACAACCCGGCGGTCGTCAGATCGCCGGGTTTTTTGCTGTCCTGACCCCGGGTCGAAGGCACGCGCCGGACGGATCGCCGGCGCCCCACACCCGGCCCAAGCAGGCGGGACGCCCGTTCGAAGGACGCGTCAGTTCGCGCGGGTCGGCTTGCGGTCGAGATACTCCTGGCGGCGTTCGAGCAGCTTCGTGAGATTATCCTGGCGCCCGGCGTTTCGCAGCAGGCCCGACGGGTCGCTGCCCGACGTGACCAGCCCCACACCGTCGACCTCGCGCTTCGCCAGCGCGATCGCCTGATCGATCGACTTCACCGCGTCCGAGAAATCGCCGACCTCGGCCTGGGCCGCCGCCAGGGTGGCCAGGTGGGTCGCCGAGGCCTTGCGCTGCACGGCGGCCTGGGCCCAGCGCATCGCCTCCCGGCCGTTGCGCACGGTCGGCTCCGGCGATGTCGCCAGCAACCATGCGGTCGCCGTTCATCCCTTCGACCAGCCCGCGCTGGGCGGATTTCAGGTACCAGGAGACCGCCTCGGAATCGCTCTTTACGACACCGCGTCCGCGCTCGCAGGCGAGCGCAAGATTGTAGGCCGCCCGCGCATCGTTCTGGCTCGCGGCGCGGCGGTAGTAGACGACGGCGAGCTGGAAGTTCCGGTCGACGCCCTTACCCTGGGCATACATGGTGGCGATGTTGTTCATCGACTTGACGTGGCCCTGGTCGGCGAGCTGCAGCCAGATCGCGGCCGCCCGCTCGTACTGGCCCCGGTAATAGGCCTCGTACCCCCGCTTGAACGCCTCGGCCTGGACCGGATTGGTCTCGGGCGGGCTGAGCGGCGAGCGCGCGCCCGGCGGCGGCTGCCGGACCTGCGCCGACACGGACGCGAGCGGCAGGCCGGCCATGAGCACGGCGGCACAGAGCAGCGCGGCAAGTTTCAGTCCATTGGCCAAAATCGACCCTCTTGCATGCATCGAATCCGGAAACCGCACAAAAACCGCCGACACCGTCCGGGCGGCGCCTATTCCCCGAGCGCAGCATTCACCCGCGGCATCACCTGCTCGCCCATCAGTTCCATCGACCGGCGGGCCAGCGCCGGGTCGGTCCAGTCCATGCAGGCGTAGAGCAGGGTGCCGAACGGCCCCACATTCTCGTGCAGTTCGAGGATCTGGTCGACGACGCTGTCGACGGTGCCGACGATGCCGAGATCGTCGACGACGCGATCGAGGGTGATTTCGTCGTCGGGCTGGTCCGCACGCGACTTGAAGCACATCAGGCGATTCGACATGGCGAGCTTCTTGAACACGAACCCGCAGGTCAGGCGGTAGGGGCTGTTCGCGGCGTCGCGGCCGTATGCGCGCGCCGTCGCCTCGTCGTCGGCGACGAAGATGTTGCGGACCACGCGCCATTCCTTCGGGTCCGCCTGCCGGCCCGCCTTGGCCGCGCCCTCGGCATAGGCCTGCCAGTGGCCCGCCAGCCAGGCCGGGTGCATCAGGTTGGCCGAGGCGGGGTGGAAGCCGCGCTCGCCCATCTTGACGATTCCCGGCGAGAAGGGCGCGACGACCGAGCCGACGATCTCCGGATGGGGTGCCTGGAAGGGCCTGCGCAGGATGCCGATGCCCGCCGCCTCGTCATGGGTCTGCCGGGTCGTCACCTGCCAGCGCGTGCCCGCGAAATCGTAGGGCGGGTCTTGCGTCCACAGCGCCAGGATCATGTCGATGGCCTCGGCGAACATGGCCCCGCGATCGGCGTCGAGCAGGCCGAGGATCTCGGAATCCGACGGCACCGCGCCGGGGCTGATGCCGAAGATGAAGCGCCCCTGGAGCATGTGGTCGAGCATGGCGGCGTTGGCGGCGATGATCGCGGGGTGGATCTGCGCCAGGTTGGCCGTGCCCGTCGCGAACTTGATCCGCTCGGTCGCATGCATCACCGAGGCGATGAACATCATGCAGGACGGGATCGTCTCGGCCTTGTCGGTCAGGTGCTCGCCGATGAACGCCTCGGAGAATCCCGCCTTGTCGGCGAGGATCAGGCATTCGCGATCCTCGGCCAGCGTGTCGGCCCAGACCCGCGCCGGCGGGTGGAGCGGCATCATGAACAGCCCGAGTTCCATGGCGTCCCTTCCCTAAGCTCCTGCAGCCGCGGCGCGCGAGGCCCCGAGGGCGGCGTTGACCCGCGGCATCACCTCTTCGGCCATCAGCGTCATCGACCGGCGGGCGAGACCCGGATCGGCCCAGTCCATGCCGGTGTAGACCAGCGTGCCGAAGGGGCCGACACGCTCGTGGAGCGCCAGCAACCGGTCGACCACCCCCTCGACGCTGCCCGCGACGACCAGCGCGCCGACGGCCGCGTCGAGGTCGCGCGCGCCCGCATCGCCCGTGAGCGTCGCGGCCTGGCCGCACGCCGCCAGCTTCGTGCCCATGCGTTCGAAATAGCGCCGGTAGGGGCTGTCGGCGCGGCGCAACGCGTAATCGCGGGCAACGTCGGCGTCCTCGGCGACGAAGACCGCCCGCGCCACGCGCCAGCCGCGCGGGTCGGCATCGTGGCCGCCCGCGGCACAGCCGGCGGCGTAGCGCCGCCACTGGGACGCGAGATGGTCGGGGTGGATGTGGGGCGCCGACAGGGACCGGAACCCGCGTGCGCCCGCCGCGGCGGCGAGGCCGGTCCCGACGAGATCGAGCCCGGCGACGATCTCGGGATGGGGCGACTGGAGCGGCCGGTGCACATAGCCCAGGCCGATCTCGGGATAGAAGGTGCGCTCGGTCGTGATCGTCCAGCGTTCGCCCGAGACGTTGTACGGCGGCTCGGCGGCCCAGACCTCCAGGATCGTGTCGATCGCATCGAGGAAGCGCTCGACCCGGTCGTCCTCGAGCGCCTCGAGGATCTCGTCGTCGGAGTCGAGCGTGCCCGGCGTGATGCCGAACACGAAGCGCCCGCGGGTCATGTGGTCGAAGGTCGCCGCATGGATCGCCAGGATCGCGGGGTGGATCTGCGGCATGGTGGTGTAACTGGCAAGCCGGATCCGTTCGGTCAGCGGCAGTAGCGAGGCCAGGAAGAACATCGAATTGCTGATCGTCGCATCGGCGTCCGACAGGCGTTCGCCGACGAAGGCCTCGCGATACCCTAGCCGGTCGGCCAGCACGATGGCGTCGCGGTCCTCGGCGAGGGTCTCGCCGTATGCGCGTTCGCGCGGATGCAGGGGTGGCGAGAAGTAGGAGAGTTCCATGCCGGCCGTCCGTCAACGCCCGATCATGGCACATACGAAACCGCATGACCTGTAAGATCGATCACGCCGCGGACAGAGTGCCGGAGTTGCCATGGGCGAGACCAACAGGATGACGGACATGCTCCCCAACTGCCTGCCCGACGACCCCGCCGGGCGCTATGTCGGCCGCATCTGGCGGCCCGATGTCGCGGGCCCGTCGGTCGTCACCGTCGCCGACGGCGACGTCTTCGACATCACGTCCGCCTTCCCCACCGTCCGCGACCTGTGCGAGACGCCCGACCCGGCATCTGCCGCCGCCGGCGCGGCGGGGGAACGGGTCGGCCCGCTCGACGACATACTGGCGAACACCGTTGCGATCGGGCGGGCATCCGACCGGCCGCGGCTGCTCGCGCCCATCGACCTGCAGGCCGTGAAGGCCTGCGGCGTCACCTTCGCCAGCTCGCTGGTCGAGCGGGTGATCGAGGAGCAGGCGGGCGGCGACCCGGCGCTGGCCGAACGGGTCCGGGCGGAGGTCCACGCGCGCATCGGCGGCGACATCGCGCGCATCCGCCCCGGGTCGCAGGAGGCCGAACTGGTCAAGGCGACCCTGTCGGCGGCGGGCATGTGGTCGCAGTATCTCGAGGTCGGCCTCGGCCCCGATTCCGAAGTCTTCACCAAGGCCCAGCCCATGTCGTCGGTCGGCTGGGGCGAGCCGGTGGGGCTGCACCCGGCGTCGCGGTGGAACAACCCGGAACCCGAGATCGTCCTGATCGTCGACAGCCGTGGGGAAATCCGGGGCGCGAGCCTGGGGAACGACGTCAACCTGCGCGACATCGAGGGCCGGTCGGCGCTCCTGCTCGGCAAGGCCAAGGACAACAACGCCTCGTGCGCGATCGGGCCCTTCGTCCGGCTGTTCGACGCGACGTTCGGGCTCGACGATGTCCGCACCGCCACCATCTCCCTGCGGGTGGCGGGGCGCGACGGATTCGTGCTGACCGGCGAGAGCTCGATGCGGCAGATCAGCCGCGACCCGCTCGACCTCGTGCAGCAGACGATCGGGCCCCACCACCAGTATCCCGACGGGTTCGCGCTGTTCCTGGGAACGATGTTCGCCCCGACCGAGGACCGCGACCGGCCCGGCGAGGGGTTTACCCACAAGCCCGGCGACACGGTCGACATCGCGACGCCCGCACTGGGCAACCTCCACAACCGGGTCGCGCTGACCAGCGAATGTCCGCCGTGGGATTTCGGCGCGGGGCATTTGATGCGCAACCTGGCGAAGCGGGGTTTGTTGGGCGGCTGAGGCGCCCGTCACGCGGAACACACGCCGGGAGAGCCCGAAACGACGAAAGCCCCGGGAGGTCCGGGGGTCTTTACCGTTTTGTTCGAATGCCTCGGGGGAATTTCCGGGTAAATTTGGTGGTGCTCCGAGGCGGGAGCGAACCCGTCTCCGGGCGGATTTCCCCAACTCGAGAAACAGGGATTTTAGATCGCCGTATCAGGGAACGAACTCTATATCATCGCGGGGGTATGGTAGGGGGCAGGGTCACCATCCGCCGCTGACGCGGAGTTCGGGGCGGCCGGGGTGCAATCGACGATGGGACGATCATGACGACGCCCGCGGGCCTGCGCGGCCTGCTGCGGGATGCCGAGTTCCTGCGCATCTGGCTGGTCGGCATCTTCAGCGGCGTCGCGCGCTGGCTCGAGATGCTGGTCGCCGGTGTCTACGCCTTCGACACGACCGGGTCGCCGCTCCTCGTCGCCGTGCTGGTCATCCTGCGAATGATGCCGCTGGTGGCGTTCGGCTCGATCGTCGGCACCTTCGCCGACCGGATCCCGCCGAAGTTGCTCCTGGTCTTCACCATGACGGGCGCCATGCTCGTCTCCGGCACCGTGTTCGTGCTGTTCCTGACCGGCCTCGACGCCTACTGGGTCGTCGCCGTCGCGTCGTTCGTCTCGGGCCTGGTCTGGACCACGGACATGCCGTTGCGCCGGCGCATCCTGGGCGACGTCGCCGGGATGGAGCGCATCGCTCCCGCCATGAGCCTCGACGCGGCCACCAACAACGGGACGCGGATGCTCGGCCCGCTGCTCGGCGGCGTGATCTTCCAGTGGGTCGGCGCGGGCGGCGCCTACATGCTGAGCGCGGCGATGTATGCCGCCTGTGTCCTGGTTCTGTTTTTTGTCGCGGCGCGGACCGGCAGGGCCGGAGGAACGGGCCCGGCCTCGCGCGTGCTGGACGATCTGCGGGCCGGTTTCGCCTATGTGGTGCGCGACCGCGATGTGTCGCACATCATGCTGGTGACGCTCGTCTTCAACATCTGGGGGTTTCCCTTCCTCGCCATGATCCCGGTGGTCGGACGCGACGAGCTGCAAGTCTCGGCGAGCATCATCGGCGGGTTGACCGCGCTCGAAGGCGGCGGCGCATTGCTCGGTTCGCTGATCATCGCCGCGCGCGTGCGCATCGCGAGCCACAGGAAGCTCTATTACTTCGGCATGCTCTTCTATCTGTTCGCCGCCTTCTCGGCGGGCTGGATGGGCGCGGTGGTGCCCATGGGCGTGGCGCTGGTCGTCGGCGGCCTGTGCGCGTCCGGCTTCTCGACCATGCAGTCGACCCTGATCTATTCCGTCGCACCGCCGGAGATGCGCGGCCGCCTGTTCGGCGTGCTGGTCATCTGTATCGGCAGCGGCCTGATCGGTTTCACCAATATCGGGCTCATGGGCGAATGGTTCGGCGGCTCGATGGCCATGCGCATCGTCGCCGCCGAGGGGCTGATCCCGCTGCTCCTGATCGGTTTGTCCTGGCGCGAGCTGCGGGCGCCGGGCAACCCAGCGAGTGTCTCCCGCCGCGGGTGACGGCGGTCAGGCCTGAATGGAAACGCCCAACACGCCCCGACCTTTAGACGACAAAACCCCCGGAAGGCCGGGGGTTGAACCGATATCTCCGAGGGTCTCCGGAGATACTAAGAAATTTGGTGGAGCCGAGGGGAATCGAACCCCTGACCTCTACATTGCGAACGTAGCGCTCTCCCAACTGAGCTACGGCCCCACCAGTGCCGAAAACGGCAAGCGGGCGGCCTCATGAGGCAAACCCCGGGCCGCGCGGCGCGGCGGAATATGGGTGCGTCCAGGGGGATGTGTCAAGTCGTCTGCGGCCCGGATTCGCGCGCGCAAGCCACGCGCGCGTGACTGGACAGGTGCGGGGGTGCTGGCTAGTCTCTCGGACGTTTTTGCACACCCGTTTTGCGGCGCGCCGCACCGTTTTCCGCGGCCGCCCCACACGAGCGAAGAGTCCCCGCGCATGTTCGCCGTTTGGCAACTCATCGACACCGTCATCGCGCTCTACATGTGGGCGCTGATCATCTCGGTCGTGCTGAGCTGGCTCGTCCAGTTCAACGTCATCAACACGTCGAACCGCTTCGTCTACACGATCGGCGACTTCCTCTACCGGATCACCGAGCCGATCCTCGGGCGGATTCGCGCGATCGTGCCGTCGGTCGGCGGCATCGACCTGTCGCCGCTGATCCTCATCCTGGTCCTCGTCTTCGTCCGCAACCTGCTGCCCGACATCCTCGGGCTGCGCTAGGCACCATGGCCGCCGCGCGCGCCTGGACCGCGGTCGCGGACGCGGTGCGGCTGCGCCTGCGCGTGGCACCGCGCGCCCGGCGCAACGC
>JAYOFO010000075.1:0-11013 GCA_038117265.1 Rhodospirillaceae bacterium
GGCGGGTCTGGATCTCGGTCATCTCCAGATGGGTCGAGACCGGGTGCGAGACCCGCACCAGGCGGTCCTCGGCCTCGAGCCGGGATACGAAGTCGCGAAGGCTGTCGTAAGGCATGGCGGGCAGTTAGAGCGTGCGGGCGCGAGCCGTCAAGGAAAGCGTGGCTTGCCCGCCGGCGGGCCGCGCCCGAGAATGGATTCATGGACAATCACCGCTTCCGCTCCGACCCGGTGCTCGCGCGTGCCGCGGGCTACCCCTACGACATCACCGCGCATTCGTTCTCGTTCGTGGGCGGCGCGGCGCAGCCCTTCGATCGAGCGCACACACGGGGCCGGGTCCCGGTCATCGGCTACGGGTCGAACCAGTCGCCGCTGCGCCTGCGCCAGAAGTATGGCGACGACCACGCGCCGATCGCGGTGCAGCGGGCCTGGCTGGCCGACCACGACGTCGTCTATTCGGCGCATTTCTCGAGCTATGGCTCGCTGCCCGCCGCGCTGCGTCACGTGCCGGGCACGCGGGTCGCGGTCGCCGTCACCTGGCTCGGCGATGCCGACCTCGAGGTGATGCACCCGACCGAGATCGACAATTACCACTTCGCGCGCCTCGACGGGCTGGCGCTCGAGACGGCGGAGGGCGAGGCGCTTGCCACCGCCTATGCCTATCTCAGCTTCCGCGGCCATGTCGGCGACGGCTCGGCGCCGATCGCGCTGGCCGAGATTCGCGCCGAGGGCCGGCAGCTGCCGGCGCTGCGCCAGATCGAGTCGCTGGCGTTGATGCGCGACCGGCTGGAGCCGGGCGAGGACCTGGCCGCCTTCGTGCGCGCCCACATCGACCACGACCATGTTCGCCGCGCGCGGATCGAGCGACTCGTCGCGGACGCCCATCCGGTGGTCCACGCACCTCACGAAATCGTGGCGCTCTAGACCTGCACTTCGATTTTCCTGCGGCGGTCAGGCGGTATAATTAACCTCAAGGTTAATATTATCGGGAGTGCGAGACATAGCCGATCACGGCGCCTTTTATTGGAACGAGCTTTTGACGACCGACCCGGAACCGGCGAAGTCGTTCTATGAAACCGTCACGGGCTGGAGCTACAGCGAGATGTCGATGCCCGGCGGCATGGTCTACAACGTCGCCAAGCTCGGCGACACGCCGGCCGGCGGCATCATGAAGATGCCGGCAGAGATGCCCGAGGGCGTGCCGCCGCACTGGTTTGCCTATATCGCCGTCGACGACGTTGACGCCGCGGCCGGGAAGGTCAAGGCGGCCGGCGGCAACGTTCTCTCCGCGCCGTTCGATGTCGAGGGCGTGGGGCGGATCGCCATCATCCAGGACCCGCAGGGTGCGGCGCTGGGGCTGATCACGCCGGCGGCCCAGGGCTAGCGGTCAGCCGATAGCGCGTGCCGCGATCGCCGCGGCGAACAGGATCAGCCCGAAGTCGCGGTTGGACCTGAACTTCGCCAGGCAGTCCGTCGGGTCGTCGAAATCGACCCGCCAGGTCTGCCAGGCGAGGTGAGCCGCGCCGAGCGCGAGGCCGGCCCACCAGGGCCAGGCGAGGCCGGCGAGCCAGCCTGCGACGCCGAGCAGCGCGATGGCGATCGCGTGGAACAGGGCGATCCACGGCCGCGAGCGGGCGCCGAACAGGCGCGCGGTCGATTTGATCCCGACCAGCGCGTCGTCCTCCTTGTCCTGGTGGGCATAGATCGTGTCGTAGCCCAGGGTCCAGAAGAAGCCGGCGGCGTACAGCACGAGGGCGGCCGGCTCGAGCTCGCCGCGCACCACGGCCCAGCCGAGCAGCGCGCCCCAGTTGAAGGTCAGGCCCAGCCAGGCCTGCGGCCACCAGGTGATGCGCTTCATCAGCGGGTAAGGCACGACGAGCGCCAGGCTCAGCGCCCCGACGACCATGGCGTAGAGGTTGAACTGGACGAGGATCGCCAGGCTGACCACGAGCAGTGCGGCGAGAAAGGCCAGCGCGGCGCGCACGCTGACCGCGCCCGACGGGATCGGCCGGTCGGCGGTGCGCGCGACCCGTCCGTCGAAGTCGCGGTCGAACAGGTCGTTGATCACGCAGCCCGCGCCGCGCATCAGGATGGCGCCGATGCCGAACAGGGCGACCCACCAGACGTTCGGCCAGGCGCCGTCGGGCGTGGCGATCGCCAGCGCCCACCAGCCCGGCAACAGCAGCAGCCAGGTGCCGATGGGGCGGTCGAGGCGCATCAGCCGCGCATAGGGACGAGCACCGGCGGGCACGCGGCGGTCGAGCCAGTTGCCGCGCGGTATGTCGCTGGCGCTATGATGCGTCGTGTTGCCCATGGCGACATTGTTAGCCCAGTCGGGGCGTGCGCCCCAATCCCGGAATCGTTCCCTGGACCGATCGCATGACGGACACCCCTGCCAGCTTCACGCGGATTCGCCTGTTCGTCGAAGACGATCTGGCGGCGGGCGCGGCGATGACGTTGGGCCGCGACCAGAGCCACTACCTGCAGAACGTGATGCGGCGCGCCGTCGGCGACCGGGTGGCGCTGTTCAACGGCCGTGACGGCGAATTCTGGGCCCGTGTCGCCGAGGCGCGCCGCGGCGCGCTGACGGTCGAGATCGGCGCGCGCTTCCGCGACCAGTCGGCCGAGCCCGACCTGTGGCTGGTCTTCGCGCCGATCAAGCGCGCGGCGGTCGACTTCCTTTGCGCCAAGGCTACCGAGATCGGCGTGTCGCGGCTGGTGCCCGTCGTGACCGCACGCACCAACACCGAGCGGGTCAACACGCGGCGGCTGCGCGCGAACGCGATCGAGGCCGCCGAACAGTCGGAGCGGCTTACCGTGCCCGAGATCGACGAGCCCGTCCGCCTCGCGACCCTGCTGGACGGATGGCCTGTCGACCGCCTGCTGCTGATCGGCGACGAAACGGGCGAGGGGCTTCCGGTTGCCGATGTGGCGACCGATCTGGGGGGCAGGAGCGCCGGCGCGCTGCCGCCGCTCGCCGTCATGACGGGGCCGGAGGGCGGGTTTGCGCCCGACGAGCTTGACCGAATGCGCGAACTGCCCTTTGTTACGTCCATCGGGCTGGGCCCGCGCGTGCTGCGCGCCGATACGGCTGCGCTCGCGGCCCTTTCTGTCGTACAGGCCGTCGCCGGGGACTGGCGTACCGGGCGGTCGGGGTAACCGGTGCCAGGCGGGACGAGAACATCATGGCAGCACCGTCCGCGGGCGGCGGCCCGGTCATCGAATCCAGGGAGCAACTGATCGCGTGGTTCGCCGAAGGCGAAAAGCCGCGCGAGGCGTGGCGCATTGGGACCGAGCACGAGAAGTTCGCCTTCCGGCAATCCGACTACGCGCCGCTGGCCTATGACAGCAGCCCCGGCATCCGCGACCTGCTCGAGGGTCTGCAGCGCTTTGGCTGGAAGCCCGTCTACGAGGGCGACAATGTCATCGCGCTGTCGGGCGAGAATGGCGCCAACATCTCGCTCGAACCGGGCGGCCAGTTCGAACTTTCCGGCGCGCCGCTCGAGACCCTGCACCAGACCTGCGAGGAGGTGCACGAACATCTCGACCAGCTTCGCGAGGTCAACCGCGAACTCGGCGTGGCGATGATCGGGATCGGGTTCCACCCGACGCTGAAACGCGAGGACGCGCACTGGATGCCCAAGGGCCGCTACAAGATCATGCGCGACTACATGCCCAAGGTCGGCACGCTGGGTCTCGACATGATGCTGCGCACCTGCACCGTGCAGGTGAACCTCGACTTCGAATCTGAGGCCGACATGGTGCGCAAGATGCGCGTCGGCATGGCGCTGCAACCCGTCGCGACGGCGCTGTTCGCGAACTCGCCCTTCAAGGAGGGCAAGCGCACCGACTATCTCAGCCTGCGCAGCCACATCTGGACGGACACCGACAATGATCGTTCGGGGATCCTGCCCTTCGTCTTCGATGGCGATTTCGGCTACGAGCGATACGTGGAATACGTGCTCGATACGCCGATGTACTTCGTCTATCGCGACGGTGCCTACATCGATGCCGCCGGCCAGTCGTTCCGCGACTTCATCGACGGCAAGCTGCCGGCACGGCCGGGCGAGCGGGCGACGATGGGCGACTGGTCGGACCACATCACCACGCTGTTTCCCGAGGTGCGCCTCAAGCGCTACCTCGAGATGCGCGGCGCCGATGGCGGGCCGTGGCGGCGGGTCTGTGCGCTGCCGGCCTTCTGGGTCGGACTGCTGTATGACGGCGAGGCGCTGGATGCCGCGTCGGACATGATCGCGGACTGGACGGCGGACGAGGTGATCGCCCTTCGCGCGGCCGTGCCCGCGCGCGGGTTGGGCACGCCGTTCCGCAACCGCACTATGCTGGAGCTCGCGCGCGAGGCGCTTGAGATCTCCCGCCTCGGGCTCAAGAACCGCGCGCGGCGGGATTTCTGGGGCCAGGACGAGAGCCATTTCCTCGCGACCCTCGAACAGATCGCGGACAGCGGGCTGACCCCGGCCGAGAACAAGCTGGCCGCCTTCGAGGGGCGCTGGGACGGCGACGTGCGCCGCGCCTTCGAGGAGTACGCCTGGTAGGCGCGCGATCAGCGCCGATAGGGGCTCCACAGCGCGAGCGACAGGGCCACCGCGAGCAAACCGACGAGCGCAAACACGAAGAAGGTATCCTGGAACGCCAGCGCGGTCGCCTGCGCCGCGATCATGCTGCCGAGATACATCGTCGCCAATGGCGTCTCGATCGCATCGGGCAGGCCGGTCGCGGTCAACAGCTCGCGCACGCCGGCCAGCAGTCCGCCGGTGGCGGTGTTGGCTTCGGTCTGGGTGGACGCCAGGGCCTCGCTGTACACCGATGTGCGCCGCTCGATGAAGATCGCCAGCAGGTTGATCCCAAACGCGCCGCCCATCTGGCGGGTGAAGTTGAGCATGCCGTTGGCCGTGCCCATCTTCGCCGGCGGGGCGGCCTGCAGCCCGACCGCGGTGACCGGCGGGAACAGCATGCCCTGTCCGATCCGGCCCAGGCCGACGATTGCGGCGAAGGTGATGAACGCGGTGTTGGGGTCGGATAACCCCATCAGCCAGAGTGAGACGGTGAACAGCAGAAAGCCGACCGCAAGAGGAATGTAGGGCGGCACCAGGTCGGACGTGCGCCCCGCGAGCGGCAGCACCAGGCCCATGATCAGGCCGCCCGGCACCAGCACGAGCCCGGCACGCAGGGGCGTGTAGTTCTGCACCAGCTGGACGAAGACAGGCTGCAGGTAGAACGAGCCGAACAGGGTCGCCCCGAACAGGAAGGAGACCATGTTGGCGATCGCGAAGCGCGGCCGGGCGAGCAGCCGGACGTCGAAGATCGGATCGTCGACGAACAATTCCCAGGCGACGAAGACGATCGCCGACCCCAGGCCGAGCCCTAGGGCGAACATGACGAAGTTCGAGTTCCAGCCCTTCAGCTGGCCGTTCGACAGCCCGGTCAGGGTCGCGACCAGAAAGGTTGCCACCAGCAGGAAGCCGAACCAGTCGAGATGGGTGCGCGCGGTGTTGCGGTCGCGCGGGGGAAGCACGACGGAGGCCAGCATCATCGAGCAGAAGGCGACCGGGAGCGCGACATAGAATGTGAAGCGCCAGTCGAAGATGTCGATCGCGATGCCGCCGAACCAGGGCCCCAGACCGGGGCCGAGCACGAAGCTGATTCCGAACAGCCCCGCCACCATGGCGCGCCGGTTGGGGGGGAAGACCGCGAACATGGCCATCATGGTCAGCGGCAGGATGACTCCCGCCGCGAGCCCCTGGGTCGCGCGTCCGAGGACCACCACCAGATAGGATTGCGCGGTGCCGCCGGCGACCGACGCGACGAAGAAGGCGAGCATCGCGGCGACGAAGACATGCCGCGCGCCGAAGGCGCGCGTCAGCCAGTCGCTGATCAGCATGCCGGCGGTCATGGCCGCGAAGAACGCGGTCGCCATCCACTGGGCCTGATCCTGGCCGACGCCGAAGGCGCCCATGATGTCCGGCACGGCAACGTTGGTGATCGTGCCCGAGAGCGCCAGCGCCAGCGAGGAGGAGAGGCAGGTCGTCACGACCAGCCAGCGGTGCGCGAAGCTGACGCCCGGCACGCCGCCGGCGCCGATCGCCGCGTCGGTCATCGGTTCGCGCCTGCCCGGATCACCGTCCGGGAATCTCCACGTTGACGATCGCCATCATGCCGGGTCGCAGCAATCCCTCGTTGCCCTCGATCTCGATGCGCACGGGCAGGCGCTGGGTGACCTTTGTGAAGTTGCCGCTCGGGTTGGGGTTGGGAAGCAGCGCGAACTCGCTGGTGGCCGCCTCGCCGATCCGGGCGACCCGGCCCCGGAACGTCTGGTCGGGGTAGGCGTCGATCGAGATGTCGACCGGCATGCCCGGTGCCAGGTGGCGGATGTCGGTCTCCTTGATGTTGGCCTCGACCCAGACCGTGTCGGGGTTGTGGACCAGCATCAGGCGCTGGCCGGGGCTCGCGAACTCGCCGGCATCGACGAAGATCTCGGACACCACGCCGTCGATCGGGCTCTTGATCGTGCGGTCCGCGGCGTCGAGCGCCTGGCGATCGCGCTGGGCAGCGATCTGAGTCTCCTCGTGACGCAAAGCGTCGATGCGGCGGGCGAGCACGTTCATCTCGCCCCGTTCGGCTTCCGCCTCGGCGACATCCGCGAGCGCGGCGGCGAGATCGGCCTGGGCCTTCTCGTGGCGCTCCTGGGCGCGGCTCAACTCGGTGCGCACCTGGTCGACGCGCTGGCGCGAGACCACCCGGTCCTTGAGCAGCGCGCTCGTCCGCTCGAAATCCGTGCGCGCCAGCTCATACTGCTCGCTGCTGGCATCGACGGCGACGCGCGCGGCGTTGGCGCGCGAACGGAACGCCGTCACGCGGCTCGCCGTCGTCCGGTCGATCAGCTCGATCTGGGCCGCAATCTGCTCGCGCGCCGCGGTCAGCGCCGCGATGCGGGCCCCGTACTCGGTCAGCTGGAGTTGGGAATCCCGGGAATCGATCTCGACCAGCAACGCATCGCGCTCGACCCGGTCGCCCTCGGTGATGGGCAGCGCCACGATCCAGCCCGAAACCCGGCTCGAGACGGTGACCGTGTCGGCCTTGATGCGCGCATCGGTCTCGCTGACATGGCTCCACTGCCAGTAACCCCAGCGTCCCGCGCCGATCACGGCGGCGGCGACGATGGCCAGGATCACAGCGTTGCGGACATGGTGTCCGATCCGCCGCCGCGATGTCGCCGCGGTCCGTTCGGCCTGCGAGGCCTCGTCCGGCATTCGTCCTTCGTCTGGCATGCAATCCCCACGCGTACGCCGCCGGCAACGGCTGCACCGTTTCCTAATGCACTAGTCTTTAACGCTAAAACCCCCTACGTCAAAACGCGCATGCACAAAACGCATGGCTGCGATGGGCTGCGGGGGCTTGCCGTGCGGCGTCAGAGGGCCGTGCCGCCGACGGTCAGGGATTCCAGCAGCATCGTCGGCTGGCCGACACCGACCGGTACCGACTGGCCTTCCTTGCCGCAGGTGCCGACCCCGTCGTCGAGCCGGGAATCGTTGCCGATCAGCTTCACGCGGGTCAGCGCGTCTGGCCCGTTGCCGATCAGGGTCGCACCCTTGACCGGCGCGCCGAGCCGGCCGTCCTCGATGAGGTAGGCCTCGGTGCAGCTGAACACGAACTTTCCGTTGGTGATGTCGACCTGGCCGCCGCCGAAGTTCACGGCGTAGATGCCGCGGCCCGCCGCCTTGATGCATTCCTCGGGATCGGCGTCGCCGTCGAGCATGTAGGTGTTGGTCATGCGTGGCATCGGGTGGTGAGCGAAGGATTCGCGCCGCCCGTTGCCCGTCGGGGCGACGCCCATCAGCCGCGCGTTCAGCCGGTCCTGCATATAGCCCTTGAGGATGCCATCCTCGATCAGCACGTTGCTGGCGCTGGGCGTGCCCTCGTCGTCGATGGTGATCGAGCCGCGCCGGTCGACGAGCGTGCCGTCGTCGACGACGGTCACGCCGGGTGCGGCCACGCGCTCGCCGAGCAGGGAAGAGAAGGCCGAGGTCTTCTTCCGGTTGAAGTCGCCCTCGAGGCCGTGACCGACCGCCTCGTGCAGCAACACGCCGGGCCAGCCCGGGCCGAGGACCACCGACATCTCGCCGGCCGGCGCCGGCACCGATTCCAGATTTACCAGCGCCAGCCGTAGGGCTTCGTCGACCTGTGCCTTCCAGTTCTCGGGCGCGATCCAGCGGTCGTAGACCGCGCGGCCGCCGACCCCATGCGAGCCGGTTTCCTGGCGGTCGCCATCGCCGACCATGAGCGAGACGTTCAGGCGGACCAGCGGCCGGATGTCGGCGCGGCGGTCGCCGCCGGCGCGCAGAATCTGGACGGCCTGCCAGTTTCCCGCCAACGACGCCGTGACCTGGCGGACCCGCGGGTCGGCGGCGCGGGCGTAGGCGTCGATCTCGGCGAGCAGCGCGACCTTGTCCTCGAACGCCATCTCGCCCAGCGGGTTCACGTCGGAGTAGAGGTCCCGGTTGGTGCCGGCCGGCGCCTCGGCGACCGTTCCGCCCCGGCCGGTTCGCACCGCGCGCACGGTGTCGGCGGCGCGCGCGATGGCCGCTTCGCTGAGTTCGGTCGAGTGGGCATAACCTGTCGCCTCGTCGGCGACGGCGCGCAGCCCGAACCCCTGGGAGGTGTCGAAACTGGCGTTGCGCACCCGGCCGTCGTCGAAGGTGATGGCCTCGCTCTGGCGATATTCCAGGAACAGCTCGCCGTCGTCGGCCCCGTCGAGCGCGTCGGAAACCGTGTCCGCGACGCGCTCGGGGTCCATTCCGGTGCGCTGGAAGAAGAGGTCGTCGGTGCGCGAGATGTCAGTCATGGGGCGTTGAGAGTTCCTGCGGGCGTTCGCTCGATCGTTTCCACCATATGGGAGATTTGGGCGCGATGTCAGCATGCCGGTCGCGGTGCGGCCGATTGGAACCGGAAATAGATTTCTTGCCGCAACCGCCGCTGACCGGTCTTTCGCCGGAAAAGCCTTCGCAATCAGGGTTTTGCGTCGCTGCGACAAGGTGTCTCAACGATTCCGATTGTCGGGCCTGTGACTTGTTGGGCGCAGTGCGCTGGTATATTTTTCGCCGCGAATCTACGGGTAGAGGGGATGGCCCGTCACGCATCTGTATGCCGTGGCGGCGCTGAAAGATGGAAGCGAGCGTATGACCACAATCCGGAATCTTTTCTCGCGCGTCGCCGGTGCGGCCGGCCTGGCGCTTCTGGCCTGTGCCGTTCTGGTAACGGCGATGCCGCCGGCGGCGGCTCAGCAACCGACGCCGTGGCAGCTTGGTTTCCAAGAGGCGCACTCGCCGATCATGGAACGCATGGACAGTTTCCACGACTTCCTGTTGTGGCTAATCTTTGCGATCGCGATCTTCGTGCTGCTGCTGCTGCTCTATACGATCGTCCGGTTCCGCGAGAAGGCGAACCCGATCCCCTCGAAGACGACCCACAACACGCTCATCGAGATTCTCTGGACGGTGATCCCGGTGGTCATCCTGTTTGTGATCGGCTTCTTCTCGCTGCCGCTCCTATATGCCACCGACGACACCGCGGACGCCGACCTGACCATCAAGGCGATCGGCCGCCAGTGGTACTGGAGCTACGAGTTCCCCGACCACGGCGACTTCACGTTCGATACCTTCATGGTTCCCGAGGACCAGTTGAAGCCGGGCCAGCCGCGCCTGCTCGCCACCGACGAGAATCTGGTCCTGCCGGTCGGCAAGAAGATTCGGGTGCTCGTCACCGCGTCCGACGTGCTGCACGCCTTCGCCGTGCCGTCGCTCGGTTCCAAGGTCGATGCGGTCCCGGGCCGGATCAACCAGACCTGGTTCCAGATCAACGAGCCCGGCATGTATTACGGCCAGTGCTCCGAGCTCTGCGGTACCGGCCATGCCTTCATGCCGATCGCGATCCAGGCGGTGAGCGAGGCCGAGTTCCAGGCTTGGGTGACCAAGGCACAGGCGCGTTTCGGTGGCTCGGACGGCGACACCTCGCCCCGCCCGATCCAGATTGTCCGTAACGAGGCGGGCGAAGCCCCCGCGGCCGCGCAGTAGCCGGCAAGGAGAACGTAACAATGGCTGACGCACACGCACACGCGCACGCCCACGACGACCACACGCCGCACGGCTGGAAGCGCTGGGTCTATTCGACCAACCACAAGGACATCGGCACGATGTACCTGGTGTTCGCGATCCTCGCGGGCATCGTCGGCGGGCTGTTCTCCATCATGATGCGCCTGGAACTTCAGGAACCGGGAATGCAGTTCTTCCTCAATGCCGACGGCTCGCCCGACGGCCATTGGTGGAACGTCGTGATCACGGCGCACGGGCTGATCATGGTCTTCTTCGTGGTCATGCCGGCCCTCATCGGCGGCTTCGGCAACTGGTTCATCCCGCTGATGATTGGCGCGCCGGACATGGCGTTCCCGCGGATGAACAACATCTCGTTCTGGCTGCTGCCGCCGGCATTGCTGCTGCTCGTCGGCTCGACCTTCTTCGGCGGCGGTGCGGGGACCGGCTGGACCATTTACCCGCCGCTGTCATCGGCGACGGGCAGTTCTGGACCCTCGGTCGACATGGCGATCTTCGCGCTGCATCTGGCAGGCGCATCGTCGATTCTCGGCTCGATCAACTTCATCACGACGATCTTCAACATGCGGGCGCCGGGCATGACCCTGCATCGCATGCCGCTGTTCATCTGGAGCGAACTGGTCACCGCGTTCCTGTTGGTCCTGGCCGTGCCGGTGCTGGCGGGTGCGATCACCATGCTGCTGACCGACCGAAACTTCGGGACGTCGTTCTTCGATGCGGCCGGCGGCGGCGACCCGATCCTGTTCCAGCACCTGTTCTGGTTCTTCGGGCACCCCGAGGTCTACATCATGATCCTGCCGGCGTTCGGCATCATCAGCCAGATCGTCTCGACCTTCTCGAAGAAGCCGGTGTTCGGCTACCTCGGCATGGCCTACGCCATGGTCGCGATCGG
>JAYOFO010000076.1:0-10916 GCA_038117265.1 Rhodospirillaceae bacterium
GGCCGAGATCGAGGGCGGCGCCAGCCCGCGGGTCGCGCCCTTCGCGCAGCTCGCCGACGCGGCCGGCCTGCTGCAGCGCGCCGGGTTCGCGCTTCCCGTCGCCGACACCGACACGATCGACGTGACCTACGAGAACGCCTTCCGGCTGATGGCCGACCTGCGCGGCATGGGCGAAGCGAACGCGCTGGTCGAGCGCCGGCGCAGCCCGCTGCGGCGCGCCACCCTGCTGCGGGCGGCCGAGATCTATGCCGAGCGCTTCGCGCGCCCCGACGATCGCATCCCGGCCACGTTCGAGGTGTTCTTCCTGACCGGCTGGGCGCCGCACGCAAGCCAGCCCCGGCCGCTCCGGCCCGGCAGCGCCACGGCGCGACTGGCCGATGCGCTCGACAACACCGAACACAGCGTTGCCCAAGGCGGCGAACCGGACACCCGCGCCCGCGCAGGAGACGAATAAAGATGCCGACCTTCAACATCTTTGCGATCCTGAACGACAGCTACCGGTTCCTGTGGGAGGCACGGCGCGACCTCGCGGCCTACGCCTTCCTGCCCGTGGTCATCGTCGCCGTCGCCCAGACCGTCCTGCTCTGGGGGTCGGGGGACTGGGTGGCGATCTTCGACCCCGCCGCGCGCGGCGCCGAAGGCGCGCGCCCGCAGGCCATCACCATCGGACCTCAGGTCATCGCCAACCTGTTCGTCTCCATGGCCGCCTACATGATGTTCGCGGTCGCGTGGCATCGCCGGTTCCTCGTGGGCAACGAGGGCCAGACGGTGGGCGCGGCGCTGCGCTGGGGGCCGCGCCACTGGCGCTTCGCCCTGCGGTTCGTGACGGTGATGGCGGTCATGGGATTTCTCGCCGTGGTCATGTCGTTCCCGCTGCGCCTGGTGGCGGCTGCCAACCCGCCCCTGGTGCCGGTCGCCGTAGTCGCCTTCGTGCTCGCCTTCATCGCCATCTACGGGCGGCTGCAGCTGGTGTTCCCCGGCGCGGCGGTGGGCACCCGTACGGGCCTGAAAGACTCCTTCATGCTGACGCGCGGCAAGACCGGCCTGATGTTCGGAATCGCGGTCCTGCCGCCGCTGCCGCCGCTCGCCGTGGTCTTCCTCGTCGTCTCGCCGGTTGCCGGCGAACTCATCGGGCTGGTCGGGCCGTCGGTCTCGCTGCTGCTGGTCCTGCTACTGGTCGAGCAGGCCTTCACCTTCATCGGCATCGCCGCCGGCGTAACCACGCTGTCGATCGTCTGGCGCGCCGTTTCGGGCAGCGGGTCGGGTGGCGTGTCGGGCGGGCGGCCGGCGCGGTCTGCCTGAACGCATCGCGGCGCGGCGCACGGGCTGATATTCTCCCGCTGCGCTGCGGCAAGAGGGGGAGGCCGGCACCATGTACAAGCTGCCCGTGTGGGGAACCATCGGCGATGCCTACCGCTTCATCTGGTCCGAGCGGCGCGCCTGGCTCGACTATGCGCTCGGGCCGATCCTCGTCCTGACCCTCATCCCCACCGTGATCAGCCTCGGCGTGTTCGGGACGGTCGGCTTCGCCGCGCCGCTGCCTGCGCCCGGACAGTCGCCGTCGCACATGTTCGGCGTCAGCGCCGTCATCGCCTTCTTTGCGATCTACTTCGTGATCGTCGCCACCTACATCGCCTTCGCCGTCGCCTGGCACCGGCGCTATCTGCTGGGCCCGGACGCGACGGCGCCGCGCGAGATCATCACCTGGCGGCGGCGGCACTGGCGGTTCCTGCTGCGCGGCATCGCACTCGCCCTGCTGGCGATATTCGCCGGCACCATCGTCGCGTTCATCGTCGCCTTTCCCGCCGGTGCCATCCTCGGCACCGTCGGCGGGGGCGGCGCCGAGATCGCGGCCGTGCGCGTGGTGCCGCTGTTCATCACCTGGCTGCTCGTGATCGCGATCATGGGCCTGCTGTTCGTCGGCCCGCTGCTCGCCTTCCCGGCCGCCGCCGTCGAGGACGAGGGCTTCGGCATCGCCCAGGGCTGGATGATCTCGCGAGGCAACCGCTGGCGGATGCTGGCGATCTATCTCGCCGGGTCGTTCATCCCGGCACTCGTCCTGAACCTCGTACTCTTCGCGCTCGTCGCCGGTCTCGCTTCCCTGATCGACGCGCCGCTCGCGGCGGGCGAGTCGCCCTCGCTGACGGTCGCGTTCGTCGGCGCGCTGCTGACCAATGCCGTCTACTTCCTCGGCGTGGCCATCGGCGTGTCGCTGCTGTCGATCATGTATCGGCGCCTGCGCGACAACGTGGCCATCACGGAGCAAGACGCCCTTTAGGGCACGACGCGAACGGGTGCCTCCCAGTTCGTGCTAGGGTCGTCCCGGCGCGGCCATCAGGGGGAGTGAACCGTGTACAAACTGCCTGTTTTGCGGACGGTCAAGAACGCATATGCGTTCACATTCGTACAGTGGCGTTGGGTGTTGATGTACGCAACGCTACTGATCTTCCTGCTTGTCCTACTCTCGATCGGCCACGCCTTCTATGTGTCCCGCAAGTATGTGGCTTCAGGGTTCGAATCCGCTCTCGCAGCGATTGCCGTCATCGCCTGCTTGGCGCTGGCTATCGGTTTTGCCGTTGCCATGCACCGGCACTATCTACTCGGCCCGGATCCCCGAGGCATCAAGACGACGTTGTCCTGGTAGCGCCGTCATTGGCGGTTCCTAGGCGGGGCGGTCCTCGTCAGCATCGGCGTAACCCTGCTCACGCTACTTTTCACGCTACCGTTGTTCGGCATCTTCGCACTCGACTTGCCAAGCCTGGTCAATACAGCATTCGAGAATGTCCTGTTGGCAGAAATTTTGACGACCCTTGTCGGCTTGGTCATCTGGGCGCTCGTGTTCATGGTCGTGAGCGCTTCGTTACTCAAATTTACAATGCGGGCGGTCGACCTCAGCGGCGATGAACTCAGGAATGCCGACAACTTGATCCGAGGAAATATACACCGCATGACGGGCGTGTTCATTCTGGGAGATTTCATCAACTTCACCGCCTTCGACTACATTGTGGGCGCATTGGCCAACGAGTATGCGACGGTCCAACCAAACGTCGAGACGAGCTCTTGGTTCTCGCCGGAAACCCTGATCCCGCGGCTCTATACCACCTTGGGGCTCTTATGGCTTGCCGTAACCGCTGTGATGCTGTCGATGATCTACAAACAACTTAGCGAGAACGTGGTACTTCCGGAAAAGGTCGTTTCCCCGCTACCACCGAGCGACTACGCCAACTGAGTTAGAGCAAATCCTGCAGCTGGGCGACCAGCGGCACGTCGGCCGGCGGCATCGGATAGTCGCGCAGCGCGTTGGGGCGCACCCAGGCGAGCTCCTGCCCCTCCCTGGGACGCGGCGTGCCGTGCCACTTGCGGCACACGAACAGCGGCATCAGCAGGTGGAAACCGTCATAGCCGTGGCTGGCGAAGCCGATCGGAGCGAGGCAGCTCTCGTGGGTGTCGATGCCGAGCTCCTCGTGCAGCTCGCGGATCAGCGCCGCCTCGGGCGTCTCGCCCTCAAGCAGCTTGCCGCCCGGGAACTCCCACAGCCCGCCCATCGGCTTGCCTTCGGGCCGGCGGGCGAGCAGCACGCGGTTGTCGGCGTCGAGCAGCGCCACCGCGCTGACCAGCAGGAGGGGCGTGGCCGCGGCCAACGGGCCTAGCTCCGGTAGTCGGCGTTGATGTCGATGTAGCCGTGGGTCAGGTCGCAGGTCCACACCGTGCCGCGCCCGCGCCCGAGCGCGAGGTCGATGTCGATGGAGATCTCGTCGCCCTTCATGTGGGCGGCGACCGGCGTCTCGTCGTAGCCGGGCACCAGCTGGCCATTGCGGGTGATTGGCACGCCGCCGACCGAGATCGACAGCCGGTCGCGGTCGGCCTTCTCGCCGGCCTTGCCGACGGCCATGACGATGCGGCCCCAATTGGCGTCCTCGCCCGCGATCGCGGTCTTGACCAGCGGCGAGTTGGCGACGGCGAGCCCGATGACGCGCGCCGCGCGCCTGGATTCCGCCCCCGCCACGTTGATGGTCACGAACTTCCGCGCGCCCTCACCGTCGCGCACGATCTGCTGCGCCAGATCGACGAACAGGTCCTTCAGCGCCGCCTTGAAGTCGCGCAGCGCGGGATCGCCCACGCTTTCGATGCGCGGCTGGCCCTTCGCCTGGCCGGTCGCAAACATCAGCAGCGTGTCGGAGGTCGAGGTGTCGCTGTCGACGGTGATCGCGTTGAAGGAATCGTCGGCCGCGCTGCGCACCAGCCGGCGCAGCACGTCGGCGGGAAGCTTCGCATCGGTGAAGACGAAGCCCAGCATCGTCGCCATGTCGGGCGCGATCATGCCCGACCCCTTGGCGAAGCCCGAGATCGTCACCTCGGCCTTGCCGATGCGCACCTTGCGCGAGGCCGCCTTGGGGAAGGTGTCGGTGGTCATGATCGCCTCGGCGGCGTCGCGCCAGCCCTTCGCCGACAGGCTGCGCTTCATGATGCCCAGCTTGCTAGCGACATAGTCGGGCGCGTGCGGCTCGCCGATGACGCCGGTGGACGCGATGTAGACGTCCTGGGCGCGGCAGCCGAAACGGTGCGCCGCGTCGCCGACCGTCTGCGCGACCAGCAGGTCGCCGGCCGTGCCGGTAAACGCGTTGGCGTTGCCCGAGTTGACGACCAGCACGCGTGCCTTGCCGCGCGGCAGGATCGCCCGGCACCAGTCGACCGGCGCCGACGGGCACTTCGAGCGCGTCAGCACGCCCGCCGCCGTGGTGCCCGGCGCCAGCTCGGCGACCATCAGGTCCTTGATGCCCTTGTGCTTCTTGAGGCCCACGGCACGCCCCGCGAGGCGCACTCCCGCCACGGGTGCGATAGCCGGAAAACCGGCCGGCGCCAGCGGCGATCGCTTGAGCTTCTTGCCCCCCACCGCGGGTGTTTCGGGAGTGGATTTTCCAGCCATGACGAACCGTTTCCCCAACCTTTCGGTCGGGGCGCCCGGCCGGCGACAAGCCGCCGTGTTACTGCTTCGGAGCGTCCTCGACCGGCGAGCCGTCGAGATTGAACAACTCGATCTCGGCGCCGGCCCGCAGTTCCGCCATATGCGCGGCGATCAGGTCGCGCGTCAACTGCTGTTCGATCTGGGCGCGCGATTCCTCGAAGCTGGGGACCGGCTGGCGGCGCTTGTCGAACACCTTGATCACGTGCCAGCCGAACTCGGTCTGCACCGGGTCGGGGCCGACGGATCTCGGCTCGATGGCAAAGGCCGCGTCGGCGAACGGCTTCACCATTGCGCTGCGCACGAAGTAGCCGAGGTCGCCGCCGCGCGGCGCGCTGGGTCCGGTCGAGCGGTCGCGCGCCAGTTCGGCGAAATCCGCGCCGCCGTCGAGCGCCTTGATGATATCCTGCCCTTCCTCCTCGCTTTCGACGAGGATATGGCTCGCACGCACCTCGATCGGTCCCTCGGTCTTGGCGATCGTGCTGTCGTAGCTCTCGCGCAGCTTGGCTTCGGAGACGCCATCGGCAATCAGCCGGTTCATGTAGGCGCGCTGGATCGCGACCCGCTCGAACTCGGCCATCTCGTCGCGGACCTCCTTGGACTTCTGCAGCTCGTCGGCGCGCCCGGCCGCCACCAGCAGCGCGCCGTCCACGAGCTGCTGGACGATCTGCGGGAACAGGACGGCGACGGGCACCTGCTTGAAGCGGTCGGGAAGCCGGTCGAGGGCAAGCGCGACGTCGGACTGGCGGATTTCCTCGGTGTTCACGCGCGCCACGACCGGGTCGTCGGCCGCCGCGCCGCGCGCACCGGAATCCTGCTGCGCGGCCAGCGGGCCGGCCGCGCCGAGCACCACGGCGAACGCCGCGATGGCGAGAAGGGATCGGGTCATGAGGAGCTCCTTGTCGATCGCGGCGAACGGATGCGTCGCATGGTTCCGGGCGAACCGCGGCTAGACTGACGGTTCGGCCCGGAAGGTACAAGTCGTACCGGAAAGCCGCGATCGCCCCAACACGGCAATGTGATGGGCAATTCCGGCATCGGCGCGGCGAAGGCGCGGCTTGTTTGCGACCCTGCCCCGTGCGGCGTTGACACATCTCCGAGCGGCCCCTAGACAATGCGCCCACAATCCCCATCTCCGGGGTACGATTTTTTATCCCGGAATCAGCGGCTTCGTGCGGACATGGACTGGGTTCACCGCACGCTGAATGCGTCGAGGTGAGTTCATGGTCCTCAGTATGGTCACGCGGGCTTTCGGAACGGCGAACGACCGCTACCTGAAGCGTCTTCAGAAGCAGGTCGAGGCGATCAACGCGCTCGAGCCCGAGATCGAGGCGCTCGACGACGCCGCGCTGCGCGCACGCACCGATGCGTTCCGCCAGCGCGTTGCCGGCGGCGAGAGCCTGGACGATCTGCTGGTGGAGGCGTTCGCCACGGTCCGCGAGGCGGCGAAGCGCACCCTGGGGCAGCGCCACTTCGACGTGCAGCTTCTCGGCGGCATGATCCTGCACAACGGGATGATCTCGGAGATGAAGACCGGCGAGGGCAAGACCCTGGTCGCGACCCTGCCGGTCTACCTCAATGCGCTGACGGGCAAGGGCGTGCATGTGGTCACGGTGAACGACTACCTGGCCCAGCGCGACTCCGCCTGGATGGGACAGATCTATCAGTTCCTCGGCCTGCGCACGGGCTGCATCGTCGGCGGGATGAGCGACGAGGAGCGCCGCGCCGCCTATGCCGCGGACGTCACCTACGCCACCAACAACGAGCTCGGCTTCGACTATCTGCGCGACAACATGAAGTTCCACCTGGACGAAATGGTCCAGCGCGACTTCGCCTTCGCGATCGTCGACGAGGTGGACTCGATCCTGATCGACGAGGCGCGCACGCCCCTGATCATCTCGGGTCCGGTCGAAGATTCGACCGAGGCCTACAAGAGCATCGACACGGTGATTCCGCGCATGGTCGAGGGCGATTTCGAGCTCGACGAGAAGGCGCGCGCGGTAACCCTGACCGAGGAGGGCGTCGAGCACGCCGAGGAAATCCTCGCCGCCGACGGTGTCCTCGGGGCGGGCACCAGCCTGTATGACATCACCAGCGTCACGGTGCTGCATCACGTCAACCAGGCGCTGCGCGCGCACAAGCTGTTCCAGCGCGACCGCGACTACATCGTCAAGGACAACCGCGTCGTCATCATCGACGAGTTCACCGGCCGGATGATGGAGGGTCGGCGCTACTCCGACGGGCTGCACCAGGCGCTCGAGGCCAAGGAAGGCTTAGCGATCCAGAACGAGAACCAGACGCTCGCCTCGATCACCTTCCAGAACTACTTCCGCCTGTACCCCAAGCTTGCCGGCATGACGGGCACGGCGATGACCGAGTCCTCCGAATTCGCCGAGATCTACAAGCTCGAGGTCGTCGACATCCCGACCAACCGGCCGATGGTCCGCGACGACCAGAACGACGAAGTCTATCGGTCCCTGAACGAGAAGTACGACGCGATCATCGAGCTGATCGAGGATTGCGTCCGGCGCGGCCAGCCGGTGCTCGTCGGCACGGTCTCGATCGAGAAGTCGGAGCAGGTCTCCGAGGTGCTGAAGAAGAAGGGCATCGCGCACGAGGTGCTGAACGCCCGCCACCACGAGCGCGAGGCGCATATCATCGCCCAGGCGGGCGTGCCCGGTGCGGTGACCATCGCCACCAACATGGCCGGTCGCGGCACCGACATCCAGCTCGGCGGCAATCTCGAGATGCGGCTCGCCGTCGAACTCGAGGGCATCGAGCACGATGCGGCGCGCGCCGCGAAGGAAGCCCAGATCCGCGCCGAGATCGAGACGGCGCACGCCCAGGTGATCGCCGCGGGCGGGCTGTTCGTCATCGGCACCGAACGCCACGAGAGCCGACGCATCGATAACCAGCTGCGCGGCCGGTCGGGACGCCAGGGCGACCCGGGCACCTCGCGGTTCTTCCTGTCGCTGGAAGACGATTTGATGCGCATCTTCGGGTCCGAGCGCATGGACGGCATGCTCCAGAAGCTGGGCATCCAGGAAGGCGAGGCGATCGTCCATCCCTGGATCAACAAGGCGCTCGAGAAGGCGCAGCAGAAGGTCGAGGCGCGCAACTTCGAGATCCGCAAGCAGCTGCTCCAGTACGACGACGTGATGAACGACCAGCGCAAGGTCATCTACGAGCAGCGCAAGGATCTGATGCGGTCCGACGACGTGTCCGAGACCATCAAGTCGATGCGCGCCGAGGTGCTCGAGGAGCTCGTCGCGCGCACGATCCCGGAAAAGGCGTTCGCCGAGCAGTGGGACACCAGCCTGTTGCATGAAGAGGCCGTGCGGCTGTTCGGCCTCGACGTGCCGGTCGAGGAATGGGCCCGCGAAGAGGGCATCGCCGACGTCGAGATTCACGACCGGCTCGAGCGGCTGGTCGACGAGCGGATGGCCGCGAAGGTCGCCAACTACGGCGAAGAGCTGATGCGGATGGCTGAGAAGAACCTGCTGCTGCAGATCCTCGATCAGTACTGGAAGGACCATTTGCTGCGGCTCGACCATCTGCGCCAGGGCATCGGCCTGCGCGCGTTCGGCCAGAAGAACCCGCTGAACGAGTACAAGCGCGAAGCCTTCGACATGTTCCAGGACATGCTGGCGCGGCTGCGCGAGGGCGTGACGATGCTGCTCAGCCACCTAGAGATCCAGGTGAACATGCCCGAACCGATCCCCGAGCCCTCGGGCCCGCGGACGATGGAGGCACAGCACGCCACGGTCGGCCAGTTCGGCGACGCGCAGACGTCCGGAGGATCGTCCGCGCCTGCCGGCGCGCGCCCGGCACGTAGCCAGGCCGCCGCGGCCATCGACCCGAACGATCCGGCGACCTGGGGCAAGGTGCCGCGCAACGCCGCGTGCCCGTGCGGGTCGGGCAAGAAGTACAAGCACTGCCACGGCCGCTTCGCCTGACGGCCGGCAACAGCGAACGCATCGGGTGCCATGGTCGATTTCGGCGTCTTCGATCACCTCGACCTGCGCGCCGGCGCCAGCCCCCACGAGGTCTATGAGGACCGGCTGCGGCTGATCGCGGCCTACGATGCCGCCGGCTTCGCCATGTATCACCTGGCCGAGCACCATGCGACGCCGCTCGGCCTCGCCCCCTCGCCCAGCGTCTTCCTGTCGGCCGTCGGCCAGCGCACCGCGCGCATGCATTTCGGCCCGATGGTCTATTGCCTGCCGCTCTACGAGCCGCTGCGCCTGATCGAGGAGATCTGCATGCTCGACCAGATGTCGGGCGGGCGCTTCGAGTTCGGCGTCGGGCGCGGCATCTCGCCCTTCGAGGTCGCCTATTTCGGCATCACGCGCGAGAACGCCGCGCCGATCTACATGGAGGCCTTCGAGGTGCTGATGCGGGGGCTGACGAACGACAGCCTCTCCTTCTCGGGCGCGCACTTCGCCTATGACGACGTGCCGATGGTGCTGCGGCCGGTGCTGGCGCCGCACCCGCCCGTCTGGTACGGGGTCGCGACGCCGGACGGTGCGGGCTGGCCGGCGACCCGGAAGATCAACATCATCTCGAACCGGCCATGTCCGATGACCCGCGCGGCGACCGACCAGTACCGCAGGGTCTGGGCCGAGACCCATGGTGGAGAACCGACCACCCGGATTGGCGCCGCGCGCCACGTCTATGTCGCGGAAACCCAGGCCGCCGCCGAGCGCATCGCCGCCCGCGCCTATCCGGCCTGGTACGAGAACTTCATCGCCCTGTGGCGCCGGCACGGCGTTGTCGACCCGGCCTATCCCGCGACGCTGGAGGCCGCGCGGAAGGAAGACGCCGTCATCGCGGGAACGCCGGACCATGTCGCGTCGGAGATTGCGCGCCAGATCGAGGCGGCCGGCCTCAACTACTTCGTCTGCCGGTTCGCCTATGGCGACCTGTCGTTCGGGGAATCGGAGGCCTCGCTGGGCCTGTTCGCCGACGAGGTCATGCCGCGCTTCGCCTGATCGTGCGCCGGTCAGGCGAGCTCGGCGGTCCCCATCTTCAGGAACTTCTCGCGCCGGTGGGCCCGGATCGCCGCCCCGTCCATGCCGGCCAGCGCGTCGAACGCCTTGCCGACGGCCTCTCCGACGGCCGCGACCGCGACGGCCGGCTCGCGGTGGGCGCCGCCCAGCGGCTCGTCGACGATTCCGTCGATCAGGTGGAGCCCGGCGAGATCCTGGGCGGTGATCCGGAGCGCCTCGGCGGCGTCCTGGGCCCGCGCGCCGTCGCGCCAGAGGATCGAGGCGCACCCCTCGGGCGAGATCACCGAATAGACCGCGTGTTCGAGCATCAGCACCGTGTTCGCGGTCGCGATCGCGATCGCGCCGCCCGAGCCACCCTCGCCGATGATGACCGAGACGAAGGGCACCTCGAGGCGCAGGCACGACTGGATTGCACGCGCGATCGCTTCGGACTGGCCGCGCTCCTCCGCCCCGACGCCGGGATAGGCGCCCGACGTGTCGACGAAGGAGACGACCGGCATCGCGAAGCGGTTTGCCATGTCCATCAGGCGTTGCGCCTTGCGGTAGCCCTCGGGCCGGGCCATGCCGAAATTGTGGTGCAGGCGGCTCTCGGTGTTGGTGCCCTTCTCGTGGCCGAGCACCACGACGGGCTGGCCGCGGAACCGGCCGATCCCGCCGACCAGCGCGTAGTCCTCGGCATACAGGCGATCGCCCGCCAGCGGCACGAACCCCTCGATCAGCGCCGATAGATAATCGGCGCATTTGGGCCGGCCGGGATGGCGCGCGACCTGGACCTTCTGCCATGCCGACAGCCGGCCATAGGTCTGACGCAGCTGCCGCGTGACCTTGTCCTGGAGCTTGCCAACCTCGTCGGCGATGTTGATCTCGCCATCGTCCGACAGGCGGCGCAGCTCCTCGATCTGGCCTTCGAGCTCGGCGATCGGTTTTTCGAAATCGAGGAAGTG
>JAYOFO010000077.1:0-10913 GCA_038117265.1 Rhodospirillaceae bacterium
CCGCGGCGGCACCGGCGACGCTCGCCCCGCCGCCCGAACCAGCCGCGCTCCAGGTGACCCGTGCCGCCCTGATCGTGCCGCTGTCCGGATCGGCCGCCGCGGCCGGTCGCGACCTGCTGGATGCGGCCCAGATGGCGCTGTTCGACTTCGCCGTCCCGCGCTTCGAGCTGCGCATCTACGATTCCGGCGGCACCGGCCTGTCGGCGCGCGCGGCGGCCGAACGGGCCCGCGCCGACGGGGTCGAGCTCGTCCTCGGCCCGCTGCTTTCCGAGGCGGTGACCGGTGCGGCCGACGTGATGCGCCCGGCGGGCATTCCGGTGTTTGCCTTTTCCAACGACCGGCTGGTTGCGGGCGGCGGCGTCTACGCCGCCGGCTTCTCGCCCGAGGCCCAGATCGACCGGGTGGTCGCCTTCGCGGCGCGGCGCGGCATGATCCGCTACGCCGCGCTGGTGCCCGACGACGGGTTCGGCGCGCGCATCGCCGGCGCGTTCGAGACCGCGGTGGCGCGCAACGGCGGCAGCGTGGTCGACCGGGCGTTCTACACGGGCGATCCCGATGCCCTGACCGAGACGGTGCGCGTGCTCGCACGCTATGCGGAGCGCGCCAAGGCGCTGGAGGAAGAGAAGAAGGCGCTGGCCGCACGCGAGGATTCCTTCTCCAAGCGCGCGCTGGCCCGGCTGGAGACGCGCGACACGCTGGGCGAGGTCGGCTTCGAGGCGCTGATGCTGCCGGCCGGCGGCGCGGAGGTGCTGCAGGTCGCCCCGCTGCTCGCCTTCTACGACATCGACCCGGTCGAGGTGAAACTGCTCGGCACCTGGGTCTGGGACGATCCGGCGCTGGGCAAGGAGCCGACAATGGTGGGCGCCTGGTTCGCCGCGCCGCCGCCCGCCGCGCGCCGCCGGTTCGTCGAACGCTTCCGCGCCGCCTACGACCGGGTGCCCGACCGGCTCGCCACCCTGGCCTATGACGGGGTCGCGCTCGCCGCCGTGCTGGCGCGCGGGGTCGAGCCCGGTGACGGGCCCTATGCCGAGGCGCGGCTGCTTAACCCCGACGGGTTCGCCGGGGTCGACGGCATCTTCCGCCTGGATGCCAGAGGGCTCGTCCAGCGCGGGCTCTCGGTGCTCGAGGTGCGGCGCGACGCGCCGGCCGAGATCGACCCGGCGCCGACCAGCTTCGCCGTGCCGGCGAACTGACGATCAGCCGCCCAGCAGTTCCGCGACGACGGCGTTGAGCCGCTGGCGCCCCTCGGCCGTGGCAACGAATCCCTCTTCGTCCCACGTCAGATACCCGGCCTCCACAAGCCGCGCGACGCGCGTCGGGTCGAACGCCTCGGCGGGCATGCGCCCGGTGCGCCGGTCGAAGGCCGCCGCGTCGATTCCCTCGGTCAGGCGCAGCCCCATCATCGTGACCTCCTCGACCAGCGTGTCGGCATCGAGGGCCGCGTCGGTGCGCGTCGCGTGGCCGCCCGCCTGCACGCGCTGCAGCCAGATCTCGGGCGCGCGGTGCTGGCGGGTCGCATGTACGCCGTTGCCTTCGGGCCCCGGCACGCGGCCGTGGGCGCCGGGGCCGATGCCGATATAGTCGTGGTGGCGCCAGTAGGCGAGGTTGTGGCGCGATTCCTCGCCCGGCGCGGCGTGGTTCGAGATCTCGTAGGCGGGCAGGCCGGCGCCCGCGAGCGCCTCCTGCGTCGCCTCGAACATGGCCGCGGCGTCGGCCTCGTCGGGCAGGGCCAGGTCGCCGCGCGCCTGCGCCAGGTAGAACGGCGTGCCGGGCTCGATCGTGAGCTGGTAGGCCGACAGGTGGCCGCGCGCCAGCCCGATCGCCGCGTCCAGCTCGCGCCGCCAGGCGTCCGCCGTTTGGCCGGGCCGTGCGTAGATCAGGTCGAAGGAGTGGCGCGGGAAGATTCCGGCCGCCGTAGCGATCGCCGCCTGCGCGTCGACGGCGCCGTGGGTCCGCCCCAGCGCGGCCAGGGCCGCGTCGTCGAGCGCCTGGATGCCGAGGCTCGCGCGGTTCACGCCGGCGTCGGCGAACGCCGCGAGCTTGCCGGCCTCGGCCGAGGTGGGGTTGGCCTCCAGCGTGATCTCGATGTCGGGGTCGGCGGCGAACAGCTCACGGGCGCGCGCGATCACCGCCGCGGCGGTCGCGGGGTCCATTAGCGAGGGCGTGCCGCCGCCGAAGAAGATGCTCTCCAGCCGGTGGCCGGCGGCGCGCGGCGCGAAATGTTCGAGCTCGGCGATCAGGGCGTCGCGCCACGCCCCGTGGTCGACCGTCTCGCGCACGTGGCTGTTGAAGTCGCAATAGGGGCAGAGCGAGCGGCAGAACGGCCAGTGGACGTAGAGCGCGAGCGGGGCGGGCGGCGGCGCGTCCGTCGCGTCAGTCGCCGGCGAAGCAGGCATCGATCAGCTTCCGGAACGCGATCGCGCGGTGCGAGATGGCGTGCTTGGCGTCCGGGTCCATCTCGCCGAAGGTGAGGTCGTGGCCGGCCGGCACGAAGATCGGGTCGTAGCCGAAGCCGCGATCGCCGCGCGGAGGCCAGGCGAGCGTGCCGTCGACCCGTCCCTCGAACACCTCGATATCGCCGTCTCCCGCTGCGCCGCCCGGCCAGGCCAGCGCCAGCGCACAGGAGAACCAGGCCCCGTCGTCGCCCGAACCGGCGCTCGCGTCGTGCACCTTCTCCATCGCCCAGGCGAAGTCGCGGGTACCGTCGGCGCGCTCGGCGAAGCGCGCGGCGTGGATGCCCGGCGCACCGCCCAGCGCGGCGACGGAGAAGCCGGAATCGTCGGCCAGTGACGGCAGGCCGCTGCCGTCCGCCGCGGCACGCGCCTTGAGGATCGCGTTCTCGGCGAAGGTGGTGCCCGTCTCCTCGGGCTCGGGCAGGCCGAGCGCGCCGGCGCTGGTCACCGAAACGGCGAAGGGGGCCAGCAGGTCTGCGATCTCGCGGACCTTGCCCGCATTGTGGCTGGCGATGACCAGCTCGGGCTCGGTGAAGCGGCGCGCCATTCTCGTCAGTCGCTGCCGCCGCCGTCGCGCGACAGCAGGTAGCCCGCGACGGTGCCGAGCAGGGCGGCCAGTGTCTCGATCTGGAAGCTGGTCGTCACCGACACGATCAGGATCGTCGGCAGGAACAGCACGGCGCCGAACGCGCGCAGGGAGTTCGGGCCGAACCCCTGGTTTTTCGCCTTGAGCCGCTGGTGGACGATCCACAGGCCGAAGATCGCGACCGCGAACGCACCGACCACGACGGCCAGGCGCAGGTTGGGGTCTGTCTCCATCGTCATGCTCCCTGCTGTCAGCCCAGGCCCAGAACCTTGCGCTGATGGACAAACAGCGCCGTCGTGCCGTCGCGCGCCAGGTCGAGCAGGCGGATGAACTGGGTGCGCGTGAACGGGCGCTCCTCGGCCGTTCCCTGGATCTCGACGATCTGGCCCTTCTCGGTCAGCACGAAGTTGGAATCGGCCTGGGCGTTGGAATCCTCCGGATAGTCGAGATCGAGGACCGGCGTGTCGGCGAAGATGCCGCACGAGACCGCGGCGACCAGCTCGCGCACCGGGTTCGCGGGAATCTCGCGCGCCTTCACCAGCCCCTCGCACGCGATGTGCAGCGCCACGCAGGCGCCGGTGATCGCGGCTGTGCGGGTGCCGCCGTCGGCCTGCAGCACGTCGCAGTCGAGGCGGATCTGGCGCTCGCCCAGCGCCTCCAGGTCGGTCACCGCGCGCAGCGAGCGGCCGATCAGGCGCTGGATCTCCTGGGTGCGGCCCGACTGCTTGCCGCGCGCCGCCTCGCGCTGGGTGCGGTCGTGGGTCGAGCGCGGCAGCATGCCGTATTCGGCCGTGACCCAGCCGCTACCGCCGCCGCGCATCCAGGGCGGCACACGGTCCTCGACCGTGGCGGCGCACAGCACATGGGTGTTGCCGAACATCGCCAGGCACGAGCCCTCGGCGTATTTCGCGGCGCCGGCCTTGAGGCGGATCTTGCGCATCTCGTCGGGCGCGCGGCGCGAGGGCCGGATGGATTTCGATGGCATGGCGGGCTCCGCTGCGCTCGGGTTGGGGGTTCGGGGCGAAGGTAGTCGCATGGGCCGGGTTGCGTCCACCTTCCGTCTCCATCGCTTTGGCGGCCTCTCTTTCTTGATCGCACGCCGGTGCGTGCCTAAGTTCACGGGGTGCGGGCGCTGGTGCCCGCGTGCGACACGTACGAGCCCGAAATCCGACCGATGAGCCGCGCACTGCCCGAGCTGAGCGCCCGGAGTTCCGACATCCTCCGGAAGATTATCGACGGCTATCTCCAGACCGGAGAGCCGGTCGGCTCGCGCACCCTGTCGCGCGCGCTCGGCATGGAGCTGTCGCCCGCGACGATCCGCAACGTCATGGCCGACCTGCAGGATGCCGGCCTGCTCTATTCGCCGCACACCTCGGCCGGGCGCATTCCCACCGATGCGGGGCTGCGGCTGTTCGTCGACGGGCTGCTCGAGGTTGGGCACCTGACCGACGAGGAGCGCCGCAAGATCGAGTCCCAATGCGCCGCCCAGGGCCGCAGCCTGCAGCAGACCCTGTCGGAGGCGACACGGGTGCTGTCGGGGCTGAGCAGCTGCGCCGGCCTGGTGGTCGCGCCGAAGACGGACTCGCCGCTGCGCCATATCGAGTTCGTGTCGCTGGCGCCGGGCCGCGCGCTGGTCGTGCTCGTCACCGAGGATGGCAGCGTGGAGAACCGCATCGTCGAGGTGCCGCGCGGCATGCCGGCTTCGGCGATGGTCGAGGCGACCAACTTCCTGTCCGCCCGCATGGTGGGAAAGACGATCGACCAGGCGCAGCGCCAGCTGGGCGACGAGCTCGAACGGCACCGCCGCGACCTGGACGAGCTCACCCAGAGGCTGGTCGAGGCCGGCATGGCGACCGCGACCGGCGAGGGGGCCGAGGCGGCGCTGATCATCAGCGGCGCCGAGCGCCTGCTCGACGATGTGCAGGCCGTCGAGGATCTCGACCGGGTGCGGTCGCTCTATGACGCGCTGGAGATGAAGGAATCCTGGATCAAGCTGCTCGACGCCGCGCGCGGGGGCGAGGGTGTGCAGATCTTCATCGGTGCCGAGAACGATCTGTTCTCGCTGGCCGGCTGCTCGGTCGTCGTCGCACCCTACCGCAACTCCGAACAACAGATCGTCGGCGCGGTCGGGGTCATCGGCCCGACGCGCATCAACTACGCACGCATCATTCCGGTGGTCGACTACACGGCGCAGGTCGTGGGCCGGCTGGTGGGCTAGGGAACAGGCTATGAACGAGAATCAGGAAGACGGCGCGGCCGACGGCGCCACCAACGGCGCCGAGGCGAACGCGCCCGAGGCGGCGAACGACCAGCCGGCCGCGGCCGCCGCCGACCCCGACGCGGCACGCGCGGCGCGCATCGTCGATCTCGAGGGCCAGGTCGCCGAGCTGCGCGACCAGCTGCTGCGCGCGATGGCAGAGACCGAGAACATCCGCAAGCGCGGCGAGCGCCAGATCGAGGACGCCCACAAATACGCCGTGACCGGCTTCGCGCGCGACGTGCTGTCGGTGGCCGACAATCTGGAGCGTGCGCTTGAGGCGGTGCCCGAGGAGCGGCGCGGCGAGGACGAGCTGCTCGCCACCCTGCTGGAGGGGGTGACGGCGGTGCAGGCGGGCTTCGCCCAGACCCTGGCGGCCCACAAGATCGAGCGGATCGACCCGGCGGGCGAGCCGTTCGACCCGAACTTCCACGAGGCGATGTTCGAGGTGCCGGGGACCGACCTTCCCGACGGCTCGGTCGCCCAGGTGGTCCAGCCGGGCTACCGGCTGCACGACCGGCTGCTGCGCCCGGCCCGCGTCGGCGTCGCTAAGGGCGGAAACGCAGGCGGCGGTGCGGGCGACGATCCCCAGGTCGACACCACCGCCTGAACCCGGCCGTTTCGCTACTTCATTGCCGTGATCGCCGGGTCTGCAACCATCAGCGCGCGGATATAGGCGGTCGCGAGGCCTGCGGCGTGCGCGGCGCCGTAGTGTTGCAGGGCGACGGCAGCCAGATCGAAGGCCCCGTAGAGTTCGTGCGCCAGGATCGCCAGCTTGAGGAGCGCCTCGGGCCGATCCGCCGCGAGCTCGGGAAAGCAGGCGGGATCGCGGAAATAGAGCGCGTTCGACCAGATGACCTGGGCGAAACCCCGATTCGGGTTCGCGTCCTTGATCAGGGGGCGAAAGGGCCGCGAGCCGACACCGACCATGGTGTGGAAGGCGAAGCCGCGCCCACGGAGGTGCACATCGACGTCGGCGAACAGGGGCTGGTCGCGATAGATCGCCAGGAAACTCACCTCGGCCTGGATGGCGAGCACATCGGCAAGCGTTTCCTGCGCGCCTTCGAGGATCATCAGTTCCGCGCCCTGGACGTCCAGTTTCAGGAAATCCGCCGGCCGCGCTTCGGCGATGTCGTCGAGGCGGCGGGTGTCGATACGTTCCTCGCCGACCGGCTCGCACAATTCCCACAAGCTATGGAACCGGCCCATGACCTCGGGGTCCGCTTCGAAAAGCGACGAGGTCATGGGCGCGCGCCCGATGTGGAGCGTGTGCGCGGCGCCGTCGCCCAGCGCAAAGGGCAGGAATGTGCAGTTGGCGCGCCCCGCCGCGTGCAGCTTCTCGCATTCCGCAGCGTTGGGTTCGAAGCCGACGAGCGTTGCCGCCCCGCTCGAAACTAGGGCGGACCAAGGCTCCGCCTCGCCGACGTCCATCGCGCCCACATCGAGGATGCGCATGGCCGGCCGCGAGACACCCTGTGCGTCGAGAAAGAGGAGGATGTCGATCGGGCGTGTGGTCATGCCTGTACGGTCTCGCGTGCGGGTTCAAGGGTGTCGGCCCGCGGATCGTGGGCGCGATGCGCGCGCCGCGCCCCGTCATGGTCGGCGACGGCATAGCAATAGGCACAGCCATGCGGACAGGTGCCGTAGGCGCCGATGTCGCGGGCCTCGGCGCACAGGCAGCCCGGCCGGTTGCCCCGGGTGTGCGCCGCCACCGGCGCGTGCCCGAGATGCGCGGCGACCCGGCTCAGCCGCGCCGCATCGATGCACGCCGCGCCGGGAATGCCGGTGTCGTCCGCAAGCCCGGGCTGGGTGCACAGGGTGAGCGCCATTCCGTTCGCGCCGGCGGCCCCGGACAGGGTGCCCAGCAGGTCGGCCTTCTCGCCGGCGCCGGGATCGCGCCAGGGGTTGCCTGCCGCCGCCGCGGCCCGGTCGAGGTTGCGGCGGGTCTTGGCGTATATCTGCGCGAAGCTGACCACCGCCTCGTTCACCGCGCCGGCGAGCGCGCCGGCCAGCCGCGCGCAGTTCTCGGCGTGCCAGTCGAGCGGCGTGGCGTCGCTGATCACCACCGGGTCGTAGCGCCACACCGCCGCATCGGGGCCGTAGCGTGTGGCTATGGCGTGCAGGTCCGCGATCGCGGCCGCCGCCGGCGCGACGGCGCGTTCGAGCGCATGCGGATAGCCGGTGACGGTGTACTGGACCGTGAACGGGCGCGTCGCGGCGATATCCCGCAACTCATCCGCGAAGGGGCGCGCGTTGCGGGTCCAGAAGATCCAGCCGTCGACGTCTGCGTCGCGCAGTGAAACCGAGAAGTCCTGGCCGTTCCAGGCATTCCGCACGGAGCAGGCGCCGGCGGCGCGCCGCGCGCGGAACCAGTCGCCATAGACGGCGGGGATGTCGGTTTTGTAGCTGGCGGAGACGATCATGGGGCGGTGGCGGCACGCGAATCGCTGGGTTGCTGATTTTGCAGGTAATTTCCCGCCAGCCTAGCGGTTGCAGACCGGTTTGACCCACCCTATATCTGCCCGGAACATTCCACGGCCCCCATTCCGGGCCGCCGAAACGCGAAAAATAGGGACCTCTCCAGGCGCCGTTCAGGGCCGGACCGGTCTGCTGAAAGAGCGAGGAACTCATGGCGAAAGTAATTGGCATCGATCTCGGCACGACCAATTCCTGCGTCGCCGTCATGGACGGCGGCCAGGGCAAGGTGATCGAGAACTCCGAGGGCGCGCGCACGACCCCGTCGATGGTGGCGTTCTCCGACGGCGGCGAGCGCCTGGTCGGCCAGGCCGCGAAGCGCCAGGCCGTCACCAACCCCGAGAACACGATCTTTGCGGTCAAGCGCCTGATCGGGCGCCGGTACGACGATCCGCTGACCAACAAGGACAAGGACCTGGTTCCCTACGAGATCGTCTCGGGCGAGAACGGCGACGCGTGGGTCCAGGCGAACGACAAGAACTACAGCCCGTCCGAGATCAGCGCCTTCATCCTGCAGAAGATGAAGGAAACGGCCGAATCCTTCCTCGGCGAGATGGTCGAGCAGGCGGTGATCACGGTCCCCGCCTATTTCAACGATTCCCAGCGCCAGGCCACCAAGGACGCCGGCAAGATCGCCGGGCTCGAGGTGCTGCGCATCATCAACGAGCCGACGGCCGCGGCGCTCGCCTACGGGCTCGAGAAGAAGGAAGCCGGCACCATAGCGGTCTATGATTTGGGCGGCGGCACCTTCGACATCTCGATCCTCGAAATCGGCGACGGCGTCTTCGAGGTGAAGTCGACCAACGGCGACACCTTCCTGGGCGGCGAGGACTTCGATTCCCGCATCATCCAGTACCTGGCCGACGAGTTCAAAAAGGAGCAGGGCATCGACCTGCGCGGCGACAAGCTTGCACTGCAGCGCCTCAAGGAGGCGGCCGAGAAGGCCAAGATCGAGCTCTCGTCCTCGACCCAGACCGAGGTCAACCTGCCGTTCATCACGGCCGACCAGGCGGGGCCGAAGCACCTCAACATCAAGTTGACCCGCGCCAAGCTCGAGGCGCTGGTCGACGATCTGGTGCAGCGCACGGTCAAGCCGTGCGAGGCGGCGCTCAAGGATGCCGGGCTCAAGTCGAACGAGATCGACGAGGTCATCCTGGTCGGCGGCATGACCCGCATGCCCAAGATCCAGGAGACGGTGAAGAACTTCTTCGGGCGCGAGCCGCACCGCGGCGTGAACCCCGACGAGGTGGTCGCGATCGGCGCGGCGATTCAGGCCGGCGTGCTGGCGGGCGACGTCAAGGACGTGCTCCTGCTCGACGTCACGCCGCTGTCGCTGGGTATCGAGACCCTGGGCGGCGTGTTCACCCGCCTTATCGACCGCAACACCACGATCCCGACCAAGAAGAGCCAGACCTTCTCGACCGCCGAGGACAACCAGAGCGCGGTGACCATCCGCGTCTTCCAGGGCGAGCGCGAGATGGCGGCCGACAACAAGCTGCTCGGCCAGTTCGACCTGGTCGGCATCCCGTCGGCGCCGCGCGGCATCCCGCAGATCGAGGTCACCTTCGACATCGACGCCAACGGCATCGTCAACGTCTCGGCGAAGGACAAGGGCACCGGCAAGGAGCAGCAGATCCGCATCCAGGCGTCGGGCGGCCTGTCCGACGACGACATCGACCGCATGGTCAAGGACGCCGAGGAGCACGCCGCGGACGACAAGAAGCGGCGCGAGGCGGTCGAGGCCCGCAACCAGGCCGAGGCGCTGATCCACCAGTCGGAGAAGAGCCTGTCGGAGCATGGCGATAAGGTCTCGGCGGAGGACAAGGCCGCGATCGAGGCCGACATCGCCGCGCTGCGCGAGACGCTGGAGGGCGAGGACGCCGAGGCAATCCAGAAGAAGCTCGCGGCGCTGGCGCAGTCGTCGATGAAGCTGGGCGAGGCGATCTACAAGGCCGAGCAGGCAGCCGGCGAGGCCACGGCGGAACCGGGCGACGCCACCGCGGAGCCCTCGGACGCCGCGGCGGACGAGACGATTGTCGATGCCGACTTCGAGGAAGTCGACGACGACGAGGACGACCGCAAGTCCTCCGCATCGTAGGGGGTATCGCCGGCGGGGCGCGGGCCACTCGGAAGGGGACCCGCGCCCGTCGTACGCTCGGGGGGCGGTAAAGGCCGATGGCGGACAAGGATTTCTATCAGACACTCGGGGTCGAGCGCGGCGCGGATGCGGCGGCGATCAAGAGTGCCTACCGGCGTCTTGCCAAGGAACTGCACCCCGACCGCAACCCCGGCGATGCCGAGGCCGAGCGGCGTTTCAAGGAAATCAACCAGGCCTACGACATCCTCAAGGATGATGAGAAGCGCGCGGCCTATGACCGGTTCGGCCACGCCGCCTTCAAGCAGGGCGGCGGTCCCGGCGCGGGCGCGGGCGGCGGGTTCGACTTCTCGGGCAGCGGCTTCGCCGACATCTTCGACGAAATGTTCGGCGAGTTCATGGGCGGGCGCGGCGGCCGCCGCCAGTCGAGCACGCGCGGCTCGGACCTGCGCTACAACCTCGACGTCAACCTCGAGGACGCGTTCACCGGCAAGCAGACCCGCGTGCGCGTCAATGCCTCGGCCGCGTGCGACGAATGTCATGGCTCGGGCGCGGCCGGCGGCGCCGAGCCCGTCGCGTGCCCCTCCTGCCAGGGCCACGGCAAGGTGCGCGCCCAGCAGGGCTTCTTCACTGTCGAGCGGACCTGCCCGACCTGCCACGGCGCGGGCCGGGTGATCGACAATCCGTGCGGCGCGTGCGCGGGCGCGGGGCGCGTGAACAGGGAAAAGACCCTGTCGGTCAACATCCCGGTCGGCATCGAGGACGGCACGCGCATCCGCGTCGCCGGCGAGGGCGAGGCCGGCCTGCGCGGCGGGCCGGCGGGCGACCTCTACATCTTCGTGACCATCCGCCCGCATCGCTTCTTCCGGCGCGACGGCGCCAACATCCAGTGCCGGGTGCCGATCCCCATGACGACGGCCGCGCTCGGCGGCTCGATCGAGGTGCCGACCGTCGATGGCGCGCGCGCCCGGGTGAACATCCCCGCCGGCACCCAGACCGGCCAGCAGTTCCGCCTGCGCGGCAAGGGCATGTCGGTGCTGCGCTCGA
>JAYOFO010000078.1:0-10903 GCA_038117265.1 Rhodospirillaceae bacterium
GAGACGGCGGCGCGCTGGGGCATCAACACGGTCACGCTGGTCAACAACAACGCCTCGGGCAACCAGTCGAAGCGCGGCTTCGACCGGGTCTATGGCGGCGAGCAGACCGCGGAGGGGCTTCGCCTGTGGCACTTCACGGAAGTGAACTTCGCGCGCATCGCCGAGGAGATGGGGGCGGTGGGCATCCGTGTCGAGAAGCCGGGCGAGCTCTCGGGCGCGATCCAGCAGGCCTTCGAGGCGGCGAAGTCGAAGCCGGTCATCCTCGAGGTCACGACCGACATCGACGCGCTGGCGCCGCTGGCGGTGACCGCCTAGGGCGCGCGCCGGGCGGGGAGGGGCCGCATGGCTATCCAGCTCTTCGATCTCGTCGGTCAGGACGACCGGCGGTTCAGCTCGAACTGCTGCAAGACCAAGTATGCGCTGGCCCACAAGGGGCTGGCGTTCGAGACGGTTCCCACCCGGTTCACCGACATCGCCGCGATCGGCGACGGCTCGTTCAAGACGATCCCGGTGATCCGGGACGGCGAGCAATGGGTCGGCGACAGCTGGGCGATCGCCGAGTATCTGGAGGCGGCCTACCCGGACACGCCGTCGGTCTTCGGCGGTCCGGCGGGGCGCGAATATGCGCGCTTCGTCGCGCGCTGGGTCGAGACGCGCACCCAGCCGCTGATCATGAACATGGTCGTGCACGACATCTATGTGCAGGTCGACCCGGCGGACCGCGCGTATTTCTCGGAAAGCCGGAACAAGCGGCTCGGCAAGCCGATCGACCAGGTGCCGGTCGGCCGCGAGGAGCGGCTGCCGGAGTTGCGCGCCCGGCTCGAGCCGCTGCGCCGGGTCGTCGCCGAACAGCCCTTCCTTGGCGGCGCGGCCCCGATCTATGCCGACTACCACGCCATGGGCCAGTTCATCTGGGCCCGCAGCGTGAGCCCGTTCGCGCTGGTCGAGGCGGGCGACCCCGTCCATGCCTGGATGCACCGCTGCCTCGACCTGTATGACGGGCTCTTGCGGCAGGACGCGGACCAGGACTGGTAACGGAGGCGGCGGGTGGCGATCCGGCTCTACGACCTTGTCGGGCAGGACGACCGCCGTTTCAGCTCGAACGCCTGGAAGACCCGCCTCGCGCTCGCCCACAAGGGGCTCGACACCGAGACGGTGCCGACCCCCTTCACCGCGATTCCGAAGATCGGCGACGGCTCCTACGCCACGGTTCCCGTGATCGACGATCGCGGCACCTGGGCCGGCGACAGCTGGGCGATCGCCGAATATCTCGAGGACACCTACCCCGAGGCGCCGTCGCTGTTCGGCGGGCCGGCGGGCCGCGATCATGCGCGCTTCGTCCAGCGCTGGGCGGAATCGCGCATCCACCCGCTGATGATGACCCTGGTGCTGGCCGACATTCGCGAACGCATCGTGGCTGAGGACGAAGCCTATTTCGACGACAGCCGGCCCAAACGCTTCGGCAAGCCGGTCGCCGAGGTGCAGGCGGGCCGCGAGACGCGGTTGCCGGAATATCGCGCCCGGCTGGAGCCGTTGCGCCGGGTGGTGGCCGAACAGCCTTTCCTGGGCGGCGCGGCCCCGATGTATGCCGATTACATCGTCATGGGCTCCATCGTCGGCGCGCGCAACATGAGTGCGTTTGCCCTGTTCGAGGCGGGCGACCCGGTGCATGGCTGGGTGCACCGTTGCCTCGACCTGTATGACGGGCTGGCGCGCCGGCCCACGGATTTCGACTGGTGATGCCCCGAGAGGAGACGCCGATGACCGACACCCCCTTCAAGCTTGCCACCGTCCGCACGTCGAGCGGGCCGTTCGTCGCCATGTTCCTGGGCTATGCGCCCTATGCGCTGGAGCCGCTCTACAAGGCCTGGCGCCAGGGCCAGCGCGGCGGCGCGATCCACGGCCTCGGCGGCATTCGCGAGTTGCTCGACGACTGGGAGGCGAATTTCGAGGCGCTGTGCGGCATGGCCGCCCATGCGGCGGCGGGCGAGGCGCCCGACGCGGCGCTCGATGCGGGCGACCTGCGCTTCCTGCCGCCGATTATCCGGCCCGGCAAGATGATGTACGCGGCGGCGAACTATGGTGGCCACATCCGCGAGATGGTCGCCGCGGGCACCGCCAAGGACGACGAAGAGCGCGACAACATGCTCGACCGCGACAAGAAACGGGTGCGGCCCTATTCCTTCCTCAAGGCGCCCAGCGCGCTGGTCGGCGCCCACGACGACATCGTGCTGCCGCCGGGCGAGGCGAAGGTCGACTGGGAGGTCGAGCTGGCGCTCGCCATCGGCCGGACGGCCAGGCGCGTGCCGGCGGAAAAGACCATGGATTACGTCGCCGGATTCATGACGACCAACGACGTGTCCGAGCGGATCTGGAACATGCGCGCCGACTGGCCGACCCTGCGCACCGACTGGTTCGGCGGCAAGAGCCACGACACCTTCGCGCCGACGGGCCCCTTCTTCGTGCCCAAGGCGTTCGTGCCTGACTGCATGAACCTGCGCCTGACCCTGAAGGTGAACGGCGAGACGATGCAGGACGGCAACACGGGCGAGATGGTGTTCAGCCCCGAAGAGCAGATCGAGCATTGCTCGCACCTGATCACGCTGGAGCCCGGCGACGTGCTGTCGACCGGCACGCCCGAGGGCGTCGGCCACGGCCGCGGCGTCTATCTGAAGGCCGGCGACGTGGTCGAGGCCGAGGTCGAGGGGCTGGGCGCCCAGCGCAACAATGTTGTCGCCGCGCCGGCCGATTGACGGGGGACTGGCGCCGGTTCAAGCTTTGCGCAATCAGGAGGGACGAAACATGTCGAACGCGGAAATTGTCGAGCTCTACCCGAGCGTCGAGAAGCAGGTGTCCCCCGAGGAGTGGGCGATGCGGGTCGACCTCGCGGCCTGCTATCGCCTGGCCGACCTCTACGCCATGACCGACATGACGCGCACCCACATCTCGGCGCGCGTGCCCGGCGAGGAGACCTTCCTGCTCAACCCTTACGGGCTGATGTTCAACGAGATCACGGCGTCGTGCCTGGTCAAGGTCGATGCCGACGGCAACGAGATCGACAACAACGGCCCCTACAAGATCAACGCCGCCGGGTTCACGATCCACAGCGCCGTGCACAGCGCGCGGCCCGAGGTCGCGTGCGTCATGCACACCCATTCTGATGCCGGCATGGCGCTGTCGGCGATGAAGTGCGGGCTCCTGTTCATCACCCAGCACTCGATGCGCTTCTACAACCGGATTTCCTATCACGACTATGAGGGCCCGGCGCTCGACCTCGACGAGCGCGCACGCCTGATCGACGACCTGGGCGACAACAAGGCGATGATCCTGCGCAGCCACGGTCTGCTCGTGGCCGGTGGATCGGTGTCGGAGGCCTTCTCGGTGATGTTCTATCTGGAGAAATGTGCGAAGAGCCAGATTCAGGCCCTTTCGACGGGCGGGCCCGACGCGCTGGTCTATCCGTCGCAGGAGGTCTGCGAGAAGTCGGCGCTGCTGTTCGAGAACGCGCTGCCGGTCGCCACGCGCGACTGGGCGGGCCATCTGCGACGCTTGGACGCACTCGATCCGAGCTACAAGAGCTAGGCCCCGCACCGCTCTCAGACTTTATGCGGATTGTCCGCATGCGGTGATTTCTTTACGCATTTGACCAGTAAACGCGGGTTCGTGACGCCTCGGTTTCGTTCCAGGGTCGCATACGTACAGCGAAAGCCGAAGCCGTCCATCCGACAAGCCCGCGCGCTTTTCCCGGCCTCTCGCCGGGCGTTGGCAGGGGAGACGCATGGACGACGGGCCGGCCGCCGCGACGACGCACGAGGGCGCACCGGGTTCGGTGCGGGCGATGCGCGAAAGCGCGCCGCTCGATGCCGAGTTCGACACCTTTCCGAAGCTGCTGCAACGCAACGCGCGCATCCGCGGCGCGAGCCCGGCCATGCGCGAGAAGCGCTTCGGCATCTGGCAGACCTGGAGCTGGGCCGAGATCGCCGACGAGGTGCGTGCGATGGCGCGCGGCCTTGCCGATCTGGGCTGCGGGCGCGGCGACACCGTGGCCATCATCGGCGACAACAGGCCGCGGCTGTATTTCGCCATGGCCGCTGTGCAGGCGCTGGGCGCGATCCCGGTGCCGATGTACCAGGACGCCGTCGCCGAGGAGATGAAATTCGTCCTCGATCATGCCGAGGCGCGGTTCGCGATCGCCGAGGACCAGGAACAGATCGACAAGCTGCTGCAGCTCTGGGATGCCTGTCCGCGCCTAGAGGTCGCCCTGTACGACGAGCCGCGCGGGATGCGGCACTACGACCAGCCCTTCCTGCACGATCTGGCCGCGGTGATCGACCGCGGCCGCGCCCTCGACCGCGAGGATTCCTCGGTCTATGGCGATGCAGTCGCGGCGGGCACCGCCGAGGACACGGCGATCATGCTCTATACGTCGGGCACGACCGGGCAGCCCAAGGGCGTCGTCCTGACCCATGCGGCGGTCTATCTGACGGCGATCAACGCGGCACTCGACGAGAATCTGACCGACCGCGAGGAATGCCTCGCCTACCTGCCCATGGCGTGGGTCGGCGACCATATCTTTTCCTATGCCCAGTCCTATGCGGTCGGGTTCTGCGTCTCGTGCCCGGAATCCGCCGATACGGTCCTGAACGATCTGCGCGAGCTCGGGCCGACCTATTTCTTTGCCCCGCCGCGCATCTTCGAGAACATCCTCACCACGGTGACCATCCGCATGGAGGATGCCGGCGGCCTCAAGCGCGCCATGTTCCGCCACTTCATGGGCGTCGCCCGGCGGGTCGGCACCGACATCCTCGACGGCCGTCCGGTCCCGCTTCTCGACCGGATTCGCTATGCGCTGGGCGAGTTGCTCGTGTACGGCCCGCTGAAGAACGAGCTGGGCTTCTCGCGGGTGCGCGTCGGCTATACGGCCGGCGAGGCGATCGGGCCGGATATCTTCAGCTTCTACCGTGCGCTCGGGGTCAACCTGAAGCAGCTCTACGGCTCGACCGAGGCGAGCGTGTTCATCACGATCCAGCCCGACGGCGAGATCAAGCCCGACACGGTCGGCCGACCGGCGCGCGGGGTGGAAATCCGGCTCGCCGACAACCGCGAGGTCCTGTTCCGCAGCCCGGGCGTGTTCAAGGAGTATTTCAAGAACCCCGAGGCGACGGCGTCGACCAAGACGGCGGATGGCTGGGTGCACACGGGCGATGCGGGCTTCTTCGACGAGGATGGACAGCTTCGCATCATCGACCGCGCGAAGGATGTGGGAACGCTCACCGACGGCACCCTGTTCGCGCCGAAGTACATCGAGAACAAGCTGAAATTCTTCCCCAACATCAAGGAGGCCGTGGCGTTCGGCGACGGGCGCGGCATGTGCACCGCGATGATCAACATCGATCTGGAGGCGGTGGGCAGCTGGGCGGAGCGCAACGGTGTGCCCTATTCGAGCTACCAGGAACTCGCCGGGCTGCCGCAGGTCCACGACCTGATCGCCGAGAACGTCGCACAGGTGAACCGTGACCTGGCCGCCGAACCGGCGCTGGCTGGCTCGCAGATCCACCGCTTCCTCGTCCTGCACAAGGAGCTGGACGCCGATGACGGCGAGCTGACCCGCACCCGCAAGGTCCGGCGCGGCTTCGTCGCCGAGCGTTACGACGTGCTGATCGAGGCGCTCTACAGCGGCGCCGACCATTGCCACGTCTCGACCGAGGTCACCTTCGAGGACGGTCGCAAGGGTGCGATCTCGGCCGACCTGAAGATCCGCGACGCGCAGGTGTTCGGCGCGGCCATGGCGGAGGCCGCGGAATGAGCGTGACCGAGATGACCGCTCCGGCTGCCGCTGCGGGTCCCGCGGAACCGGGAAACTTGCTCTCGGTCGAGGATGTCTCGCTCGCCTTCGGCGGCGTGCAGGCGCTCAGCAACGTCAGCTTCGACATCCGCAAGGGCGAGATCCGCGCGATCATCGGTCCCAACGGGGCCGGCAAGTCGTCGATGCTCAACGTCATCAACGGCTTCTACCAGCCGCAGGAGGGCGCCGTCGTCTACCGGGGGCAGCGCCACGAGGGCGGCATGCGCCCGCACTTCGCCGCCGCGAACGGCATCGCGCGGACGTTCCAGAACATCGCGCTGTTCCGGGGCATGACCACGCTGGACAACATCATGACCGGCCGCGTCCTCAAGATGCACGCGAACGTGGTGGAGCAGGCGTTCTACATGTTCCGCGCCCGGCGCGAGGAGGTCGAACACCGGCGCGTGGTCGAGGGCATCATCGATTTCCTGCACATCGAGGCGATCCGCAAGACGCCCGTCGGGCGGCTTCCCTACGGGCTGCAGAAGCGGGTCGAGCTTGGCCGTGCGCTGGCCGCCGAGCCCGATCTCCTGCTGCTCGACGAACCGATGGCCGGCATGAACGTCGAGGAGAAGGAGGACATGAGCCGCTTCATCCTCGACGTGAACGAGGAGTTCGGCACGACGATCGCCCTGATCGAGCACGACATGGGCGTCGTGATGGACATTTCCGACCGGGTCGTCGTACTCGACTACGGGCGCAAGATCGCCGACGGCACGCCCGACGAGGTGCGCGCCGACCCCGGCGTGATCGAGGCCTATCTGGGCGTAGGACACTGAAGGGATAATCATGGCATTCTTCGTCGAAACCCTTCTGAACGGCCTGTTGACCGGCGTGCTCTATGCGCTGGTCGCCCTCGGCTTCGTGCTGATCTTCAAGGCGTCGGGGGTGTTCAACTTCGCCCAGGGCTCGATGGTGCTGTTCGCGGCGCTGACCTTCGTCGGCCTGATCGAATTCGGCCTGCCCATCCTGCTCGCGCTCCTCGTCTCGGTCGCGGTGATGGTGGCGGTCGCCTTCGCGATCGAGCGCGCGGTGCTCACGCCGCTGGTCAACCAGCCGCAGATCATCCTGTTCATGGCGACCATCGGGGTCTTCTATTTCCTCGACGGGTTCGGCCAGACTATCTGGGGCAGCGACATTAAGCAGCTCGACATCGGCATTCCCCAGAGCCCGATCTTCATACCCTTCGGCGAGGGCGATCTGCTGGTCACCGAGATCGACCTGTTTGCGGCGGGGGTCGGCGGGGTGCTGGTCCTGGTGCTCGCGATCCTGTTCCAGAAGACCAAGGTGGGGCGCGCGCTGCGCGCCGTGGCCGACGACCACCAGGCCGCCCAGTCGGTCGGCATCCCGCTGCGCTCGGTCTGGACGATCGTCTGGGCGGTGGCGGGGATCGTCGGTCTGTTCGCGGGAATCATGTGGGGCTCGAAGCTCGGCGTGCAGTTCTCGCTCTCGCTGGTCGCGCTCAAGGCGCTGCCGGTGCTGCTGCTCGGCGGGCTGACTTCGATCCCCGGTGCGATCATCGGCGGCCTGATCATCGGCGCCGGCGAGAAGCTCGCCGAGATTTTCGTCGGGCCGCTGATCGGGGCCCAGGCGATCGAGGACTGGTTCGCCTACATGCTGGCGATGGTCGTGCTGATGGTCCGGCCGCAGGGCCTGTTCGGCGAAAAGATCATCGAGCGGGTGTAAGACGATGTTCTACCGCGAGGCCGGACAGTTCCACACCAGCTACATCGCCGACCAGGCGGTGTTCCCGATCCCCGTGGATCGGATTGCGATCGCGGCCTTTGCCGTGATCGCGGCCGTCGCCATACCGATGCTGGGCAACGAGTGGTTCCTGTCGACGATCATGCTGCCGTTCCTGATCTTCGCGCTGGCGGCGATCGGGCTGAACATCCTGACCGGCTACTGCGGACAGCTGAGCCTGGGCACCGGCGGCTTCATGGCGACCGGTGCGTTCGCCGCCTTCAAGCTGTCGACCGCGTTTCCCGACCTGCACATCCTGATCGTGCTGCTGCTGTCGGGCCTGATCGCCGCGCTGGTCGGCATCGCGTTCGGCCTGCCCAGCCTGCGCATCAAGGGGTTCTACCTGGCGGTGGCCACGCTGGCGGCGCAGTTCTTCCTGATCTGGATGTTCAACAAGTATGGCTGGTTCACGAACTACAGCGCGTCGGGCGTCATCAGCGCACCGCCGCGCGCCATCTTCGGCGACCTTCTGGTGACCAGTTCCCAGGCCTCGCTCGAGGCGCGCTACCTGTTCGCGCTGGGCATCGTCGTGGTGCTGGCGATTGCCGCCAAGAACATGGCGCGCTCGCGGATCGGGCGGATGTGGATGGCGATCCGCGACATGGACATCGCCGCCGAGATCATGGGCATCCGGCCGCTGCGCACCAAGCTGTCGGCCTTTGCGTTCAGCTCGTTCTATTGCGGCATCGCGGGTGCGATGTGGGCCTTCCTGCACACCGGGACGGTCGAGCCGCTCGCCTTCGACGTGAACCGTTCGTTCCAGATCCTGTTCATGGTGATCATCGGCGGACTGGGCTCGATCCTCGGCTCGTTCTTCGGCGCGGCCTTCATCGTGCTGCTGCCGATCATGCTGAACAACGCGCCGGGCTGGCTCGGCTACCAGGTGCCCACCGACTTGCTGTCGCATGTCGAGTTCATGGTGTTCGGCGTCCTGATCGTCTTCTTCCTGATCGTCGAGCCGGCCGGCTTTGCCCGGCTCTGGCAGATCGGCAAGGAGAAACTCAGGCGCTGGCCGTTTCCGTACTGAGGCCGCCGCGGACATCTCGGCCCCGTACGCGTTTGTGGAATGGTGTCCATGCCGCCCAGGCTGATCCCGGGTGGAAGACAAGGGAGAGAAACGATGAAGGCAAAGACGTTAGCGCTGGCCGCCGTCGCCCTGACGATCGGGGTGACCGGGACGGTCGCGACCGCGCAGGCCGAGGGGGAGCAGTTCATTCCCGCGCTGGTCTATCGCAGCGGTCCTTACGCGCCGAACGGCATCCCGTTCGCCAACGGGTTCGGCGACTACCTGGCGATGCTCAACGCGCGCGACGGTGGCGTGAACGGGGTGAAGATCGTCACCGAAGAGTGCGACACCGGCTACAACACCGACCGTGGCGTCGAATGCTACGAGCGTCTCAAGAACAACGGGCCGACCGGCGCCGCCGTGGTCAACCCGCTCTCGACGGGCATTACCTACGCCCTGATCGAGCGCGCGACGGCCGACAAAATTCCCGTTATTTCAATGGGATACGGTCGGGCTGACGCGAGCGACGGCCGGGTCTTCCCGTACGTGTTCACGCTTCCCGCGACCTACTGGGCCGGTGCCGACGTGGCGATCCAGTACATCCAGGAGCAGGAAGGCGGCAGCCTGAAGGGCAAGAAGATCGCGCTCGTATATCACGACAGCGCCTACGGCAAGGAGCCGATCGCAACCCTCGAGGCGCTGGCTGCGGAGAAGGGCTACACCTTCCTGAAGTATCCGGTCGCCCATCCGGGTCTGGAGCAGAAGGCGACCTGGCTGCAGATCGGCCGCCGCGACCGTCCGGACTGGACGCTGATGTGGGGCTGGGGCGTGATGAACTCCACCGCCATCAAGGAAGCGGCCGCCGTCGGCTATCCGATGGACAAGTTCATCGGCGTGTGGTGGTCGGGTGCCGAGCCGGATGTCCGTCCGGCGGGCGATGCGTCGAAGGGCTACAAGAGCCTGGCGTTGCACGGTCCGGGCGCGGACTCCAAGGCGCACGCCGACATCCTCAAGAGCCTGTACGACGCCGGAAAGGGCCTCGCCGAGCGCGGCGCCGTCGGCGAGGTGCTCTACAACCGCGGCATGATCAACGCCGCCTACATGGTCGAGGGGATTCGCACCGCGCAGGCCCGGTTCGGCAACAAGCCGCTGTCCGGCGAGCAGGTGCAGTGGGGCCTCGAGAACATGGAGTACACGGAGGCGGAGATCGAGAAGGACGGCCTCGCGGGCCTGATCTCGCCGATCAGGCTGTCGTGCCTCGATCACGAGGGCGGCGGCAAGGCGCGCATCCAGCAGTGGGACGGCGAGAAATGGTCGTTCATCACAGACTGGTACGAGCCGAACCGCGGCATGCTCCGGCCGATGTACGAGGCCTCGGCGGCCCAGTACGCCAAGGAGCAGAACCTGACCCCGCGCGCCTGCAGCTGATCGCGCGGAGCCGGCAAGTCATGTCCGCCGTGAACGACACCAACCAGGCGACCGGGGCCGAGACGGCCGGGGGCGCGGCGCGCCCGCTGCTCGCGGTCAACAATGTCGAGGTCATCTACGACCACGTCATCCTGGTGCTGAAGGGGGTGTCGCTCAACGTCCCCGAGGGGCGCATCGTCGCGCTCCTCGGGGCCAACGGCGCGGGCAAGACGACGACCATCAAGGCGATCTCCAACCTGCTGCGCGCCGAGCGCGGCGAGGTCACCAAGGGGTCGATCCAGTTCGAGGGCGAGCCGGTGCACGCGCTGTCGCCCGACGCGCTGGTCAAGCGGGGCGTCATCCAGGTGATGGAGGGGCGCCACTGCTTCGAACATCTGACCATCGAGGAGAACCTCCTAACCGGCGCCCACACGCGCCGCGACGGGGCTGCGAACGTGCGCGCCGACCTCGAGATGGTCTATGGCTATTTCCCACGGCTGGCCGAGCGCCGGCGCTCGCAGGCCGGCTACACGTCGGGCGGCGAGCAGCAGATGTGCGCGATCGGCCGCGCCCTGATGTCGCGGCCCAAGATGATCCTGCTCGACGAGCCCTCGATGGGCCTCGCCCCGCAGCTGGTCGAGGAGATCTTCGAGATCGTCAACCGGCTCAACAAGGATCAGGGCGTCACCTTCCTGCTGGCGGAACAGAACGCCAATGTGGCGCTGCGTCACGCCGATTACGGCTACATCCTCGAGAATGGGCGGGTGGTGCTCGACGGCGATGCCGCCGCGCTGCGCGACAACGAGGATGTGAAGGAATTCTATCTCGGCATCTCCAGCGGCAGCCGGCGCAGCTACCGCGACGTCAAGCACTACCGCCGGCGCAAGCGCTGGCTCGCCTGA
>JAYOFO010000079.1:0-10758 GCA_038117265.1 Rhodospirillaceae bacterium
GCGCCTGCGTCTCGCCCTGGTCGGACGCGTGGTGGCCGACCAGCAGATGGAGGAAGCCGCGCGCCCGGCAGAAATCCTCGAGCAGCGCGTAGCGCGCCCCGCGCGCCGCGGCCTCCACCCCGCGCAGCGGCCGCTCCCCGTCCCGGACCAGGACATGGTGTGCGATCCCCGCGGCAGAGAGCCATTCTCCGACCTGCCGCGCCTCGTCGGCGGATTCATCGCGCAGCCGGTGGTCGACCGTCACCGCTTCGACCCGGCCGCCGCGCGCGGCGGCCCACTCGGCCGCGCAGAGCGCCAGGGCAAGGCTGTCGCGGCCGCCGGAAACGCCGACGGCCAGCCACGGACGGCACTCGAACGGGCCCAGCGGTTCCATCAGCCGGGCAAACGTTTCTGCATCGACGGAGGCGGCGCGCGTCCGCCCCGGCGTATCGTCCGCGCGGCGGACCGCTAGTTGCACTTCAGCCGCCCGATCTCGCGATCGGCACGCTGGACGATGCTGGCCGGCGCGTCCGGATATTCGACGCGCAGCCTCTTGAACGTGATGCAGGCATCCTGGGTCTGTTCGAGCTGCCCCAGCGACATGCCGAGCTTGAGCAGATTGTCGGGCGCCTTGGAACTGTCGGGATAGCGCTGGAATCCTTCGGCGAAGGTCCGTGCCGCCATCGCATAGTCGCCGCGCACATAAAAGGTCTCGCCGAGCCAGTATTGGGCGTTCCCGGCAAGCGGGTCGTCCGAGTGCGCGCCGACAAACGCCGCGAGCGCGGTCTCCGCGTTCGTGAAATCGCGGCGCAGCAGGAATCCGCGCGCATAATCGTATTGCTCCTGCGCGGAGCCCGGCGGCAGGGTGGCCGGGCTCGCGGCCCCGTCGGCCGGCGCGGCGGCGGCTGGCTCCCCCTCGCCGGCCGGAGCGCCCGCCGCGCGAAGCTGGCTTTCGGTCAGGGTGCCGATCACTTGCGGCCCCCCGGGTCCCGATTCGACGGTCACCGCACCGGGCGCGCGCGGCGCTGCCGGCGGGATGGGCTGGGTCGCACCACGGGCAACGGCGGCGCCCGAGCCGGTTGCGCCCCCCGCCTCGAGTTCGCGCAGCCGGAAATCGACATCAGTGACCAGCCGGTCCATGCGCTCGTTCAACTGGCGGACCTGGAAGTCGAGCTGCTCGATCTGGCCCGTCAGGCGGCGCATCTGCTCCTCGAGCGCATCGGTCGTGAGCTGCAGTTGGGAGACGGCCGCCGGCGGCGCCTCGGCGGCCACGGCTCCGCCTTGCGGCGGCGGCGCACCACGATAGACCGTCCGCTCGAGGGTCTGGAGCTGACGCTCGAGCCGCGCGATGGTGTCGGCAAGGCTCCGGACGTCGGTCGACTGGGCCGCCGCCGGCAACGCTGCGGCCAGCAGCGCAACCACCAGAACCGCGGACGTTGAAATCCTGTTGAGTTTCGACATGGCGACGTTCCCGAATTCGACCCGGTCCGATGCGGTGTGCCTGCGGGCCGTGAATCTGGTTGGCACGTTCGGTACGTTTTTCGGCGAAACTATGGCATTGCGGACCGTGAACGAAAACGCCCCGGATCAACCGGGGCGCTCTCGACTTCCGGTCTGCGCCGGCTCTAGTTCGCGTCGACCACCAGAACGCCGCGGCGATTCTGCGACCAGGCCCGCTCGTTGGAACCCGGAACGGCCGGCCGCTCCTTGCCGTAGCTGACGATCTTGACCCGGTTCGGATCAATGCCCAGCGACACGAGATAGTCGCGGGCCGAATCGGCACGGCGCTCACCCAGCGCGAGGTTGTACTCGCGGGTGCCGCGCTCGTCGGCGTGGCCCTCGATGATCACCTTGTTCTGCGGATAGGTCTTGAGCCAGGCCGCCCAGCGCTCGATCGTTGTGCGCGCCTCGGGCTTCAGGCTCGACTTGTCGAAATCGAAGAAGACGCGGTCGCCGACATTGACCTCGAGGTCAATCTGCGAACCGGGCTTGGGGCCGGCCGGCTGCGTCGCCACCTGGCTGCTCGATGACGACGTCGTCGCGGCGCCGGAGCTGCCGGTGTCACCACTATTTTCCGCGGTCGAAGAACACGCCGCAATTACAAAAGCCGCCAGCACGAGGCCGGGAATGTTAAGTCGCATGGGTGACTCCTTAAGCCGAATGTTCACGAGTCGAAGCCGACCGTGGGGAATAGCGTATGACGATACGACGTTCGTCGCGCGCCAGACCCGCCCGAAAGCCTTTGCGTTCAGGCGTGGGGACTATACTTGCCGTCATGTCCGGAATCAAGTACCTCAGCGCCCCGCTTTCGAGAAAATTAACAAGTATTTCAGTTACTTTTGCCGGTTCATACTATTGCGGGACGGCACCTGGAGACCAGGCGGGATCCGACCCGCCGACCGGTGTTACGACCTCGCGCTCGTTGAAACCTGTCAGATCGATCGAGAACAGGCGCGGATCGCCGCCGCGCCCGCGCGCATCGCTGCGTTCCTGGCGAAAGAACATCAACACGCGGCCGTTCGGCGCCCAAGTCGGCCCCTCGACCAGAAATCCGCGGGTCAGCAGGCGTTCGCCCGACCCGTCGGGCCGCATCACACCGATATGGAAGGTACCGCGAAAGATCTTGGTGAACGCGATAAGATCGCCGCGCGGCGACCAGACGGGCGTGGCATAGCGCCCTTCCTTGAAGCTAATGCGGTGCTGACCGGAGCCGTCGGCGTTCATCACATAGAGCTGCTGGCTGCCGCCGCGATCGGATTCGAAGACGATCTGGCGTCCTTCGGGCGAATAGGAGGGCGCCGTGTCGATCGCGGGATTGTCGGTCAGTTGCCGAACCCGGCGGGTCCGCAGATCCATGACATAGATATCGGAGTCGCCGTCCTCGGCGAAACTCATGATGACGCTGTTGCCGTCCGGCGAGAACCGGGGCGCAAACGTCATCCCCGGAAAGTCGCCGAGCAATTCCTGTTCGCCGGTGTCGATGTTGAACAGGTAGACCCGCGGCTGGTCGTTGAAGTAGGCGAGATAGGTGATCTCCTGCTGGGTCGGCGAGAAGCGCGGCGTCAGCACCAGCGTCCGTCCGTCGGTCAGGAAACGGTGGTTGGCACCATCCTGATCCATGATCGACAGCCGCTTGACCCGCGCGTCGACGGGCCCGCTCTCGGCGATGTAGACGATGCGGGTGTCGAAATAGCCCTTCTCGCCGGTGATCCGCTCATAGATCGTGTCGGCGATGATGTGGGCGACCCGGCGCCAGTTCGACTGGGTCGTGGTCAGACTGAGCCCGGTCATCTGGTCTTCGGCAAACACGTCCCACAGGCGGAACGAGGCGCGCAGCGCGCCGTTCGGCTCGATTCCCACCTCGCCGACGACGAGCGCCTGGGCGTTCAGCGGTTTCCAGTTGGCAAAGCGCGGCGTTACCCCCAGCCCCTGGGGCTGCGCGATGAACGCACGCTTGTCAATCGGCCGGAACAGGCCCGAGCGCTCGAGGTCCGACGCAACGACCTGGGCGATGTCGATGCTGAATCGCCGCGCGGTCTCGTCCGACGGCAGGAAATCGGGAACCGCGATCGGCAGCGGTTCGATATTGCCCTGGGTGATGTCGACGGTCAGCTCCGCCTGCGCGGGCGCGACGGCCAGGATCAGCAGAACGGCCCCGGCGAGGCCGGTCAGCGCACGGCGAATCGGGAATGCAGAAAGCGTCATGACAGGTTCAACATTTGGCTTGGGTCGAAGTTGAAACGGATTTCCTTCCAGATCTCGTACTTGTCGGCCGGCAGCTGCAACGGCTGACAATTGACGTTCAGAACGGCGCGGCGCGCCGCCTCGGCCGCGGCCTGGAAGTTGCGGTCGAGCCCCATCATCGGTGCATCGACGATCGTCGCCTCGCGCACCATACCCTTGGGGTCGACCCGAATGAAAACAGTCACCACAAGGTTTTCGGCCTCGCGCGCACCAACCGGCGGGTTCCAGCAGCGTCCGATCTGCTCACGGATGATATGACGCAGGCGATCGAGCTCGGCGATGGTCGCGCGCTCGGCGACCTGCGACTGCTGCGGCGCCTCCTTGCCCTGCTTCGGCGTCGTCTCGGGGCGGGGCGCACGCTCGGTCGTCTTGAACGGCATCTGCTCGGCCGCAAGATCCTTGAGCACGTTGTCGAAGCTGCGCAACGGCGCCGGCGGCTTCGGCTTGGCGCGCGGCTGCGCCTTTGCGATCGGCGGCGCGGGCTCCGGCTTGGGCTCGGGCGTCTTCTCCTTGGGCGGAGCCGGCTTGACCAACGGCGGCGGAGGCGGCGCGGGTTCCGCCTTCGCGAGTTGTTGCGGCTCAGGCGGACGCGGCGGCTCGGGAACGGGCTGCGGCGGGCTCGGCGGCGGCTGGGGGGCCGCGGTGCGCTGCGGTTCGGGTTTGGGCTCCGGTGTCGCGGCCTCGGGCGGCCGCGTCACGTCGTCGATCGTCACCACCTCGACGGGGATAATCCGGGCGGTCACTTCGGGCGGCGAGAACAGAAACGACAGGCCGAACTGGGCAAAGACGATGAGCGCCAGATGCCCCGCTGCGGAAGCGAGCCCGCCCAGTCTGAACTGCGCCCAAAGCCATTCCATGCCCGTCCGCCTGCCTCGCTCACTTGCCTGCGGTTTCGGGGATCGGGACCTCCGCGATCAGCGCGACCTTCGAGAAACCGGCCTCGGAGACCAGCCCCATGATTTCCATGACCCGGCCATAGTTGATCGCCTGATCGCCGCGCACGAAGACCCGCAGTTCCGGGTTCGCCTGCGAGACCGCGACGAGACGCGGCACGAGCGCAACCTGTTCGATCTCCGCCTCCTGCAGATAGACGCGGCCCTCGGCGTCCACCGTGATGATCAGCGGTTCCTTCTCCTCGTTGAGCGGGTCGACCGCGGCCTTGGGAAGATCGACCGGCACGCCGACGGTCAGCAGCGGCGCGGCAATCATGAAGATCACGACGAGGACGAGCATCACATCGACGAACGGCGCGACGTTGATCTCGGTCACCGGCCCCCGGCGCATGCGCCGGCGCAACCGAATGCTGTCGGAACTGAGTGCCATGGCCTATTTCGCCTCTTCGAGCTGGCGCGACAGAATCGCGCTGAACTCGGCGGCGAACCCCTCGAGGCGCTGCGTGTAGCGCTGCATGTCGGTGCTGAACTTGTTGTAGGCGGCGACCGCCGGAATGGCGACGATCAGACCCATGGCCGTCGTGAACAGCGCCTCGGCGAGACCCGGCGCCACCACGGCCAGGTTCGTGTCCTTGGCAACCGCGATCGCCTGGAACGAGTTCATGATGCCCCACACCGTGCCGAACAGGCCGATAAACGGTGCCGTCGCGCCGGCCGAGGCCAGAAAGACCATGTAGCGTTCGATCCGCTCCATCTCGCGGGTGAGCGAGACTTCCATCACCCGCTCGATCCGCTCGCGCAGGTTTGCCCGCAGCGAATCGGTCGAAGCCAGGCCGCGCGACGAGCTTCGCCGCCATTCCGACATCGCCGCGGCGAACACGGCGGCCATCGGGTCCGACGGTCGCGTCCCCAGCCGCTCGTAGAGTTCGTCGAGCGATCCGCCGGACCAGAAATTCTCTTCGAACCGGGTCGCATCGGACGCCAGCCGACGCAGCTTGATCCACTTGTCGATGATGATGGTCCACGACCAGAAGGACGCGACGAACAGCAGCACCATCACAAACTTGATGACCAAGTCCGAGCGCGCGAACAGCCCCCAGACCGAAAAGTCCGCGATGCCCGTGCCCCCGGTGATCGCGATCGTTTCGACTATATTCGATTCCATTTAACGAACAGCCCATCGTTGTCGTTGTTCTTTCAACGTGCGCGCCCGGTCGGGAGCACCCGTCAGGTATCTGTGCATATGCCCGCCAGCGCGGCCCGCACGGGCGCGGGCAGCCGCGCCGGCCGGAGCGCCGCATCGATGCAGGCGAGCCGGACCTGCAGGCGGACGAGTTCGGCCTCGTTCTGCGCATCGGCCCGAAGGACGGTTTGCGCCATGCGCAGGCTCGCCCCACGCAGTTCGCAAACCCGCGTGCGGACCAGATAGGCGTCGTCGAGGCGCGCCGGCGCGATGTAGGCGGCATCGCAGTTGCGCACCGCGAAGGCCACGCCCGCCTCGTCCATCAATCGCCGGTGCTCGGTCCCCAGGCATCGCATCATTTCCGTCCGCGCACGTTCGGCGAACTTCAGGTAGTTGGCGTAGTAGACGATCCCCGCCGTGTCGGTGTCCTCGTAGTAGACCCGGCCGGGAAGGACGTGGACCGAACCCTCGAACCAGCCCGACCGGCCCTCGCGCGCCGACACCGGTTCAGCGGGCACCATCTTCATCCGCGCCCGAATCATCGGGTCCATTTGTGGCAACCGTGTGGCTGGAAAGCAGATCGCCCTGCGCGCCGGCCGGCATGGTCAGGCCGAGATGGCCATAGGCGACCGCGGTGAGCATGCGCCCGCGCGGCGTGCGCTGGATGAAGCCCTGCTGGATCAGGAACGGCTCGACGACATCCTCGAGCGTGTCGCGTTCTTCCGACAACGCGGCCGCCAGCGTATCGATCCCGACAGGGCCGCCCAGATGCATCTCGGCGATATGGCGCAGGTAGCGACGGTCCATGGAATCCAGCCCGCGATCGTCGACGTCGAGCCGCGACAGGGCCCGGTCGGCGATGACGCGGTCGACGGTCGCGCTGCCCTCGACCAGCGCGAAATCGCGCACCCGCCGCAGCAGCCGGCCGGCGATGCGCGGCGTGCCGCGCGCGCGGCGCGCGATCTCGCGGGCGCCGTCGTCGCTCATGTCGAAGGCCAGCAGGCCCGCGCCGCGGCGCACGATCGTGGCGAGATCATCGGGCTCGTAGAATTCGAGGCGCAGGCTGATCCCGAACCGCTCGCGCAGCGGCGTGGTCAGCAGCCCCAGCCGCGTCGTCGCGCCGACCAGGGTGAAGGGCGGCAACTCGATGCGCACCGAGCGCGCGGCCGGCCCCTCGCCGATGATCAGGTCGAGCTCGCCATCCTCCATCGCCGGATAGAGGACCTCCTCGACGGCCGGGTTGAGGCGGTGGATCTCGTCGACGAACAGCACGTCGCGCGGCTGCAGGTTGGTCAGGATAGCGGCGAGATCGCCCGACTTGGTGATGACCGGGCCCGACGTCGCCCGGAATCCCACCCCCAGCTCCTGCGCCACGATACGTGCCAGGGTCGTCTTGCCGAGACCGGGCGGCCCGTGGAACAGCACATGGTCGATCGCCTCGCCGCGCTGGCGCGCGGCGGCGATGAACACGGCCAGGTTCTCGCGCACCGTCCGCTGGCCGATGAAGGCATCGAGGGCCTGCGGGCGCAGCGCCACGTCGACCCGGTCGTCGCCATGGTCGGCGGGATCTACGATCCGCTCGCCCGTGTCCGGCGCGCCCGCGTCGCTCACTGGCTCAACTCCTTGAGCGCGGCCGGGATCAGCGCATCGAGCCCGACGCCCTCACCCTGCGCCTGCAGCGCACGGTTCACCGCCCCGAAGGCCTCGGCGCGGCCGTAGCCCAGATTGACGAGGGCCGAAACGGCGTCGGCGGTGATGCCGCTCCCGTCCGCCGCACCGTCCGCCGAGGCCGACGCCGCGGCGGCGGATACCGGCCGGCCGGGTGCGAACGTGCCGCCCAGACCGACGATCCGGTCCTTCAGCTCGGTGACCAGCCGCGCGGCCAGGCGCGGCCCGACCCCGTCCGCGCAGGTCAGCAGGGATTTGTCCTGGGCCAGGATCGCGGTGGTCAGGTCGTCGACCGACAGCGCACCGAGGATCGCCAGCCCCACCTTGGCGCCGACCCCCTGCACCGTGGTCAGCATCCGGAAGGCCTCGCGTTCGTTCGCAGTCGCGAACCCGTAGAGATGGATGTGGTCCTCGCGGACATGGGTCTCGACATGCAGCGCCAGCGGCTCGCCGACCGCCGGCAGGCCGGCGATCACGCGCGCCGGACAGAACACCAGATAGCCCACGCCATTGACGTCGATGACGATCCAGTCGGCACCCGCATCCGCGAGCAGCCCCTCGAGCCGGGCGATCATTGCGCCGCCTGGGCCATGGCGGCCGACAGGGATATGTGGTGGGCATGGCAGATGGCGATGGCGAGTGCGTCGGCGGCGTCGGGCGATTCGACCGACGCACCCGGCAGCAGCACGCCGATCATGTGCCCGATCTGCCGCTTGTCCGCGTGGCCGTAGCCCACCACCGACTTCTTGACCGTGTTCGCGGCGTATTCGGCGACGGGGATTCCGGCCATCGCCGGCACCAGCAGGGCGATGCCGCGGGCCTGCCCCAGCTTCAGCGTCGACTGGCCGTCGCGGTTGACGAAGGTCTCCTCGACGGCGGCGCTGTCGGGGCGGTAGGTGGCGAGCACGTCCTGCAGGCCGTCGTGCAGGCGCTTCAGGCGCGTGGCGAGGTCTCCGGTGCCCGACCGCACGACGCCGTTCGCGACATGGCGCAACCGATTGCCCTCCGCCTCGACGATGCCCCAGCCGGTGAAACGCAGCCCAGGATCGACGCCGAGCAGACGCATGGTCAGCCCGTCATCTCCGCCATGACGGCGTCGCTCACCTCGAAATTTGCGGCGACCCGCTGCACGTCTTCGCTCTCGTCGAGCGTGTCCATCAGCTTGACCAGGGTGCGCGCGGAATCGGCATCGACGTCGACCGTCGTCTGCGGCTTCCAGGTCAGGTCCGCGGATTCCGCCTGTCCGAACCGCTCGTCGAGCGCTTCGACGACCTGGCCGAAATCGTCGGGCGCGCAGGTGATCTCGTGGCTGCTCTCGCTGCTGGTGACGTCGGCTGCACCGGCCTCCAGCGCCGCCTCGAACATCTCGTCGGCGCTCGCCACGTCGCCCGCATAGACGATCTCGCCGATCCGGTCGAACATGAACGCCACGCTGTTGGTCTCGCCCAGATTTCCGCCATGCTTGGAGAACGCCGCACGCACCTCCGAGGCGGTGCGGTTGCGGTTGTCGGTCAGCGCCTCGACGATCAGCGCGACACCGCCCGGGCCGTAGCCCTCGTAGCGAATCTCCTCGAAATTGTCGCCCTCGCCCGCGCCGGTCGCCTTCTCGATGGCGCGCTCGATGCGGTCCTTCGGCATGTTCTGGCCGCGCGCCGCGGCGATCGCAGTGCGCAGACGCGGGTTCTGCGCCGGGTCCGGCCCGCTACGGGCGGCAACTTCGATCTCGCGCGCGAGCTTGGCGAACACCTTGGCGCGCTTGGCATCCTGGGCACCCTTCCGGTGCATGATGTTCTTGAATTGGGAATGGCCTGCCATGTCCCGACGACCCCTGATTTCTGAGAAAACTGCGCTTTCTATATCACACACGGCGCCGTGCGGGCGCCGCACAGCGGTACCACACTATCGGTTTAGCGGATTGTCGCCCGCGTCGAGAAGCCCCGATTTCCGGTGCGAACGGCCGGCTATTCGGCCGCTGCGTCGAACGCCGGCAGGAATTGCGGCCATGCCGGACGCAGCCGCCCGCCGAGGATCAGCGGCGCGGCGCGAACCGCCAGCCCGGTCGCGTCGTCGGTCTCGACATACACGCCGCTCAGGCTCGCCGGTCCGGTTGCCGGCGCGAGGCGTTCGGACACGAGCTTGCTGCGGAACTTGGCGATCGCGGTCTGCTTCTGCATCCCGATCACCGAATCATAGTCGCCGCACATGCCCGCGTCCGACTGGTAGGCGGTGCCGCCGTCGAGGATCTGCGTGTCGGCGGTCGGCACATGGGTGTGGGTGCCCACGACCAGGCTTGCGCGGCCGTCGCACACATGGCCGATGGCCGCCTTCTCCGACGTCGCCTCGCCGTGCACATCGATCACCACCGCGTCGACCGTCCGCCCGATCGGATGGGTGTCGAGCACCCGTTCGAGCGCGACGAAGGGATCGTCGAGCAGCTCCATGAACAGCCGGCACATCACGTTCACGACGAGGACCGAGCGGCCGTCGCGCGCCTTGATCACCGACGCGCCGCGGCCGGGTGTCCCCGCCGAATAGTTGAGCGGACGCAGCACCCGCGCATCGCCGTCGATATAGGGAATGATCTCGCGCTGGTCCCAGACATGGTTGCCCGTGGTGATCGCGTCGACGCCCGCCTCGAACAGCTCGTCGCAGATCTTGCCCGTCAGGCCGAACCCGTGGGCGGCGTTCTCGGCGTTGACGACGACGAAGTCGAGCCCGAGATGGGCACGCAGGCGCCCAACATTGGCCAGCGCCACGTCGCGCCCCGAACGGCCCACCAGGTCACCGCAGAACAGTATCTTCATGTCTCATCCTTGCCCGACCACCGGCAATGCGGCGGATTCGGTCACGATCCAGTCGAGGCGCGCATCGTTCGGCCCGACGGGCAAGTCGTCGCGGACCTGGCCCGAAAACGCAAGGCCGACGGCGAGAATATCCCATTCGCCGCGCAGGGCCGCGATCGTCCGGTCGTAGTAGCCGCCGCCATAGCCGAGGCGGTGGCCGCCGCGATCGAAGGCGAGCAGCGGGACCAGCAACAGGTCGGGCGCCAGCGGCTCGGCATCCGGGCCGGGAACCGACGTGCCATAGGTCCCGGCGGACACCGGGTCGCCCGGTCGCCAGCGGCGAAACGCCAGCGGCGCGTCCGGCGCAACCACGTCGGGCAGGCACAGGGCCGCGCCGGCATCGGCGATGCGGCCCAGCAGCGCGCGCGGGTCGATCTCGCTGCCGATCGGCAGATAGCCCGAGATGGTGCAGCCGGCACCCGCCCAGGCGCGCAACGTGTCGTTGGAC
>JAYOFO010000080.1:0-10699 GCA_038117265.1 Rhodospirillaceae bacterium
AGACCGTCGGCAGCACGCCCATCCGCCGGTAGCGGTCGAAGATGATCAGGTCGAACTCGTTGAGCTTGACCTCGAATAGCTCGCGATAGGGGAATGCGATCAGGCTGAGCTCGCGCACCGGAGTGCCGTCCTGCTTCTCGGGCGGCCGCAGGATCGTGAAATGGACCAGGTCGATCGCCGGGTCGGCCTTGAGCAGGTTGCGCCATGTGCGTTCGCCCGGGTGCGGCGCGCCCGACACCAGGAGAACGCGAAGCCGGTCGCGGATGCCGTTGATCGTCACCACCGCCCGATTGTTGGCCAGGGTGAGCTCCTCGGCGCCGGCGTCCACCGAGAGCTCGAAGACGCTGGGCCCGCCCCGGTCGACGACGATATCGATTCCATGCGGGGTGCCGACGGGTACCAGGATCGTGCGGCCCTGCGCCTCGCCGTCGCGGCGGACGGTCACCTGGGCCTGGCGCGCGCGCGCACCGGGCGGATCGTCGACCCGCAGGGTCAGCCGCACCGTGTCGCCGACGATGCCGAAGCCCGGGTTCTGCACGACGGTCAGCCGCCGGTCGCCGGCATCCGTGTCGCCCGTGATCGCCGCGTGCAGCGGGGCATCGGCGGGAAGGCGCGCCGGATCGTCGGGCCGGTCGTGCACCCGCCCGTCGGTGATCATCACGGCGCCTGCATAGCGGTCGCGCGGGATGTCCGACAATGTGCGGTCGAGCGCGCCGAACAGGTGGGTGCCGTCGCGCGGGCCGGTCGGGGCACCGGGCCCCGGTCTGTCGGTCGTGGGCACCTCGACCACGCGCAGCTCGAGATCGTCGAACCCGTCGGCCCAGGCCCTGATGTGCGCCAGGGTCTCGTCGGTCTGGGCGGTGCGTTCGCCGATCGACTGGCTCGCCGACCGGTCGACGATGACGACCGCGATATCGCTCAGCGCCTCGCGCTCCTCGAGCACCACGGAGGGGTTGGCCAGCGCGGCGATCAGCGCGGCGGCGGCCCCGCTCCGCCACAGCAGCCCCGGTGCCGGCAGGCCCGGACGAGGGGCGAACAGGCCGACGAGCAGGATCAGCGCGCCGATGCCGGCGAGGCCGGCGAGCGCCTCGACGGGCAGCAGCGGGTCCCAGACGATGGAGAACGCGTTCATCGCCGCCGCATCCTACTGGCCCAGCCGCTCGAGGATTTCGTCCACATGCACCTGGTCGGCCTTGTAGTTCCCCGTCAGCGCGTACATCACCAGGTTGACGCCGAAGCGGAACGCCAGTTCGCGCTGGCGCGCGCTGCCTGACGCGACGGGGAACATCGGCCGGCCGTTGACGTCGATCGCCCAGGCCCCGGCATAGTCGTTCGAGCCGATGATGATCGACGACACGCCGTCATTGACCCGCTCGTCGGGCTGCTGGACCCAGACCCGTCCGCCTTCCCAGCGGCCGGGGAACTCGTACAGCAGGTAGAAGGATTTCGTCAGCACGTGGTTGGCCGGCACCTCCAGCAGGGCCGGCACGTCGAGGCCCTCGACCAGGGTGCGCAGGGTGCGCGTGCCGGGGCCGACCCCGCCGATTCCCGAAAGGTTCTGGTCGCGCGTGTCGAACAGGATCGTGCCGCCGCTGCGCAGATAGGCGTTGATGCGGGTGCGTGCGCGGTCGGACAGCGCTCCCTGTGCCTCGGTCATCGGCCAGTAGATCAGCGGGAAGAAGGCCAGTTCGTCACGCTCGATATCGACGCCGATGGGCGCGCCCGGCACGACGGAGGTGCGCGTGGACAGGATCTGTCCCAGGCCGAACAGGCCCGCACGGCTCGTCTCGTCGACCCGCGTGTCGCCGGTCAGCACGTAGGCGAGGTGGTTCTGGGCGGTGGCCTCGAGCGCGAAACGGTCGCTCGACTGGGCGTGGACGCCGTGCGTCCCGGCGGTCAGTCCGGCGGCAGCCAGCGCGAACAGGATGGCCGCGGCCTCAGCCTTCCGGCCCGGGCGGGTCGGCATCAGCCCGCGCAACGTCAGCGAAATCAGGAAGTCCGCCAGCAACAGAACGAAGGCGGCCGTCAGCAGCCAGGCCCGCACGTCGGTCTGATCCGAGGGGCCGTAGGCGGCGGTCTTCACCCCCGGCGGGTGGCCGGTGACCGCGGCGGGCGCGAGCGCGGGTCCCAGGTTGAATGCGTGGCGCGCGCTGTCGCTGCCATAGAAGCCGGGCGGCGTGCGCGGACCCGGTGTGGCATCGGCGGTGCCGCCGGCCGGCAGGGGGCGCGCCGAGTTCGCGGGCTCGCCCAGCCGGCCGAACCCGTCGAGCACCGACAGTGGCGGCAGCGGGCGGGCGTTGGCGTCTGCCGCGACGCCCTGGCTCAGCCCGATCAGCCGCTGCAGCATCTCGACGAACAGGCCCGAGAAGGCGAGGGACGACCATTCGGCGTTCGCGGTTGTGTGGAACAGGACGAGCCAGCCGTCGCCGCGTTTCTCGCCGGTCACCAGCGGGGTGCCGTCCTCGAGCCGTGCCCAGGTCTTGGCCGCCAGCTCGGGCGAGGGCTGGGCGAGCACCTGCCGGCGCACCAGGATCTCGTCGTTCGCGTGCAGCCCGGCGAAGGGTGACGCCGCCTCGAACGGGGCCAGCCGCGTGGGGCGGTCCCAGCTCATCACGCCGCCGAACACCCGCCCGCCGCGGCGCAGCACGACCGGCAGCATCCGGTCGCTGCCGTCGGCCAGGTTGGGGCCGGCGAAGCGGACGAGCACGCCGCCCGCCGCGACCCAGTCCTCGAGCCGGTCGAACTGCGAGTCCGTCAGCGTGCCGATATCGGACAGGATCAGGACCGCGAGCTTGCGTTCGATCAGGGTCTCGATGCCGCCCTCGCGTATCTCGGCGAAGGGCTCGAGCGCGCGGGTGAGATAGAAGGTGTTGCCGATCAGTGGCTGCCGGACCTGTGCCGTATCGCCGGATACGATGCCGACCGGGCGGCGGCGCTGGCTCTCGTCGAACAGCAGGACGGCGCCGGCGTGGCGCGCGCCCTCGATGGCGATGCGTGCGATCCGGTTGCGCAATTCGCTGGGCATGGAAAGGGCGATGTCGGCCTGCGTCGCGTCGTCGCCGAACGCGAAGGCCTCGCGGCCGAGCAGCCGGCCAGTCTCGTCGGTTGCCACCAGCGCAGCGCCCGCCGGTCCGGCGGCGAGCGGCCGCTTTACCGTCACGTACAGGCCATCGACCGGGCTTTCGCTGCCGGCGATATAGAGCGGCAGTTCGGGGCCGGGCGGCGCGACGTAGCGCAACGCGCCGAGCCGCTGCAGCGTCAGCTGCAGGTCGCGGACGTCCGTCGTGTTCGCGGCCTCCTGCGCGATCCCGCCCGACAGCCAGACGGCGTTCGCCGGCCCGTCGAGGCCGAGCCCCTCGATGCGTGCACGCAACGCTGCATAGTCGGGCAGCCAGGGGTGTGGCGCGATCGAACGCAGGCGGTCGCGTGCGCCGGCGGGCGACATCGGCCGCAGCGCCTCGTCGTCGCGGTCCACCGCGCGTGCGGTCGTCGCGAGGTAGACGGTGCGGCCACCGCGCTCGGCCTCGTCGATCAGCCCGAGGGCCGTGTCGCGCCGCTGTTCCCAGCCATCGCCGGCGTCCCAGCCATTGTCGATGACGAGGACCAGGGGGCCGTTGCCGCGCAGCACCCGGCCCGGGTCGAGTACCGGGTGGGCCAGCGCCAGGATGACCAGCGCGGCGAGGATCAGGCGCAGCGCCAGCAGCCACCAGGGCGTGCGGTGCGGCGTTTCCTCGTTCTGCGGCAGACCGAACAGCAGCCGGATCGCGGGGAAGGCGATGCGTGTCGGGGCTGGCGGCACGGCACGCAGCAGCCACCACAGCACCGGCAGGGCCACCAGCGCCAGCAGGATGATGGGTGCGGCGAAGGACAGGGCACCGACGCTCAGCACTTGGGTCTCCGCTCAGCCACGCAGCGCCTCCGTCATGTTGACATAGAGGCCCAGCAGCGCCGGTTCGGGCGGCGCGTCGGTCGTGTGGACGGTGTAGGTCCAGTCGGCCCGGCGCGCGAAGGTGGCGAGCGATCCCTGCAGTTCGCCGAGCCGCTCCAGATAGCCCGCGCGCAGGGTCTCGGCCCGACCCACCAGGAGTTCGCCCTCGGACTCGAGCCCGCGGAACCGGGTCCGGCCGCGGAACGGCAATGCCGTCTCCGCCGGGTCGAGCACCTGGACCAGGTGTCCGCGCACGCCGTGCGCGGCCATGCCGTGCAGGAAGTCGAGCAGCGCCTCGCGCTCGGCCAGGAAATCGCTGACCAGGACGACGTTGCCGTAGCGCGGCAGCGGCGGTGCCGGCGGCAGCGCATGGGTGTCGGGTTCGCGCGCGAGCCCGGTCAGGATGGTGTGCGCGATGCGATCGAGCACGGCGCGGCCCGTGGCCGGCGGCTCCGGGCGGTCCAGCAGCGCGATGCGTTCGCCGCCGCGCGACAACAGCGAGACGAGCGCCAGCGCCAGCACGGCGGCGCGCTCCTGCTTCTCGGGCAGGTGGCGCGCCGAGGCATAGCGCATCGACGCGCTGCGGTCGGGCCACAGCCAGACGCTCTGGGCGGCCTCCCATTCGGTCTGGCGGACATAGAAGCGATCGGAGCGGGCCGAGCGACGCCAGTCGATCTGCTGCGGGCTGTCGCCATAGGTGAAGCGGCGATACTGCCAGAAGGTCTCGCCCTGGCCGACCCGGCGGCGGCCATGCACGCCCTGGGCGACGGTCGAGGCGACGCGGTCGGCGGCAACCAGCAGCGCCGGGAAGGCGGCCGCGAGTTCCTCCGCATGCCGCCGCGTGGCGGGCTCGGGTCCGGTGTCGGGGATCATGGCGTTGCCACGTGTTCGCGCACCCGCCGGGCCTATTTGAACGGTTCGCAGAGACGGTTGATGACGTCGTCGAGCGTGCGGCCCTCGGCGCGGGCCGCGAAGTTGAGGGCCATCCGGTGGCGCAGCACGGCCGGCGCCAGGGTGACGACGTCGTCGATCGAGGGCGATATCCGCCCCTGCAGCAGGGCGCGCGCACGCGTCGCGAGCATCAGGGCCTGGCTCGCACGTGGCCCGGGCCCCCAGGCCACCCAGTTCTTGACCTCGTCGCGTTCCGACACGCCCGGCCGGCCCGAGCGGACGAGCGCGAGAATGGCTTCGACCACGCTCTCGCCGACGGGCAGGCGGCGGACCAGCGTCTGCGCGGCCATCAGCTGACCCGCATCCATGACCTGGGTCGGTTCGCGATCCTCCAGGCCGGTCGTGACGAGCAGCATCTGCCGCTCCGCCGCGGGGTCGGGATAGTCGACGTTGACCTGGAGCAGGAATCGGTCGAGCTGGGCCTCGGGCAGCGGATAGGTGCCCTCCTGCTCGATCGGGTTCTGGGTCGCGAGCACGTGGAAGGGGCGCGGCAGGGTGTGGGTCTGGCCGGCGATTGAGACCTCGCGCTCCTGCATCGCCTGCAGCAGCGCCGACTGGGTGCGCGGGCTGGCGCGGTTGATCTCGTCGGCCATCAGGACCTGGGTGAAGACGGGCCCGGGGATGAAGCGGAAGCGCCGCCCCTCGTCGGTCTCGTCGAGGATTTCGGAGCCGATGATGTCGGCGGGCATCAGGTCGGGCGTGCACTGGACGCGCCGGCTTTCGAGCCCCAGCACCGTGCCCAGCGTCTCGACGAGGCGGGTCTTGGCCAGCCCGGGCACGCCGAGCAGGAGCAGGTGGCCGCCCGACAGCAGCGTGATCAGCGTCTCGTCGATGACCTCGTCCTGGCCGAAGATCACGCGCGCGATCCCGCCGCGCACGGCGGCCAACTGTTCGCTTACCCGTTCGATATCTGCAAAGATCGAATCCGTCGCCGGTGTATCCAGTTCGGTGCGCACGGTGTCGTCTGAGGGCATCATTTCGCTCCTGCGAATGCTAGTTTGACCGCGTCATGAGTTCCGAATCGAACAATCCCCAAGGCCTTTTCGACCGGATCGAGAAGTCGCGGTCTGACCGTCCGACACGGCGTGAGCCGATCGATTGCGGCCATTTCGACATGCGCATCGGGCGCGACGGCACCTGGTATTATCGCGGCTCCCCGATCGGGCGTAAACCATTGGTCACGTTGTTTTCATCGGTCCTCAAGCGCGACGAAGACGGCCAGTTCTGGCTCGAGACGCCGGTCGAACGGGGGCGGATCGACGTCGACGATGCACCCTTCGTCGCCGTTGCGCTCGACGCGCGTGGCGCCGGTCGCGAACAGACGCTCATCTTCACGACAAACCTTGACGAAAGCGTGGCGGCGGGGCCCGAACACCCGCTGCGCATCGCCTTCGATCCCGCGACGGGTGAGCCGTCGCCCTATGTGCTGGTGCGCGACCGGCTCGAGGCGTTGCTGTCGCGCCCGGTCTATTACGAACTCGCGGAACTGGCCGAAGAGGATTCGGGCACCGGGCTGTTGGGCGTTTGGAGCGCGGGCACCTTCTTCCCGCTCGTCCCGGCGGTCGCCTAGGGGCGCGCGGTGCAACGTCACGAACTCGTCGCGCGGGTCCGCGAGACCCAGGCGCACCTGGTACGCCGCAAGGCGCCAGGCGAGGCGGTCAGCCAGATGCTGCACGACGATTCCGATGCGGCTCCCGGCGAAGTTGCGCCGCGGCGCGGTGACCACGATCTGAACGAAGTGGGTATGCGCCCCGACCCGCCGCTCACCCCGGCCGCCGTGCTGGTGCCGCTGATCGACTATGGCGACCGGTTTACCGTGTTGCTGACGGAGCGGGCCGCCGACCTGCGGGCGCATGCCGGCCAGATCAGCTTTCCCGGCGGCCGCATCGAGCCCGACGACCCCGACCCCGAATTCGCGGCCCTGCGCGAGGCCCATGAGGAGATCGGCCTGCCGGCCGACGTGGCCGAGGTGATCGGGCGACTCGACACCTACGAGACGCGTACAGGCTTCGAGATCATCCCCGTGGTCGGCCTCGTCGAGCCGGGGTTCGAGATCGCGATGGATCCGGGCGAGGTCGCCGACGTGTTCGAGGTGCCGCTCTCCTTCATCCTCGATTCCTCCAACCACGAGCGCCACAGCCGTGTGCTGCGCGGCAAGCGGCGCTACTTCTACGTGCTGCCCTACGAGGACCGTTACATCTGGGGCGCCACCGCCGGGATGCTGGTCAACCTGTTCGAGGTGCTGACCGGGGCCCGGGCGCGCTGGCGATGAATTCGGGGCGCTGAGCATCGCCATGGAACCCGTCAGGCAGGTCACGATCCGCGACTGTATGTCTGACCCCGATGTGCACGCGGTGTTTGCGGCGCTGTCGGCACCGGGCGACCCGCACCCCGCCGTCCTGTTCGTCGGCGGCTGCGTGCGCAACCTGCTCCTCGGCCGGCCGGCCAACGATGTCGACCTGGCGACGGTGCACCCGCCCGAGCGCGTGATCGAACGCCTGGAGGCCGCGGGGATCGCCTATCTGACAATGGGCATCGACCATGGCACGGTGACCGCCCATTTCGGGCCCAAGCGCTACGAGATCACGACGCTTCGGATCGATGTCGAGACATTCGGGCGGCACGCGCGCGTCGCCTATACCGACGACTGGGTTGCGGACGCCTCGCGCCGCGATTTCACCATCAACGCGCTCTATGCCGACACCGGCGGCAACATCTACGACCCGCTCGGCGGCATCGACGACGTGGCGGCGGGCCGGGTCCGCTTCATCGGCGATCCACATGCGCGGATTGCCGAGGACGCGCTGCGCATCCTGCGGTTCTTCCGGTTCCACGCCCAGCTGGGCGAGACCGAACTCGATCCGGCGGGCCGCGCCGCCTGCCGCGACCACCGCGACATGCTGGCGAACCTGTCGGGCGAACGCATCCGCGACGAGCTATTCAAGCTTCTGGCCGCCGAAGGTGCGCCGGCGACGCTCTGGCAGCTTGTGGAATCGGGCGTCCTCGCGGCGGCGCTGCCCGAACTGACGGGGCTCGGCGAGACCGCACACGACGATAATCTTATTTGCTTAAGTGTTCTGGAAGAGCTCCGAGACAAGATTGATCCGCTTCGGCGATTGGCACTTTTGATCCAGACCCCCGACGTTGCCAACGCCGTGGGCGAACGAATGCGACTATCGAACGACGACCGGAAACGGCTCGTACGGATGGTAAGCGCGACCAGCATCAGCCCGCTTGAATCGTTCCGCTACTCGAAGCCGCCTGCGAGTGAGTTGAAGTTTTATCGGAAGGAATCTTGGTTCGACACAGGCCTGCTTGATTTGATCTTACGAAGAAAGACCAGAAGGGGATGGCTGCGCGTAACGAATGCACGCACAAGAAAAGAGTATCTGGAAGAGCTGACCCATGAGCACAGGGTCCAACTTTACAATCTTGGACCCGAAACGTGGCGTGATCGCGTCCTACTGAGCTGGGCGTTCACTTGGGGTGACGGAATTTCTGTGAACTCGGATGAGTGGTCCGCGCTTTTAGCGGCTTCCGAGCGCTGGCCCGTCCCCGAATTCCCGCTCCAGGGGGCCGATGTGGTCGCCGCGGGCGTGCCCGAGGGTCCCGAAGTTGGTCGGCTACTCGACGCGGTCGAGGAATGGTGGGTCGATGGTGACTTTGAGGCCGACCGCGAGGCCTGCGTCGCGGAACTGGCGCGACGGGTCGGCTAGTTCGTTCGGACCAGCTGCCCGGTCATGCGCACCACGACCGCCTCGTCCTTCAGGCGCACGAACACGACGTCCATGCCCTTCTCGGTAAGCGTGCGGCGGTAGACCTGCAGCTCCGAGCCGCCGGCCGCACCGATCGCCAGCGAGTAGACGATCATCGAACTGCCGTCGATTGAGGCCCAGCGCACGGCGTCGCCCTTCAGGAGGTCGGGCGTCTCTGACTTCTGGAACAGGCCGCCATCCGGTGCCAGGACGAACAAATTTTCCTTGTCCTCGACCGGCATCAAGTGCCCCGACACCAGGCGCCGCTTCACGTCGGGGTCGGTCCTGGCGCCCGCTTCGTCCCGGATCACCGTGATCCACTTGATCGTGAAACCGTCGTCCTTGAACGGCGTGATCGAGACGTCCAGATCGCGGACCTCCCTGTTTTTTGCGGCCATGTTCTCGGCCGTTCCCGAGCCCACATAGTTTCCGACGAAGGGCTTGACCATCTCGTCCTCGGCGCGTGCGCCCGGCGTGGCGAGGATCAGGAGTCCGACGATGGCAACGGCGCTTGCGCGTACCCGAAACGACATGGTTCGCATTCCGATCTGTGCGGTTCTCAGTTGCCCACCTTGACGAGCCGGGCGTCGACCTCGCGCTGCGGTTCGCCGTCGGCGACGTTCACGAACTTCAGCCGCATCCCGGTCCCCTCGAGGGTCCGGTCGTAGGTCTGGACCACATAGCCGCCCGCATCCGTGATGCGCATCACATGGATCGACATGGTCTGGCCCGCGAAGCTCGCCCATGCCAGGCCGTCGCCGCGCGGGTCCTGCTGGCCGACCGCGTCGAACACGTTGGCGCGTGCGCTCGCCTTGAAGCTCATCCGCTGGGTGCGCCGACGCACATCGGGGTTCCTGGGGTCGCCGCCGCTGCGGATGACGCTCGACCATTCGACATAGAAGCCGTCGCCCTCGGGCCCGATCTTCACGTCGAGGTCGCGCACGGTGACGCCGAAATAGAGGCTGTCGCTGTTCTCGGCGACGCCCGATCCCTGGAAGTGGCCTTAATAGGCGGTCGGCGGCAAATCCTGCGCGCGCGCCGGCGTGGCCGGGACGAGGCCGGCGGCGATCAGTGCGACGAGGACGCTCAGGCCGGCAAGCCAACGGAAAAGGCGGGTCATGGTCACTCCCTTCGGGCGCCTGAAGGACACCCCGTATCAAGAGGTTAGGCAGCGGACGAAACTATATCAGGTCGGCGCGGCACGCTGCATCGTTGTCGGCGGCCCGACCTAGGGCCATGTGACCTCGGGCGGCAGCGACATCAGGATCGCCTCGACATTGCCGCCCGTCCGCAGGCCGAACTGGGTGCCGCGGTCGTAGAGCAGGTTGAACTCGACATAGCGTCCGCGCCGCTGCAGCTGGTGCGCGCGCTGCTCGTCGGTCCATGGCGCATCCATGTGCCGGCGCACGATGCGCGGATAGACGTCGAGGAAGGCCAGGCCGACGTCGCGGGTGAAGGCGAAGTCCGTGTCCCAGTCGCCGGTGTCGACATAGTCGTAGAAGATGCCGCCGACGCCGCGCGGCTCGTCGCGGTGCGGCAGGTAGAAATACTCGTCGCACCACGCCTTGAACCGCGGGTGGTAGCCGGGGTCGTGGGCATCGCACGCGGCCTGCAGCGCGGCGTGGAAGTCGGCGGTGTCGGCGGCGTCGGGATACATCGGCGTCAGGTCGGCGCCGCCGCCGAACCAGCCCTTCGACGTGACGATGTGGCGCGCGTTCATGTGCACCGCCGGCACCAGCGGCGATTGCATGTGCGCGACCAGCGAGATGCCCGCCGCCCAGAAACGCCCGTCTTGCTCGGCGCCGGGAATCCGGGCCCGGAACTCCTCGGAGAACACGCCCTCGACGGTGGAGACGTTGACGCCCACCTTCTCGAACACGCGCCCGCGCATGATCGACATGACCCCGCCGCCGCCGGGCGCACCCCCCGCTCCGTCGCCGGCATCGGTGCGCTCCCACGCCTTGCGCTCGAAGCGGCCGGGGGCGCGATCGGCAAAGGTTCCCGTCAACTCGTCCTCGATCGCCTCGAAGGCCGCGCAGATGTCGTCGCGCAGCTTCGCGAACCA
>JAYOFO010000081.1:0-10581 GCA_038117265.1 Rhodospirillaceae bacterium
GGCCAGCGCCGCCATGCCGCGCGCGCCCAGCCGGCGGGCCAGCAGCACGCCGGCCAGCCCGATGCCCATCGCCACCCAGTAGGGCCAGCGCTGGTACAGGCAGAGCGCGCAGGGCTGCAGGCCGCCGATATACTGGAAGCCCCAGGCGCCGGCGAGCATCGCCAGGCTGGCGGCGAACGCGGCGGCCGGCCACAGGCGGGGCCGGGCGGTCAGGCGGGTCTGCAGGTCGGCGACGGTCATGCCCCCGATATAGGCCGTGCGGGCCGGTCCCGCCAGTTGCCCCGCGCTAGAAGGCGAACTTGAGCAGCACGAAGCCGCCGACCAGCAGCACGACGAAGGCGAGCGCCACCCAGCCGAGATAGCGCTCGACGAAGGTGCGGATCGGCGGGCCGAAGTACCAGATCAGCGCCGCGACCAGGAAGAAGCGCAGGCCGCGCGAGCCGAGCGATGCGATGCCGAAGACCCACGGGTCGAGCTGGGTGACGCCGCTGGCGATGGTCACCACCTTGTAGGGGAAGGGGGTGACGCCGAAGATCGCGACGATCCACGCGCCCAGCTCGTTGTATTGCGCGGTGAATTGCGCTAACGCGTCCTGGAAATGATAGAACGAGATCACCGGCTCGCCGACCGTCTCGAACAGGGTGAAGCCGATCAGATAGCCGAAATAGCCGCCCAGCACCGAGGCGACCGTACAGATTGCGGCCAGCCGCCAGGCGCGCTGGCGCGCTGCCAGGATCATCGGGATCAGCAGCACGTCGGGCGGGATCGGGAAGAACGAGCTCTCGATGAAGGCGACGGCGGCCAGCGCCCAGGCCGCGTGGCGCGAGACACCCAGTCGCATCGTCCAGTCGTAGGTGGCCCGCAGCATGCCGTCGCTCCGCCCGTGCGCCCTTGCCGACAACGGCGGGCGCGCCTCCGATGGCCCTGTATCAGGCGGGGACGAATCTGTCCAAGCGTGCGTGGTGGCGGCGGGCAGACATGCGCCTAATAGCGGGCGATCTCGCGCAGATAGGCGGCCTCGCCCCCGGCGTCGACATCGACGACCCAGCGCCCGGTGTGGCCGGAATGCCCGGCCTGCGGATCGGTGCGCGACGCCGCGAACGCGGCGAACGGGTCGGGGCGGCCGCTCTCGGGCCACAGTGCGAGTCCGCCGACGACCAGCATCCAGAGGACCAGCAGGCCCGCAACGATCTGAAACGGTGTACCCATGTCGATTGCTCCGGCGTTGTTCATGAGACCAACATGAGGTCGCGCGCCGCGGATCGAAGTGACCGCGGTCACACGGGCGGGATTTTTCGCGCATCCGATGTTTTCGCGGGGCGGTTGACGCTCCGCCGTCCGGCGACATATGCAGGTGTTCGTGTCGCAGGCGCCCCTGTGGCGGAATTGGTAGACGCGGCAGACTCAAAATCTGCTCTGTGTACGCAGGTGGGGGTTCGAGTCCCTCCAGGGGCACCATCCTTCGCCAGGGGTCGAAAGAACGCGACAGGGAGGAAATCCGACATGCCCGTCATCGTCCGCACTCAAGACGCCACGCCGCGCGCCGCCGCCGCCGGCGTGCGCATCACCGCATTGCTCGACACCGCGACCATCGGCAACGACCGGGTGCATCTCGAACGGATCGCCCTGGACCCGGGCGCGGCCCACGCGATCGCGCTGGCCGAGGGCGAACTCGCCTGGCTGCAGCTCCTGTCGGGGACCGTCGCGTGCGACGGCGCCGCCGCGGCGCTGACGCCGGATGGGGTCACCTACCTGCCGCTCGGCCATGCCGAGGACGTCACGGCCGGAGATGCGGGCGCCGAGCTCCTGCTGGCGCGCGTGCCCGACGCCACGCGCTTCGATCCCGACATCGCCGACATGCCGGCGACGGTGCGCACCGTCGACTGGACGCGCGAGCCGGTGCTGCAGTCCGAGCACGATGCGCGCAAGCGGGTCTACATGGCGACGCCTGCGCTGGCGGGCACGCATGCCTTCAAGGGCGAGATGATCACCTATCCGCCGGGCACCGCCGCGCCCGAACACCACCATGTGGGCGCCGAGCACTTCCAGTGCGTGATCGCGGGCGAGGGAACGGTGCTGCTCGACGGCATCGCCCACACGCTGCGCGCCGGCGACGTGCTCTACAATTACGAGCACGAGCCCCACGCCTTCATCAACGAGAGCGGGGCCGACTTCGTGTTCGTGGAGTTCTTCGTGCCCGGCCCGTGCGAGACGATTTGGTCGCCGGGCGCGAACGTTTGCGCGTGGCTGCCCACCGGCGTCGACAGTGGCGGGCGCAAGCCGTCGCGCGATATCGGCTATCACGTCCATGGCGAGGATGCGGGGCTTTAGCGTCGCAATCGCCACGCCGCCGGTTGCGGTTCCACAATCGGAAAATTATTGTGCCGGGCAACAAGCGGGTGCGGACCCGCCGGGCCCGGCCCGAAACCCGCGAAGATCAGGGAGCACGATGCAGCTCGAGAACTCATTCACGGTGCCGGCGACGCCCGACACGGCGTGGCCGATCCTGCTGGACGTCCCGCGGATCGCGCCCTGCATGCCGGGGGCCGAACTCACCGAGGCGGTCGACGGCCGTCACTTCAAGGGCAACGCCAAGCTGCGCGTCGGGCCCGTCGCGCTGACGTTTTCCGGCGAGGCCGAGATCGTCGAGATCGACGAGGTCGCACGCACCGCCACGGTGCGCGCCAAGGGCAGCGACACCAAGGGCCGCGGCGGGGCCTCGGCGGCCGTCGAATTCCGGCTGGTCGCCGACGGCGAGGGCTCGCGGGTCGACATCACAACGGAGCTCGACCTGTCGGGCTCGATCGCCCAGTACGGCCGTGCCGCCGGCCTGATCGACGCCATCGCCGGCCAGATCATCGGCGACTTCGCCAAGAACCTGGCGGCCGAGATCGGCACGGGCGGTGCGCCTACGGCGGCGGGCGGCAGCGACGCCGCGGCGTCCGCGACCCCGGCGCCAGCCGCGCCGGCCGACAATGCGATCTCGGGCATCAGCCTGTTCTTCCGGGCCCTATGGTCGATGATTCGCGGCCTGTTCGGCGGCAAGCGTTAGGCCGCCCCATGACCTTCCATTCGTACGAACCACGCGAGATGCGCCGATGAAACCGGCCCCCTTCACCTACCACGACCCGACTAGCGCCGACGAAGTCGTCGCGTTGCTCGGCCGGCACGAGGACGCCAAGCTGCTGGCCGGCGGCCAGTCGCTGATGCCGATGCTCAACATGCGCTTCGTCGTGCCCGATCATGTGATCGACCTGAACGGGGTCGCCGGGCTGGCGGGCGTGCGCGACGCGGGCGATGCGCTCGAGCTCGGCGCGATGACCCGCCAGCGCGACCTGATGGCCGATGCGGCGATCGCCGCGAAGGCGCCGATCGTGCCCGAGGCGCTCGACTGGGTCGGCCATTTCCAGACCCGCAACCGGGGCACCATCGGCGGCAGCCTGTGCCACCTCGACCCGGCGGCCGAACTGCCCTGCCTGATGGCCGCCTATGATGCGGTGCTCAAGGTTCAGGGACCCGACGGCGTGCGCGAGGTGCCGTTCGCCGAATGGCCGCTCGCCTACATGATGCCGTCGCTGGGCCCCGACGAGGTACTGACCGGCATCCGCGTGCCCCACTGGCCGGACAGTCACGGCCACGGCTTCGTCGAGTTCGCGCGCCGGCACGGCGACTTCGCCATCGTCTCGGTGGCCGCCCTGCTGACGGTCGAGGGCGGCAAGATCGCCCGCGCCGCCATCGCCATCGGCGGCGCCGACGTGCGGCCGATCCGGCTGGAGGCGGCAGAGGCCGCGCTGGTCGGAGCGGCGCCGTCGCCCGACGCCTTCAGGGCGGCGGGCGAGACCGCGCGCGGCATCGAGGCCATGTCCGACGCCTATGTCACATCCGCCTATCGCCAGCGCCTCGCCGCGACGCTGGTCGAACGGGCGCTCATCCGCGCGGCCGAACGCGCAAACGGGGGAGCCTGAGCCATGGCCGATACCCGCGAAGTCACCGTGACGGTCAACGGCGAGAGCCGGACTGCAACCGTGGAGACCCGCACCAGCCTGGGCGATTTCCTTCGCCACACGCTGCGGCTGACGGGAACGCATATGGGGTGCGAGCATGGCGTGTGCGGCGCCTGTACCGTGCTGGTCGACGGCGATGCCGTGCGGTCCTGCCTGATGCTGGCCGTGCAGGCGAACGGTCGCGAGATCACCACCGTCGAGGGTCTCGCGGCGGCCGTCGGCACGCTGTCGCCGCTGCAGGCGGCGTTCTGGAAGCATCACGGGCTGCAGTGCGGGTTCTGCACGCCGGGAATGCTGACCTCGCTGACCGCATTCCTGCGCGACAATCCGAACGCCGGCGAGAAGGACATTCGCGAGGCGATCTCGGGTAACATCTGCCGGTGCACCGGTTATCAGGGCATCGTCGATGCGGCGCTCGACGCCGCCAAGTCGATGCAGGAGGGCTGAGCCATGGTCGTTCGCTATCTCGGGGCCGAAGTCCAGCGCATGGAAGATCCCCGTCTGCTCACGGGGCACGGGCGCTATGTCGACGACATGACGATGGAAGGCATGCTGCACGCCGCCTTCCTGCGCGCGTCCCATGCGCATGCGAAGATCCGCGCGATCGACACGTCGCGCGCGGCCCAGCTGCCCGGCGTGCATCGGGTGTTCACCCATGCCGACCTGGGGCCGAAATACGGCCACCGGATGAACCAACTCTATCCCGCGCCGGTCATCGAGGTGAACAAGACCCAGTATCCGCTGTCGAAGGACGAGGTCTGCTATGTCGGCGAGGCGGTCGCCGTCGTCGTCGCCGACAGCCGGGCCATCGCCGAGGACGCCGTCGCACTGATCGATGTCGACTACGAGGTGCTTCCCGCGGTCGTGAACATCATGAACGCGCTGGAGGACGGCGCGCCGCTGGCCCATGCCGACACGAGTTCGAACCTGATGGGACGCATGCGCTCGCAGTTCGGCGATATCGACGACGCCTTCGCGAAGGCCGACCATGTGTTCCAGGCCGCCTTCATGCAGCACCGCGGCGGCTGCCATTCGATGGAGACGCGCGGCTGCATCGGCCGCGACGATCCCTGGGGCGACGGCCTGACCCTGTGGACCTCGGCACAGTCGCCCTACCTGATCCGCCGGGCGCTCGCGACATGGCTGGGCGAGCCCGAGGAACGGGTCCGCGTCGTCGCGCCGGATGTGGGCGGCGGGTTCGGGCCCAAGGCCGGCTTCTATCCCGAGGAGATCGTCATCCCGCTGCTGGCGCGCTTCATGGAGCGCCCGGTGAAGTGGATCGAGGACCGGCGTGAACATTTCATGTCGACCACGACCCAGCGCGACCAGCACTGGAACCTCGAGGTCGCGTGCACGAGCGAAGGCAAGATTCTCGGCCTGCGCGGCAAGGTGACCCACGAGAACGGCGCCTACATCCCGTACGGCATCCTGTTGCCGAACAGCTCGCTGACGCCGCTTCCCGGGGCCTATGCCATCCCGGCGGTCGATGTCGGGGTGGACATCGTGTTCACCAACACCGTCCCGAACTCCCCGGTCCGCGGCGCGGGCCGGCCCTGCGGCATCTACGCCGTGGAGCGCATGATCCAGACCGTCTCGCGCAACCTGGGGATCGACCCGGCCGAGGTGCGCCGGCGCAACTATGTGCGCCCGGAGCAGATGCCCTACGAGACGGGCGCCACCCTGCGCGGCGGGGCCAAGTGCGTGTACGACAGCGGCGACTACGAGGCGCTGCTGGAGAAGGCGCTGGAGCTTGCCGACTATGCCGGCTTCAAGGAACGCCAGGCCGCGGCGCGCGCCGAGGGGCGCTACCTGGGCATCGGGGTTTCCTCGTGCATCGAGGACACGGGCATGGGCCCCTATGAGGGCACGACCGTGCGCGTCGAGGCGTCGGGCAAGGTTGCCGTGCGCACCGGTGCCGCCAGCCAGGGGCAGGGCCATCACACGATGATCGCCATGATCGTCGCCGAGAATCTGGGGGTTTCGCCCGAGGATATCCTGTTCGAATCCGCCGACACCGGGAAGTTTCCCCATGGCGTCGGCACCATCGGCAGCCGCGTGGCGGCGAATGTCGGCCCGTCGGCCTTCGATGCCGCGACCAAGGTTCGCGAGAAGGCGTTGCGGCTGGCCGCCGAGGTCCTCGAAGCCTCGGAGGCCGACCTCGATATCGAGGACGGGGTGGTGCGCGTGAACGGCGCGCCCGATCTCTCGATCACCCTGGGAGAGCTGGCCATCAAGCTGTCGCCCGCCTCGGCGATGCGCGTTCCGGCCGGGTTCGACCCGTTGCTGGAGGCCACCTCCTATGACGGGTCGAGCGGTTCGCCGATCGCCTGCGGTTCCAACGTGGCCGAGGTCGAGGTGGATGTCGGCACCGGCGAGGTCCGGGTGCTGCGCTATTCGGTGGCGCACGATTGCGGCGTGATGATCAACCCGATGATCGTGCACGGCCAGATCGTCGGGGGCGTGGTCCACGGGATCGGCAACGCCCTGTTCGAGCGGATGATCTATGACGACCAGGGCCAGCCGCTGACCACGAACTACGGCGAATACCTGTTGCCGCTGGCCAGCGAGATGCCGCGCGTGGACGTGACCCACATGGAGACGCCCTCGCCGCTGAACTCGCTGGGCGTCAAGGGCGCGGGCGAGGGCGGCACGATTCCGGCCGCCGCGGCCGTGGTCGCTGCGATCGAGAACGCGCTGACGGAGTTCGGTGTGGAGATCGACTACTACCCGGTCGACCCGCAGTACCTGACGGGGCTCATCGACAGGGGGGCCGCGCAGGCGGCGGAGTAGGGCTCAGTTGTCGTCGTCGAAACTGTCGATCAGGGCGCGGACGACACCGCCGATCCCGTCGCCCTTCTTGTGCGCCTTGGCGGCGCGGGTCTCGGCGGCGTGCTCGAAATGGTCGGCGACGGCGTCGAAGATATGGCGGCGGTGCGGGGTCGCCTTTGCCAGCATCGCCTCCACCCGGAACTGCTCGGCAATGGCGGTGACGTTCTCGATTCCCATAGATTGCGCCTTGGCGAGGAAGGCCTGGATTTCGCCAACGGCCCACTCTGCGACGTCCTTGTCCCGATCGTCGATCATGTCCGGTGATCCTGTAACCCTTTTGACCCGTTCTATATGGGGTTACGCGGGGTCGATATCACCATCTTGCGAGAGCAGGATCGCGATCGGACGGGTCGGCGCGAAGTAGGAGAACACGATCATCGCGATCATGGTCAGCGGCACCGACAGGAACATGCCGGCCAGCCCCCAGATGCTGCCCCACACCGCGAGCGAGATCAGCACGACCAGCGGCGAGATGTTCAGCGACGAGCCCATCATGCGCGGCTCGATGATGTTGCCGACGGCGAACTGGGTAAGCCCGCCGCCGATCAGCACCGCCAGCACCGGCCCGACCGTGGCGAACTGCACGACGGCGAGAAGCGCGGGCAGCAGGATGCCCAGCAGCGAGCCGATCGTCGGGATGTAGTTCAGCAGGAATATGATGAAGCCCCAGAAGCCGGCGAAATCGACCCCGACGACCAGCAGGATCGCGTAGCTGACGACGCCGGTCAGCACGCTGGCGAAGGTCTTGATCGCGACATAGGCCTGGATGCGCACCTGCATGCGGTGCAGCAGGTCGCGCACTTCCTGGCGTTTTCCGGTGTCGGGAAACAGCGCGGCCATCTTCTTCTCGAAGCTGCCCTGCTCGATCAGCAGGAACACGACATAGACCAACACCACGCCGAAGGAACTGGCGATGCCTGCCGCGGTCGCGGCGAAGCGCGAGATCAGCGCGCGCAGGTCGATCTCGTCGGTAATCCTCGCGATGTCGGGCGGCTGCTCGAAGCCCAGAAGGCGCGAGGCGCCGGCGACGAGGTTCTCGAAGTTGGCCTGGTAGGCGGGCGCGGCCGCCGCGACCCGCGAGAGATTGTCGCTGATCAGCTCCGCCACCCCCGCGATGGCCAGCAGCACGACGATGACCGCGAAGGTCAGGCCGAGCCAGTTGGGCATCCGCCAGCCGCCCAGCGGGATGGCATGGATGAACCGGGTGAGCGCGTTGAGCAGGTACCAGATGACGATCGCGATGGCGATCGGGATCAGCAGCTCGCGCCCCTCGATCAGGAAGAAGATGGTCGCCGCGGCGACCAGGATCGCGCCGGCGAAGGCGCCGATCCGGGCAGGGGTTGTCTCGCTCATCTGCGTCCGTCCCGCTGGTCTGTCGGCGCGCCCATGTGTGTCTTGCGCGCGCCATTTCCGCGTTTAGCACACGTCCGGGTGATTTGGCGTGCCGGCGTTGACGCCGCCGCCACGAAGGTGGTTTGCTGAATGCCAAGAAACCCGTGCGGCGGCTACGATGCGGGCGCGCGAAAATCAAATCAGGGGGAGTGCCCGGTGTCCGACGGTCTAGGAAATGCACGGCTTGCGCGCGTCGAGCGCGAGGACTGCCCGCCCGAATATCTCGAGGCGTATGACGAGATTCTGCGCACCCGCGGCATGACGCGGATGGCCAACGTCTTCGCGCTGCTGGCCAACAGCCCCGGCGCGCTCGCCGCGGTCACGCCGGTGGGTGCGCATGTGCGCTACGCCACGGATTTCGACGATGCGCTGCGCGAATACGTCATCCTGACAGTCGCCCAGGAGCTGCGCTGCGGATACGAGTGGGCGCATCATTGGGTGGTGGCCCAGAAAGCCGGAGCGTCGCCGGACCTGCTGGCGAAGCTGGGCACGCCCGCGATCGAGGCCGAGCTGGGCGCCATCGGGCTGGCGACGCGCTATGCGCGGCAGCTCACGCGCAACGAGGAGATCGACGACGCCACGGTCGACGCGCTGAAGGCCGAGTTCGGCGTCCAGGGTTTCGTCGATCTGACGATCATGATCGGCTACTACGGCATGCTCGCGCGCTTCATCAACGTGTCGCGCATCGAGGTCGAGGACGGATACGACGCACCGCCGTTCAACGTCTAGACGCGCACACCGGCGCGCTGGAAAGGGAGGAATCCATGGTCAAGGTTATCTGTCAGATGTACCCCGTGGTCCGTGCGGAGAGCCCGGAGGAGCGCAAGCAGATGCGCCCCATCGGCCGCAACCGCGAGCGTTTCCAGGAGGCGATGGACGGCATGCCCGACCTGATCCGGGCGATGGACGACCTGGGTGTGTGGGGCATCTCGTCGATCGAGCATCACTTCCATTCCGAAGGCTACGAGGTCGGCCCGAGCATCGGCATCAACACCGGATACTGGGCGGGGCTGACCAAGAACCTGCATGTCGGCAGCCTCGGCTATGTGATGAGCGTCGACGACCCGATCCGGGTGGCGGAAGAGACCGCGATCCTAGACCACATGACCAAGGGCCGCTGCTTCGTCGGCTTCGCGCGCGGCTACCAGGCGCGCTGGACGAACGTGCTGGGCCAGAAGATCGGCTCGGTCGCGACGCTGTCGGACAAGAGCGCGGCCGACGAGCACAACCGCAAGATCTTCGAGGAACAGGTCGACATCGTCATGAAGGCCTGGACCGAGGACGCCTTCGAATACAAGAGCGACCTGTGGCAGTACCCCTATCCCCATGACGAGGGACTCGAGGGCTGGTTCATGGGCGACGTGACGCGCCAGATGGGCGCGCCGGGCGAGATGGACGAGAACGGCGTACTGCGCAAGATCTGCGTGACGCCCGCGCCCTACACCCAGCCGCACCCCAAGGTGTTCATCGCGTCGAACGCCTCGATCGAGACGGTCGAGTATGCCGGCGCGCGGGGTTACATCCCGTCCTACTTCTCCAGCATCGGGCGTTGCGCCAACTACGGGCCGCGCTACACCGAGATCGCCAACCAGCACGGCTTCAACATCGTCCACGGCCAGAACCAGTCGATCGTGCGCTGGCCGCATGTCGGCGACAGCCACGAGGACGGCGCCCAGAAGGCGATCGACTGGTCGGGCGACATCTTCCAGAACTTCTACGGCCCGCTCTTCCCCGACTGGACGAGCAAGGCCCAGGACGCCGACGACAAGCGCCTGCTGGAGCTGATGGACGAGACGGGCCTGTTCCAGTACGGCACGGTCTCGGAGGTGCGCGATGCCTATGTCTCGCAATGGAAGCAGCTGCCGGCCGAGTACATCACGCTGATCTATCACTACGCGCAGTGTCCGAAGGACGACATGATCGAGCAGCTGCGCATCTTCATGCAGGAGATCAAGCCGGCGCTCGACGAGTTGACCGACTATCCGCAGGTCGAGGCGGCCGAGTAGCCGTCTTCGGGCCGGGGCTTTCGCGGGCGGCGCCGCCGGGCGCCGCCCGAACTTTTGCAGGGACGACACGATGCTGAATTCCACCTTCGCCGCCAACGGCATGGTCGTGGCGCCGCACCATTTGGCCGCCGAGGCGGGCCTGGCGGTGCTGCGCGAGGGCGGCAACGCGCTGGAGGCCATGATCGCGGCGGCGGCGGCGATCGCGGTGGTCTATCCGCACATGAACTCGATCGGCGGCGACGGCTTCTGGCTGGTCTCGCCGGCCGGCGGCGATCCGCTGGCGATCGACGCCTGCGGGGCGGCGGGCTCGGGCGCGACGATCGAGCGCTACCGTGCGGACGGCCATGACG
>JAYOFO010000082.1:0-10311 GCA_038117265.1 Rhodospirillaceae bacterium
CGGCACCGGACGGCGACCCGCCGCCATTCGACGGGGCCTGCGCGGCGGACGCGCCGGAAGCCGGCGCCGCCGCGCCCTCGCCCGCCTCGAGGCGCTTCACGATCTCGCCCGGCGGTGGCAAATCCGCAGCGTAGGCGAGGCGGATCAGCACCATCTCGGCCGCCGGCAGGACCGAAGGCGCACGCTGCACCTCGCCGACCCCCTTGAGCAGCATCTGCCAGGCGCGCGACAGCACCGCGACGCCCAGTTTCTCGGCCATCGCGCGCCCACGGGTGCGTTCGATCTCGGACACCGATGCATTGTCGAGCGCCGCGGGCACCAGCTTGACCCGGGTGATCCAGTGGCTCAGCTCGAGCAGATCCTGCAGGACGGTCAGCGGGTCGGAGCCGGAATCGTAAAGCGTGCGCAGCCCGGCAAGCGCATCGGCCACGCGCCCGGCCATCACCGCCTCGAAGATGTCGAACACGGCCGCGCTGTCGGCGGCGCCCAGCATCGCGCGCACATCGTCCTCGGTCGCCACGTTGCCGTTGGAGCAGTAGGCCGAGATCGCCTGATCGAGCAGCGACAACCCGTCGCGCACCGAGCCGTCGGCGGCGCGCGCGATCAGCCGTATTGCACCGTCCTCCAGCGCCGCGCCCTCGGCCTTTGCGATGGCGCCGAAATGGGCGATCAGCTCGTCGGCACCGATCCGGCGCAGATCGAAGCGCTGGCAGCGCGACAGCACCGTCACCGGCACCTTGCGGATCTCGGTCGTGGCGAAGATGAACTTCACATGCTCGGGCGGTTCCTCGAGCGTCTTCAACAGCGCGTTGAACGCGTGGCGCGACAGCATATGCACTTCGTCGACGATGTAGACCTTGTAGCGGCCGAACACCGGGCGGTAGCGCACCCCGTCGAGGATCTCGCGGATGTCGTCGACGCCCGTGCGGCTCGCCGCGTCGACCTCGATCACGTCGGGGTGGCGGTCCTCGGCGATGGCGACGCACTGCTCGTCGTTCGGGTCGGGATCGATGGTCGGCCCGCCCGCCGCGTTGAGGCACTTGGCGATGATCCGCGCCGTCGTCGTCTTGCCGACGCCGCGCACGCCGGTGAGGATGAAGGCGTGGGCGACCCGGTCGAGCGCGAAGGCGTTGGTCAGGGTGCGCACCAGCGCCTCCTGGCCGATCACTTGCGAGAAGTTCTGCGGGCGATACTTGCGGGCCAGCACCTGATAGTCGGGCGACGCCTTGACCGTATCGGGTGCCGCAGCCGGCGCCGCGGCAGCAGGTGCCGGTTTGCGAGGTGGCGCCTCGGGGTCGGGCGCGGGTGCTGGATCGGGCGCCGGCGCGGCGGGCGCGTCGAGGAAGCTCGCCTGGTTGGGGTCGTCGATGGTCGGGCTGCCGTCGGGAGACTCGTCCGGCTCCGCCTCGTGCGGATCACCCGGCTGGTCTTCGTAATCGGCAGTCATGCGAGCGGTCGCTTCCCATGGGTATCGGCAGGACCACCAATACCCGATTCGAATTTCGAGGTGGGAGACCGGTTGAATGCGACCCGGGCGAAACTCGTTACGGCTGCTTCCTTCCGGACCTGACCGGGTTGGCGAGACGCCCGTCCGCCCGGCCTCCCGAGGGCACTATATCAGATCGGGCCCCGCGATAAACAACGCCCCGGGCCGCGATTTCCGGCACTTTCCACAGGCGCGAAGCTGTGACAGGTTATGCGCCGCCCGGCTTCCCCGACAGGTTCCGCATCGCCGATGACCCGCCGCAACTTCTATTCCAGCGATTATCTCGACCGCGTCTCGCACCTGCGCAACGACGCCGCCTGGCTCGCCGAACAGCTGTCGAGCGCCACCAGCCGGGTGCTGCCCGTCTGGCAGCTGCACAATCTGGTGGCGCCGGGCGAGGCGGTCGCGGCTGCCGCGCTCGAGGTCACCCATATCGAGATGCTGCGCAGCGACCAGGCCGAGCCCGTCCTGCTCGGCCTGGTCGCGGGCACCGCCTATTTCGCGCTCGACGTCAGCCATATCGAGAATCCGCACGAACACGAGATTCTCGGCGCGATGGGCGTGTTCGAGGATCTGCGCAAGATCGGCCCCTATGTCGGGCGCGAGGAAGGCAACCTGCTGGCCTATGCGCGCGGCATCGCCTACTGGCACGAACGCCACCGCTTCTGCGGCGCGTGCGGTGCACCGACCCGCAGCCAGGCCGCCGGCCACCAGCGCCGCTGCACCAACGAGGCCTGCAACGCCTCGCATTTCCCGCGCACCGACATCGCCTGTATCATGCTGGTCCATGACGGGGACCGGATCGTCATGGGGCGCGCGCCGCGCTTCCAGGGCCGCATGCAGTCGGTGCTGGCCGGCTTCCTAGAGCCCGGCGAGACGCTGGAGGACTGCGTCGCGCGCGAGGTCTATGAAGAGGTCGGCGTGCGGGTGACCGACGTCGAATACCAGCATTCCCAGCCCTGGCCGTTCCCGGCCTCGCTGATGGTCGGCTTCCGGGCACGCGCGCTCGACACCGCGATCACCATCGACGAGACCGAATTGCTGTCGGCGGAGTGGATGTCGCGCGACGAACTCAAGGCGATCACGCCCGATTCACCGGTGCAGCTGCCGCGCCCGGACTCGATCGCGCGGCGGCTGATCGAGGAGTGGCTGGCGGAGGGCTAGCGCCCCTACTGGCGGCGATACGCGTCGGCGGGAAAGACGCCGAGCACGCGCACGTTCTTCGAGAAGTAGTTGAGCTCCTCGAACGCGCGGGCGACCGCGGGATCGGCCGGATGGCCCTCGATCTCGGCATAGAACTGCGCCACCGAGAACCGCTCGCCCGAAATGTAGCTCTCGAGCTTGGTGATGTTGATGCCGTTGGTGGCGAACCCGCCCATCGCCTTGTAGAGCGCGGCGGGCACCGAACGAACCTCGAAGATGAACGAGGTGATGCACGGGCCGACGGACGGGTCGGGATCGCGCCGCGAGCGCGCCAGCACCACGAACCGCGTGGTGTTGCCGATCCGGTCCTCGAAGCGCGAACGCAGCACCTGCAGGCCGTAGATCTCGCCGGCGAGCGCGGGCGCCAGCGCGGCGATCGTGGGGTCGCCGAGCTCGGCAACCTCCTGTGCCGAGCCGGCGGTGTCGGCGCGGGCGGCGGTGCGCACGCCGAGACTGGCCAGCTGTCCGCGGCACTGGGCCAGCGCCTGGGCATGGCTGCGCACCTCGACCAGCCCGTCGAGGGTCGCGTCGGGGGTGCCGAGCAGCTGGTACTGCACCTCGAGATAATGCTCGCGCACGATGAACAGCTTGGATTCGGGCAGCAGGTGATGGATGTCCGCCACCCGGCCGCCGAGCGTGTTCTCGATCGGGATCATCGACAGGCTCGCCCGGCCCTCGCTCTCCACGGCCGCGAACGCATCCTCGAACGTCGCGCAGGGCAACGGCGTCATCTCCGGGAATGCCTGCACGCACGCGATGTGCGAGTTGGCACCGGGGACGCCCTGATAGGCGATCGTCGTGGCCGGGTCGCCGGCCGGGGCTTGCGTGTCGGTCATCGTGTCGGGTTCGCGGTTAGAAAGCGCGCCGGTCAGCCCAGCAGGGCCCGCGCGCGCGCAAGGTCGGCCGGAGTATCGACACCGAGCGGAACGGTGTCAACGAGCGCCACGTCGATGCGCATGCCCGCCTCCAGCGCGCGCAGCTGTTCGAGCTTCTCGCGCGTCTCCAGCGGGCTGGCCGGCAGGGCGACGAAGCGCGCCAGCGCATCGCGCCGGTAGGCGTAGAGCCCGATATGGTGGAAATGGTCGCCGGGGCCCGTCGGCACCGTCGCGCGGCTGAAGTACAGCGCGCGTCCGACCCGCGCACCACCGGGCAGCGCGATGACCGCCTTCACCACGTTGGGGTTGTCGCGCTCGCCCTCTTCCGTGATCGCGCAGGCCGCCGTGGCGATGTCGACCGCCGGGTCGGCCAGCACGTCGAACGTGGCGCGCACGATGGCCGGGTCGAGGGTCGGCAGATCGCCCTGCAGGTTGACCACCGCGTCATACGCGCCGGCGGCATCCCAGTCGGCCAGCGCCGCATGGATCCGGTCGGAGCCGGACGGCAGGTCGGGGTCGGTCAGCACGGCCGTGCCGCCCGCCGCCGTCACCGCCTCGGCGATCTCGGCCTCGGCGCAGGCGACGACCACCGGCCCGATTCGCGCCTCCTCGGCACGCCGCAGGCACTGGACGATCATCGGCAGGCCATGGATGTCGGCCAGCGGCTTTCCCGGCAGCCGGGTCGAGGCCATGCGCGCCGGGATCACGACCACCGGACGGCCCGGCGCGGTACGCGAACTTGCTCCGTTTGTCAGGGCCTTGGCCTCCGTCGGGGTTGCTGCGACCTAATGCCGCGAGACATGGATCGGCGCTGGTCCGCCGCTCGGGCGAAAGATATATCTCGTCGCGCAGGAACGGAACCTTTGCCGCGGCACGTGGCAGTGGAGGGGGCCGTGGACAGGTGCGCGTGCGCTCGCTAAATTCGCGACGCGCAAGGGCGGACCGTCCTTCGATACGACCGATTCAAGCGGGGAAGCCGACGCATGGCTGGTCATTCTTACAAGGTTTGGGGGGCCGCGCTCGTGGCGCTGACGGCCGCGTTCGCGATCGGCATCGTCATCAACGAGTCGACCCACGCCGAGCACGGTGCGGAGATGGCCTACAAGGTCGACGTGCCCGAGAGCGGCACGCAGGTCGCCGCCGTCCAGGAAGCGGCGGTGCTGGAGCCGGTGGCCCCGCTGCTCGCCGCGGCCGACGTGGCTGCCGGCGAGAAGGCCTTCAAGCGCTGCGGCACCTGCCACACCGTCGAGAAGGGCGGCGCCAACAAGGTCGGGCCGAACCTCTACAACGTCGTCGGCGGGCAGAAGGGCCATATTTCCGGTTTCGCCTATTCCGACGCGATCAAGGCGATGGGCGGCGAGTGGTCCTACGCCGACCTGAACGCCTTCCTGGCCAAGCCAAAGGATTTCCTGCCGGGCACCAAGATGACCTTCGCCGGCATCAAGAGCGTGCAGGACCGCGCAAACCTGATCGCCTATCTGCGGGCCAACGCCGACACCCCGGCCCCGTTGCCGGGCCAGTAGCGCTTCCGCGCCACGGCGGCTAAGTTCCAAGGCGGCGCTTGCGGGCGCCGCCTTTCGTTTGCCCGGAGCACGCACCCCCGATGACCGCGATCGACCCGGCACTGGTATCCTTGGCCCACCGGCTCGCCGATGCTGCCGGCGACGCCGCGATGCGCCATTTCCGCACGTCTTTCGACGTCGAACTCAAGGACGATGCGAGCCCGGTGACCCGCGCCGACCGCGAGGCCGAGGCCGCGATGCGCGCGCTGCTCGCCGACGCCGTCCCCGACCACGGAATCCTGGGCGAGGAGCACGGCGCGGAACGGCTGGATGCCGAGTTCGTCTGGGTCCTCGACCCGATCGACGGCACCCGTGCCTTCGTCAACGGCATCCCGCTGTTCGCGACCCTGATCGCGCTGGTCGTGGACGGGGCGCCGGTCCTCGGCCTGAACGCCTACCCAGCGCTGGGCGAGCGCTGGCTGGGCGTCGCGGACGCCCCCACCCGCCACTGGCGCGGTGCCACGGAGACCGGAACGGTCCGCACCCGCGCCTGCCCCTCGCTGGCCGACGCGCGGATGTGCACCACCTCGCCCGACATGTTCGGCGCGGCCGACGGCGCACGCTATGCCGCGCTGAAATCCCGGGTGCGCGACACGCGCTTCGGGACCGACGCCTGGGCCTACGCGATGGTCGCCTCGGGCCAGACCGACCTGGCCGCCGAAAGCGGCATGCAGCCCTACGACTACCTGTCCCACGCGGTCATCATCGCCGGCGCGGGCGGCACCATCACCGACTGGGAGGGCCGGGCCCTGCGCATCGGCTCGCCGGGCTCGGTGCTCGCCGCCGGGGATGCCGCGGTCCATGCCGCGGCGCTGGACGCCCTGGCCGCATAGGAGACACGCCAATGGCCCATGACGTGCGCATCGCCATCTCGTGCCCCGACCGGACGGGCCTGCTGTCGGCCGTCGCCGGGCGGCTGTTCGAACTGGGCGCCGACATGCGGTCGCGCAGATTGCCGTCGCCCCCTTCACCCTCGGTCCGCAACACGGCGAGAGCGCGAATGTCACGCATCGGATCGAGGTGCGCGGCGCCGACCGGCCGGGCCTGGTCGCGCGGCTGACCGAGGCCTTTGCCGACTACGGCGCCAACATCGTGCGCATGGACTGCGAACGGCGCGGCGGCGCCGGCGACTATGTGATCCGCATCGAGGCCTGGATTCCCGACGCGCGGGCGGCCACCTGCCTGGCGGCGGTCGACAACACGGCCCGGTCGCTGGGCCTCGCCATGCAATCCGAGGCGGTCTGAGCGGAAATCGGGCGCAAACGCGCAACGATTGCGGCGCCGGCGCGGCAGCGCCTAACTTCGGCGTGAGAAATCGCCGGTTTTGCTTGATTGCCGGGCCCTTCTGCCCCCATCTAACGGTCAGGATACGGGGAAGAGGCCGGGAGGGGCCATGTTGCGCACGGGATTGCTTGCGACGATCGTCGGGCTGGGCGTCGCGGGTGCGTTCGCACCGGCGGCGCTGGCGCTGACCGGCACGAACGGTCCGGCGCACGGGATGGCGATGCACGGGGCGCTGAAGTACGGCCCCGACTTCACGCACTTCGACTACGTCAACGCGAACGCGCCGAAGGGCGGCACCAACGTGCAGTTCGCCATGGGCACCTTCGACAGCCTCAACCCCTACATCATCCAGGGCAATCCGGCGGTTGGGGTCTCCCTGATTTACGACACCATGACCGTCTCGTCGGCCGACGAGCCGTTCTCCCAGTACTGCCTGCTGTGCCGGACCATGAACGTGCCCGACGACCGGTCCTGGGTGGAATACGAGCTGCGCGACGATGCCGCCTGGCACGACGGGAAGCCGATCACGCCCGAGGACGTGATCTTCTCGTTCGAGACCCTGCGCACCCAGGGCGCGCCCTTCTTCCGCTTCTATTACCGCGACGTGGCCTCGGCGACGAAGACGGGCAAACGCAAGGTGCGTTTCGACTTCGGCCAGGCGCAGAACCCCGAACTTCCGCTTATCATCGGGCAGTTGCCGATCCTGCCGAAGCATTACTGGGAGGGCCGCGAGTTCGGCACCACCCTGGACATTCCGCTGGGCAGCGGTGCCTACCGGATCGCCGACGTGAAGCCCGGCCAGTCGATCACCTTTGCGCGCGTGCCGGGATACTGGGGCCGAAACCAGCCCGCCGAGATCGGCCGGAACAATTTCGACACGCTGCGGTACGAGTATTTCCGCGATCCGACCGTCGCCCGCGAGGCGTTCAAGTCGGGCGTGCTGGACCGGTGGGTCGAGAACTCGGCGAAGGCCTGGGCCACCGAGTTCACCGACGCGAATCCGGTGAGGAACGGCGAGATCGTGCTGCGCGAGTTTCCGCACCAGCGCACCTCAGGCATGCAGGGCTTCGTGTTCAACCTGCGCAAGCCGATGTTCCAGGACCGGCGCGTGCGCGAGGCGCTGACACTGGCCTTCGACTTCGAATGGTCGAACAAGAACCTGTTCTATGAAGCCTACACGCGGACCGACAGCTTCTTCGACAATTCCGAGCTCGGCAGCCGCGGCCAGCTGCGCGACGCCGATACCGAGGAACGCGAGATCCTCGAACGCTTTCGCGGCCAGTTGCCCGACGAGGTCTTCAATGCCGTCTACGTGCCGCCCGCCACCGACGGCTCGGGCGCACGCGGCCACCGCACCAACCTGCGCGCGGCAGCCGACCTGCTGGATGCGGCGGGCTGGACGGTCAAGGACGGCAAGCGCCTCAGCCCGGGCGGCTCGCCGCTGCGCTTCGAGATCCTGCTGGTCAGCCCGGCCTTCGAGCGAATCGCGCTGCCCTACAAGCGCAACCTAGAGCGGCTCGGCATCGAGGTGGAGGTGCGCCTGGTCGACGCCGCCCAGTACCGGCGACGCACGGACGATTACGACTACGACATGATCGTGGGCAGTTGGGGCCAGTCGGAATCGCCGGGCAACGAGCAGATCGAGTTCTGGAGCAGCCAGTCGGGCGAGCGGCCCGGTTCGCGCAACCTGGCCGGCATTCATGATCCGGCGATCGACGCGCTGGTCGAACTGGTTGTGACGGCGCCCGACCGCGCGAGCCTGGTCCAGCGCACACGCGCGCTCGACCGGGCGCTGCTGTGGGGCTATTACATCGTGCCCCACTGGCACATCACGACCGACCGGATCGCCTACTGGGACCGCTACGGGATTCCGAACACGACCCCGCGCCAGGGTGCGCAGCTGGACACCTGGTGGATCGATCCCGACAAGGACGCCCGGATTCGCGCGTCGCGGGGCCGGTAGCGCCGACGCCGGGCCGCGCGATAGTCTCGCCCCATGCTTGCCTATATCGTCCGGCGCCTGCTGCTGATCGTCCCGACCCTGTTCGGGATCATCCTGCTCAATTTCATCATCGTCCAGGCCGCACCGGGCGGCCCGGTCGAGCAGATGATCGCGCGCATCCAAGGCACAGCCGTGGAGGCGACGGCGCGGGTCTCGGGCGGCCTCGGCGATGCCACCTCACAGGCGGCCGACCAGCTGCGCGCCGAACAGGCATCGAGCTTCGAGTCGAAGTATCGCGGCGCGCGCGGACTGCCGCCGGAGTTCATCGAAGAGCTCGAACGCATGGTCGGCTTCGACAAGCCGCCCCACGAACGCTTCCTCCTGATGGTGCGCAACTACCTGTCGTTCGACTTCGGCAACAGCTTCTTCCAGGACCGGCCCGTGGTCGACCTGGTGACCCAGAAGCTACCGGTCTCCATCACCATCGGGTTCTGGACGACGCTGTTCCTCTACGGCATCTCGATCCCGCTGGGCATCGCGAAGGCGGTGCGCGACGGCTCGCGGTTCGACGTCTGGACCAGCGTGTTCGTGGTCGCGGGCAATGGCATGCCGGCCTTCCTCGTCGCGATCCTGGGAATCCAGCTCTTCGCCAGCGGCAACTTCGTCGACTGGTTCCCCCTGCGCGGGCTGGTCTCGGAGAATTTCAGCGAACTCGGCCCGATCGACAAGGCCCTCGACTATCTCTGGCACATCGTGCTGCCGGTCGGGTCGATGGTGATCGGCGGCTACGCGTTCCTCACCATGCTGACTAAGAACTCCTTCCTTGACCAAATCTCCCAGCAATACGTGGTCACGGCGCGGGCCAAGGGTCTCGAGGAACGCCGCGTGCTCTACGGTCATGTCTTCCGCAACGGCATGCTGATCGTCATCGCCGGGTTCCCCGGCCTGTTCATCTCCGTCCTGTTCAGCGGCGCGCTGTTCATCGAGATCATCTTCTCGCTCGACGGGCTCGGCCTGCTGGGCTTCGAGGCGGTGCTCAACCGCGACTATCCCATCGTGTTCGCGACCCTCTATGTGTTCGCGCTGCTGGGCCTCCTGATCAAGCTCGCCTCGGACATCACCTACGTGCTCGTCGATCCGCGGATCGACTTCGAAAGCCGCGAGGTCTGACATGGGCACGGCCGATCCCAGCGCAGGGCTCGAATCCGGTCCCGGGAAAGCGACGCGGGAGGCACCGAATCGCCTCCTGTGGATCGCGATCACGCCCGTCACCGCCCGCCGCCTCGCGAACTTCCGGTCGAACCGGCGCGGCTACTGGTCGCTGTGGATCTTCCTGGCGATCTTCTTCTTCTCGCTGTTCGCCGAGTTCATCGCCAACGACAAGCCGCTGCTCGTGCGCTTCGACGGCGCCTTCTACACGCCGATCTTCACCGCCTATCCCGAGACGGCCTTCCGCGGCGACTTCGAGACCGAGACCGACTACACCGACCCCTTCGTTGTCGAACTGATCCAGGAGAAGGGCTGGCTGGTGATGCCGCTCATCCCCTACTCGTTCGACACGCCGGTGACCGACCTGCCCACGCCCGCACCCTCGCCGCCGACAGCCCGGAACTGGCTGGGCACCGACGACCAGGCGCGCGACGTGTCCGCCCGACTGATCTACGGGTTCCGCATCTCGGTCCTGTTCGGCGTGACCCTGACGGTCTTCGCTAGCATCGTCGGCGTCATCGCCGGTGCAGTCCAGGGCTATTACGGCGGGTGGCTCGACCTGTCCTTCCAGCGCTTCATCGAGGTCTGGGAGGGAATGCCGTTCATCTTCGTGGTGCTGATCGTCTCCAGCCTGCTCGTGCCCGGCTTCTGGACGCTGCTGGTCATCATGCTGCTGTTCAACTGGACCAACCTGGTGGGCGTGGTGCGCGCGGAGTTCCTGCGCGCGCGCAACTTCGACTATGTGCGCGC
>JAYOFO010000083.1:0-10138 GCA_038117265.1 Rhodospirillaceae bacterium
GCGCAGCTACCGCGACGTCAAGCACTACCGCCGGCGCAAGCGCTGGCTCGCCTGACGATGGCCGGCGGCGACTTCCACGACACGGCAGAGGCGCGCGCGCCCGAGGCGCGCGAACGCGACCTGTTCGCCCGCCTGCCGGGCCAGATCGCCCACGCCAAGGCGCACGCGCGTCATTTCGCGTCCTCGCTCGCCGATGTCGATCCCGCGTCGGTCACCGACCGCGCGGCGCTGGCAGCCGTGCCGCTGCTGCGCAAGTCCGACGTGGTCGCCCTGCAGCGTGCGGACCCGCCCTTCGGCGGGCTCGTCGCCGACGCGGGCGAAGCGGTGCGGCGCATCTTCGTGTCGCCCGGCCCGATCTACGAGCCGCAGGGCACGGGCGACGATTACTGGCGGCTGGCTCGCGCGCTCCACGCAGCGGGCCTGCGCGCCGGCCAGCTGGTGCTGAACGCGTTCGCCTATCACCTGACTCCGGCGGGCATGATGCTCGAATCCGGCGCCAGCGCGCTGGGCTGCGCCGTCATCCCCGCCGGCGGCGGCAACACCGAGCAGCAGGTCGCCGTGATCGCCGACCTGCGGCCCGACGCCTATGTCGGCGTGCCCGATTTCCTGAAGATCCTGCTCGACAAGGCCGACGAGACGGGCGCGGACGTGTCCTCGCTGCGCCATGCGCTGGTCTCGGGCGCGGCGCTGCCGGGCTCGCTGCGCGCCGAACTCCAGGGGCGCGGCGTGTCGGTGCTGCAATGCTATGCGACGGCCGATGTGGGCTTGATCGCCTACGAGACGATGCACGACGGCGCACCGGTCGAGGGCATGGTGGTGGACGAAGAGATCATCGTCGAGATCGTGCGCCCGGGCACCGGCGATCCGGTGCAAGCGGGCGAGGTGGGCGAGGTGGTGTTGACCGTCTTCAACCCGCTGCACCCGCTGATCCGATTCGCCACGGGCGACCTCTCGGCGGTGCTGTCCGCGCCGAGCCCGTGCGGGCGCACCAACATGCGCCTGCGCGGCTGGATGGGCCGCGCCGACCAGACGACCAAGGTGCGCGGCATGTTCGTGCGGCCCGAACAGGTCGCCGATGTGGCCGGCCGTCACCCCGAGATTCTGCGCGCCCGCCTCGTCGTCTCACGCGCCGACGAGCGCGACGCGATGACGCTTCGCTGCGAGATCGCGGCCGGGGCGGATGCCGGGCTCGCGGATGCGATCGCGCAATCGCTGTCCGATGCGACGAAGCTGCGCGGCGCGGTCGAGCTGGTCTCGCCCGGCAGCCTGCCGAACGACGGAAAAGTTATCGACGATACGCGTCCCGTCGAATAAACCGTTCCGGTTTCCGCGCATCCAAGAACGGACCCGGCATGCCACGAAGTCTTGGCGCCACCATCCTGCGACTGTTCATCCTGTCGATCGTCATCGGGCTGATCCTGTCTGCCTTCGACATCAACCCGGAATCGCTTCTGGGGGCCATCGGCGGGACGGTCGAGGGAATCTTCAACGTGGTCGCCGATACGATCGAGTGGGCCGTGCCCTTCGCGCTGATCGGTGCCGTCGTGGTGGTGCCGATTTGGCTGGTGTTGACGGCAATCCGGATCGCGCGCGGACGCCGCTAGAGAGATAATTTCCGGAGGGGGCGGGAACGGCCCTCCCGTTGAACCAGGAGCAACACGATGGATCAGCAGGTTTCGGAAGTCATTGAACAGGTCTACGCCGTGCTCGTCACCTACGGCCTCAACGTGGTCGGCGCGCTGGCGATCATCGTCCTCGGCTTTATGTTTGCGGGCTGGGCGCGCCGTGCGGTCGAACGTGCGCTGAGCCGCAGCCGGCATGCCGACGTCACGCTGACGCGCTTCTTCGGCAGCATCGTGCGCTATGCGATCATCGCCTTTGTCGTCATCGCCGCGCTGCAGCAGTTCGGCGTCGAGGCGACCAGCCTGGTGGCCATCTTCGGTGCCGCCGGCCTGGCCATCGGTCTCGCCCTGCAGGGCACGCTGAGCAACGTGGCGGCGGGCGTGATGCTGCTGATGTTCCGCCCCTTCAAGATCGGCGATTTCATCGTTGCCGGCGGCCAGACCGGGACGGTCAAGGAGATCGGCCTGTTCACCACCGAAATGGCGACGGGCGACAACGTCCAGATCATCGTCCCGAACGGCGCGATCTGGGGCTCGGCGATCCAGAATTTCAGCGCCAACCCGACCCGCCGCGTCGACCTGCTCATGGGCATCGACTACGGCGATAACATCGACGTCGCGATGGCCACGATCAAGCGCGTCATCGGCGAGGAAGGCCGCGCGCTGGCCGATCCCGAGCCGGTCGTCGCCGTGGGCGAGCTGGCCGACAGCTCGGTCAACATCATCGTCCGCGTCTGGGTCAATGCCGGCGACTATTGGGGCGTGCGCTGGGACCTGACCAAGAAGATGAAGGAAGAGCTCGAGGCCGACGGCATCTCGATCCCGTTCCCGCAGCAGGTGGTCCACCACGTCCAGCAGGCAGCGGAGTAACGCGCGCCCATGCGCGCCGCCCTCCTGCCCGCGCCCGGCCTCGACAACCTTTCGGTCGTCGAGCTGCCGGATCCCGAACCCGGCCCGGGCGAGGTCCTCGTCCGAGTCCGGGCCGCCACCCTCAACTATCGCGACCTGCTGACGGTCGAGGGCGGCTACGGGCGGCGCCAGCGCACCGAGAACCTGATCCCCGTGTCGGACGGGGCGGGCGAGGTGGTCGCGGTGGGCGACGGGGTGACCCGGTTCAGGGCCGGCGACCGGGTCGTCGCCAACTTCTTCCAGGAGTGGCTGTCGGGCGAGCCCGACGAGGACAAGCTGCATTCGGGCCTGGGCGGGGCCATCGACGGCATGGCGTGCGAACTGCGCGTGCTGCCCGAATACGGGCTCTGCCACACACCGGCGCATCTCGACCATGCCGAGGCCGCGGCGCTGCCCTGTGCCGGCCTGACGGCGTGGAGCGCGGTGATCGACCAGGGCGGGGTGAAGCCGGGCGACGTGGTGCTGACCCAGGGCTCGGGCGGCGTCTCGGTCTTCGCGCTGCAGTTCGCCAAGCTCGCGGGCTGCGAGGTGATCGCGACATCCTCGTCCGACGACAAGCTCGCGCGCCTGCGCGAACTGGGCGCCGACCATCTGATCAACTACGCCGAGACGCCGGAATGGGCCCGCACCGCCCGTGAGGCCGTCGGCGGGCGCGGCCTCGACCTGGTCGTCGAGGTCGGCGGCGCGGGCACATTGGAACAGTCGATCAAGGCCGTGCGCCTGGGCGGTGCGATCGCGCTGATCGGCGTGCTGTCGGGCGCCAACCACGAGTTCCGGCTGCCGCTGGTCGTCACCCGCAAGATCCGGCTGGAGGGCGTCACCTGCGGCTCGTGCGAGCAGTTCGAAGCGATGCTGCGCGCCATCGAACTGTCGGGCCTGCGCCCCGCGCTGGACACCGAGCGCTTCTCGCTGGACGAGGTGCCCGCCGCCATGGCGCGCATGCGCGAAGGCCGCCATTTCGGCAAGGTCGTCATCGAGATATGACGCTGCATTCCGGTGCCGGCCGGGTCGACTTCGAGGAATTGGGCGCCGATCCGGGCGCGGCATCGCGTGACGGCCCCGCGATTCTCTTCGTCCCCGGCTCGTTCAGCACGCCGGCCGCCTGGCGCCCTGTCTGCAGGCGGCTGCCGCAGGGCCGACGCCTCGCCGCGACGAGCCTGCCGGGCTACGGCGCGACCGAGGAGACCCGCACCTTCGACGATCTCGACATGGCGCACGAGGTGCGCGCCGTCCGGGCGGCTGCCCGCCATATGGGTGCGCGGGTGGTGCTGGTCGGGCACTCGTTCGGCGGAACCGTCTGCCTGGCTGCGGCGCTCGCCGGGGCCGTCGACCTGCGGGGAATCGCCACGTTCGAAGCCAACCCGCTGGCGTTGATGCGGGCCGGCGGCCGACAGGACCTCCACGACAAGACGCTTGCCATGAGCCACGCCTTCGAGGCGGCCGAGGCGGCCGGCGAGCGCGACGCCGCGGGGCGCGACATCGCCATGGCCGACCCCGCGACGGGCGGCCGGACCGCCGCGGAGATCATCCGCGGCAACGTCCTGCCCTATACCTGAAAGGTCTACTGACCGCGCGTAACGTGGTCGTTGCGAAAGCATCTCCCTCTCCTCCCATGGGGAGGAGAGGGTCGGGGTGAGGAGGGTTCGCACAACCACCCACCTCTCCCGGCTCACTTTCGCTCGCCACCCTCTCCCCCCAATGGCGGAGAGGGTTCGTTTTCTGAACTACCTTGCGCCCGAGACGTTGACCTTGGTGCCGGCGATGTACGACGCGTCGTCCGACAGCAGGAACAGGATCGCGCTGGCGACTTCCGGCGCCTGGCCGACCCGCTTCATCGGCAGGTTCGGGCCGACCGCCTCGACCCGGCCCGCGGGCTGGATCTCGGTGTCGATCACGCCCGGACTGACGGCGTTGACCCGGATGCCCTCGGCCGCGACCTCCTGGGCCATGCCCCAGTTCATCGAATCGATCGCGCCCTTCGAGGCCGCATAGGGCACGTTCACGCCCGCGCCGCCCAGATGCGAGGCCGCCGACGACAGGTGGACGATCGCGCCGCCCTTGCCGCCATGCTTGGTCGACATGCGCTTGATCGCCTCGCGCGAGCACACCAGCGTGGCCGTGATGTTCAGCCGCCACAGCTCTTCCAGCGCGTCCCAGTGGTCGAGCTCGTCGACGCGGGCATAGGGCCCGACGATGCCGGCGCTGTTCACCAGGTGGGTGACGGTGCCCAGCTCCTTGTCGACCGTCTCGAACATGCGAACGATGTCGGCCTCCTTGGTGATGTCGGCCTGCACCGCGATGGCCTTGGCACCCGCGGCCTCGCACGCCGCGACCACCTGGTCGGCGCGCGCCTTGTTGCCCACATAGTTGACGCAGATGTTCTCGTAGCCCTGCGCGGCCGCGCCGATGCAGGTGGCGGCGCCGAGGCCCCTGCTGCCTCCGGTGACGATGAGGACTCTCGACATGGCTTTCCCCCGGGGATGGTCGTGTTGCTGTTCGCACCGTGCATAGCTGTTCGCCCGCCCGTATTCAATCGTGGCCTTTGCGCGGGGCCCTTTCATGAGGGGGGCGGGTGCGGCACACTTCGCGGCAATCAATCCCACAACCTGAGAACGTGAAGCACGACATGGCAGGCGACGATCTGAAGAGTTTCGACGTGGCGTTTGAGTGCGATGCGACCGGCGTCGGTCGCATGCGCTGCGAGATGGACGTGCGGCTGGTGGTGCCCGAGACCATCGAGTGGCAGATGGCGTCCGACGAGTACGGCTTCCACGGCGGCGACGGCAGTGCGCCGCTGCCCATCGCCTACTTCATCGCCGGGCTGACCTCCTGCCTGATGACCCAGATGCGCGCCTTCTCCAAGCGGCTGCGGGTCGACATCGAGAACCCGAAGATCTCGTGCCGCTGCGAGTGGGTGGCGACCCAGCACGGCCGCGAGCCATACGAGAGCGCGCCCAAGTCGATCGCCATGGACATCTCGTTCGACACCGACGCCCCGCTGGAGAACCGGCTGCGGCTGATCGAGGTGGCCAAGAAGGGCTGCTTCATCGAGGCGATGCTGACCCCGCAGAACCGGATCACCCACCGGCTCAAGACCGAGGATGGCTGGGTGGATTGCTAGCACCTGCTCCCTCTCCTCCCTTGGGGAGGAGAGGGCCGGGGTGAGGAGGGCCGGCTGGATAGTTGCCGATGTCCCGGTCGGAGTTCTTCGAACCCCACCTCTCCCTAACCCTCTCCGCCCCCATGGGGCAGAGAGGGAATAAGCCGCCCACTTGCCCCTCGCCGCACCACCCGCGATAAACGGACCCGGTTTCGCCTGACAGGAACGCTTCGCCATGCCCAGATTCGCCGCCTGCCTGATGATGATGTTCGACGAGCATCCGCTGCCCGACCGCATCCAGGCGGCCGCGGACGTGGGCTTTACGGGCGTGGAGATTCAGCGCCCCTACGACCAGGATCTTGACGATCTCAGGAAGCGCCTCGACGCCGCCGGGGTCGAGTGCACCCTGCTCAACACCCCCTATGGCGACAGCGAGGCCACCCGGTTCGGCCGCGCCGCGGTGCCGGGCGAGGAGGCGAACTTCTTCGCCGACCTCGACACCGCGATGAACGCCGCCGATGCGCTGGGCTGCACTCGCATCCACGTGATGTCGGGCACGGTGCCGGCGGGCGGCGACCCGGCGGCGCACCGCCAGACGCTTCTGTCGAACATGCGCGCGGCGGCCGTGCGCGCCTCCGACCGCGGGATCACGCTCCACCTGGAGCCGCTGAACCACACCGACAATCCCCGCTATTTCCTCGTGGGGCAGGCGATGGGCTACGCGCTGGTCGAGGAGATCGGCATGGACAACGTCAAGGTCCAGTTCGACCTGTATCACACCCAGATGGCCGAGGGCTTCGTGTCGGACAAGATCGAGAAGTATCTCGCCAAGTCCGCCTACGTGCAGTTCGCCGGCGTGCCCGGCCGCCACGAGCCGAACTACGGCGAGATGAACTACCCGTTCCTGTTCGAGATGCTCGACGCCGCCGGCTATGACGGCTGGGTGGGCGCGGAGTACAAGCCGCGCGCCGGGACCCTCGAGGGGCTGGGTTGGGGCAAAAAGTACGGGATCGGGTGACCCCGTCTACCTCACTTGTCCGGCGTCCACAGGATATCCGTCGTGATCGAGCGCGGGTCGCGCATCTCCCACCGGCCGGCATCGACCCTCGCGAGGAAGTCCCCGAGCGACTGGTTGAACAGCGCCGGCTCCTCCAGGTTGATCAGGTGGCCCGAGCGCGGCAGCAGCACCAGCGCCGATGAATGGATGTTCCGCTTCATGAACAGGCCGACATCGAGGCACGGGTCGTCCTCGTCGCCATTCATGATCAGGGTCGGCACCTTCAGCGCCTGCATGTCCTCGGCGAAATCGTAGAGCGAGGGGCGTCCGCCCTGCACGGCGCGCATGGTGTTCGCCGAGCCCTTCGTCGAATGGTCGGCGAGTTCGGCCGCGAACGCCGCCCAGCCGCGCGGGTCCTTATTGGCATACTGCACGCGCGTCGGGCCGATAGCGTAGATCCTGGAGAACTCGGCCATCGTGTCGGCCTCGATCCGCCCGGCGACCTCCTTCGTCTCCTTGGCGAACTGCGCATGCACGTCGAGATGCGCGCCATAGCCCGCTCCGGCCACCGTCAGCGACAGGGCGCGGTCGGGATACCGGAACCCGAAATGCAGCGCGGCGAACCCGCCCATGGAAAGCCCCACGATATGGGCCCTGTCGATCGCCAGCGCGTCGAGCACGGCGAGGATATCGTCGACCGCCCGGAACTGGCCGTACATGCCCACATCCTCGGGCACGTCGGACGGCGGGTAGCCGCGCGCGTTGAACGCGATGGCCCGATAGTTGCGCGCGAAATGGCGCAGCTGCGGCTCCCAGCTTCTTATGTCGCCGCCGAACTCGTGGGCGAACACGACCGGCGTGCCGCTGCCATGTTCCTCGACCCAGAGCTTCACGCCGTCGTCGGTGGTGATGTGGGGCATCGGTCTCCCTCCCTTACTTCTTCTCGAGGCTCTTCAGCAGCGCCTCGATCGCCGTATCGTGCTCGGGCGTGTGGTGGGCCAGCGCCTGGAAGGCGGCGGCCATGTCGAGCACCGTCTCGATCCGCGAATGCATCCCCTCGCGCAGCAGCTTCTTCGACATGCGCAGCGAGTGGCCGGGGTTGGCGGCGATCCGGCCGGCCAGGATGTGCGCCTCGTCCATCAGGCTCTCGGCCGGCACCACCTTGGAGACCAGCCCGCAGGCCAGTGCCTCGGCCGCGTCGATCATGTCGCCGGTGAAGGTCATCTCCGCCGCCTTCGACAGGCCAACCAGCTTGGGCAGCAGGAAGGCCCCGCCGTCACCCGAGATGATGCCCAGCTTGGCGAAGCTCTCGGCGAAGCGCGCGCGCTCGGATGCGATGCGGATGTCGCACATGCAGGCCAGATCGCAGCCCGCGCCGACGGCCGCGCCGTTCACCGCCGCGATGGTCGGCACCTCGAGGTTCCACAGAGTCAGCGGGATGTTATGGATGTCGCGCTTGTAGTTGTTGCGCACCTCGTAGGGGCCGCCCGCCGACAGGCCCTTGCGGTCGCGCATGTCCTTGACGTTGCCGCCGGCCGAGAACGCGCTGCCCGCGCCGGTCAGGATCACGCATTTCACGCCGTCGTCGCGCGAGATGCGGTCGGTCGCCTCGACGAACGAACGGTACTGCTCGTCGCCCGACAGCGGGTTGCGCGCCTCGGGCTGGTTCATGGTCAGGGTGACGATCGCGCCGTCCTGCTCGTAGATCAGAAAATCGCTCAACTGTCCTCTCCGTCGGTGTCTCGCTCTGCCGGCTTCTCGGCGGTCCGGCCTTCCCCCCCCTCACCCTACCCTCTCCCCCCATAGGGGGAGAGGGAATTTTATGGCGTGCTCCCGCTTCACCCCCTCTCTGCCCCATGGGGGCGAAGAGGGTCGGGGTGAGGTGGGGTGCGCACATCGCCGCCACATTCGCTAGACTGTGGGAAAGGGAGAGAAACGTTGCAGCCGTTTTCGTTCGAGCCGCGCGAACTGCCGCCGGAGGCCGAGGCCCTGCGTGAAGATGTGCGCGCGTTCCTCGTCGAGAACCTCGCATCCTTCGCGCCGGCCGGGCGGGCGCGCTCGTGGGTCGGGTTCGACGCGGATTTCTCGCGCAAGCTGGGGCAGCGCGGCTGGCTGGGCATGACCTGGCCCGCGCCGTGGGGCCCCGGCCGGTCTGCGCTGGAGCGCTATGTCGTCATCGAGGAATTGCTGGCCGCCGGCGCGCCCGTCGCCGCCCACTGGATCGCCGAGCGCCAGTCGGGCCCGCTGCTGCTGAAGTTCGGCACGGAGGAGCAGCAGGCCGCCTTCCTGCCGGGCATCGCGGCGGGCGAGACCTTCTTCTGCATCGGCATGAGCGAGCCGGATTCGGGCTCCGACCTGGCCTCGATCCGCTCCAAGGCGGAACCCGCCGAGCGCGACGGGGTGACGGGTTGGCGGGTTAATGGCCGCAAGGTCTGGACCACCTATGCCCACAAATCCCACTACATGATCGCGCTTCTTCGAACAGGCGCGCCCGGCGAGAGCCGCCACGGCGGCACCACCCAGTTCGTGATCGACCTGTCGGCGCCCGGTGTGACCGTGCGGCCGATCAAGAACATGATCGGCGACGAGGAGTTCAACGAGGTCACCTTCGACGACGTGTTCGTGCCCGACACGCGGCGCGTGGGGAGCGTGGGCGACGGCTGGGCGCAGGTGACGGCCGAGCTCGCCTTCGAACGCAGCGGGCCCGACCGGTTCCTGTCGGCCTTCGCGCTGCTGCAGCTCTTGGTGGCGCACGCGGAAGACGCCGAGGCCCCTGACTATGCCGCGCTGGGCCGGCTGCACGCGCGCCTCGCGGCGCTGCGCGGCATGTCGCTGTCGGTCGCCGCGCGGCTGGGCGAGGGGGCCGACCCGATGCTGGAGGCGGCGCTGGTCAAGGATCAGGGCGTCGCCTTCGAGCAGACCATCCCCGAGGTCGCGCTGCAGGCGCTGGGCGCCGCGCCGCGGATCGACGGCGGCAGCGACTTCGAGACCGTGCTCGCCTATGTGCAGCAGGCCTGCGTGTCCTTCTCGCTGCGCGGCGGGACCACCGAGATCATGCGCGGGGTGATCGCCAGGGGGCTGGGATTGCGGTGATGGCGGACACCCACCTCTCCCGGTTCGCTTCCGCCTTCGAGCTTCGCGCTATGGCGGACAAGACGCTCACCACCCTCTCCCCCCTGAAGGGCGGAGAGGGCTCATATGTTCTCCCTCTCCTCCCTTGGGGAGGAGAGGGTTGGGGTGAGGAGGGGGGCAGAGCTATATGACTTCCGAACGCGCCCTGATCGCCGAGACCTGCGACCGGCTGTTCGCCGAGCAGCTCGACGACGCCGTATTCCAGTCGGCCGAGTCGGGTGAGTTCCCCGCCGCCTTGTGGGCCGCCATCGCCGAGGCCGGGCTCGACCGGGTGCTGGTGCCCGAGGATTTGGGCGGCATCGGGCTCGGCTGGGCCGACGCCTTCGTGGTGCTGCGCGCCGCCGGGGCTCACGCCGCGCCGGTGCCGCTGGCTGAGGC
>JAYOFO010000084.1:0-9989 GCA_038117265.1 Rhodospirillaceae bacterium
GCCGGTCGGATTCCTTGACCCGCAGCTCGCCGACGCCCTCGAACACGGTGGTGCCGGTCGCGCAGGCCGCGGCGACGGCGAGGACGGGGTACTCGTCGATCATCGAGGGCGCGCGCTCGGCCGGCACCGTCACGCCCGACATTCGCGCGGCGCGCACGACCAGGTCGGCGACCGGCTCGCCGCCCTCCTCGCGCGGGTTCTCGCGGGCGATGTCGGCGCCCATCTCGTCCAGGGTCGTGAACAGGCCGGCGCGCGCCGGGTTCATGCCGATGCCCGGTAGCCGCACCTCGGATCCGGCGACCAGCGCGGCGGCGACCGCCGGGAACGCCGCCGAGCTGGGGTCGGCGGGCACGCGCACGTCGGCCGGCGTCAGTTCGGGCTGGCCGGCGACGGTGATCCGCCGGCCCGCCGCGGTGTCCGTGCTGGCGATGTCGGCGCCCATATGGGCCAGCATGCGTTCGGTGTGGTCGCGTGTCGCCGCCGGCTCGATCACCGTGGTCTCGCCGGGCGCGTGCAGCCCGGCCAGCAGCACCGCCGACTTCACCTGCGCCGAGGCGACGGGCAGCGTGTATTCGATGGGCAGCAAATCGTCCGATCCGTGCACGGTCATCGGCATCAGCCCGCCCTCGCGCGTCTCGAAGCGCGCGCCCATGGCCGCGAGCGGCGTCGTCACCCGGCCCATGGGGCGCTTTCGCAGCGAGGCATCGCCCGTAAGGATCGCGGCGAACCCGTGCCCGGCCAGCAGCCCGCACAGCAGCCGCGCCGAGGTGCCGGAGTTGCCCAGGTCGAGCACGTCGTCGGGCGCCTGCAGGCCGCCGACGCCGACGCCGTCGACGGTCCATGCGCCCGGCCCGTGGCGCGTCACGCCGACGCCCATCGCGCGCAGCGCGGCGGCGGTGGCGTGCACGTCCTCGCCCTCCAGAAGCCCCTCGATCCGCGTCGTGCCCACCGCCAGCGCGCCCAGCATCAACGCGCGGTGGGAGATCGACTTGTCGCCGGGAATCGCCGCGCGTCCGGCGAGCGGGCCGCCGGCGCGCGCGGTCGCGGGCCGCGGCTGGGATGTGGTCGTGTCATTCATGATCGGCGGCGTCCGATTAGCACATGTCGCGGTGCCGGGCCACGCATCGCGGCAACGGCCCACCGGGAAGTGGAAGCGACGGCCGGTTAGGCTTTGACAGGCCGGGTCGTTCGTGGCAAACGGCGGCGCCGTAACTGACCCGGAGGTATGATCAGTGGCGAAACCGGAATGGGGCGTGAAGCGCGCATGCCTGGCATGCGGTGCCCGCTTCTACGACATGCAGAAGTCGCCGATCGTTTGCCCGAGCTGTTCGACGGTGTTCGATCACGAGGCGATCTTCCGGCCGCGCCGCCAGCGCGTGGAGGAAGAGCCGACGCCGAAGCCGGCGAACGACGACAAGACCAAGGATGACGACGAGGACGAGCTCGCCGCGCTCGTCGACGACGACGATCTCGACATCGACGACGACGATGACGACGACGACGCGCTGGAGGACACCTCCGACCTCGAGGACGATGACGACGATGTCGTGCCCGTGCCCAAGAAGGGCACGGACGGCGGCGACGACGACTGAGGACGCGCCGGAGAAATCGCTTGCGTTGGCGGGCACGGGCGCTATGTTCGCCGCCGCCCGCGTGGGTCGCGCCGCGCGCTTGAAAATTTAGGGGCCGTAGCTCAGTTGGGAGAGCGCTACAATGGCATTGTAGAGGTCGTCGGTTCGATTCCGTCCGGCTCCACCAGATTTCTCCGCGGCCAGCGCAATGGCGCGGAGACGAACGCAAAACCCCCGGCCTTCCGGGGGTTTTGTCGTTCTGGCCGGCGTGCGCTTCGGTTGTAGACTGGCACGCGACCGCGAGACGCAACGCCTGCCGGGAGCGCAATCATGGGCTATCAGACCTTCGACACCGAGACGATCGACCATCGCCAGGCCTACCGGCTGTGCGTCGGCTCGATCGTGCCGCGGCCCATCGCCTGGGTCAGCTCGATCGATGCGGACGGGGTGCCCAACCTGGCGCCGTTCAGCTTCTTCACCCTGGTCAACCACTACCCGCCGATGGTCTCGATCTCGGTCGGCCGGCGCGAGGGGCGCGCCAAGGACACCGCCGCCAATATCGAAGCGACCAAGGGCTATGTCATCCACACCGTCGTCGATGGCTGGGAGGACCCGATGAACGATTCCTCGGCCGTCTTTCCGCCCGAGGCGGACGAGTTCGCCGCGCTCGGCCTGGCGACCGTGCCGTCCGACGCCGTGGCCGCGCCGCGCATCGCCGACGCGCCGATCGCCATGGAGTGCGTCTACGACCGGACCATGAGCTTCGGCGACGAATGGGTGACCGACTGCGTCATTGGCCGGGTGCTGCGCTGGCACGTGCGCGACGACCTGCTGGTCGACGGCAAGTACATCGATGCCCACAAGCTGGCGCCCGTCGGCCGGCTCGGCGGGTCGCGCTACTGCCGCACCCACGACATCTTCGAGATGACGTCGCCCTATGCCGCGGGGCGGGGCGGCCCGGACGTCAACGACCCCGTGCCCGACGCCGGCGACAAGTCGGTCTGAATCGGCGTTGGCGGCCCCGCTCAGGGCCGACGGTTGCGGTGGTTGGCGAGCACGATCCGCATCGCGACCCACAGCACCGCGACGCCGGCCAGCGCGACGACGATCCCGGTGGTGCCCTTGATCTCGAACCGGTCGAGCAGGATCGCGATCAGCGCGATGCCGCAGAAGAACACGGCATAGACGATTGCCTGGAAGCCGCTCATTGCTGCCTCAATCCGAAAATGCGACGCCGTTGGCCGCGCGCCAGGCGGCCGTTGCGTCGAGGGTGGCGACGGGGCTGATCATGCCCGGGTCGAAGGGGACGGGAGTCTCACCGGCGGCGAGCCTCCTGGGCCAGGACGGGTCGCCGATGGCGCCACGCGCCAGCGCGGCCAGGTCGGCCTCGCCCGCCGCGAGCAGGCGCTCGGCGGTCGCCGGGTCTTCCAACTTGCCGCAGGCGATCACCGGCAGGCCGGTGATGTCGCGCGCCAGCCCGGCCAGGGTGCGGCCGCTGTCGAACTCCGCGTCCAGGCCCCGGTGGGTGCTGACATGGATGAAGTCGGCGCCGTCTTCTGCCATCGCTTCGAAGATCGCCTTCGCGTCGTCGAGGCCGCCGGGCCATTTGTAGAAATGGTCGTTGGTCCGGCTCTGGGACAGGCGCATGCCGGCGATGCCCCGGCCGGCCACTCCGGCGACGACCGCGGCCATGATCTCCCGATGGAAGCGCAGCCGGCCCTCCAGCGAGCCGCCATATTCGTCGGTGCGGGTGTTGGTCTCGGGCGTCAGGAACTGCACCGGCAGGTAGCCGTTGGCGCCGTGGATCTCGACCCCGTCGAAGCCGGCGGCCATCGCGTTCGCCGCGGCCGTACCGAACGCGTCGATCGCCGCGGCGATCTCGTCGCGGGTCATCTCGCGCGGCACCGGGAACGGCCCGTCGCCGTAATAGCGCGTCGCCATGTCGCCGACGGGCCGGATCGCCGAAGGGGCGACGGTCTCGTTCGTGTAGCGGTTGTCCTGGACCAGCGCGCCGGCGTGCATCAGCTGCAACAGGATGCGCCCGCCCGCCGCGTGGACCGCGTCGGCGACGGCGCGCCAGCCCGCGACCTGGGCCGACGTCGCGATGCCGGGCTGGTCGCGGTAGCCCTGGCTGAACGTGGTGTCGGGGTGGGTGCCCTCGGTGACGATCAGCCCGAAGCCGCCGCGCGCGAAGGCGGCATAATGTTCCGCCATCTGCCGGGTCGGCACCCCGTCGGCATCGGCGCTGATCCGGGTCATCGGCGCCACGACGGCGCGGTTCGGCAGGTCGAGCGCGCCGAGGTGAAACGGGGACAGGATGTGCGGCCAGCTTGCTGCGGCGGGAACGTTCATGGCGATTCGCTGTGGCGGTGCGGGGTCGGGTTCGTTGGGCTGCGTGGACGCTCCTTATAACCCGGCCCGGCGCGTGCGCCAGAGGCGCAATCCCGGCGGGCGGCGATCACGCGCGCATCACCGCGCGCGGTGGAACCGCAGGACACGGGCGCCGTCCGCCGGGTCGGTCAGCAGGTTGGCGCCGACCGAGAAGGTGCCGCTCAGCCGGTCGGGGGTCAGCACCGCGTCGGGCGTTCCCAGCGCGACCAGGCGCCCGGCATCCAGGATGCCCACCCGATCGCAGGTCATGGCGTGGTTGAGGTCGTGCAGGGCCACGATGCTGGTTACCGGAAGCGCGGCGACGAGCGAGAGGATCGACAGCTGGTGATGGATGTCGAGATGGTTGGTGGGCTCGTCGAGCAGCAGGATCTCGGGTTCCTGGGCCAGCGCGCGTGCGATGTGCGCGCGCTGGCGTTCGCCGCCCGAAAGCGTGTCCCAGCGCCGCGCGGCGAACGCCGACATGTCCACCGCTTCCAGCGCGCGCGACCACCGCATCGTCGGCATGCGACCAGCCATGCAGCAGCGACAGCCGCGGGGTGCGGCCGAGCTCCACCGCGTCGCGCACGGTGATCCTGTCTATCGTGTCGGCCAGCTGCTCGACCAGCGCGATCCGCCGCGCCGCGTCCCGCCGGGACATTTCCGCCAGGGGTCGGCCGTCGAGGGTCACCCGTCCCGCGCTCGGTTTGCGGATGCCGGCGAGCATCCCCAACAGCGTCGACTTCCCGGAACCGTTGGGGCCGACCAGCCCCAGGGTCTCGCCCCTGCGGACCTCCAGGTCGATGGCGTCGACGATGGCCCGTCCGCGAACCGACCAGCACAGGTTTTCGCAGGCGAGGTTCATGACAGGTGCCGCCGGCGCACGAGGAGCAGGGCAAAAGCCGGCGCGCCGACCAACGCCGTGATCACGCCGATGGGAACGACCTGGCCGGGGATCAGCATGCGCGAGACGACATCCGAGATCACGAGGAACACGGCCCCCGCGAGCGCCGAAGCGGGAACCAGATGCTCGTGGCGCGCGCCCACCACAAGGCGCATGGCGTGCGGGATGACCAGCCCGACGAAGCCGATCGATCCGAAGATTGACACGATGACCGCGGTGACGAGGGCGGCGGCGCCGATCAGCTCGACCTGCACGCGGCGCACCGGGATGCCGAGGGATGCGGCACTGTCGGTGCCGAAGGTGAACGGGTCGAGCGCGCGCACATTCCACAGGCAGACCAGCAGGTCGAGCGCCGCGACGGGAATGGCCAGACGCATGTCGTCCAGCCGGACCCCGGACAGGTTGCCCAGCAGCCAGAACAGGATTCCGCGCGCCTGCTCGGCATTCGCGGACTGGGCGATGACGAAGGCGGTGATCGCGTTGAACATCTGCGAACCGGCGATGCCGGCCAGGACGATGGCGCTGGCGGTCTGCGCGTTGCCGCCCGCGCCGGCCGCGCGTGCCAGCATCGAGACCAGCAGGAAGGCCAGGATGGCGCCGGCGAACGCGCCGGCCGAGAGCGAGACGGCGCCGGCACCCAGACCCAGGATCGTGACCGCGACCGCGCCGGTGGACGCGCCGGCCGAAATGCCCAGAAGGTAGGGGTCGGCCAACGCGTTGCGCAGGATCGCCTGCAGGACGACGCCGGATAGCGCCAGTCCCGCCCCGCAACAGGCCGCGACGACCGCCCTGCTGGAGCGTTAGTTCCAGACGATCCCCTCCTCGATCCGGCCGATGTCGAAGTCGGCGATCGACAGCTTGTTCGCGAGCACCCGGAAGACGGTCGAGACCGGGATGACCGTCTCGCCCACCGAAGCCCCGAAGACGACCGCCACCGCGGTGATCGGAAGGCTGACCCAAAGCCAGTGTCGGCGCCGGCTCCGGTTCGGCGGAACGGCCGTCATCGGGAGAAGTCCAGGCCGGCCAGTGTGCGCGCGATGGCCTCGAGCCCCAGGACGGTGCGCATGGTCGCGCTCATCGCGTGCGCGTCCAGGACGATGATGCGGTCGTTCCGGACGGCGCTCATCTGGCGCGTGACGGGATCGGTCCTGAGGAATGCGAGCTTCCGGGCGACATCGTCGGCGGGAAAACGGCGCCGGGTCATCTCGGCGACGACGATGATGGACGGGTCGGCGCGCGCGATCGTCTCGCATCCGACGGCGGGCCATTCCTCATCGGATTCGATCACGTTCGCGATGCCGAGACGCTCCATCATGTATCCCGGTGCGCCCTTGCGACCGGCCACGAAGGGATCGGCGCGGATCTCGGCGGACGAGAACCAGAAGACCGCCGACAGTTCCTTCGGCAGGTCGAGCGAACGCGACAGCGCGATCGCCCGCTTTTCGCGTTCCGCAAGCTCGTCCAGAAGCGCGGCGCCCGCGGCCTGCGCATCGAAGATCCGGGCGAGCTCGCCGATGGCCTTGTAGATCGAGGATGTGGAGAACGCCGCGGTGCGCGTGCCGTCGCCGCCGGTCGAATTGTCCTTGGTGTCGCAATCCGCGGGCATGACATAGGTCGCGATGCCGAGCTCGTGGAACTGTTCGCGGGTCGCCACGATTCCCGATGGCCCCACATGCCACTCATACTGTACGGCGACCAGGTCGGGGGCCCTGTTCGACACGCTCTCGAAACTCGGGTCGTTCTCGGCCAGCCGCTCGATGCCGGCATCCACGTCGCGGTAGGCCTCGAGCACCGGGTTGAACCACACCGACGTTCCGGCAACGCGGTCGGCCAGGCCCAGCGAATAGAGGATCTCCGTTGCGGACTGGCCGATCGTGACGGCGCGTTGCGGCGCGGTGTCGAAGGTCAGCGTGTGCCCGCAGTTGCGGATCGTGAGCGGGTAGGCGGTGTCCTAGGCGAGGGCGGGCGATCCGCCGCCGCCGGCAGCCAGCACGACCAGGGCAGCCAGGAGGGCCCGGGTGGAGGCCCGCGCGGCGTGAGGCGTATCGGTCATGAACGTGCCATCCAATCCTCCGGGCATCCCCGCCCGGTGCTGCGGTTGTCGTGTCGGCAGGTCTCCTGACTGGCGGGTCTTCGTGGGTCCGGCCTTCCCGGGCAATGCCCAGTGGCGTCCTTCGAACCTCGACTCTCCGCCTACAGTTGCGGGGGCAGTTCCGTTTCGCGCGCGATGCGACGCTCCGGATTCCCTTTTCATTCACATGGAAACCGACCCGTGGATGTGGCCACAGGCTTGACCGGGCGGTCAAATGCAAGTTTCCGTGATCGGCGCGGTTCCGCGCGCCGCGCGATGGGTTGTATCCTCGCCCGCACCGCGTGAAGAAGGAACGGACGGGACGCCCCGATGACCCAGCAATTCGATTACATCGTCGTCGGCGCCGGCTCGGCCGGCTGCGTCATGGCCAGCCGGCTGTCGGCACGTTCGGCCAACCGCGTGCTGCTGCTCGAGGCCGGCCAGGACACGCCGCCGGGTGCGGAGCCCGCCGACGTGCTCGACACCTACCCCATGTCCTACTTCAACCCCGCCTATGCCTGGCGGACGATCCGCGGCCACGCCCGCAGCGCGGCCGACTCCCCTGCCGCACCGTTCCGGCAGGGCCGGATCATGGGCGGCACGTCCTCGATCAACGGCATGGTCGCGCTGCGCGGCATGCCGATTGATTACGCGGAGTGGGCCGCGCTGGGTGCGGCGGGCTGGTCGTGGGACGAGGTGCTGCCGCATTTCCGCGCGCTCGAGACCGACATCGATGCCGACGGCCCGCTCCACGGCAAGGCGGGCCCGATCCCCGTCCGCCGGGTGCCGCGCGCCGAGTGGCCGCCGTTTGCCAACGGGGTCGATGCGTGGGCGCACAGCCGCCAGCTCGCCGACATCGCCGACCTCAACGGCGAGTTCCGCGAGGGGGTGGGCAGCCTGCCGCTCAGCCGGTTTCCCGACAAGCGGGCCTCGGCGGCGATCTGCTTCCTCGATGCGGCCGTCCGCGCGCGCGAGAACCTGACGATCGTCACCGACGCCCAGGTCGAGCGGCTGGTCGTCGACGGCGGGCGCATCACCGGCGTGGACGCGACGGTCGCAGGCGGCGCGCAATCCTTCCGCGCGGGCGAGACCATCGCGTGCGCCGGGGCGCTGCAGTCGCCGGTGATGCTGCTGCGCGCGGGCATCGGCCCGGCGGGGCATCTGCGCGAGATGGGCATCGACGTGGTGGCGGACCGGCCGGGCGTTGGCGCCAACCTGCAGAACCACCAGGTCGTCTATGTCGTGGCGCAGCTGCGCCGCGACGCCGCCCAGCCGCTCAGCCTCAAGTCCCACTCGGTCGGCGCCTACCGCTATTCCTCGGGGGCCGAGGGGGCGGGCGAGCTCGACATGAGCATGTCGATCAGCAGCCGCACGGGCTGGCACCCGCTGGGCCGCCGGCTCGCCGGACTGGTGCCGACCGTCTTCAAGCCCGCCTCGCGCGGGCGCGTCTCGCTGGCCGGTGCGGGCGCCGATACGCCGCCGCGCATCGAGTTCCGCTATCTCAGCCATCCGCGCGACCGCGCCGCGCTGACCGGCGGCGTGGCGCGGGCGATCGAGATCCTGCTGTCGCCCGAGGTGCGGCCGCTCTGGCACCATGCGGTGCCGGTGACCCGCGCCGACCGGATGCGCGCGCTCAACGACATCACCTTCACCAACACGCTCCGCTCGAAGGTCCTCGCCGGCCTGTTCGACACCGTGCCGGCGGTCGGGAAGCCCGTGCTGGCGTCCCTGTCCGAGCCGGGGCTCGACATCGCGGAGCTGGCACGCGATACCGATGCCCTGGGCGAGATCACCGGGAAGGCCGTGGCCGGCGTGTTCCACCCGGCCGGCACCTGCCGGATGGGCGCGGCGGACGATCCGGCCGCCGTCACCGACCCGCAGGGAAGGGTCTATGGCGTCGACGGGCTGCGCGTGGTCGACGCCTCGCTGATGCCGACCCTGCCGCGCGGCAACACCAACTTCCCGACCATGATGGCGGCCGAGAAGATCTCGGCCGGCATGCTGGCGGGGTGAACCCGCGTCAAGATGCTGGCCAATGTTCGCGCGGTCATGGAAAGATCGCGCAACGAAATCTGATGGCATATGGCGACAGGGGGCGGCATCATGGCGAAGGCGACGGGGTTACGCAGGCCGAAGGCCAAGGCGAAGGACGGTTCGTGGTCCGAGGTGCGCGACGGCATGCGCATCGACTGGGACGTGCCCATCGAGATGGACGACGGGCTGGTGCTGCGCGCCAACGTCTACCGGCCGGTGAAGGCGGGGAAGTATCCGGTCGTCCTCGCGCACGGCCCCTATGCCAAGGATCTCGCCATCCAGGACGGCTATCCCAGCGTGTGGGAGAATTTCTCGGGCGCGCATCCCGAGGCGATTGAGGGGTCGTCCAACATCCACCAGAGCTGGGAGGTGGTCGACCCCGAGCAGTGGGTGCCCGACGGCTATGCCTGCGTGCGCGTCGACAGCCGCGGCGCCGGTCGCTCACCCGGCTACATCGACCATTGGTCGCCGCGCGAGACGAAGGACTTCCACGACTGCATCGAATGGGCGGGCGTGCAGGACTGGTCGAACGGCAAGGTCGGGCTCGCCGGCATCTCCTACTACGCCGTCAACCAGTGGCAGGTCGCCGCGATGCGCCCGCCGCACCTGGCGGCGATGTGCGTGTGGGAAGGGTTCAGCGACTTCTACCGCGAGCTCTCGCATCCGGGCGGCATCTACACCGGTTTCCTCGCCAACTGGTACGACCTGCAGATCAAGACGGTGCAGCATGGGGTTGGCAAGCGCGGCAACAACAGCCGCGTCCATGGCGAACTGGCGGCAGGACCCGTCACCCTGTCGGAGAAGCAGCTCGAGCGGAACCGCGCCGATCTCGGTCGCGACTATTTCTCGCGCCCGCTCGCCAGCGATCCGTTCTACACGGACCGCACCGCAGACCTGTCGAAGATCGAGGTGCCGCTGCTCAGCTGCGCGAGCTGGGCGGGCCAGCCGCTGCATCCGCGCGGCAACTATGTCGGCTACCTGAAGGCCGGCTCGAAGCAGAAATGGCTCGAGTGTCACAATCTCGAGCACTGGACCCATTTCT
>JAYOFO010000085.1:0-9825 GCA_038117265.1 Rhodospirillaceae bacterium
TGATGAAGCCCTCGGCGTCGCGCTGGTCGTAGACCTCGTCATCCTCGAAGGTGACATGGTCGAGCGAGTACAGGCTGTTGGGCGACTTGCGCCCCGCCACCGTGGCCGAGCCCTTGTAGAGCTTCAGCCGCACCGTGCCCGAGACCCGCTCCTGGCTCTTGTCGACCAGCGCCTGCAGCATCTCGCGCTCGGGCGCGAACCAGAAGCCGTTGTAGACGAGCTTGGCGTAACGCGGCATCAGCTCGTCCTTGAGGTGCATGGCCTCGCGGTCCAAGGTCAGCGACTCCATCGCCCTATGGGCGACCGCCAGCACGGTGCCGCCGGGCGTCTCGTAGACGCCGCGCGACTTCATGCCGACGAAGCGGTTCTCGACCAGGTCGAGCCGGCCGATGCCGTTGGCCCCGCCCAGCTCGTTGAGCTTGGTCAGGAGCGCGGCGGGAGAGAGCGGCTCGCCATCGACGGCGACCGGGTCGCCCGCCTCGAAATCGATCTCGACATAGGTCGGCGTGTCGGGCGCCTCCTCGGGCGCGACGGAGCGCGAGAAGACGAACTCCTCGGGCTCGTGCCACGGATCCTCGAGCACCTTGCCCTCGGCGGAGATGTGCAGGAGGTTCGCGTCGACCGAGAACGGTGCCTCGCCGCGCTTGTCCTTGGCGATCGGGATCTGATGCTTCTCGGCGAAGTCGATCAGCTTGCTGCGCGAGGTCAGATCCCATTCGCGCCAGGGCGCGATCACCTTGATGTCGGGTTCGAGCGCGTAATAGCCGAGCTCGAAGCGGACCTGGTCGTTGCCCTTGCCGGTCGCGCCGTGGGCGACGGCGTCGGCGCCGGTCGCGCGTGCGATCTCGATCTGGCGCTTGGCGATCAGCGGCCGCGCGATCGAGGTGCCGAGCAGGTAGACGCCCTCGTAAGCGGCGTTGGCGCGGAACATCGGGAAGACGTAGTCGCGCACGAACTCCTCGCGCAGATCCTCGATGTAGATCTCGCGCACGCCGAACATCTCGGCCTTGGCGCGCGCCGGCTCCAGCTCCTCGCCCTGGCCGAGATCGGCGGTGAACGTCACCACCTCGCAGTCATAGGTCTCCTGCAGCCATTTCAGGATCACCGAGGTGTCGAGGCCGCCCGAATAGGCAAGCACCACCTTTTTCACGTCGCCCGACGCCATAGCCTTCGTCCGTTCACGCTGGGAAAATTGCGGGCGGAGTATAGTCGCGCACGCCCCGGGAGCAAGCCGCGCGGCCCGCGCGCGTGCGACCTACATCGGCAGCACGAACCGCACCCCGACCAGCGCACCGCCGACGATGGCCAGCCCGGCCGCGAATGCCGGAACCCCGGTCACGAACGCAAAGATCGAGACGGTACCGCGAATGATGCGACCGAGCGGGTTCTGGCGCTGCGGGTCGAGCGAGGGCAGCCGCCAGCGGCGAACCGTCGGCAGGCTCATAACGACGAGGACCCCGCCCAGAATGGCGAGGCCGAAACCCATGATGAAATCCGAACCCATTGTCGCTTCCGGTCCGTCGATTGCGTTAACCGGACAACTCGGAGCGCTGCGACCTCACTCCCCGAACGCACGATAATACGACAATACCGTCCCGAGCAACCGACTTATACGCGAACAAGCCGGCGGACCTGCTACCCAGTTGCGGAGCGGCGCGGACGCTCGCTCGCCGACTTGAGCTGGCCGCACGCGGCCATGATGTCCTCGCCGCGCGGCGTGCGCACCGGCGAGGGATAGCCCGCGCTGCGCACGATTTCGGCAAAGGCCTCGATCCGTTCGGCCGACGAGCGGCCATAGGGCGCGCCGGGCCACGGATTGAACGGGATCAGGTTCACCTTGGACGGGATGCCCTTGATCAGGCGCACCAGTTCGCGCGCATCGGCGTCGCTGTCGTTGACCCCGTCGAGCATCACATACTCGAAGGTGATGCGCCGGGAGTTGCGGGCGCCGGGATAGTCGCGGCAGGCCGCAAGCAGTTCGGCGATCGGGTACTTGCGGTTGATCGGCACGATCTCATCGCGCAGATCGTCGCGCACCGCATGCAGCGAGACCGCCAGATTGACGCCCAGCTTCTCGCCGCAGCGCCGGATCAGCGGAACCAAGCCCGCCGTCGACAGGGTGATGCGGCGGCGCGATATGGCGATGCCGGCATCGTCCATGACGATCTTCAGCGCCGCCGACACGTTCTCGAAATTGTAGAGCGGCTCGCCCATGCCCATCATCACGATATTGGATAGCTCGCGCTCATAGATCGTCGGGCGTTCGGGTGTCGGCCATTCGCCGAGATGGTCGCGCGCCAGCATCACCTGGCCGACGATCTCGGCCGGGCCGAGGTTGCGCACCAGGCGCTGGGTGCCCGTGTGACAGAACCGGCAATTGAGCGTGCAGCCGACCTGGCTCGAGATGCAAAGCGTGCCCCGGTCCGCCTCGGGGATATGGACGCACTCGACCTCGTTGCCGTCGGCGAGCGCCAGCAACCATTTGTGGGTTCCGTCGGTCGAGGCGAGGTCGCGCGCGATGCGCGGCCGCGCAACCACATAGCGTTCGGCCAGCTTCGCGCGCAGCCCCTTGGACAGGTTGGTCATCGCATCGAAGTCGGTGACGCCGCGTCCATAGACCCACTGGAAGAGCTGGTCGGCGCGGAATCGCGGCTCGTCGAGCGCGGCCAGCGTCGCCCGCATGGCGTCGCGATCCATGCCGACGAGGTTCGTCGGCGCGTCCGTGGCCGCGGCAGGGGGTGCAAAGGTGTCTAGGTTCACCGGCATGGCGCATCACATAGGCCGCGCGCGGGGCGAACGCAACTCGCCTGCGCAACGCACGTCGAACGCCCATCGTGAGGTAGATCAATGAACGGGCGGCGACGCGGCGCGACCCTGACCGAAGAAACCTAGGAGCGTTCCATGAATCACAAGCACCGCAAGGTCCTGCACGCGCTGTTCGCCCACCCGGTCAGCGCCAACGTTTCGCCCGGCGCCGTCGAATCCGTCTTCCGCGAGCTCGGCGGCGAGATCGAGCAGCGCCATGGCGGGCGCATCGGCGTCCGCCTCAACGGCCATTTCGCCGAGTTCCACCATCCACAGCACACATTGCACCCGGACGAGGTGCGCCACATGCGCAAGTTCCTGGAGGAGGCGGGCGTCGGTCCCGCGCGGGACTACCCGGTCTAGACCGGATGCGGCGCCTCAGCGGCCGCAGGCGCGGTTGATCGCCTGGTAGGCGGCGCTGGTGCCCTTCAGCGAATAGGTGTCGGTGGTCGGGTTGCCCCGGCCCGAAACGCCCTTGACGGTCATCCGTGCGCCCTTGCGGAGGGCCTCGACGAGCGCCGTGTCGTCGGCCGTCCTGTAGGTCCACGCGCTCTCGTCGCGGGTGAAAAGCGCCCAGGAATCGCCGCCGATCTGGATCTCGACCTCGGTCTTTTCCTTGAACAGATAGCCGATATCGACCTGGACCACGTCAAACTCCTTCTTCGACGGGCGGTGCCAGACGAGGAAGAAGATGTCGCCGCGGCGCGAGCGCAGGCTCGCCTCGACGGGCTTCGAGACCATGTAGCAGAACTTGTTCTCGCCCGCGCCGCGCGTATAGGCGTCCCAGTCGTAAAAGCTGCCGATGCGCTCGGCCTGCTGGGCTGCGACGGGCGCCGGGGCGAGGATCACGCCGGCGGCAAGCGCGGCGAACACCGCGCACAGGGAAACGATCGATCGGTTCATGCCCCGGCCATATCAAGCCTGCCCGAGTCTTGCCAAGCCGAACCGGCTTCAACGCCTTGTTATCGTTCGGCCTTTCGAGACCCTTTCGGGCGGCGCAGGATCGGCCCGCCATGCACATGTTCGGCGAGCGGCGCGTCGGGTCCGCCCGCGGTGACCGGACGTGCCGGGAACCGGCCCAGGGTCATCACCCGGTCGTACATGACGATCGCCGCGGCCAGCCCGACATTGACGCAGAACCGGGTGGGAATCTTCACCACATGGTCGCAGCGCGCGACGAGCTCCGGGGACAGCGAGCCGCGCTCGGGGCCCAGCACATAGGCCGCCTGGCGCGGATGACGGAAGCTCGGCAGGTCGACGGCATCGTCGACCAGTTCCACGCCGACGAGCTCGCACCCGCGCGGTAACCTGAAGGCATCGAGCGTGTCGTACTCGTGCAGCGGCAGGTGCTCGGGCGCGCGCGAGGTGTCGGACCGGCCGCCCTCGCGCCTGGGATAGACCGCGCCGATGGTGAACACGAAGCTCGCATCGAAGGCGTGTGCCGTCCGCATGATCGCGCCGACATTCATCGGTTTCGAGATGCCCTCGACACCGACGCCGAAATAGCCACGCACCCGCGATTCGCTCATCCGTCTGCCCGCTCCCTTCGCGCGGCGCCACCTTGCATGCCCACCGGGTGCGAGGCAAGCTGACGCAGCGCCGGTTTACGGCCCGTTCCCGAAGCAGTGAGACCGACCATGCGTGCGATCGTTTGCCAAGACTGGGGTGCCCCCGAAGACCTGACGCCGGGCGAGTTGCCCGCGCCGGAACTCGGCCCAGGCCAGGTCCGCGTCCGCATCCGCGCTGCCGGCGTGAACTTCGCCGACGTGGTCATGGTGCGCGGCAACTACCAGGAAAAGCCGGAGCTTCCCTTCGCACCCGGCCTCGAGGGTGCGGGCGAGATCGTCGAGGTCGGCGCGGGTGTCACAGAGCACGCGCCGGGCGACCGGGTGATGGCGCTGTTCGCCGCCGGCGCGTTTGCCGAGGAGGGCGTGTGCAAGGCCAACACGGCATTCACGATCCCCGACGGCATGGATTTCCCCACCGCCGCGGCCTTCCCGGTCGCCTACGGAACCTCCTACCTCGCGCTGGTCCACCGCGCCAACCTGGCGGCGGGCGAGACCCTGCTGGTGCTGGGCGCGGGCGGCGGCGTCGGGCTGACGGCCGTCGAATGCGGCAAGGCGCTGGGTGCGACGGTCATCGCAGCCGCCTCGACCGAGGAGAAGCTGGCGCTCGCGGCCGAGCGCGGCGCCGACCACCTGATCAACTACGCCAAGGACGATCTGCGCACCGAGGTCCGCAAGCTGACCGACGGCAACGGCGTCGACGTGGTGTACGACCCGGTGGGTGGCGACCTGGCCCAGGCGGCGATGCGCTCGATGGGCTGGTGCGGACGCTTCCTGGTGATCGGGTTTGCCAGCGGCGATGTCCCGCAATTCCCCGGCAACTACCTGCTGGTCAAGAACATCTCGATCGTCGGCGTCTACTGGGGCGCCTACCGGATGCGCGAGCCCGACGTGTTCCGCAAGGACTTCGCCGAGCTCGGCCGCTGGTGGCGGGAGGGCCGCCTCAAGCCGCCCGTCTCGCAGATCCTGCCCTTCGCCGAGACCCCGCGCGCCCTGTCGATGCTCGAGAACCGCGAGGCGGTCGGCCGGCTCGTGATCGACATCGACGGCTGAGGCACCGGCCCACGTAATGGACGACCGCGAAACGCGAGACCGCCGGGTCCGCGCCCAGTACGAGGCCTACCCCTACCCCGCGCGCGACCCCGCCGACGAACGCAAACGCCTGATCACCGGCTCGCCTTCGAACCTGGCCGAGCTGAACTATTACGTCTTCGGCGGTCGGCGCGACCTGTCGAAGCCGTTGCGCGCACTGGTCGCCGGCGGCGGCACCGGCGATGCGGCGATCATGCTGGCCCAGCAGATGGCGGACGCGAACGTGCCCGGCGAGGTGGTCCACATCGATTTGAGCGGGCCGAGCCAGGCGGTCGCGCGCGCGCGCGCCGAGGTGCGCGGATTGTCGAACCTGCGCTTCCTCGGGGGCTCGCTGCTCGATGTCGCCGACCTCGCGCCAGGCCCCTGGGACTACATCGATTGCTGCGGCGTGCTGCATCATTTGGAGGACCCCGATGCCGGCCTAGCCGCGTTGGCCGGCCAGCTCGCCCCCGACGGCGGCATAGGCGCAATGGTCTATGGCGAACTGGGCCGGACGGGCGTCTACCACGTGCAGGAGATGATGCGCGCGCTGGCGCCGGCCGACGCGACCGCGGACACCGAGCGGGTCGCACTCACGAAACGGTTGCTCGACGTGCTGCCGCCGACCGCGTGGCTGCGCCGCAACGGCCTGATCCAGGACCATGAGAGCGGCGGCGATGCCGGCGTCTATGATCTGTTCCTGCACACGCGCGACCGCGCCTACCGGGTCGGCGACGTGGCCCGGCTGGTCGCGGGGGCCGGGCTGCGGCTGGTGAGCTTCATCGAGCCGTTCCGCTACGACCCTGACTGGTTCGTCGCCGATCCGCGTCTGCGCAAGCGCCTCGACGGGCTCGACATGCGCGACCGCGCCGCCTTCGCCGAACTCGTCACGGGCAACCTTTCGAAGCACAGCTTCTATGCGGTGCGCGCCGACAACCCGGTCGCGCCGCCGGCGCCCCACGCGCCCGGGGCGGTGCCGCTTCTGGTCAACGTCGAACCCGCCGAAATGGCGAAGAACCTGCCGGCAGGCGGCACGATCGCGGTCACGGCCGACGGGCTGCGGGTCTCGCTGCCGGTGCCGCCGCTGGCCCGCGCGATCGTCGCGCTGTGCGATGGCGAGCGCACACTCGCGGACATCCATGCGGAGATCGCGGCGAAGCGCGCCGATCTCGACCATGCGGGCTTTGCGCGCCAGTTCGCGGCGCTCTACCGCGTGATGAATGCGATCAACCGGATGGTGCTGCGGCTGCCGCCTGCCGCGGAATAGGGGCGCGGGCTAGCCGGCGCGCCGCCCCACGGCCAACACCATGCCGACCGTCGTCACGACCAGCCCGGCCCAGCCCAGCGCGCTCGGCACCTCGGCGAGGATCGTGATCCCGAAGAGAGATGCCAGGACCGGCGCGCCGGCCAGGAAGACCGCCATCGTCGTCGCCCGGATCGACTTGGTCGCACGCGTGATCAGCATGACGACGATGAAGCTCGCCACCACCCCCTGATAGACCGTCTGCAGGGCGACCTCCTCCCAGGGCGGGAAGGTCGGCGCGCGCAGCAGGCCCGAAGGCAGGAACAGCGCCCAGATCGGGCCATAGACGGCGGTGCTGATGATCGGGACGGCGATCACCGCCTGCAGGACCGACACCTGCCAGCGGCGGAGCACCGTCATGTACATGGCGAACAGCGCGCCGGCCGCGATCAGCAGCAGATCGCCGATCCACTGCCCCGCGACGGCCGGCAACGCCAGGCTGTCGCCGCCGATCAGCAGGCCCCCGACGACGATCAGCGCCAGGCCGACGATCTGGATCCGCATCGGGCGCTCGCGCAGCAGGAAATAGCCGGCGAGCGCGGCGAAGATCGGCATGGTGCCGTTGGTCAGCACGCCGGCATGCACGACGGGCGCCAGCGCCATCCCGCCGAAGGAGGTCAGCGCGAACGGCGCACCCACGCCGGCCGACACCACGCACGCCTTCCAGAAGGGCAGGCCCGCGAACCCGCGGAGCAGGAACAGCGGGAAGACGATGACGGCCGCCACCCCAACGCGCAGCATGGCCACATCGTAGGGGGTGAGCGCGTTGAGCACGCCGAACCGCGAGGCAACGATCCAGCCGCCCCAGATGAAGGGGACGACCAGCCCGCAGGCCAGCCCGACGGCGAAACGGGGGGTCGGCACGTCCGTCACGATGCCTCCCCGGTCTCCGCACGTGCGCGCGGCGAGGCGGCGCCCGAGAGGATTCCCGGGCCCAGCGCCACGAGCACCCCGGCCGTCACGATGACCACCCCGGCGATGCTGATCGGCGACGGGACCTCGCCCAGCGCCGGGATCGCGATCAGCACGGCCACCGCCGGCGCACCCGACATCATGGCCGCCTGGCGCATCCCGCCGAGCATCCGCGCCGCATGGGCGATCAGGATCGAGGCGATGAAGGCCGCGACGATGCCCTGGTATACCGCCTGCAGCGCGATCTCCTCCCACGGCGTCACGGAAAGCCCGCTCGGCAGGACGAGCAGCCAGAGCGGGACATAGATCGCAAGGTTGATCCCGTTCACGATGACGAGGGATTGCAGGGCCGTGATGCCCCAACCACGCACCGAGGTCAGGAATGCCGAATTGCAGGCTGCGGCACAGAGGAACAGCAGGTGGCCCCGCCACTGTCCCGGCGCGCCGTCGGAGAGCGCCTCCCAGCCCGTCGCGAGAACCCCGCAGAAAATCAGGAATATCCCGACGATACGCCAAACGCCAAGCCGGCTGCCGAACGCAACCCATGCAAGCAGAGCGGCCAGCACCGGCATAGCACCGTTGATGACGATCGCCCCGTGGGCGACCGGTGCGTAGGACATGCCGCCGAACAGGAACAACGCGAAGGGTGCACCGGATGTCGCGGCGATGACAAGCATCTTCCAGAGTTCGAGCCGGGGCCACCACATGGCAAGAATGACCGGCACGGTGCAGAGGCCCGCAATGCCAAACCGCAGCCCGGCCATGTCATAGACGGTGAGACTCGACGTTGCGCCGAACCGCGAGACCACGAGCATCCCCGCAAACAGCACCATCACAGCAAACCCCGCCCCGACGCCCAGGGTCGCGTCGCGGTTCACGCCACACACTCGCGCAGCAAAAAGGCCCCATGCGGCTGACTATGCGGCATGGGGCCTCAATGAACGTTCAAACACCTGCGTCGGCGTACGGTTCGTCTACTGGGTGACGATTGTGGCTTCCGAACGGTCGCGCACCTCGTCCACCGAGACGCCCGTCGCTAGCTCAACGATATGGACACCGCCCTCGCCGATCCGGAACACGCCCAGCTCGGTGATGATGTCGTCCACGACCCCGGCACCGGTGAGCGGCAGGGTGCATTCCTTGAGCAGCTTGGCCGAGCCGTCCTTGGCGTTGTGGTCCATCAGGATCACGACACGCTTGACCCCGGCGACGAGGTCCATAGCGCCGCCCATGCCCTTGACCATCTTGCCCGGGATCATCCAGTTGGCGAGGTCGCCGTTCTCGGCAACCTGCAGCGCGCCGAGAATCGACATATTGATGTGCCCGCCTCGGATCATCGCGAAGGATTGGGCGCTGTCGAAATAGACCGACTTCGGCGTTTCGGTGATGGTCTGCTTGCCGGCATTGATCAGGTCGGGATCGACCTCATTGTCGTTCGGAAACGGACCCATCCCGAGCATGCCATTCTCGGACTGGAACTGAACGTCAATGTCTTTGGGGATGAAGTTCGCAACCCTGGTCGGCATACCGATGCCCAGGTTCACATAGAAGCCGTCTTCGAGTTCCTGCGCCGCGCGGGCGCACATCTCGTCGCGTGTCCAAGCCATTGTCGGTCTCCTTGCTTTCCTCTTCGCGTCCCGGTCAGCCTTCGCTCGTGGTCCGGAACTCGATGCGTTTCTCGAAATCCTGCCCCTGGAAAATACGGTCGGTGTAGATGCTCGGGAGGTGAATGCAATCGGGATCGAGCTGACCGGGTTCGACCAGCTCCTCGACCTCGACCACGCAGACCTTGCCCGCCGTCGCCATCGGGGCGTTGAAGTTGCGCGCGGTCTTGCGGAACACGACGTTGCCGGTCGTGTCACCTTTCCAGGCCTTGATGATCGCCAGGTCGCCGGTGAGGGCGCGCTCCATGACATAGGTCTGGCCGTCGAACTCCTTGGTCTCCTTGCCCTCGGCGATGATCGTCCCGACGCCGGTCTTGGTATAGAAGGCCGGTATGCCGGCGCCGCCCGCGCGGCAGCGCTCGGCCAGCGTGCCCTGCGGGTTGAATTCCAGCTCGAGCTCGCCGGCGAGGAACTGTGCCTCGAAGGTCTTGTTCTCGCCGACATAGGAGGAGATCATCTTCTTCACCTGCCGGGTCTGAAGCAGCAGGCCGAGGCCGAAATCGTC
>JAYOFO010000086.1:0-9779 GCA_038117265.1 Rhodospirillaceae bacterium
AGCGCTCGACCCCGTAGATGTAGATCGGGTTGTAGTAGCCCATCAGGATGATCGGGGTGGCGTCGTCGCCCTCGCGGAAGGCGCGCACCATGTCGAGGGTCCGCGTCACCCGCGCGCCACCCGCCTTGGCGCGCAGGCCCGCGGCCTGGATCGCCGGCCCGTCGGCCATTGGGTCGGAGAACATCACGCCGATCTCGATGATGTCGGCGCCGGCCGCCGGCAGGCCCTTGAGGAGCGCCAGGCTGGTCTCGTGGTCCGGGTCGGCCGCCATGATGAACGGGATGAAGGCCGCCCGGCCCTCCTCGGCCAGCGCGGCGAAGCGCGCCTCGATCCGCCCGCTGGTGGCGCCCCGGCTCACAGTTCGACTCCCAGGGCCCGGGCGACCGTGAAGACGTCCTTGTCGCCGCGCCCGCACATGTTCATGACCAGCAGATGGTCGGGCGGCAGGTCGGGGGCGATCTTCGCGACATGCGCGAGCGCATGGGAGGGCTCGAGCGCGGGGATGATCCCCTCGAGGCGGGTGCAGAGCTGGAAGGCCGCGAGCGCCTCGGTGTCGGTGATCGCCACATATTCGACCCGGCCGAGATCGTGCAGCCAGGAATGCTCGGGTCCGATGCCGGGATAGTCGAGGCCGGCGGAGATCGAGTGGCCATCGAGAATCTGCCCGTCATCGTCCTGCAGCAGGAAGGTGCGGTTGCCGTGCAGGACGCCCGGCCGTCCGCCGGTCAGCGAGGCGGCGTGTGCGCCGGTCTCGACGCCGTGTCCGGCCGCCTCGACGCCGATGATCCGCACCTCTGGGTCGTCGAGGAAGGGATGGAACAGGCCCATCGCGTTCGAGCCGCCGCCGATCGCCGCGATCAGGCTGTCGGGCAGGCGCCCCTCGGCGGCCTGCATCTGCTCGCGGGTCTCCTTGCCGATCACCGACTGAAAGTCGCGGACCATCGCGGGGTAGGGGTGCGGGCCGGCGACCGTGCCGATCAGGTAGTAGGTGTCGTCGACGTTGGCGACCCAGTCGCGCAGCGCCTCATTCATGGCGTCCTTCAGGGTCGCCGTGCCGCTGGTGACGGGGATCACCTCGGCGCCCAGCAGCTTCATGCGGAACACGTTGGGGGCCTGACGCTCGATGTCGGTCGCGCCCATATAGACGACGCAGTCCAGGCCGAAGCGCGCGCACACGGTCGCGGTCGCCACGCCGTGCTGGCCGGCGCCCGTCTCGGCGATGATCCGCTTCTTGCCCATGCGCTGGGCGAGCAGGATCTGGCCCATGCAATTGTTGATCTTGTGCGCGCCGGTGTGGTTCAGCTCGTCGCGCTTGAAATAGATCTTGGCGCCGCCGAAATGCTCGGTCAGCCGCTCGGCGAAGTAGAGCGGGCTCGGCCGGCCGACATAGTGGGCCAGATAGTCGTCCAGTTCGGCCTGGAACGACGGGTCCGCGCGGGCCGCGTCATAGGCCTTCTCGACCTCAAGAATCAGCGGCATCAGCGTCTCGGCGACGTAGCGTCCGCCGAAGATGCCGAAATGCCCGAACTCGTCGGGGCCGTTGCGGTAGGTGTTGGGTTCCGCGCTCATGATGCTTCGGCGTGGTTATACACAAGGCGACGCGCGCTCAACAGGCGGCGAATCAAAGGTTTTTAACCTCTTCCAGGAACTCGCGGATTCGCGCCGGGTCCTTCCGGCCCGGCGCGGCCTCCACGCCCGACGACACATCGACGATCGCCGCGCCCGAGGCGAGCACCGCCTCGACCACATTGTCGGGGTCGAGCCCGCCCGCGAGCATCCACGGCACCGGCCATTCCTCGCCCGACAGCAGGGTCCAGTCGAACGCCAGCGCGTTGCCGCCGGGCAGCGCACCGGCCATGTCTTTCGGGGCCTTGGCGTCGAACATCAGCCAGTCGACCGCGCCGGCATAGTCGTGGGCCGACGCGACGTCGCCGGCATCGGCGACCTTGATCGCCTTCATCACCGGCAGGCCGGTGCGCTCGCGGATGTCGAGGCAGCGATCGGGCGTCTCGCTGCCGTGCAGCTGCAGCATGTCGAGCGTCACCTTCGCGAGCACCCGGTCGAGCAGCGCATCGTCGGGGTCGACGAACAGGCCGACCTTGACGACGCCGTCGGGCACTTGGGCCGCGAGTTCGGCAGCCGCTTCAGGCGAAACCGCGCGCGGGCTCGGCGGATAGAAGACGAGGCCGACGAAGCGCGCCCCGGCCGCGACGGCCGTGCGCATGGCCTCGGCGTCGTTGATGCCGCAGATCTTGGCCAGCACGCGCATCAGCCGAGGCCGAGCTCTTCGGCGATGCGCGCCGCGGCGCCCGCCGGGTCGTCGGCCCCGGTGATCGGCCGGCCGATCACCAGGATGTCGGCGCCGCGGTCGCGCGCCTGGGTCGGGGTGGTGATGCGCTTCTGGTCGCCCGTGGTCGCCCAGTCGGGCCGGATTCCGGGGACGATCAGCCGGAAGCCGGGGCCGCAGGCGGCGCGGATGGGTTCGATCTCGGCGGGCGAGCAGACGACCCCGTCGAGGCCGTGGGCCTGGGTGAGCCGCGCCAGGCGGACCACCTGCTCGCCGGCCGGCGCCGACTGGCCGACCGATGTCAGGTCGGCGTCGTCGAGGCTGGTCAGCACCGTCACCGCGATCACCAGCGGTCGTGTCGCGCCGGCGCCTTCGGCCGCCTCGCGGGCGGCATCCAGCATGGCCGGGCCGCCCGAGGCGTGGACGTTGACGATCGCCGCGCCGAGGCCTGCGACGGCGCGGACGGCGCCGGCGACCGTGTTCGGAATGTCATGGAACTTCAGGTCGAGGAAGACCGGCAGGCCGAGATCGACGATCCGGCGCACCCCGTCGGCCCCGTTGGCCGCGAAGAATTCGAGCCCCACCTTCACGCCGCCCACATGGCCGCGCACGGCGGCGGCCCAGGCGCAGGCGCGCTCGAGGTCCGGCGTGTCCAGGGCTACGAAGACGGGGTTTGCGGGAAGCTGCAGCGTGTCGGTCATGGCGTCCCGCTTCTAGCAGAGGCGGCGCGGATCGGGAACCTGGGTGTGCTATGCGAGCGTTTCGATGCCGTCGCGCACCCGCAGCACCTCGGTGAGCGCCAGGAACAGGTGATAGAAGCTCGATGCCGGCGCGCTCTCGGCGAAGCCGCGCCCGCCGCGGTCGAGATGGTCCTGCCAGTTGCCGTGACCGACCGCGAGATAGAGGGTGAACAGGCGCTCGAGCAGGGCCGCGAGCCGTGCCGAAGCGTCCGGATCGCCGGCCGAACCTGCGGCCTCGATGCACGCGAGCTGCGCCTTGATCGCCTCGGTCTGGACCCACAGCCGCTTGTCGGAATCGTGGATGTCTCCGCCCCGCAGGACTGCGTCGAATCCGAGGCCGGCGGCGGGCCCCGCGTCGTGGTCGGTGCCGCGGTCCTCGGCGAACCGGTAGAGCGCGCCCGCGAGGTCGGATATGTCGATTCCACGCGCGCGTCCATACTGATACAGCAGCCAGCACCATTCGAAATGATGGCCCGGTTCGACGATCCGGCCCTCGGTGCCCGGCGCGGCCGACCAGTCGGGACCGAAGAACTCGCCCAGGGTCCCCGTCGCAGAATCGAAAAATCGCGTGCGGAACAGCTCGACGATGGTGTCGGCACGCGCCAGCCAGTCCGGCGCACCGGTGGCGGCGTGCATGGCGAGCAGTGCCTCCAGCAGATGCATGTGGGGGTTCTGCCGGCGCGGCAGGCCGCGCCCCGGGTTCTCGAAATAGCCGCCATGCGCAGGGTCGGCCAGGGCGGAATCGAGGAAGGCCATCGTGCGATCCGCCCACGCCAACGCCTTTGGATCGCCGCTGGCGCGGTGGTACCAGGCGCATGCGAACAGCACGAAGGCCTGTTCGTAGGCCTCGATCCGCGCGTCCGCCGGGGCCCCGTCGCGCCGGACCGAGAACACGAACCCGCCGCCCGGTTCGTGCCAGTGGTTTTCGGTCATGAACCTGAATCCGTGCGCGGCGGCATCCAGTGCGGACGGGCTGCCGGCGGGCGGCGTCCAGCCGAGCAGGTGGGCGTGGCTGTAGACATAGACCTGGCGCGCCTGGACGCGCAGGCGCTTGTCGCGGTCGAACAGCGGCTTGCCGTCGAGGGTCAGCGCCTCGGTGAAGCCGCCCTGCTCGGTGTCGAGCCCCGCATGGGACCACAGCGGCAGGGCGTGCCCGGCGAGCCAGGTGCGGATCTGTTCGGCGGCGACGGTCATGGCGCCACCTGTGCGACCAGCAGTTCGGCCGCGGCGAGGTCCTCGAGCGCGGTGCCGACCGACTTGAACAGGGTGATCTGGTCGTCCGCGGTCCGTCCGGGATGGCGCCCGTCGCACAGTTCGAACAAATCCGCCGCGATGCCGTTGGGCGCAAGCGCGCCGGATTCGAGCGCCTGGACGATGTCGCCGGCCTCCCTGGTCGCGCCCTCGCGCGTGTCGACGAACACCGTTGCGCGCCGGATCGCATCGTCGTCGGCCTCGCGCATGTTTGGCCGGAAGCCGCCCACCAGGTCGACATGGGTGCCGGGTGTCAGCCAGGCGCCGGCCAGGACCGGCGTTCGCGCCGTCGTCGCGCAGCTCACGATGTCGGCATCGCGAAGGGCCGCCGGCAGGTCGGTGACGGCCTCGGCGGTGAAACCCGCATCGGCGAAATCGCGCGCGACGCGCCTCGCGGCCTCCGGGTTGCGGCCCCAGATGCCGACATGCGCGATCGGCCGCATGGCGGCATGCGCGGCAATCAGTTCGGGCGCGAGGCGGCCCGTCCCCACGACCACCAGGCGGGTGGCGTCGTCGCGGGCGAGAAACGAGGCGGCGAGCGCCGAGGCGGCGGCGGTCCGCCGCGCGGTCAGGGCCGGGCCGTCGATCAGGGCGCGGGGCGTGCCCGTCGCCCCGTCGAGCAGCAGGTAGGCGCCCTGGACCGAGGGAAGGCCGCGCGCCGGGTTGTCAGGATGGATGGTCACGGTCTTGACGCCGATATGGCGGGGCGGCCGGGCGGCATCCCAGGCCGGCATCAGCAGCAGGGTGGCCTCGCCGTCGCCGTCCAGCGGCACGGTGTGGTGATGACGCACGGGCACCGTCGCGCCGGAGCGGAACGCGGCCTGCAGGGCCGGCACGAGGCGCGCGGCGTCGAGATGGGCGTTCACGGTGTCGGCGTCGAACGTCCGCACGGGCGGTGTCAGTCGATCGTGGCGGGCGGCCGCGCGGTCGCGTTCGCCTGCTCGGCGTCGAGGTGGTGCTGCATCTCCTCGACGTTGCGCTCGAGCGTGCGGATTCGCGCACGGCGTTCGCGCGCGAGGCGGCGCGTCGGGCCGGCCGATATCCAGCCGAGCATCATGCCGGCGAGCAGGCCGAGCCCGGCTCCGACGAAGACGTAGGCGAACAGCGGCCAGGAGACGACGAGGTCGAAGGGGAACAGGTCCACGTCGGCCGGCGCGCGGTTGTAGACCGCGAACACGACCAGGACGATCGCGAGGGGCACGGTGATGAGCCAGCGCAGGCGGTTCACGGGCGTTCCCTGTCGTGCCGGGGTGGGCGGATGCGATGCGGCATGCCGCACCGGGATGTTTCGAATCCGACTTTAGCGCAATCGCCGAAAGATTGAACGGCGTCGACGTCCGCGATCATTCGCCGTTGAGGCGCTCGCGAAGTTCCTTGCCGGTCTTGAAGTAGGGGACCGCCTTGGCCGAGACGTCGACCGCTTCGCCGGTGCGCGGGTTGCGGCCCGTGCGCGCCGCGCGGCGCTTGACCGAGAACGCGCCGAAACCGCGCAGCTCCACCCGGTCGCCGCGTGCCAGTGCCGCCGTGATCTCCTCGAGAATCGTCGACACGATGCGCTCGGCATCGCGCTGCAGAAGGTGCGGATTCCGTTCGGCCAGGCGCTGAATCAACTCCGACTTGGTCATTGTTACCCCCCGGGATGGCTCCATCCCGTCATTACGCCTTCGCCCCGAAGGCGTCGCTGGAGCAGATATCGCCTCAGCGCGCGGCAGGTTGCCAAAGCGAAACGAGGCCGTCAAGAGTTAGTGCGTTGGAAAACAACGATTTTCCAGAAAGACCGGTGAGCCGTTCGAAGAGCGTTTCGTCGTTTGCCACCGCCCGCACGGTCTCGACGCGCAGCCCGGCGGGCACGTCGCGTTCATCGACCATCCACGCGATCGCGGCCGCCTCGTCGCCGACCGCGTCGATCAGTCCGTTGGCGACGGCCTGGCGGCCGGTGAAGATGCGGCCGTCGGCGAGTTGGCGCACCGCCGCGGCGTCGAGCGGGCGACGCGCCTCGACCAGCCCGACGAAGAAGTCATAGAAGTCCAGCACGACCTGCCTTGTGGCCTCGCGCACCTCCTCGGTCAGCGGTTCGACGGGCGACGGGGCGCCCTTGAGCGGAGAGGACTTGATGGTGACGGGCTCGACCCCGATGCGCTCGAGCAGGGCGTTCACATTAGCGCTCTGCAGGATCACCCCGATCGAGCCGGTGATCGTGCCCTCGCGTGCGAAGATGCGGTCGGCGGCGACGCTGCCCATATAGGCGGCCGACGTGGCGACCGTTCCCATGACGGTGGCGACCGGCTTCACCTCCGCGATCTTGCGCAGGCTCTTGTAGAGGTCTTCGCCGCCCACGACCGTGCCGCCGGGGCTGTCGATGTGCACGACGACGCCGCGCACGCCCGTATCCCGGGCCAGCGCGTCGAGCAGCGCGTTGCGGTCGTCGTCACGCAGGATGAAGCCGTCGACATGGACCCGAGCGATCCGCTCGCCGCGGACCAGCTCGCCGGTTCCGTGGAGCCAGGCGAGCGCGCCGGCCAATGCGGCGAGCACCGCGACGCCCTGCCAGATCCGGAGCCGCCGCCGGTGGCGGCGCCGGTCGAGCAGCGCGTCGGGGTCGTGCGCCATCTTGGCCGATCAGCGACGGGTCAGGACTTGTCCGCGTCCTCGTCCGCCTCGTCGGCGCTCGCGCCGCCGATCATCTCCTGGGTCTCGGCCTGCTTCTCGCGGATCGCGGCACCCAGGATGTCGCCCAGCGAGGCACCGCTGTCGGACGAGCCGTACTGCGCCATCGCTGTCTTCTCTTCCGCGATCTCGCGTGCCTTGATCGACAGCGAAATCCGACGGCTCGACATGTCGATGTTGGTGACAGTCGCATCGACCTTCTCGCCCACGGCGAACCGGTCGGGGCGCTGCTCGGAGCGGTCGCGCGACAGGTCGGAGCGGCGGATGAAGGCCGTCAGGCCGCTCGAGGTCTGGACCTCGATGCCGCCGTCGTTGACCTCCGACACGGTCGCGGTGATGACCTCGCCCTTGCGGATGGCGCCCAGGGAGTCGGCGAACGGATCGCCGGAGAGCTGCTTGATGCCGAGCGAGATGCGCTCCTTCTCGGTGTCGACCTCAAGGATCTTCACCTTCACCATGTCACCCTTGTTGAACTCCTCGAGCGCCTCCTCGCCCGACTTCTCCCACGAGATGTCGGACAGGTGGACCATGCCGTCGATGTCGCCGGGCAGGCCGACGAACAGGCCGAACTCGGTGATGTTGCGGACCTCGCCCTCGATCTCGGTGCCCGCCGGGAACCTGACGGAGAACTCGTCCCACGGGTTCTCCTGGGTCTGCTTGAGGCCCAGCGAGATGCGCCGCTTCTGGGGATCGACGTCGAGGACCATGACGTCCACTTCCTGGCTCGTCGAGACGATCTTGCCGGGATGCACGTTCTTCTTGGTCCAGCTCATCTCCGACACGTGCACGAGGCCCTCGATGCCGGGCTCGAGCTCGACGAAGGCGCCGTAGTCGGTGATGTTGGTGACGCGGCCGGTGAAGCGTGCGCTCACCGGATACTTGAGCGCGACATCATCCCACGGATCGGCCTCGAGCTGCTTCATGCCGAGCGAGATGCGCTGGGTCTCGGGGTTGAAGCGCACGACCTGGACCTGGACGGTCTGGCCGACCTGCAGCGCCTCGGACGGGTGGTTGATTCGGCGCCACGAAATGTCGGTGACGTGCAGCAGGCCGTCGACGCCGCCGAGATCGACGAAGGCGCCGTAGTCGGTGATGTTCTTGACCACGCCCTGCAGGACCTGGCCTTCCTTGAGGTTGGCGACCAGCTCCGAACGCTCGGCCGCGCGGGTCTCTTCCAGGACGGCGCGGCGCGAGACGACGATGTTGCCGCGTGCGCGGTCCATCTTGAGGATCATGAAGGGCTGCGGGGTGCCCATGAGCGGCGAGACGTCGCGCACGGGGCGGATGTCGACCTGGCTGCCCGGCAGGAACGCCACGGCGCCCGACAGGTCGACCGTGAAGCCGCCCTTGACCCGGCCGAAGATCGTGCCGGTGACGCGCTCGGTCTTCTCGAACGCCTCCTCGAGCTTCTCCCAGGCCTCCTCGCGGCGTGCCTTCTCGCGCGACAGCACGACCTCGCCGTTGATGTCCTCGAACCGCTCGACGAACACTTCGACCGTGTCACCCGGTGCGATTTCCGCCGGCTGCCCCGGAGGGGCGAATTCCTTGAGCGGGACGCGGCCCTCGGACTTGAGGCCGACGTCGATCAGGGCGAAATCGCTTTCGATGGAAACGACGGTGCCCTTGACGACGGTGCGCTCGAGAGCGGACTGGTCGCTGAGGCTTTCTTCGAGAAGGGCTGCGAAGTCTTCGCTGGTGGCGGTGCCGGATTGCACCGCGGCGGTATCGGTCATGGGACGATGTGTCCTTTCGATCTTGTATGTTCAGGCCGGCCGGTTGGATCCGGCGGTCTTCGTGCGTCAGCCCGCCTGTCCGGCCTCTCCGGACATGAAAACGGAACTGAAAACGCGGAACCTGGCGAAATGTGGTCAGGAAAAGGAGGCGATGTGCTCGATGGCCACCGCAAACACCGCGTCGGCGCCCATATCCGAGGTATCGATGGTCAACGCGTCGTCAGCCGCCTTGAGGGGCGCCACCGCCCGGTTGCTGTCGCGCGCGTCCCGTTCCTTCAAATCCGCCAGGACGCGGGCGTATATACTCGTTTCGCCCCTTGCCAGCAACTCCTTATGGCGCCGTTCGGCCCGCACTTCCGGGCTTGCGGTGATGAATAACTTCACCGGCGCGTCGGGGCACACGACCGTGCCCGTGTCGCGCCCGTCGAGCACGGCGCCGTCGGCCCCGCCGGGGGGGCGGGCCGCGAAGCCGCGCTGGAACGACAGCAGGACCGCGCGCACCTCGGGAATCGCCGCGACCTTCGATGCCGCCGCCGCCGCTGCATCGCCGGCCAGTTCGGGATCGTCGAGATGGCCACCGGCGATCGCCGCGGCATCCAGCGCGCGTGCCGCGGCCACCGCATCGTCCGTTGCGGCCGGGTCGCCGCCGGCGCGCACGGTCGCCAGCCCGACGGCGCGGTAGAGCTTCCCGGTGTCGAGATGGGCGTAGCCGAAATGCGCGGCCAGCCGCTTCGACAAGGTGCCCTTGCCCGAGCCGGCTGGCCCGTCGACGGTGATCAGGCGCGGTGTGCTCATCGGGGGGTGCTCATTGGGGCGTGCTCATTGAGGCGTGCTCATGGGCGCGCGCTCAGGCGGTCGTCTCGATGTCGGCACAGAGGCCGCGCATCAGGTCGATGAAGCCCGGAAAGCTGGTCTCGATGGGTCGCGCATCGTCGACGGTGACGGGTGCGTCGGCGACCAGCCCCAATATAAGGAAGCTCATGGCGATCCGGTGGTCGAGCCCGGTGGCGATGGTCGCGCCGCCGGGCGGCGGGCCGCCGCAGCCCGCGATGGTCAGCCGGTCCGCCTCGGCCGCGACCGTGACGCCGCACGCCGCGAGCC
>JAYOFO010000087.1:0-9490 GCA_038117265.1 Rhodospirillaceae bacterium
CTTTACCTGCGCGCGCCGGACGTCACGCCGCCGTCCGCCGACCGCCAGCGCCTGCGGGGCTAGGGCCGTGCCGGTGGCGGGCGCGAAGGGCTGGCACGTCGGGCCGGTCGGCCCCGATGCGGCGGCGGCCCTCGCCGAACTGCACGCACTTTGCTTCGCCCCGCTGCCGGAGACGCCCTGGTCGCAGGACGCCTTCCGGACCCTGCTGAGCATGCCAACGACGGTTGCGTTAGCCGGGTTGGCGCCCGACGGTTCGGCAGCCGGCCTGCTGATCGGGCGAAGCACGGGTGCGGATGCCGAAATCCTCACCCTCTGCGTTGCCCCGCCGGCACGCCGGGGCGGCCTGGCCCGGGCGCTGTTCGCCGGGTTCGTTGCGCACACCGGGCCCGAAGCGGACATTGCGCTGGAGGTGGCGGTCGGCAATGGGCCGGCGGTGGCATTGTATGAATCGCTGGGTTTTCGCGTCGCCGGCCGGCGTCCCGGCTACTACGCGGGACGCGGGGAAAGGGTCGATGCGCTCATCATGGTGCACAACGGCAAAAATAGAGGTGGACAACCCGGCGAAGAGATATAAATAAAAGGCCAGTACAAACCTTTGTTTATCGGCAAGAGGGTAGAATTATGAGTGAACAGGCCAGTTCCGCAGAATTGTTGAAGTTAACGGCCGATATTGTGGCCGCACATGTCTCGAACAACAAGCTGGCGGCGAACGAGTTGCCGCAGCTGATCGCGCAGGTGCATGCGAGCCTGCTCGACACGGGCGGCCCCGCGGCGCCGCCGCAGCGCCCGACGCCTGCCGTGCCGGTCAAACGGTCGGTCACGGTAGACCACATCGTCTGCCTGGAGGATGGCAAGAAGCTGAAGATGCTGAAGCGGCATCTCAAGACGTCATATGACATGACGCCCGAGCAGTATCGCGAACGGTGGGGCCTGCCGGCCGACTATCCGATGGTTGCCCCCAACTACGCAAAGAAGCGCAGCCAGCTCGCGAAGAAGATCGGCCTCGGCAAGCGTGGGAAGAAGTAGGCGGCCGGTCTCGCCGGCCGGCGAGGTCGCCCCGGGCCCGAATATGGCCTATATTGTGCGCGTGTGTGCGGGCCGAACATCTGCGGTATCGTAAGGAATCGTGACGAATGGCTGCTGACGGGCCGTCGCGAATCGAACAGCTCTGCATCGATCAGGGGCTCAAGCTGACGGAGCAGCGGCGCACGATCGCGCGCGTTCTCTCCGATGCGGACGACCACCCTGACGTCGATCAGGTGTATCGCCGTGCCACCCGGCTCGATTCCCGAATATCGATCGCCACGGTCTACCGGACCGTCCGCCTGTTCGAAGAGGCCAACATCCTGGAGAAGCACGATTTCGGCGACGGCCGGGCGCGCTATGAAGAGGTTCAGGACGATCACCACGACCATCTGATCGACGTGAAGAGCGGCAAGGTGATCGAGTTCTTCAACAAGGAGATCGAGGCGCTGAAGGAAAAGATTGCCCACGATCTCGGCTACAAACTGATCGACCATCGTCTCGAACTGTTCGCCAGACCGCTCGGGTCGTCGGACAGCGATGACGAATGACGACGTCTTGACGACGCCGCATCCCGACGATTCGATGACCGATACCGGCGATCGTCCTGACGGCACCTCGGAACGCTCCGGGCCGGACGGCCTGGATTCGGCCCTAGCGGGACTGCGCGCCGGCACGTTCGGCGCCCGGCTGGCGGTCGGCGAGTCCGATATCGAGGCCGCACAGGCCCTGCGATACCGTGTCTTCTACGACGAGATGAAGGCGCGCCCCGATGCCGAGACCGAACGCCTGCGTCGCGACGTCGATCCGTTCGATGCGGTGTGCGATCACCTGCTGGTGTTCGATACCGAACGCGGCGAAGGACCCGATTCGATCATCGCCACCTACCGGCTGCTCCGGCGCTCGATGGTGCCGGCCGACGGCCGATTCTACACGGCGGGTGAGTACGACATTGCGCCGCTGCTCGACTATCCGGGCGAGATCCTGGAACTCGGCCGCAGCTGCGTCGACGCGGCGTATCGCGGCCGGCCGACCATGCAGCTCCTGTGGGGGGCGATTGCGCAGTACGTCGCCCATCACGAGATATCGCTCATGTTCGGCTGCGCCAGCCTGCACGGCGTCGACCCCGAGGCGCTGGCGTTGCCGTTGAGCTATCTGCACCACTTCCACCGCGCGCCCAACGATCTGTGTCCGCGCGCGCTTCCCGAGCTCTATGTCGGGATGAATTATCTGGCGGCCGACGCCATCGACCAGAAGGCGGGGTTGGTTGCGCTTCCCCCGCTGGTAAAGGGTTACCTGCGACTCGGCGGGTTCGTGGGCGACGGGGCCGTGGTCGACCACCAGTTCAACACGACCGATGTCTGCATCGTGGTGCCGACCGACCAGGTGACCGAAAAGTATTTCCGGCACTATGCGTCGGACGAGATGATCCGCCGGCGCGCGCGTGGCGAGACCGGACGTTGAACGAGACCACCGTCTTCCGCTCGCCGATGACGGCGGCCGCACGCGCGGCCCCCTACATGCTGTTCACCCTGGCGATGATTCCCGTCCAGGCGGTCGCGCTGCTGCTTCGCCTGCCGCTATCGCGACGAATTCCCCTTTGGTACCACCGCATCTGTTGCCGGCTGCTGGGCATCCGCCTCGAGGTGTTCGGCCGGCGTTCGAGGGCGCGCCCGACCCTGTTCGTGGCGAACCACACCTCCTACCTCGACATCCCTATCTACGGTGCGCTGATCCCCGGTTCCTTCGTGGCCAAGTCCGAGGTCGCCGGATGGCCGCTGTTCGGCCTGCTGGCGAAGCTGCAGCGCTCGGTCTTCGTCGACCGCCGGGTGCGCACATCGCACCTTCAGGCGACCGCGCTCGGCCAGCGTCTGGAGGCGGGCGACAGCATGATCCTGTTCCCCGAAGGCACGAGCGACGACGGCAATCACATCTTTCCGTTCAAGAGCGCGCTGCTGTCGGTCGCCGAGTACCGGATCGATGACGAGCCGCTGGTGGTCCAGCCGGTCTCGCTCACCTATGCGCGCCTCGACGGCATCCCGATCGGCCGGCACCTGCGGCCCTTCTATGCCTGGTACGGCGATATGGAGCTCATGAGCCATGCCGCCGAGCTCGTCGGGCTCGGCCGGCTCACGGTCACGGTGTCGTTCCACGAGCCGGTGACGATCGAGCAGTTCGGCTCGCGCAAGGCGCTTGCCGAGCATTGCTATGCGCGCATCGTTGCCGGACATTCCGACGCGCTCGCCGGGCGCATCCAGCCGCGGGTGGGCACGTCGGGCAAGTGGGACTGGATCCGCTGGCGGCTGCGCCCGCGCCTGCGCGACCTGCAGGGTTTGCGGCGCGCGAAAAAGGGTTTTGCGACCCCGCGCGACAAGCGGGCCGCAGCGCGGGTTGACACCAGGTCGGGGAAGGCTTAGGTGTGCGATTGTTGATGAATAACAACATTTTGGACGCCACTCCCCGGGTCCGGAACCCGGCGGTTCGGGCGGCCCGGCGACACGCGGCGTAAGGGCCCTTGGCCAAAAAGCTCTTCATCAAAACCTACGGCTGTCAGATGAACGTATACGACTCCGCGCGCATGGCGGAGTTGCTGGCGCCGCTCGGCTATGGCGCGAGCGAGTCGCCGGAAGACGCCGATATGGTGATCCTCAACACCTGCCACATCCGCGAGAAGTCCAGCGAGAAGGTCTATTCCGAGCTCGGCCGGCTGCGGCGGATCAAGGATTCGCGCCGCGAGACCGGCGACGGCATGGTGATCGCGGTGGCCGGCTGTGTCGCCCAGGCCGAGGGAGAGGAGATGCTGCGCCGGGCGCCCTTCGTCGACCTGGTGCTCGGCCCGCAGGCCTATCACCGCCTGCCCGAGATGGTCGCGCGCGCCCACCGCGCCGGCGCGGGAGACGCGCACGGCATCCTCGACACGGATTTCCCCGTCGAGAGCAAGTTCGACCATCTTCCCGCCCGCGGTTCCGCGCACGGGGTCTCGGCGTTCCTGTCGGTGCAGGAGGGGTGCGACAAGTTCTGCACCTTCTGCGTGGTGCCCTACACGCGCGGCGCGGAATTTTCCCGCCCGGTGGGCCAGGTGCTCGACGAGGCGCGCGAGCTGGTGGCCGGCGGCGCGCGCGAACTGACCCTGCTGGGCCAGAACGTCAACGCCTATCACGGCATCGACGCGGCGGGCGGCGAGCTCGGCCTCGGGGCGCTGGTCCGCCGGCTCGCCGAGATCGACGGGCTCGCACGCATCCGCTACACGACCAGCCATCCGCGCGATGTCGACGATGCGCTAATCGCCGCCCATGGCGAGGTGGCGGTGCTGATGCCCTACCTCCACCTGCCCGTCCAGTCGGGCAGCGACCGGATGCTCGCCGCGATGAACCGCGGCCACGACGTCGAAGCCTATCTGCGGACCGTCGAGCGCCTGCGCGCCGCACGGCCCGACCTGGCACTGAGCTGCGACTTCATCGTCGGGTTCCCCGGCGAGCGCGACGCCGACTTCGAGGCGACACTCGATCTTGTGCGCACCGTCGGCTACGCCCAGGCCTATTCCTTCAAGTACAGCGCGCGGCCCGGCACCCCGGCCGCCGCCCTGCCGGACCAGGTCGCCGAAGAGGTGAAGGACGACCGGCTGGCGCGTCTGCAGGCGCTGCTCGGCGAGCAGCAGGCCGCGTACAACAGCGCGAGCGTGGGCAGCGTTCAGCAAATCCTGTTCGAGCGGGCCGGCCGGCACGACGGGCAGCTCGTCGGTCGCAGCGCCTACAACCAGGCGGTCCACGTCGTCGCGCCCGATCATGCGGTGGGCGATATCGCCGAGGTTGTCATTGAAACGTGCGCGTCGCACAGTCTCGGGGGGCGGCTGATCGGTGCCGTGCCGCGCGGCGGCGATCCGACCGAGGAGAGGTTGAGCGCTTGACATCGATCGAAGAGGCCCAAGGGGCCCCGGTGCAGATTCAGTTCGACGACAACACGCTCCTGCCGGCGCTGTTCGGCCAACACGACGAGCACCTGATGCAGATCGAACGTCTGCTCGACGTCACCCTGCGTTATCGCGGCAACCAGCTCGAGATTCAGGGACCCGAGACGTCGTGCACGATCGCGGACCGTGCGATCGGCGACCTCTATACCCGGCTGAAGCAGGGCGAGGAGGTCGCGCCGGCGGACGTGCAGGCGGCCGTGCGGATGGCCGCCAGCGACAACCATGACGACGGGCGAATGGCGATCCGCACACGCAAGCGCACCGTCACGCCACGCTCGCCGATGCAGGCGCGCTATCTTGAGGCGCTCGCGAGCGCCGACCTGACCTTCGGGCTGGGACCCGCGGGCACGGGAAAGACCTATCTCGCGGTGGCGATGGCGGTGTCGGATCTGATCCAGGGCAAGGTCGACCGGCTGATCCTGTCGCGGCCGGCGGTCGAGGCGGGCGAACGGCTCGGCTTCCTGCCGGGCGACTTGCAGGAGAAGATCGATCCCTATCTGCGGCCGCTCTACGATGCGCTCTACGACATGCTGCCGGGCGACCAGGTCACGCGGCGGCTGGCCAGCGGCGAGATCGAGGTGGCGCCGCTCGCCTTCATGCGCGGGCGCACCCTGGGACGCGCCTTCATCATCCTCGACGAGGCGCAGAACACGTCTGCGATGCAGATGAAGATGTTCCTGACACGGCTCGGCGAGGGCTCGCGCATGGCGGTCACGGGCGACATGAGCCAGATCGACCTGCCGCGTGGCACCCGCTCGGGGCTTGCCGATGCGCTCGACGTGCTCGACCGGGTCGAGGGCATCCAGATCGTGCGCTTCGGCGCGGCCGATGTGGTGCGCCACGCGATGGTGACCCGCATCGTGACCGCCTACAATGCGCGCGACGCGCAGCGCCGCGATGCGGGCGTCGAGGACGCACCGGACGCGCGCCACGAGGACATGCCGTGACGGGCGATCCCGAAAGTATTGCCGCGCGTATCGACGTCATCGTCGAGACCGGCGATGCGCGCTGGCGCGATGATTCGGGCCTCGACGCCGAGGCGCTCGTCGTGCGCGCCATCGGTGCCGCACTGTCGGCGGTCGGCACGGCTGGCCCGGCCGAGGTGAGTGTTCGCCTGACCGACGATGCCGAAATCCGCGTGCTGAACCGCACCTGGCGCGGTCGCGATGCCGCGACGAACGTGCTCGCCTTCGCGCTCGACGAGGCGCCGTCGCCGTCCATGCCGGTTCGCGCACTGGGCGATGTCGTCATCGCCTGGGAAACCTGCGCGGCGGAGGCGCGCGCGGCCGGCCGCCCGGTGGGCGACCATCTCGCACACCTCGCGGTGCATGGCGCGCTCCACCTGGTCGGGTTCGACCATGAGGAGGATTACGAAGCGGACGCGATGGAGGCGATCGAGACGGCGGTGCTCGCGGGGTTGGGCATCGCGGATCCGTACGCGGACAGCGCGGCGGCGTGAGGGACACCGAAGGAGCCATGACCGACCTTCCCAGACAGGACAAGCCGGGCGTCGTCGACGGCGACGACGCCTCCGGACTCGATCAGTTCACGGACTGGCTGCGCCGCCTCGTCGGCGGGCGCTCGGGCCGTGATTCGGTGCGCGAAGCGATCGGGGAACTGATCGAGGAAGGCGGCGACGAGGCCGCGCCGATCAACCCGGACGAGGGCGCGCTGATCGCCAACATCCTCAAGCTTCACGACCTGGCCGTCGACGACGTCATGATTCCGCGCGCCGACATCGTCGCGACCGATGTCGACAGCGATCTGGTGGCGATGGCCGACCTCATGGCGCGCGAGGCCCATTCGCGCATTCCGGTCTATCGCGGACAGCTCGACGAGGTGGTCGGGTTCGTCCACATCAAGGACGTGCTCGCCGCGATGCGCCAGACGCCTCGCAGGCCGGTCTCGGAGCTGGTGCGCGAGATCCTGTTCGCCGCGCCCTCGATCCGGGTCCTCGACCTGTTGCTCGAGATGCGCGCACAGCGCACCCACATGGCGATCGTCGTCGACGAGTTCGGCGGCGTCGACGGGCTGGTCACGATCGAGGACCTGGTCGAGGAGATCGTCGGCGAGATCGAGGACGAGCATGACGAGGATGGCCCGACGATCGCGCGCAATCCCGACGGTTCTATCCTCGTCGATGCGCGGACCGAGGTCGAGGAGCTGGAAGAACTGATCGGCCCGTTCCTGACCGACGAGGAGCGCGAGGAGAACGACACGCTGGGGGGCGTGGTCTTCTCGCTGGTCGACCGGGTGCCGCGCCGCAGCGAAGTCGTGACCCATGGCTCGGGTGTCGAGTTCGAGGTCGTCGACGCCGATCCGCGCCGCGTCAAGAGACTGCGCGTGCGCGACCTGCGCACCGCGGACGATGACGGGTGAGGCAGCCCGCTTTCCCCCATGCTTGCCGCCGCAGCTGAACGTCTGCGCGCGCTCGCCGGCTGGCGCCGCGCACTGGCGGCAGCCGGGTTCGGCGCGCTGGCCGCGCTGGCGCTGCCACCCCTGCATCTGGTCCCTGCGCTGGTCCCCGCCTTCGTCGGGCTGCTCTGGCTGCTCGAGGGCGCGTGTGCCGGCCGGCGCCGGGCCTGGCGCGGCTTCCTGACGGGATTCTGGTTCGGGCTCGGTCATTTCATGCTCGGGCTCCACTGGATCGCCGAGCCGCTCCTCGTCGACCCGGCGCGCACGGCATGGATGATCCCGTTTGCCGTGCCGGGGGTGGGCGCCCTGCTGGCCGTCTTCCCGGCGGCGGCGTGCGGCATCTTCGCCGCGTGGCGGCCGGCCGGCGCGGCGCCCGCCCGGGTGCTCGGGTTTGCCGGCCTGTGGCTGTTCGCCGAATGGCTGCGCGGCTTCGTGCTGACCGGGTTCCCGTGGAATCTTGTCGGCTATGCCTGGTCGGGGTCGGTGGAGATGCTGCAGGCGAGCGCGGCCGTCGGCATCCTCGGGCTGGGCGGACTGACGGTGGTCATGGCGGCGATGCCCGCCGTGCTGGCCGAAACCGCTTGGCCCGTCCGGCGGCCCTGGGGCCTCGCGGTCCTCGCGACATGCGTCCTGCCGGCCCTGCTCTGGGCGGGCGGCGCGGCGCGACTGGCCGGTGCCGCCGATGCGACGGTGCCCGACGTGCGGCTGCGGATCGTCCAAGCCAACATCGCGCAGCGCGACAAGTGGCGCGAGGAACGGCGCGTGGCCAACCTGGACCGCCACGTCGCCCTGAGCCGGGAGGCGGACGGCCCGCCGCCGACCCATGTCATCTGGCCCGAGACGGCGGTGCCGTTCCTGCTGGCCAACGACCCGCTGGCGCGGATTCGCGCGGTCCAGGCGGTGGCGGGCGGCGGGGTGCTGCTCACCGGCACGGTGCGCACGGCCTTCCACGGCGGCGCGCGCCGGCTGTTCAATTCGATGCTGGTGGTCGACGCGCAGGCCGACATCGGCCACATCTACGACAAGGCACACCTGGTGCCGTTCGGCGAGTATGTGCCGCTGCGTGGCATCCTGCCCATCGACAGGATCGTCCCGGGCCAGGGCGACTTCACGCCCGGCGGCGGGCGCGAACTTCTACAGGTGTCGGGGCTTCCGCCGGCGAGCCCGCTGATCTGCTACGAGGCGATCTTTCCCGGGCGCGTGACGCCCGATGGCGCGCGGCCTGGCTGGCTGCTGAACCTCACCAACGACGCCTGGTTCGGCACCTTTGCCGGCCCGCAGCAGCATTTCGCGATTGCCTCGGCGCGCGCGGTCGAGGAGGGGCTGCCGATGGTCCGCGCTGCCAACACCGGCATCTCGGCCGTGGTCGATCCCTATGGGCGGGTGCTGGCCCGGCTGGACATCGGGGTCGCGGGCGTGCTCGACAGCGACCTGCCGGCCGCGCTCGAACCCACACCGTACGCCCGCTGGGGCGATGCGATTCCCACAATTCTCGCCCTGCTGTTTTTGGGCGGCGCGCTGGTGTTCTCGCGGGCCCGGGAATCGGCTTGACGCACCGGGGGGCGTTCCTGCAAAACCGGCGCGGTCCGGCCGGGGGGCGTTTGCCGGACAAGACAAGAAATTCCAATTCGGATCAGCGGGCAGAACCCGCCGCGCCCGAAGCGATCTGATCACAGGGAGACAAACCTCGTGGCCGCAAGCAACTATCTGTTCACCAGCGAATCCGTTTCCGAGGGCCACCCCGACAAGGTGTGCGACCGCATCTCGGACGCCGTCGTCGATGCCTTCCTGACCGCGGACCCGCAGGCGCGCGTCGCGTGCGAGACCCTGACCACGACCAACCGGATCGTGCTGGCGGGCGAGGTCCGGGGCCCCGAGCCGCTCGTCGATGGCAGCGGCAAAATCGATGCCGGCCGCATCGAAGAGATCGCACGCGCCGCGGTGAAGGACATCGGCTACGAGCAGGACGGCTTCCACTGGAAGAACGCCGAGGTCTCGGTCTACCTGCACGCCCAGTCGAGCGACATCGCCCAGGGCGTCGACGCCGCGGGCAACAAGGACGAGGGCGCGGGCGACCAGGGC
>JAYOFO010000088.1:0-9462 GCA_038117265.1 Rhodospirillaceae bacterium
GCCGCGTCCCGGCCGCAGACGGCCTCGGCGGTGCATGCCGCGCCCGCCGACGCGCCGGCGGCGGAGGATCCGATGCGCGAGTCGCCCAAGGATCACGTCGACATCGAGGTGTAGGCGGTTTTCGGCCAAAGCGCCGAGGGAACCAGCAGGGAGTCGTCGGGTCGCTGTGCCGCGCGGATGCGCGGCGCGGTTGACCTGATTCCGGGCTGCGCCTAGTTTCCCGCCCGCACGAACCCGGCGAGCGGAACCACCACGCACATGACGATCGAGCGCGAATTGGCGAACGCCGCGAAGGCATGGCCGTTCCAGGAGGCGCGCGCCGTGATCGAGCGCCTCGGCGGCGCCGATGCCGCGCACATGCCCGAGAAGGGCTATATCCTGTTCGAGACGGGCTACGGGCCGTCAGGACTGCCGCACATCGGCACCTTCGGGGAGGTCGCGCGCACCACGATGGTGCGCCACGCGTTTTCGACCCTGTCGGACATCCCGACCCGGCTGTTCGCGTTCTCCGACGACATGGACGGGCTGCGCAAGGTGCCCGAAAACGTGCCCGAGCAGGAGATGCTGGCCGAACATCTCGGCAAGCCGCTGACCGCCGTACCCGATCCGTTCGGCACCCATGACAGCTTCGGCGCCCACAACAATGCGCGCCTCCAGGCGTTCCTCGACGCCTTCGGATTCGACTACGAGTTCCTCAGCTCGACCGCGTGCTACCGGGCGGGCATGTTCGACGACACGCTGCGGCGCATGCTCGCCCATTACGACGAGATCATGGCCGTGATCCTGCCGACCCTCGGCAAGGAACGGCAGGCGACCTACAGCCCGTTCCTGCCGATCTGCCCGCGCACCGGCGTCGTCCTGCAGGTGCCGATGGAGACCGTCGATGCGGATGCCGGCACAATCGTCTACCGCGACCCCGAGACCGGCGCGGCGGTCGAGACGCCGGTCACCGGCGGCGCCTGCAAGCTACAATGGAAGGCCGACTGGGCGATGCGCTGGGTCGCGCTGTCGGTCGACTACGAGATGTCGGGCAAGGATCTGATCGATTCCGTCACCCTGTCGGGGAAGATCTGCCGCATCCTGGGTGCACGGCCGCCGGAGAACCTGACCTACGAGCTGTTCCTTGACGAAAACGGCGAGAAGATCTCCAAGTCGCGCGGCAACGGGCTGACCATCGACGAATGGCTGACCTACGGCCCGGCCGAGAGCCTGTCCCAGTTCATGTTCGCCAAGCCCAAGACGGCCAAGCGGCTGTACTTCGACGTCATCCCCAAGTCGGTCGACGAATACCTGACCAACGTCGCGCGCTATCCCGAACAGGAACCGGCCGCACGGCTCGAGAACCCGGCCTGGCACATCCATGGCGGCGCGGTGCCGCCGGCCGGTGCGGACCTTTCGTTCGGTGTCCTGCAGAACCTCGCCGGCGCGGCCAACACCGAAGACCCGCAGGTTCTGTGGGGCTTCATCGCGCGCTATGCCGCGGGGGCGAGCCCGGAGAACAGCCCGATGCTCGACCGCCTCGTCGCCCATGCGATCGCGTATTACCGCGACTTCGTTAAGCCGGCGAAGCAGTACCGCCCCCCCGATGCGCGCGAGGCCGCGGCGCTGGCCGATCTGGCCGAGCGGTTCGCGGCGCTGCCGGTGGGCGCCAGCGCCGAGGCCATGCAGGACGGGGTCTATGCCGTAGGCAAGGACCACGGATTCGATCCGCTGCGCGACTGGTTCCGCGCGCTCTACGAGGTGCTGTTCGGCCAGAGCCAGGGCCCGCGCTTCGGCTCCTTCGCCGCGCTGTATGGCCGCGACGAGACGGTGGCGCTGCTGCGCCGCGCGCTGGCCGGCGAGGATCTGAGCGCCGCCTAGCGCCTGGCCGCCGATGTGCGCGTGTGCGCGAAGTCCCAGTAGAGTTCGCGGGCCCGGCGAAACACCGGGCCGGGCTGGATTGTCCTGTCCTCGAAGCGCGTGACCGGCTGCACCTTGCCGTAATTGCCCGAGTTGAAGATCTCGTCGGCCTCGTACAGCTCGGCCGGGTCGATGGTGCGCTCGACCACCTCGATCCCGTCGTCGCGCATCAGCCCGATCAGCCGCTGGCGGGTTATCCCGTTGAGGAACGAGCCGTTGGGCACGGGCGTGATCGCCACCCCGTCCTTCGCGATCCAGATGTTCGAGGTAGCGAACTCGGCGACATGGCCGAGGGAATCGCACATCACCGGGTTCTGGAAGCCGCGGTTGCGGGCGTCGATGATGGCGCGCGAGGAGTTCGGGTAGTGGCACGAGGCCTTGGCCTCGGTCGGTGCGGTCTCGGGGCTTGGCCGGCGGTACGGGCTCAGGCAGCAGCTGAACCCGTCGCCCGTGGGCATCGGCGATTGGAACACCGTCAGCACGAAGCGGGTGGAATCCGGGTCGGGCGCGAGCAGGCCGAGGCCGGCATCGGCATAGAACATGGGGCGGATATAGAGTTCCGCGCCCGGCCCGAAGCGCGCGACCCCGTCGCGCGCGATCTCGGCGATCTCGCCGGCCGACAGGTTCGGCCCCAGGTGCAGCGCGGTCGCGGAATCGACGACCCGCTGGCAGTGCCGGTCGAGGTCGGGGGTCACGTCCTCGAAGGCGCGCGCGCCGTCGAACGCGATCGAGCCGAGCCAGATCGCGTGGGAGGTGGCGCCGATCACCGGCACGTTGCCGTCGTGCCAGTCGCCGTCGATGAAGGTCAGGGCCGCCAAGGAACCGCTCCCGAATTGTCCGTCGCAAAAAGGATAGCGCCTTCGGGCCCGTGCGCGCCAATCCCGATCTCCGATCGATGCGCGCCGCAGGCGGCCACGCACCTTTACGCCGGCATCGCGCGAACGCATATTCCGGATATGGCGATACTCAAGATAGCCCGCATGGGCCACCCGATCCTGCAGCAGCGGGCAACCGAGGTTCCCGATCCGACGGCGCCCGAGGTGCGGCGGCTGGTCGATGCGATGATCGAGACGATGGAGGATGCGGACGGCACCGGGCTGGCTGCGCCGCAGGTGCACATGCCCTGGCGGATCGTCGTCTACAAGGTCGAGGCCGCACGCTCGGCCGCCGAGGATGGCGAAGCGGACGATGACGACGCACGCGGCGTGGCGCTGACCGCCATGGTGAACCCGGTGGTCGAGACGCTGGGCGAGGAGACCAATGTGGGCTACGAGGCCTGCCTGTCGGTCCCCGAGATGGCGGGGCCGGTGCGCCGCTTCGACCGGGTGCGGGTGACCTATCGCGACCTCGACGGCGAAGAGAAGGTGCGCGAGGCCGAGGGCTTCCATGCCCGCGTCATCCAGCACGAATGCGACCATCTCGACGGCGTGCTGTACCCGATGCGGATCGAGGACATGTCGCAATTCGGCTTCGTCGAGGAGCTGCGCAAGGGACAGGCGGCATCGGGTGACGACGATGACTGACAACGACCCGCGGATCGCCGAACGCGCGGCGATTCTGGCCGCGGTCCTGCCGCACGTGCCCTTCGACGGCTGGTCTGAACGCGCGCTGCGCCACGGGGGTGAGGATATCGGGCTCGATCCGGCCGCCGTCCGGCTGGCATTCCCCGGCGGGGTCGGCGATGTCATCGGATACTGGGCGCGCACGGCCGATGCCGCGATGGTCGCGGCCTACGAGACGGCGCCGGACGGCGAGATGCGGTTTCGCGACCGGATCGCGTTCCTCGTGCGCGCCCGCATCGAGGCGGTGGCGGATCACCGCGAGGCGGTGCGGCGTGCGCTGACCTGGCTCGCCCAGCCGCAGCATGCGGGCCTGGCGCTGAAGCTGCTATACCGGACGGTCGACGAGATGTGGTACGCGGCGGGCGACCGTGCGACCGACTTCGCCTTCTACACCAAGCGCCTGACCCTCGCGGGCGTGTTCAGTTCGACCCTGCTGTACTGGCTCGACGACACATCAGAAGACCACGCGGCGAGCTGGGCGTTCCTCGACCGGCGGATCGCCGGGGTGATGCGCATCCCGCAGCGCCGGCAGCGGTTGCGCGAGGCGCGGCGGCTCGTGCCCGACCCGCGCCGCTTCGCGCGCCGCGTCGCGGAACGGCTGCGCGAGGACCGGCTCGGCTAGGATCCCCGGCGGCGGCCCGTTTCAGCCCGCGAAAGGGGCGCCCAAGCGGGTCACATGGCCCATCTTGCGGCCGGCGCGCGCCTCCGACTTGCCGTACAGGTGCAGCCGCGCCTGCGGGTCGTCGAGCCAGTAGCGCCAGGCGGCCACGCCGTCGCCGATCAGGTTCTTCATCACCGCGTCGCAGCGCCGCGTCGGGTCGCCCAGCGGCAGGCCGCAGATCGCGCGCACTAGCTGTTCGAACTGGCTGGTGCGGCAGGCATCGATCGTCCAGTGGCCGGAATTGTGCGGACGCGGGGCGATTTCGTTGACCAGCACGTCGCCCTCGTCCGTGACGAACATCTCGACGGCGAGCAGCCCGACCACGTCGAGCCCCTCGGCGAGGCGCAGCGCGATGTCGCGTGCCGCCGCCGCCGTCGCGTCGGAGACGGGCGCCGGCGCGATCGTCTCGTCCAGGATGTGGTGCTTGTGGCGGTTCTCGACGGTCACGAACGGCGCCGTCGCGCCGCCCGCGCTGCGCGCGACGATGACCGACACTTCGCGCGCAAACGTGACGAAGCCCTCCAGGATGGCGCCGTCGGTGTCCGGGCCCGCGCCGCATGCGGCCCACGCCGCGGCCGGGTCGGTGTCAGCCGCGATCGCGACCTGGCCCTTGCCGTCGTAGCCGAAGCGCACGGTCTTGAGGACCGAGGGTGTGCCGAGTTCGGCGATGGCGCCGGCCAGCGCCGCGGCGTTGGCGACCGCGCGGAATGGTGCGGTGCCGATTCCCAGGCCGTTGGCGAACTCCTTCTCGCGCAGCCGGTTCTGGGCGACCGCCTGGACCGAAGGCGCGGGGTGCAGGGGCGTGGCAGCCGCGATCCGCTCGAGGGCGGCGATGGGCACGTTCTCGAACTCCAGGGTGGCCACGTCGACCGCGGCTGCAAAGGCATCGAGTGCGTCTTCGTCGTCGAAGGCGGCGCAGGTGGTCGCCGCGGCGACCTGGGCCGCGGGTTCGTCGGGCGACTGGCAGAAGATGTGGCAGCGGTAGCCGAGATTGGCCGCGGCCAGCGCCGTCATCCGGCCGAGCTGACCGCCGCCGAGTATCCCGATGGTCGCACCGGGTGCGATCGCTTCGCCGCCGCGCGCGCCAGCCATGGCGTCAGGCGTCGTCGCGCGGTGCGTCGGCCACCGCGTCGGTCTGTTCGGCGCGCCAGGCCTCGAGCGCGTCTGCGACCGCCGGGTCGCCCAGTGCGATGACCGAGGCGGCCAGCAATGCGGCGTTGACCGCGCCGGCGCGGCCGATGGCGAGCGTGCCCACGGGCACGCCGGCCGGCATCTGGACGATCGACAGCAGGCTGTCCATCCCCGAAAGCGCCTTGCTCTCGATCGGGACGCCGAACACGGGCAGGGGCGTCATCGCGGCGGTCATGCCGGGCAGGTGGGCGGCACCGCCGGCGCCGGCGATGATGACCTGCAGGCCGCGATCCTTCGCGCTCTTGGCATAGTCCGCCATGCGATCGGGGGTGCGGTGCGCCGAAACGATCCGGACCTCGTGGGCGACCCCCAGCCGGTCCAGCGTTTCCGCGGCGTTTCGCATAGTTTCCCAGTCGGACTGACTTCCCATGATGATTCCGACCACCGGTTGCTCGGCCATGGACGCCTCCTTCGGACGGTTCAGGCGCGGAAAAAGCGGCGATTATAGGAGTGGAGCGGGGCCTTGCAAGCGGGGCGAGATTGCCGAAGCATTTGAGTCGGCTTGAGAAAAGCTTTGTTAACCATTATCGGAATACCATCTAAGTGCGCGTTTTGCGGGGATTCCCCGCATCGCGCATGATTCGAATCGTCTCCCGACCGGGGCCGTGAATGAAGATCGACCGTACCCGCCCGCAGTCGACCGGTGCACCGACCGCCGCGAGGGCCGCCCAACAGGCTGCCCGCGGCTATGGTGCGGCCGGTGGCGAAGAGGCCGCGCCGGCCCGTGCGGCCGGCGATGTCGCGAAGGTCGCGGGATTGAGCGAGGCCGAGCTGACCCCGAAGGTCCGCCAGGCCCTCGACATGCTGATGGCCGAGGTCCAGCGCATGCGCGAAGAGCTCTCGCAGGCGCGTCACCGCATTTCTTATCTCGAGAAGCTCGCCGATGAGGACGCGCTCGTTCTGGTCGCCAACCGCCGCGCCTTCGTGCGCGAGATGAGCCGCATAGTCGCGTATGCCGAGCGCTACGGCTCGAGCTCCAGCGTTCTCTACTTCGACATCGACGGGTTCAAGGTGATCAACGACCAGCACGGCCACGCCGCGGGCGATGCCGCCTTGCGTCATGTGGCGCGTCTGCTCGCCGAGAATGTCCGCGAGTCGGATGTGGTGGGTCGGCTGGGCGGCGACGAGTTCGGCGTGATCCTCGCCCAGGCCGATGCCGAGGCGGCGACCGAAAAGGCGAACGGCCTCGCGTTCATCATTGCCGCCGAACCCTTCGAATTCGAAGGCAACCGGTTCAATCTTCGCGTGTCGTTCGGTGTGTACTCGTTCTCGGGCACCGAGGATGCCGGCGAGGCGCTGCAGCGCGCCGACCGGGCGATGTATGCCCACAAACAGCGTCACACCGCCGAGGGCTGACCGGCCCGGATCGCGGCCTAGGCGATGATGTCCGGCAGCAGCCGGCTCTCCAGTTTCAGGATCTCGTCCTTCAGACCCAGCTTGCGCTTCTTCAGGCGCTGGACCTGGAGCTGGTCGAACGGCACCTCCTCGGAGACGCGCGCGATCACGTCGTCGAGGTCGCGGTGCTCGGTCCGCAGCGCGCTGAGGCGCTCGCGCAGCGCCGCCTGTTCGTTTCGGGTGCCCTGTTCCACCGATCGTCCGTCCGTGTTGGCGTTTCGCGTTCGAATATAGCAGAGCCGCGACATCTCGCCCTGCGCCTATGGTGGGATTTTCCTGCCTTGTGGAATCGTCCTAGCATTCGTTCGTGTTAGTTCCGATACGCCCTAGCTGGAATGAGGAGAAGCGTTACGTGATGGCCGACGTGAAGATCGACAGCTTGAAACGCAAGCACGCAAACCTGGATGTGGCGATTTCCGACGAGGAGCAGCGCCCTTCACCCGATCAGGCGATGATCTCGGAGTTGAAGAAGGAAAAGCTCAGGCTCAAGGACGAGATCGCGGGATTGGAAAACCACTGATGCCAGGAGAGGCGGCCCGGTTCATTCGTTAGCGCAAAGGCGGCTCGGCACGAGCCGCCTTTTTCGTTCCGGGTCTACTCGGCCGCGGCGGTCAGCGCGTTCGCCTGCTCGCGGAGCTTGAACTTCTGGATCTTGCCCGTCGAGGTCTTGGGCAGCGGTCCGAAGACGACGTGCCGCGGACATTTGAAGTGGGCGAGGTTTGCACGGCAGTGGGCGATGATGTCCTCTTCCGTGGCGCTCTTGCCCGGCTTGAGTTCGACGAACGCGCACGGGGTCTCGCCCCATTTCGCGTCGGGTCGCGCGACGACGCCCACGGCGGCGACGGCCGGGTGCTTGTACAGCGCGTCCTCGACCTCGATCGAGGAGATGTTCTCTCCGCCCGAGATGATGATGTCCTTCGAACGGTCCTTCAGCTCGATGTAGCCGTCCGGGTGCCAGACACCCAGGTCGCCGGTGTGGAACCAGCCGCCCGCGAACGCCTCGTTGGTCGCCTTCGGGTTCTTCAGGTACCCCTTCATCGTGACGTTGCCGCGGGTGAACACCTCGCCCATGGTGGTGCCGTCCTGCGGCACCGGCTCCATGGTCTCGGGGTCGGCGACCATCATGTCCTCGAGCACCTCGTAGGGGACGCCCTGGCGCGATTGCAGGCGCGCCCGGTCATCCAGCGGGAGCGCATCCCATTCGTCCTGCCAGGCGCAGATGATGGCCGGACCGTAGATCTCGGTCAGGCCGTAGACATGGGTGACGCGGATGCCCTCCTCGGCCATGGCCGCGAGCACGGCGGCCGGCGGCGGCGCGGCGGCGGTCATGAACTCGATGTCCTGGTCGAAGGGCCGGCGGTCTTCCGGCGTCGCGTTCACGACCATCTGCATCACGATGGGTGCGCCGCACAGATGGGTGATGCCCTTGGTCGCGAAGGATTCGTAGATGGTCTTCGATTCCACCCGGCGCAGGCAGACATTGGTTCCCGCGACCGCGGTCACGCCCCAGGTGAAGCACCAGCCGTTGCAGTGGAACATCGGCAGGGTCCAGAGATAGACCGGCCCGCCCGTCGCCCCCCAGGTGAAGACGTTGCCGATGGCGTTCAGGTAGGCGCCGCGATGGTGGAACACCACGCCCTTCGGGTTGCCCGTGGTGCCCGAGGTGTAGTTCAGCGCAATCGCGTCCCACTCGTCGGCGGGCAGTGACCATTCGAAGTCGGGATCGCCCGTCGCGATGAAATCCTCGTACTCCATCTCGCCGAGCCGCTCGCCACCCGGACCCTCGGGGTCGTCGATGTCGATGACGATGGGGTCGACCTTGGCGAGCGCCAGCGCCTCCTTGATGACCGGCGCGAACTCGGTGTCGGTGAGTACCACCTTGGCCTCGCCATGGTCGAGGATGAAGGCGATGGCCGGCGCGTCGAGGCGGTAGTTCAGGGCGTTGATGACGCCGCCGGTCATCGGAATGCCGAAATGCGCCTCGAGCATGGGCGGGGTGTTGGGCGACATCACCGCCACGCAGTCGCCGACGCCGATGCCGCGCTGCGCGAGTGCGGAGGCGAGGCGACGGGTCCGGGCATAGAATTCGGCATAGGTGTAGCTGGTGTCGCCATGCACCACGGCCGTCCGGTTGGGATAGACCGTCGCCGAACGCCGGATGAAGCTCAACGGCGAGAGCGACGTGAAGTTCGCCGCGTTCTTGTCGAGGTCGGTTTCGAAATGGTTGACCATGCTTTCCTCCGCCCGCGCGTCGCCGCGCATCAACTCCTGGTCGCCTAGCTCTTGAAGAGCGCGTCGGCGTTGCCGCGCAGCGACTCGCGATTCTGGATTTCCTGTTCCGCGCGCGCGATTTCCGCCGTCGCGTGCGCGATGTATTCCCGCAACTCGTCGACCGACAGGGCTTCGAGGTCGGGCGTTTCGAAGCCGCCCTTGTGGCCCCGGAACGTGGGTTCGAGGTCGTCGTCAGCGCTCATGTCCCATCCTCCGCCTGGCTGCCCGGCTTGTCGTTGTGCCGGGAGTTTGGCGCGCATAGATTGCGCCTGCAACTACCAGAAAGTTCGAGACGGATCGAGGGACGAGACCATGACACTGCCCGAAACCATGCGCGCGATCGAAATCGCCGAAGCCGGCGGCCCCGAGGTGCTGCGGCCGACCGCGCGGCCGGTGCCGGCCCCGGCGGCGGGCGAGGTGCTGATCCGGGTCGCGGGAACCAATGTCTGCCTGCGCCGGGTGGAATCGAAGACCATCTACGAA
>JAYOFO010000089.1:0-9409 GCA_038117265.1 Rhodospirillaceae bacterium
CGGCCGGTTGATGCCGAGCTGCGAGGGGATGTAGGCGCCCATGCGCACCGCGCCGCGCACCATGTTGGCGTTGTGGCGCTCGCAATCCAGCGGCGTGTAGAGGAATGTCGCATCCACATTGTCGTCGCCCAGGTTGCTGGCGTACTGGCGCCAGTAGTCGAGTACGCGCTGGGTGTAGTCGTCCTTGTTCTTGTCCCAGTTCGCCGCATCGCCGTCGACCACGTAGGGCGCGAAGGGCCACCAGAAGGCCGAGTGGCGGCCGGCCGGGGCGTAGGAGGGGTCGAGCGTGCTGTTGCACGCGCCGTTGCCCATCAGCACGTCGGGGAAGCGCTGTTCCTCGCAGTCGACGAAGCAGCTGCGCACCTGGTCGAGGTCGTCCATGCCGAAGAAGATGTTGAACGCGTCGTCGATGTCGGGGTCGAAGGCGCGCGCCCGATAGACCGGCGCCTGCTTCAGGGCGAGGTGCAGGGTCACCAGGCTGTGGTTGCCCCAGTGCCAGTTGTCGAGCTTCTCGTTCACCGCGTCGTCGAACAGTTCGCGCCCGGCCATCGCCACCGTGGCGAGCGTGTCGATGGCGCTGGCGACGAACCGGCCGGCGGTAATCTCCGTGCCGTCGTCGAGCACCACGCCGGTGGCCCGCCCGCCCGAGACCGTGATCTCGCGCACCCGCGCGTCGGTGCGCACGCCGCCGCCCGCCGCCGCGACGATGCGCGCGCAGGCCAGCGGATAGGCGATCGAGCCGCCGACCGGCAGGGTGAAGCCGGTGACGTTGGCAAAGATGCCGGGGAACACCATGCCGCTGCCCGGCACGTTCTCGGTCGTGATGACGTGCATGTAGGAGGTGAACAGGGTGCGGATGCGGTCGTCGTCGAAATAGTCGGCCACCACCGAGAACAAATCGTGCCTGGCGTGGCCGAGGAACTCCTTCGCCTTCGGCCCCGACAGCCGGTCCTGCAGCTGGTCGAGCGGCAGCGGCGCGTTGTAGGTTAGCGAGACCAGCAGCGGGCGCAGCTCGACCACATAGCGGTGATACAGGTCGCGGAAGGTGTCGGCGTCGCGCTTTGAGAAGCGGGCCAGCGAGGCGCAGGTCTTCTCGACGTCCTGGTGGATGACGACGCACGACCCGTCGCGGAAGGTGCCGGCCTGCTGCACCGTCGGCTCGATATAGGCGAAGCCGTAACGCTGCAGCTCCAGGTCGCGCATCATCGGCGTGTGGCCGAAGCCCATGAAGAAGTTGGCGTGCAGGTTGAACCGGTGGCCGGGCAGGGTCGGCTCCTCGGTCGCGGTGCCGCCGCCGATCGCCGGGTTGGCCTCCAGCACCGCCACCTTCTGGCCGGCGCGCGACAGATAGGCCGCGGCGGTCAGCCCGTTGTGGCCGCCGCCGATGATGATGCCGTCGAAATCCGCCATAACGTTCCCTCCCCCAAGGTTCCGCCGTTCGGTGCACGCTCCGCCGACCGGTACAGGCGCCAGTATGCCACGGATCGGCGATTGTGGAGCCAGGCGGGATGTGTCGCCGCGGCGGCCGGCTGACCTGGATCAATGCCGTGCCGCGCGCGGGCGTGTCGGATAGCGGTGGCGGATTTCGTTCGCCATGTCGCGATCCGGGAGGCGCCGCGATGTAAGAACCGATCCTCGACATCGCCCATCTGGGCCATGTCGAGCTGCTCACGCCGAAGCCGGACGAGAGCCTCGCCTATTTCACGCGGCTGCTGGGCATGGAATGCGTGCACCGTGCGGGCGGGTCGGCCGATCTGCGCGGCTTCGGCGACTATGCGACCACGACCCTGAAGCTGACCGAGGATCCGGCCCCGGCGTCGGCCACATCGCGTGGCGGGCCGCCAGCGAAGCCGCACTCGAGCGCCGGGTGCGCGCGATCGAGGCGACCGGGCTGGGCGTGGGCTGGACCAATGGCGACTTCGACCACGGCCGGTCGTTCCGGTTCCGCGACCCCGACGGCCAAGATCTGGAGATCTATTACGAGGAGGCGTGCTACGTCGCGCCCGAGGGCCTGCGCTCGGCCCTGAAGAACCTGCCGATGCGGTATCCCGCCCACGGGATCGGGGTGCGCAAGACCGACCATCTGGCCGTGCTGTGCGAAGACGTCGCGCGCAACCGCCGCTTCGCCCAGAACGTGCTCGGCCTGAAGCTGCGCGAACAGGTGGTCTATGAGAACGGCACCCGCGAGATCGGCGCGTGGATGAGCGCGTGCAACACCCACCACGAGATGGCCTGGGTGGTCGACACGACGGGTTCGCACTGGAGGCTGCACCATGTCTCGTTCTGGGTCGACGACCGCGACGACGTGCTGCGCGCCGCCGACATCTTTTCCGAGAACGGCATCTTAATCGAGGCCGGCCCGTCGAAGCACAACAACTCGCAGGCCTTCTACCTGTACTCGTACGAACCGGGCGGCAACCGGGTGGAGATCTACACCAGCGGCTTCTTCGTCACCGCACCCGACTTCGAGCCCGTCGTATGGGACGAGTCTTCGCGCGGCACGGGCGTGTACTGGGGCGGCGCGCTGCCGGCGAGCTTCCTGGAATACGCCACGCCGCCGGTGGACGCGGCGGCATCGGCGGCGGACATCCCGGCCTTCGATCTGCACTGAGGCGGGAGGGGCGGGGGACGCCTCCTACCGGTCCAGCACCGCGTTGACCAGCGCCGGGCGGCCCGCCGCCACGGCGGCGAAGGCGTCGGCCAGCACCTTGGGCAGCTCGGCCGGGTCCTCGACGGTCGCGCCGAACGCGCCGAACGGCTCGGCCAGCTTGGCATAGTCGAACTCGTTGATCTGGTAGCCGAGCCAGAGGTCGTTCCGCGCGGCCACGCCGTCGGGGTAGTAGCCCTTCTGGTCCTTCTTCATGGCGTTGTAGCCGCGGTTGTTGAGGATCACCGTCAGGGTGGCGATGCCGTTCTCGGCCGCGAAGGCCAGTGCCTGGACCGCCGGGTTGTAGAGGAAGGTGCCGTCGCCCATGGTCGCGACCACGGTGCGGTCGGGCGCGGCCAACTTGGCGCCCAGCGCCACGCCCATCGCCTGGCCGAGCCCGCCATGCACCCGGAAGTAGCTCTGCGCGCGTCCGGAGCGCAGGTGGCGCAGGACCGCCGGCCGGGTGGTGATCGTCTCGTCGACGAGGATCATGTTGTCGGGGGCGGCGGTGCGCAGCGCCGATGCGAGCAGCGGCGCGGAGATGGTGGCGCGCCCGGCCGCCTCGGCCTCGATAGCGCGGGTCTCGGCGTTGCGGGCCGCGCTCTCGGCCGCCCAGCGTTCCTTGTGCGCCGCGACCTTGCCCGCGTCGACGCCGGCGGCCTTCACCGCCGCGTCGAGCAGCACCATGTTGGCGGCCATGTCGCCCTCGAGGAAGCGCTCGGCCTCGTTGGGCTGATAGACCTGGTGGTCCTTGAAGGGCAGATCGTCGATGGCGACGATCCGTGCCCGCTTGGGCGTGTTGGCCAGCGGGTACCAGGGCTGGCGCGCGCCGATGGTGAGGATCAGGTCGGCCTCGTCGATGACGGCGGGCCGGCCCTGGCCGAGATAGAGCGGGTGGTCGACCGGGAAGTTGGCGTTGAAGGCGAACAGCCCCTCGACCACCGGCATGCCCAGGGTCTCGGCCAGCGCCACCAGCGCGGCGTGGCCGGCCGGGTCACGCCCGGCCTCCTCGGTGATCACCGCCGGGCATTCCGCGGCGACCAGTATCTCGGCGACCCGGGCGATGTCGTCGGGCGTGGCGGTCAGGGTCGGGGCGGGCGGGGCCGTGCGCAGGCTCTCGGGCGGCGTCCAGGGGCGGCGCATCACCTCGATCGGCACCGTGATGTAGACCGGCGCGCGCGGGTTGCGCTGGGCGAGCTCGCCGGCGCTGACGATCTGGTTGTAGAGGGTGGATGTGCTGCCGGCCTGGCTCGACCATTTGGTCAGCGGTTCGAGCAGCCGCTGCGGCCCGCCGACCTGGTTGAGCAGCGCCTGCCACTGGAAGCCGGGGTTCACGTCGGGGTCGTCGCCGAAGCTGGTCGACTCGCCCGACAGCACGATCATCGGGATGGCGCCGCGCAGCGCGCCCTCGACGCCCAGCGCGCCCTGCAGCAGGCCGACGCCGGCGTGCAGCATGACGGCCTGCACCCGCCCGGTGACCTGGGTGTAGCCGATGGCCATGTCGACGGCGAGGGTCTCGTGGGCGCAGCTCAGATAGGTCGGCCCCGGCTCGTTGGCGACCTGCTGGTGGGCCAGCGCCTCCCAGACCGAGCCCCACTCCGAACCCGGCGAGGACATGACGTAGTCGATGCCGAGGCTGCGGAAGGCCTGGAGGACGGCATCGCCGCCGTCGGGTGCGTTCTTCATCGTGGGCGTCCCTCCGTGTCCGCGTCTGCCCGGGCGGGCGGCGCGTTTGCGGCGGATATCGTGCGGCAAGGCGTGGGGCGGTGCAACTGCGGCGCGCGCGCCCCTTGGCCGGAGATGCGGGCCGTGATCGGGCCTTGGCGAAGGCGGGTGCGGCCGACCGGCGCCGGCGTTCAGCCGCGCCCGGCCCAGATGATCAGGTGCAGGCTCGCCACCGCGTCGGCGGGGAACACCAGCTCGCCGGCCGGGTTGAACTGGCGCAGCACCACCTCGGCGGCGGTGCGCCGGACGAACTGCTTGACCAGCGCGCGCGGCGGCTCGCCCTCGGCGTCGGGGCGGAGCTGGACGACGACGAAGGTGTCGTCGCCCTGGGTGACCGCGCGGCCCGGGTGGACGTGCAGGGTCTCGCCCGGGAAGTAGCGCGGCACCATCGAGGTGTCGGCGACGTAGACGGCGTAGGCGCCGGTCACACCCTGGAGCGAGGGCGGGCGCTCGATGAAGTCGTGGATCTCGCCGTTCATCAGGAATATGCCGTCGGACCCGGCGACGGCGGTGCCCATCACCGGCAGGTTGCGCGCGCCCGCAGCCTGGCTCGTCTGTGCCCTGGCCTGGGCCGTGCGGCCCGGCGCCGGGTGCGGCATGCGCGCGAGCAGCGCCGGCGGGTCGGCCTCGAGATAGGCTGCCACGACCGGCAGTTCGGCGGCGCGGAGCTGGCGTGCGCCGGTCAGCAGGCGGCTGACCGCAGAGGGATCGACGCCGAGCGCGGCGGCGAGGCCACGCTGGGTCTTGCCCGGGCGGGCCAGCCCGTCGCGGATCCATGCGACCTCCGGGGCGACCTCGGGGGCGCTGTCGGGATGTCCGGTTTCGATCATCGTTGAATCCCAGTGGGTTGCGAAATTATCACGTTTTAAGTTGCATTTGCAATGTGAAATTCACAATATCTGGCCGAATGCGACGCCCCGGACGAAAAAGGGCTATGCAAAGTGTTCATGATTTGTTCTCATGCTACAGATGGAGGGAGGCGTGACGACAGAATTCCGGGAACGCAGCGATCTCGACTGGCCACCGCGCGACGGGGCCGAGATGGTCGCATGGCAGCAGCGGGTGGGGACCGACCTAGAGATCGCCCGCGCGCTGGGGTTGAGCCGGGCCAGCATCTATGGCCAGCGGATGAAGTTCGGCGTGGCGGCGCTGCCGCGCAAGCCGCGCGCGCGGGTGCGCGAGAAGGCGCCCGGCAGCCGCATGACGCGGTGGCAGATCGCGCGCCTGTATGCGGGCCGGCGCTACGAGGACCGGCGGGGGGGCCTCGTGGGCAGGCCGGTGCGCCAGCCGATCATCCTGATCGCGGCGGAGTAGCCCCGATGGCACGGCCGGGACGCAAGCGCGATCCCGAGGCGCGGCGGCGGAAACGCACCCGCGTCAAGCGGCGCCCGCTGGATCGCGGGACGCCGGAATTCGTCGCCCGGCGCGAGCTGCTGGTCGGCGCCGACGGGGCGCGCGACCCGCGCGCCGGCGACCCGCTGGGCGTGCTGCGGCTGGCGGGCCACATCAGCCAGGAACAGATGGACGCCGGCTGGATCTAAACCGTCATGCGCTGGCGCGCCTTCGGCAAGCCGACCCCCTATACCCATATCTATACTCGCTACGCCGCGGGCCTGACCGGGCTGGGGGGGGCGGCGATGAGGCGGGCGAGGACGCGGAAGGGCGCCGGAACGCCCTTCCCTGAGGCGGGGCGCTGCTAGAACGTCTGGGCGCCCTCGAGCGCGGCCAGCCCGGCATTGGCGCAGATGCGGTCCTGCTCGCCCGTGCCCGAGCCGATGCCCACGCCGCCGACGCACACCCCGTCGACGATGATCGGCAGGCCGCCGGGCAGGTTGATGCGCTTGCCCTGGGTGGCGATCGCAAGCTTCACGTCGACGCCCTCGGGCAGCTCGCCGGTCGGCCCGCGATAGATCGCCGCGGTCGCCGCCTTGGCGATGGCGGTGTCGTTCGAGTAGGCGAACGCGCCGTCCATGCGCATGAAGACGATCAGGTGGCCGCCATCGTCGCACACGGCGATGCACTGGGGCTGGCCGATCTCGGCGGCCTTGGCGGCCGCGCCGCGCACGATGGCGCGCGCACCGGCCTCGGTGAGCCTGGCGTGGGGTTTGACGAGGTCGTTCATGGACATGGGTCTCCTGTGCGTATCGCGTGGTCGGGCGCCGGGGCGGCTCACTCCCAGGTGGGAATGCCGTAGCGATAATACTCCAGCCGTTCGAGCAGGTCCGCTACCTGATCGACCCGGCCCTTGCGGCGCGCCAGCAGGAACAGGTAGCGCTCGCTCGCGATCATGTCGGCGCCGTTGAGCTCGCGCTTGAGGTAGTCGAGCGCCCGCTCGGTCGCCGCGATCGCCTTGTCGAACGCGCCCGCCTGGGCATGGGCGGCGGCCAGCACGGAGAGGTTGCACGACGTGGTCTCGATGCGCACCGCGCGCTCGGCCCAGCGCACCGCCTCGGCCCCGTCGCGCACCGCCTCGTCGGGCGACATGGCATAGATCGCCGCCAGCGACGTGATCGCCTTGGCGACGCCGGCATCGGCGGCGCGGGCGTACCAGCGGATCGCCGTGGCGAGGTCGGGCACGACGCCGCGCCCGTGCTCGTAGGCCACCCCGAGATTGTAGGCCGCACGCGCATCGCCGGCGGCCGCGGCCTTGCGGTACCAGAAGACGGCGTATTCCGGGTTGCGCGCCACGCCCTTGCCGTGGGTGTAGAGGAACCCGAGATTGTTCATCGCCTTGACGTCGCCCTGCAGGGCCAGCGGCTCCCACTCGCGCGCGGCCGCGGCGTAGTCGCCGCGCAGATAGGCGTCGTAGCCCTTGCGGAAATCCTGGGCCCATGCCGGGGAGAGGGCGGGGGCCGGCGCGAGGGACAAGGCCGCAGCGAGGACAAGCGCGAGCGCGAGGGCGCGGGCGCGCGCGCGGATCGGGGCGGACGGCGGCATCTTAAGCGCCCCGGTGGAATCGAACAGGATGAAGCCGATCGTCACCGGCGCGACGATGCGCAGCAGCCAGATCCAGACCGCGCCGGGCCCCGTGCCGGGCAGGTCGGCCGCGTCGGTCGCCGCGCCGCGGCGCCAGCGCCAGCCGACGTAGAGCGCGACCAGCATGCCGCCCGCCGGCAGCAGGTAGCCCGAGACGCTCTGGTCGACGAAGTCGAAGATGCCGCGCCCCGAGACGCGCACATCGGTCAGCAGGCCGAAGCTCATGGTGGCGGGAATGCCGAGCGCGAAGGTGGCCGCCCCGACGAGCGCCACCGCGCGCCGCCGGCCCAGCGCGGTGCGGTGGACCAGCGAGGCGACCGGCACCTCGAGCAGCGAGATCATGGAGGTCAGCGCCGCGGCGACCAGCAGGCCGAAGAAGGCCGCGCCGAAAAGCGTGCCGCCGGGCATCGCCAGGAAGATCTGCGGCAGGGTGATGAAGGCGAGCTCGGGCCCGGCGCCGGGGTCCATGCCGAGGGCGAAGACGGCGGGGAAGATCGCCAGCCCGGCGACGATGGCGAACAGCGTGTCGCCGGCCACGATGGCGCCGGCGGTGCGCGGGATGTTCGTCTCGGCGCGCATGTAGCTGGCATAGGTGATGAAGACCGACATGCCGATGCCGAGCGAGAAGAAGGCCTGGCCCATCGCCGCGATCAGCACCTCGGGCCGCAGCAGGGCCGGCCAGTCGGGCACGAACAGGAAGCGCTAGCCCGCGCCGGCGCCGGGCAGGGTGGCGGCGTAGGCCGCCAGCCCGACCACGAACAGGGCGAGCGCCGGCATCAGGATGCGGTTGACCGCCTCGATGCCCTTCTGCACGCCGCCCGCGACGACGAACATGGTGAGCGCCAGCATCGCCAGCTGCCAGCCGACCGGCTCGCCCGGATTGGCGATGAAGCGCTGGAAGTAGCCGCCGAAGCCCTCGGATGCGGCCTGCCACAGCGCGCCGGTGACGCCGCCGACGAAGTATTTCAGGGTCCAGCCGGCGATGACGGCGTAGTAGCTGAGGATCAGGAAGCTGCCGGCGATGTCGACCCAGCCGGCGTGCCGCCAGCGCGAGCCGGGCACCGCGGCGGCGAAGGCCGCGACGGCATCGCCCCGGCCGCGCCGCCCCAGCGCCATCTCGGCGACCACGATGGGCGCGCCGACCAGCACGATCGAGACGAGGTAGACGACCAGGAAGGCGCCACCGCCATTCTCGCCCGCGACATAGGCGAAGCGCCAGATTTTGCCCAGCCCGACGGCCGAGCCGATGGTCGCCAGCACGAAGCCGGTGCCCGATCCCCAGGTCTCTCGCGTGGCCGCCATGGGATGCCGCTCCCGCCGGTTTCGCCGATCATCCTAGCGCGGAAGGCGCGGCGCGACCTTGACCTGCCGCAACGCCGCACGCGCGCTGCGCGCTTTCATGCCGCGGCCCGTTCGTGGCGCGCGCAGGCGAAGGCGCCGCGCACCCCGCCGACGGCGAGGATGAAGGCCGCCAGGTTGACCAGTGCGTGGACATCGGTGCCGCCGACCAGCGCGAGTTCGAGCAGCGAGTCGAGGATGACGAGCATCAGCACCGTGACCGCGCCGGCGCGGCTGCCCTTCCAGGCACGCGTGCCGGCGAAGCCGTAGGCCAGCGCGATGAAGAACTGGATCGTCGCCGGGATCAGCTGGTCGCCCGACAGCACCTCCTGGCCCGGCGCGATGATGACGATCAGGAACGCGCCGAGCACGAAATGGTCGGCCACCTTGATCCAGCCCGCGATGCCGCCGTTGCGCGCGGCCTGCCGCGCCGCATCAGCCGTGTCGGTGCGCGGATAGAAGACGCGCTGGGCGAACGCCAGGACGTTCATTGCAATTCCTTCATCTCCGGTTTCCCGCCGGCATCCAAACACCGGCGCCCCCGGATCGCAATGGGCGCGCCGCAACCGACCTGCGACCCCGCGGTCGCCGCAACCGACCCGCGACCCAGCGGTCGCCGCAACCGACAGGAGATGCCGCCATGAGCGCCGTGTTCTCGCGCCCGCCGACCCCGCCGCCGCCGCCGCCGCCGCCGCCCGAGCCGTCCGACCCGCAGGTCGAGGC
>JAYOFO010000090.1:0-9283 GCA_038117265.1 Rhodospirillaceae bacterium
CGTCCTCGGCCATGCCGCGTTCGATCGCCTTGCCCAGGAACGCGCTCGTCTCCTTGGCGTAGCGCGCGTCCATGTCCAGGCTCTCGGCGAAGCGCACGGCCATGGCAAGATCCTTGTTCAGGTTGTAGACGCGCGAGCGCGCATCCCACTTGCCCGACAGGATGTGGCGCGGGAAGCGCGCCTCGCTGGCATAGCTGCGCGCGTTCGACTTGTTGAAGACGGCGATCATGTCGTCGAGCTTCAGGCCGGCGCGCTCGGCCATCCGGCCGGCCTCGCAGGTGGTCAGGAAGATCGAATGGGTCACCATGTTGTGCAGTAGCTTCATGGTGTGCCCCGCGCCGACCGCGCCGAGATAGAACAGGTTGTCGGCGATCGCGTCGAGCTTCGTGCGGCAGGCCTCGAAGGTCGCCTCATCGCCGCCGATCATCAGTGTCAGGGTGCCGGCGTCGGCGCCGGTCGCCCCGCCGCTCATCGCGGCGTCGAGATAGGTGATGCCGGCCTCGGCCGCACGCGCGGCAATGCGCTTGGTGTCCTCGGGATAGGAGGTGGTGAAGTCGAACACCACCGTTCCCTTCGCCGCGCGGGCCAGCACGCCGTCCTGGCCCTCGAAGGACTCCTCGATCTCCGGCGTGGCGGGCACCACATAGACCATCATCGCGCCGGCCGCGGCCATTTCGCCCGGGTCGGCGACGACGACGTTCTCCCTGCCCTCGAAGCGGGCGCGGGCGTCGGCGCTGATGTCCCACACGGCGGTGGCGTGTCCCGCCCTGGCGAAGTTTTCGGCGATGCCGCGGCCCATATTGCCGAGGCCGATGACGCCGACGGTCGGCTTGTCCATGCTCTCTCTCCCGTCTGGATGGCCCGGCGCTAACCGCGCTGGGCGACGTAGGTGTAGTCGGTCGTGTTGCAGCGGCTGACCCGCCATTCGATGGGCCGGCCGTCGATGGTCAGTGCCACCCGATCGATCTCGAGCAGCGGCGCACCGGGCAGCACGCCCAGGAGCTGTGCCTCGAGCGGCTCGGCCGCCACGGCGCTGACGGACTCGCTCGCCTTGGCGACGGTCACGCCGTAATCCCTTTGGAAGATTCGGTACAGGTTTTCGGGCAGCTTCTCGTCCGGGTCGAGCCCGGCGAACATCGTGTTCGGCAGGGTCAGCCGTTCGACGATCACCGGCTTGTCGTGGAGCGCGCGCACGCGGTGCAGCGCGATGACCTGTTCGTCGCGCGCCAACGCCAGCCGTTCGCGCTCGGTCTCGGTGGCGACCCGGCGTTCGCTGGCGAGCACGCGGCTGACCGGCATGGTGCACGTGCCGTCGCGGCCGACGAGGTTGAAATACAGGAACAGCGCGCGCCGTTCGGTGTGTTCGGAAACGAAGGTGCCCAGGCCCTGGCGGCGCTCCAGCAGGTGCTCCGCCACCATGTCGTTGAGCGCCTTGCGCACGGTGCCCTGGCTGACCGAAAGCTCGCGCGCGAGCTCGAATTCGCTGGGCAGCGCGTCGCCCGGTTTCCAGTAATTGTCGAGCAGCCGCCTGCGGATGACCTCTTCGACCTGGGCGTAGAGCGGCTTGCCCGGCGCGCGCTTGAACCGCGGGGCGCGTTCGCCGCGGCCCGAATCGGACTTCGTCCTGTCGGTCTTGCCGGCCATGTAGCTGCTTCGTTCCCCCGCCGGCACACCCGACCGGCGCAGCCCTAATACGTCGCCCCGAACGCCAGCGTCAATGTACCGCGGTTCGACATGTCCGCGCCCGTCGCCAGCCCGTGGCGCGCGATATACCATGGCGGCGATGCGGCAGCCTTTCATCCCGGGTGAGTGCAAATGACGGAATCCGCGCCGGTACGCCTGCACGCGACCTGCGTGGCGCTCGATGACGGGGCGGGCGCCTGGCAGGGCGTGCTGTTGCGCGGTCCTTCGGGTGCGGGCAAGTCGGACCTGGCGCTTCGGCTGATCGAGGCGGGGGCGCGGCTGGTCGCCGACGACCTGACGGAGATCGTGGGTAACGGCGGGATTGCGGTCGCGCGCGCGGCGGCGGACATGGCGGGCCAGCTCGAGGTTCGGGGGCTGGGCATCGTCGACGTGCCGTCGTGTCCGTCCGCGCCCCTGCGGCTGGTTTGCGACCTGGTTCCGGCAACCGACGTGCCGCGGCAGCCCGAGGCAGAGACCGTCGAGGTGGCGGGCATCCCTGTACCCCGGTTCCGTCTGGCTCCGTTCGAGGCTTCCGCCCCGACCAAGGTTCGCCTTGGTGTCGGACTGGCGGTGCGCGGTATACTGGGCCTTCCCGCTTGATCAGGTTTTCGCGATGACCGGAGCCCCCACCACCAATGCCACATCAGCCAGCGCCCCGGCGCTCGCGGGGCGCGTGCTGGTGGTGACCGGCCTGTCGGGGGCGGGCCGGACCACTGCGCTCAAGGTTCTCGAAGATATGAACTGCGAGGCGGTCGACAATCTGCCCATGCGTCTGCTGGCGACGCTTGTGGGCCAGGGCCCCGCGCCGGGGCGGGGACTGGCCATCGGGATGGACGTGCGCACCCGCGATTTCGACGCCGGCGCCTTTGCCCAGGAGATCGAGGGGTTGCGCCGCGACGCCGCGTTCCCGATCGAGCTCGTGTTCCTCGATTGCGACGACGACGTGATCGAGCGCCGCTACACCGAGACGCGCCGGATGCATCCCATGGCGAGCGACCGGCCGCTCCCCGACGGCATCGCGGCGGAGCGCCGGCTGCTGTCGCCGCTGCGCGAGACGGCGGGGATCGTCATCGACACCAGCCGCTCCAACATCCACGAATTCGCACGCCTGCTGCGCGACCGGCTTGTCGGCAGCCCTGCGGGCGAGGTCAACGTGCTGGTCAGTTCCTTCTCGTACCGCAACGGTGTTCCGCGCGATGCGGACCTGGTGATCGATGTCCGGTTTCTGCGCAATCCCCACTATGTGGCCGAGCTGCGCCCGCTGACGGGGCGCGATCCGGGGGTCGGCGACTATGTCGCCGGGGATCCCGACTTCGACACCTTCTTCGAACGCCTGACCGACCTGCTCGCGCTGCTTCTGCCGCGGTTCAGCGAGGAGGGCAAAAGCTACCTGACGGTTGCCATCGGCTGTACCGGCGGGCGGCATCGCTCGGTCTATGTGGCCGAGCGGCTGAAGGCCTGGTTCTCCGACCGGACGGCACGGGTCGACATCCGGCATCGCGAACTGCCGTTCGATCCGGCCGACGAAGGACAATCTCGATGATCGGTCTCGTGCTCGTGACCCATGGCCGCCTGGCGAACGAATTCCGTGCCGCGCTCGAGCACGTGGTCGGTGCGCAGGAACGGCTCGAGACCATCTCCATCGGCGCCGACGACGATATGGAGATGCGCCGGAAGGACATTGTCGAGGCGGTCGGCCGCGTCGGCGAGGGAGACGGCGTGATCGTGCTGACCGACATGTTCGGCGGCACGCCGTCGAACCTGGCAATCTCGATCATGGACGCGCCGGGCGGTGCCGACCGCGTCGAGGTCATCGCCGGACTCAACCTGCCGATGCTGATCAAGCTGGCGCGATCGCGCGGTGACATGCCCCTCGACGCGCTGGTCGCAGCCGCGCAGGAGGCGGGTCGCAAGTACATCAACGTAGCGTCGGCCCTGCTGGGCCAGAAGACCGGCTGAACGGCCCGTGGCGGATGCAGTCCTCGTGCGGACCGTATTGGTCGGCAACGTTCGCGGGCTGCATGCGCGTGCCGCGGCCGGTTTCGTGAAGCTCGCCGAGAGCTTTGACGCCGAGGTCGAGGTGGCCAAGGACGGCGCGACGGTGCCCGGGACCTCGATCATGGGGCTGATGATGCTGGCCGCCGCAAAGGGCACCGAGATCGAAATCCGCGCCCGAGGCCGGCAAGCCGCCGATGCGCTCGAAGCGTTGGCGGCGCTGGTGGCTGACAAGTTTGGGGAGGAATAGAAAACGGCGCCCCGGAGGGGCGCCGTTTCGTCCGGTTTCCGGCCCTTTTTCGAGGGCTAGAAGTTGAACTGGTTGGTGATGATGAACGCCGTGGCGTCCTGATTGACGTTCGCGGCCGTGGCGTTGATGTTGACGGCGTCGGCCAGGTAGAGGGTTCCCGACAGGTCCCAGCCCGGCGCGAGCGTGTAGGCCACATCCAGCGAGATCAGGTCGACATCGGTGTCGCCGCCCGAACCGGCAGCGTTGCTGACCGAGCTCTGGAAGTAGTTGAGGCTGACGCCGTAGGGCCCGCTCTTGTACGAACCGCCGACCGACCAATACGCCCCGGCATCCGCGCCGGCGTTGATGGCGGCCTGGGTAAGGCCGAAATCGGCGAAGTCGACATAGCCGGCGCCGAGGCCGAAGGCGCCGAACGTCACGATGCCGCCGACGGCGATGGTTTCCAGATCGCCCTCGGTGTTGGCACCCGAGGCGGTCTCGCTGTCGCCGAATTCGCCGGTCAGGCTGAGGACGACGGACACGTCGTCGAACTTGCCCTCCCAGTTGGCGCCGAGGCCGATGACGTTCTCGAAGTCGCCGTCATTGTCGGTGTCGAGCGTCGCGGGCTGGCCCGAGACCTCGCCGGTGTCCGGCGTCAGCGAGGCGCCGAGCTGGAAGCCGCCGAAGCGCGGGGTGAAATAGATCACCTTGGTGGCGTCGCCGGTCTGGGTGTTGCCGGTCGCCGAGATCGCGCGGCCCGTGCCGAAGCCGATATAGTCGGCGGCATCGCCGTCCGGCCCGGCCCGGCCCACCAGGATATTGTCGCCCTCGACGAACATCCGATCGGTCGCGTCGTCCTGGTCGCCCATCTCGACGCGGCCCCAAACCGGGCTGTCGATGAATGCCCAGACCTCGTCGGCATTCGTGCCGTCGCCGCCGCCGGCATTCAGTTCGATGCTGACACCGTACATCATGCCGTTGTCGGCCGTGTTCGAGGCCTCGACGAAGATCTCCGTCTCGTCGACCGAGAATCCGTAGCCCCGCCCGTTGCCGGCCGAGACGTCCTGGTCCACCGCGACGACCTGGAAGCGCATTTCGCCGCCCAGCGTGACCGACATCGAATCCTCCGATCCCACGCTCCCCGCGAAAGACGGGGCGCTCACCACCGCAGCCGCGACAAGCGCGCTCGTGCCGAGCAATAGTTTCTTCGTATTCATGGTAAATCTCCAACTGTGGTCCGGCGCTGCGCGCCGGAAATTCCTTAGACATCCGAAACCCCGTCCCCGGCCCTTTCGGTTCGGGTTCAAGGCGGTGCGTCCTCCACGTGAGTTGGATTTTGGCTTTTGATGATTATTGAGTAAGAGGAACTGGTTTAACCCTAGGCGCACATCACGGATTCGCAAAACGTATGCGCTGTCTTTGTAGAGTTTATTTAGTTAATGTTGCGTTAATGCTTCACATAACTGGCCGATCTGCAAGTGTTTTGGGCAGGTGTGTATATTTGCTGTGCAGAGAAGCAACAATGGTCCATCGGCGCGACACCGACGCGGGCCGTGCCCCCGAGTGGAACCTGCTTCGACACGATTTGACCTGCGAAGCGATGTGCGCTGGACGGCGCGTTGGATCGACGCCATCGGATTGCGTTCGTGGGGCTGATTAGAGCCCGCCCGTTACAGACGGGTTGGCCGTGGGTGACGCGCGTGTTTCAGGGGCGGCGGGCATGGCCGGATTGTCGGATTCGGGATGCCCGTTGCATTTTGACATCGAGAAAATGGGCAACGGTCGTGGGACGCGACCCGTCCGGCCGTCGGTTGTGACCATGTGCCCGCTCTGCTATACGCCGCTTCCAGACGGGCGCACGCCCGAGAGAATTCTATCCGGAGTCACACTATGTCATCTGCCGCCGCCGACCACGTCATCGCCGATATTTCGCTCGCCGACTGGGGCCGCAAGGAAATCGAACTTGCCGAGGTCGAGATGCCCGGTCTGATGGCCATCCGCGAGGAATATGGCGACGCGAAGCCGCTTGCCGGAGCGCGCATCGCTGGCTCGCTGCACATGACGATCCAGACGGCGGTCCTGATCGAGACCCTGCAGGCGCTCGGCGCCGATATCCGCTGGGCCTCGTGCAACGTGTTCTCGACCCAGGACCATGCAGCCGCGGCGATCGCGGCCCGCGGGACGCCGGTCTTCGCGGTCAAGGGCGAGACCCTGGAAGAATATTGGGACTATGCGCACCGCATCTTCGACTGGGCGGACGGCGGCGTTCCCAACATGATCCTCGACGATGGCGGCGATGCGACCCTGCTGGTCCATCTTGGCAAGCAGGCCGAGAGCGACCCTTCGGTGCTCGACAACCCGCAGAACGAGGAAGAGGAGGCGGCCTACGCCTCGATCAAGAAGCGGCTTGCGGAGAAGCCGGGCTGGTACTCCCAGGTGGCCGCGGCCATCAAGGGTGTCAGCGAGGAGACGACGACCGGCGTTCACCGGCTCTACGAGATGGCGAAGAGGGGAACGCTCCTGTTCCCGGCGATCAACGTCAACGATTCGGTGACCAAGTCGAAGTTCGACAATCTCTATGGCTGCCGCGAGAGCCTGGTCGACGGCATCCGCCGCGGCACCGACGTGATGCTCTCGGGCAAGGTCGCGGTCGTCGCGGGCTTCGGCGAAGTGGGCAAGGGCTCGGCCGAATCCATGCAGAACGCCGGTTGCCGGGTGATCGTGACCGAGATCGACCCGATCTGCGCCCTGCAGGCGGCGATGGAAGGCTACGAGGTGCGGACCATGGAGGAGGCGGCGCCGGTCGGCGACGTCTTCGTTACCGCAACGGGCAATGTCGACGTCATCACCGTCGACCACATGCGCGCCATGAAGGACCGGGCGATCGTCTGCAACATCGGGCACTTCGATTCCGAGATTCAGGTCGGGGCGCTGCGCAACTTCAAATGGGTGAACATCAAGCCGCAGGTCGACGAGATCGAGTTCCCCGACGGCAAGAAGATGATCCTGCTGTCCGAAGGCCGGCTGGTGAACCTCGGCAACGCGACGGGACATCCGAGCTTCGTCATGAGCATGTCGTTCACCAACCAGGTGCTTGCCCAGATCGAGCTGTGGAACAACACGGGCACGTACGAAAAGGACGTCTATGTCCTGCCCAAGCATCTCGACGAGAAGGTGGCGACCTTGCACCTTGCCAAGGTGGGAGCTTCGCTGACCCAGCTGACCGCCAAGCAGGCGACCTATCTGGGGCTTCCGGTCGAGGGGCCGTTCAAGCCGGACACATACCGTTACTAGGGGTTTGGCCGTTACTAGGGAGCGGTTCATTCGCGTCGGGCAAGGCTCTAGACTCGTCCCCGTTATCCCGATTCGGGGACCCGGCAGGCGCCGGGGACCTGTGGAATCGGATGGGCGAACAGGCAGCTTGTGTCGACGCAACTCCTGATCCTGATCATTGCCGCCGTGGGCGGCGCGTCCGCCGTGGTCGGGTTCGCGCTGTGCCGCGCGGCCGAGATGCGTCGGCTGCGACGGCTTCAGCGGGACCAGGAGCGCCTCGATGCAACCCTGGCGACGGTCCCGGGCGGCTTTGTCATCTGGGGCTCCGATTCGGCGCCCAGCGTGTCGTCGGGTCTGGCCGAGATACTGCCGGAGGGGGCGTCGGGATTCGAGGATTTCCTCGAAATGTTCGGCGATGCCGATCGGCTGCGCCTCGTGCGGCTGGTCGACGGGTTGTACACACGCGGCGAGGAGTTTTCCCTGACCCTGCTGACCATCGATGCGGGCCGGGCGCTGCGGGTCGACGGCCGGCGCGCGCGCAGCAGCGCGATCGACGTGCTGTGGGTGGCCGACGTCACCAACGAGACAGCGATCCAGTCCGACACCGCGATCCAGCTCACCGCAGCCCAGGTCGAGCGTGACGGCTATCGCGCGATGCTCGATGCGCTTCCGTTCATGGTCTGGCGCCGCGGGCGCGACCTCTCCCTGACCCAGGTCAACCGCGCCTATGTCGATGCGGTGCGACAGGACGACGCCGACGCCGATGCGCGTCCGTCGGAACTCGAGGATATGGAGGCGAGCGTGGAAGCCCCGCTGGCGGCGCGTGCGCGCTCGAACGGTTTCCCCCAGTCGGAGAGCCGGCACGTCGTCGTCCATGGCGAGCGCCGGCTGCTGGAGTTCAACGAGCGCCCGGTTGGCGACATGGGGGTCGTTGGCTACGCGGTCGATTACACCCAGCTCGAGGAGGTTCAGGAGGAGCTGTCGAGCCATATCGCGGCCCAGAGCGACGTTCTCGAGAACCTCGCCGTGGCGGTCGCGATCTACGGCTCGGACAGCCGTTTGAAGTTCTACAACAGCGCCTATGCGCGCCTGTGGGACGCCGACACGGGCTGGCTCGACAGCGAGCCGACCCTGGGCGACGAGCTGGAGAAGCTGCGCGAACGGCGCCTCGTCACCGAGGAGGTCGACTTTCGTGCCTACAAGCATGAGCAGAACGGCCTGTTCACCTCGCTCATCGCACCGACCGAGACGCTGGTCCACCTTCCCGACGGCAAGACCCTGTTCAAGCGTGTCTCGCCGCACCCGCTGGGCGGCCTCATGTTCACCTATGAGGATGTAACCGACCGCCTGACGATGGAGGCCCAGTACAATACGCTGATCGAAGTGCAGCGACGCACCCTCGACAATCTCTACGAGGGAGTGGCACTGGTCGGTCCGGACGGCCGGCTCAAGCTGTGCAACTCGGCGTTCGGCCGGCTGTGGCAGTTCAGCGAGGCGGACCTTGCGGGCGAGCCCCAGGTCGCCGACTTGGTCCAGAAGGTGCGGCATCTGTACAACGTCGAGACCGACGAGGAATGGGACGCCGAACGCCGGGCGGCGATCGCGCGCATGATGTCGCGCGAACCGGTCTCGGGCACCCTCGACCGTGCCGATGGCTCGGTGCTCCAGTATGCCGGCGTGCCGCTGCCCGACGGCATGATGCTGATGACCTATTTCGACGTCACCGACTCCAACCGGGTCGAACGCGCCTTGCGCGAGCGCAACGAGGCGCTGGAGAAGGCCGACCGGCTGAAATCCGAATTCGTCGCCAACGTGTCGTACGAGTTGCGAACGCCGCTCAACACGATTATCGGCTTTGCCGAGGTGCTGAACGGAGACATGTTCGGCGCCCTCAACGAGCGCCAGGCCGATTATATCGGTGGCATCCTCGAGGCCAGCGAATCCCTGCTCGAACTGATCAACGATATCCTCGACCTGGCGACGATCGAGGCGGGCTACATGACCCTGGAGCGGGACCGGTTCGACGTTCACGCCATGATGGCGGGCGTGTTCGCGCTCAACCGGGAGCGCGCCCGGGCGAAGGAGCAGCGGCTGGTCCTCGAC
>JAYOFO010000091.1:0-9279 GCA_038117265.1 Rhodospirillaceae bacterium
GGCTGCAGGCCGTCGCCGCGGCCAGGCGGGGCGCGGTGGCACGCATCTCGCCCGGCGCGCGCACGATGACCCCGACCTCGCCGAGCCGCCGGCAGGCCTCGTCGCGGCTGTCGTAGCCGTCGGCGCGTTCATGGAAGAACTCCGTCGCGTGGCCGAAGATGAAGGCGCCACGCGCATTGTACTCGTCTTGCAGGAACTGCAGGATCGCGGCGCGATCGGCCGGTGACGGGTCGGGCCCGATGACGATATCCGCGATGTCGCACGGCCCCGCGCCGAGCGCCGTGATTCCCGACGCGATCAGCGATCGAAACCCTGGATCGCCGGGGGTCTCGCTGACCACATAGACCGTCGGGCCCTTCGGTGCCGCGGGCAGGTCGATCAATAAGCGCTCCATCGTCTCGGGCGTGCCGGCCCCTATTACGGTCGGTTTCTCGGCTGCGGGCAAGGTGATATCTTCGCCCAAGCGGGGCGTGGCATCTGCGCCCTTGTTTCGAAGTCGCATTGTCGGGGGGATGCCGTTGTGAGAACGGGCGGGCGAGTTTTGATCGATGCACTGCGCGCGCACGGTGTCGACACCGTGTTTTGCGTGCCCGGCGAGAGTTACCTGGCCGCGCTCGACGCGCTGTACGACGTGCGCGACACGATCCGGGTCATCACCTGCCGGCACGAGGGCGGCGCGGCCTATGCGGCAGAGGCCTATGGCAAGCTGACGGGCAAGCCCGGCGTGGCGTTCGTGACCCGCGCGCCCGGCGCGTGCAACGCCAGCATCGGCGTGCACACCGCGCTGCAAGATTCCTCGCCGATGATCCTGTTCGTCGGCCAGGTGCCGCGGGAGTTCCGCAACCGCGAGGCCTTCCAGGAGGTTGACTTCGAAAACATGTTCGCCCCGGTCGCCAAGTGGGCGATCGAGGTGGACGATGCCGCGCGCCTGCCCGAGATCACCGCGCGTGCCTTCGCCACGGCGGCCGGCGGGCGCCCAGGGCCGGTGGTGGTCTCGCTGCCCGAGGACATGCTGACCGATGAGGTCGACGTGCCCGATGCGCGCGTCAGCGCCTTCCCGGTGCCCGAGCCGAGCGAGGAAGATCTGGCGCGGCTGCGTGAGCTGCTGTCCAAGTCGGAACGGCCGCTGGTCCTGTTCGGTGGCGGTGGCTGGAATGCGGCGGCCTGCGCCGATCTGCAGGCCTTCTGCGAGGCGAACGGCCTGCCGGCGATCTCGGGCTTCCGGGTTGCGGACATCTTCGACAACGATCACCCCAATTTCGTCGGCGAGCTCGGCTACAACACCAATCCCAGGCTCGCCCAGCGGGTGCGCGACGCCGACACGCTGCTGGTGCTGGGCGCCCGGCTCGGCGAGACCGCGACCCAGGCCTACACGCTGATCAAGGCGCCGCGCCCCGACCAGACGCTGATCCACGTCTATCCCGACCATTCCGAGCTCGGCCGGGTCTATCAGGCCGACCTGCCGATCGCGTCGGGCATGGGCGCGTTCCTTGCCAAGGCGCGTCGCCACGTCCAGCTCGATTCCGCCCACTGGGCGGGATGGCTGTCGGAGGGGCGCCGGGATTTCGAGGAATGGACCGTTCCCTGGGACGTGCCGGGCCCGCTCAACCTGGCCGAGCTGTTCGTCCAGCTTCGCGACATCCTGCCTGACGACGCGATCCTGACGACCGACGCCGGCAACTTCGCCGGCTGGACCAGCCGCTTCTTCCGCTTCCGCAAGTACCGGACGCTGCTGGGCCCGGCCAACGGCTCGATGGGGTATGGCGTGCCCGCGGCGCTCGCGGCCAAGGCGGTGAAGCCCGACGTGCCGGTGATCGCCTATGCCGGCGACGGCGGCACCCTGATGACCGGTAACGAGTTGGCCACGGCGGTCCAGCACGACCTGCCGATCGTGTTCATGATCGCCAACAACTCGATGTACGGCACGATCCGCATGCACGAGGAGCGCGAGTATCCGGGCCGCGAGATCGCGACCGCGCTGCGCAACCCCGACTTCGTCAAATGGGCCGAGGCCTTCGGCGCCCAGGCCGAGCGCGTGACCGCGACGGAGGAGTTCCGGCCGGCGATGGAGCGTGCACTGGCGGCCGGCCGGCCGGCCGTGATCGAACTGATCGTCGACCAGGAACTCATCGGCAGCAATTTCACGCTCACCCAGCTGCGCGAACGGGCACGTAAGGCGGCCGAGTAGCCCTCGCATGACGACCGGGCCGCGAAAGGCACTGTTCCTCGATCGTGACGGCGTGATCAACGTCGACAGCGGCTACATCTGGCGGACCGAGGACTTCATCTTCAGGGACGGCGTGTTCGACGCGTGCCGGCGGGCGCAGAATCTCGGCTATATGCTGGTCGTGGTGACCAATCAGGCGGGCATCGGTCGCGGGCTCTACACGGAACCGCAGTTCCACGAGCTGACGGCCTGGATGTGCGGCCGGTTCGCCGAGCACGATGTCGAGATCGCGCGGGTCTATTTCGCGCCGACCCATCCCGAGAAGGGCATCGGCATCTACCGCCGGGAATCGCCCGACCGGAAGCCCGGACCGGGCATGATCTTCAAGGCACGCGACGAGTTCGGGCTCGATCTCGCGGCCTCGGCCCTGGTCGGCGACCGCGAGACCGACATCCAGGCCGCGATCAACGGCGGGGTGGGGACCCGGATCCTCATCGAGGGTGAGGAGCCCGCGCCGCACCTGTCGCGTGCCGATGCGGTGGTGGATTCGCTGGCCAGCGCCGTCGACTGGCTCGCGGCGCGGCGCTAGGCGAGGATCAGCGCCGCCAGCATCCGCACCGCGGTTGCGAACAGGAACAGCGCGAACAGGCGTTTCAGAGTGCGTGCGCTCAGCCGGTGCGCCAGCCGCACGCCGAGCGGTGCGGTCAGCGAGGTGAACGGCGCGATCAGCACCAGCCCGAGCAGGTTGACGTGCCCGACGCTGGCGTGTGGCAACGCCGGAATGCCCCAACCGGTGGCGACGAAGCCGATTGTCGCCGGGACGGCGATGACCAGTCCGATCGCCGCGGCGGTGCCGACAGCGCGGTGGACCGGAAACCCGAAGGCGTTGAAATAGGGCACGCACAGCGTGCCGCCACCGATGCCCATCATCGACGACAGGCCGCCGATGGCGAACCCGGCGACGCCGCCGGGAAGGCTGTCGCGTAACCGGAAATCGGGCGAGGTCGTCGCCATGTAGGTCGCGACGGCCAACGCGACGATCCCGAACACGGCGCTGAGGACCGGTCCGTCGACGGCGCCGGCGACCGCCGTGCCGCCGATCGATCCGAGCAGAATCCACACGCCCCACCGGCTCAGCAGGTCGACATCGACGGCGCCGCGCCGGTGGTGCGAGCGCGCCGAGATGACTGACGTGATCACGATGCTGGCCAGCGAGGTTCCGACGGCGACATGCATGCGCACGGCGGGGTCGACATCGATCGCTCCGAGCATGGTGAACAGAACCGGCACGACGATGATGCCGCCGCCCACGCCGAGCAGGCCGGCGAGGACACCGGCAATGCAACCGGTGAGGATGAGCACACCTGCCAGGGGCAGGAATTCGAGCAGTTCGGGCACGTCGTCCTCGCCGGTTAGTCGGGGGCCGCGGTTCTAGTTTCCGGCGAGCCGCCAGTCGATCATCTCCAGCCGGTCCTGGCCGAAGAACAGCTCGCCGTCGACGACGAAGGACGGCACGCTCCAGGCCTGATCGGCCAGCGCGGCGTCGGTGTTCGCGGCGAACTCGACGGCGACCGCCTCGCTTGCGGCCGCGGCCACCAGCGACGCGCCATCGAGGCCGACACTGTCTGCGATCGCGGCGACCTGGTCGGGGTCCGAAATGTCCTTTTCGTCGACCCAGCAGCCGCGCATCAGCGCCCGCGTCAGCGCGAACGGGTCGGTGCCCGCCTGCCGGGCCGCGATGATCGTCCGGGACGAGAGGTGATAGGGCATCGGGAAGTGCTTCGGCGCGGTGTTGACCGGTATGCCGCGCCAGCGCGACCAGCGCGGCAGTTCGACGAGCCGGTAGGATTTGAGCACGTCGGGGCGCTCGCCCAACGGCCGGCCCGCGCCGGTTTCCTGCCAGGTCCGTGCGACATCGGTGGGCATCCAGGCAATCTCGCGTGCATGCCGGCCGGCGATTTCGCGCAACGCGTCCACCGCTAGGTGCGACCAGGGCGAGATGCAGGCGAAGTAGAACTTGATCGGCGCGCTCATCGGGTTGGCTACTTGCCGGCGGCCGACACGCAGGCGGCGACGTAGTTCGGATGCGCGAATGCGCCGAGATGGATGTCGGGATTGTAGTAGCGCGTCGCAACGTCCGCTGCGGCATAGCGTGCGGCGAGTTCCGCGTGCGGCGTGCGGCGCAGTTCGCGATCGTCGGTGCCCCAGCCGAAGGCCATGAAGCCGGCGTAATAGGTGGGGACCGGCGCGATGTAGGCGTTGGCGTCCGCGAAATGTTCGCCGAGGCGCGCCACCGTGTTGGTCAGCTCGCCGCCCTGGATCATAACGACACCGCTCTGGGTGACGACGACCCCGCCGGGTTTCAGGCGGCGCTTGCAGTGGCCATAGAACTCGGAGGTGAACAGCACCTCGCCGGGCCCGATCGGATCGGTCGAGTCGACGATGATCACGTCGTAGCGGTCGCCGTCGGCCGCCATGAAGGCGGCGCCGTCGTCGATCACGATGTTGGCCCGCGGGTCGTCGAACGCGCCACCGGAGATGCTCGGCAGATAGGTCGTGCACAGGTCGATCACCGAGCGATCGATCTCGACCATGGTGACCCGCTCGACCGGATGGCGCAGCGCCTCGCGCAGCATGCCGCCGTCGCCGCCGCCGATGACGCAGACCTCGCGCGCGCGGCCATGCGCGAAGATCGGCACATGGGTCAGCATCTCATGATAGATGAACTCGTCGCGCTCGCAGACCTGCATGATCCCGTCGAGTGCCATCACGCGTCCCCACTTGGACGTCTGATAGATGACGAGATCCTGGTGTTCGGTCGTCTCGCGGAAGAGTTCCCGCTCGATCTCGAGGCCGAGCCGGAAACCCGCTTTAAGCTCTTCGTCGAACCACGCCCACTTGTCGGGCCGGTCCGTCACGCCACCACGCCTCGCCGGGTTTCGTTGACGGTGAGCGAGCCGGTGTTGAACGCCGCCTTCAGGACGGGGATCGCCTTGTGCGGGTCGCACGCGCCGCACATGAAGACGTCGAGGGCCGCGAAGTCGCGTTCCGGCCAGGTGTGGATCGAGATATGGCTCTCGGCGAGGATCGCCACGCCGGACACGCCGCCGGAATCCGAGAACTGATGCAGGTCGACGCTCAGCACCGTCGCGCCGGCGGTCTCCGCCGCTTCGCGCAACGCGCGCTCGATATGGACGATGTCCGTCAGGTGTTCCGCCTCCCAAAGGTCGATGAGCAGATGTCGGCCGGCAAACGCGACACCGTTTTCCTTGATGAAATAATCGACCAGCGGCACGACATTTGCGGCCGCAGACACATTACCTGCCATCGGCGGTACTCCCGGCAAGAAACTGGAAAATGGTCGAAGCGTTTTACGGAAATTTTCGCCTGACGCAACCACGAAAAATGGTTTGCCGCCGCAGGATTTCAAGACCGGGGGCGCGGAGGAATTTGCAGAGGGCCTCGGGGGGTGGGGCGGCGCCCCGGATCGCTCCGGAACACCGCCCCTGAGGGGAGGCTTGCTTCCTGGGTAAGGGAGCAATGAAATCAATGTAGCGATCCCCCGTGCGGCGCGATGTGACGCCGGTCACAGGCGAGGAATTTTTCCGGTTTCGACGTTCAGAACGCTTTGAGCGGCATCGCCAGGACCGAATCGCCACCGCCCGTGACCGCGGCCAGGTGCATCTCGGCGCGCGGCAGGATGTGGTCGGCATAAAACCGCGCCGTCAGCCGCTTGGAGCCGAGGAATTCAGGCGCGAACCCGTCGGCCGTGCCATCGGCCGCGATCAGCGCGGCGCGCGTCATCAGCCAGCCGGCCACCACCGTGCCCGTGAGTTGCAGGAACGGCACCGCGCCGGCGAACTTGCGGTCGATGTCGTTGTTCGCCGGGTCGAGCATCCACGCGCTCGCCCGGCGCAGCGCGGCGTTGGCGCGGGTCTGCGCCGCCACCATGCCGGCCAGCTCGGGATCGTCGGGCGCGGCACCGGCGATGCCGTCGAGCTCGTCCAGCAGCTCCTCCATCGCCGCGCCGCCGTCGCGCAGCAGTTTGCGGCCCAGCAGATCGTTGGCCTGGATGCCGTTGGTGCCCTCATAGATCGGGGCGATGCGGGAATCGCGCAGATACTGGGCCGCGCCCGTTTCCTCGATGAAGCCCATGCCGCCATGCACCTGGACGCCGGTCGAGGCGATGTCGACCCCCAGGTCCGTGCACCAAGCCTTGACCACCGGGGTGAGCAGGTCGGTGCGGCGCTGGTCGTAGCCGCGTCGCTCGGGGTCGTCGAGGTGGCGCGAACGGTCGAGCGCGGCGTTGGTGTAATAGGCCAGCGCGCGCATCGCCTCGGTCTGGGCGCGCATCGACATCAGCATGCGCCGCACGTCGGGGTGCTCGATGATCGTCGCCGGCCCATCGCCGCCCGAGACGGGGGTCGACTGGACGCGCTCGCGGGCATAGGCGACAGCGTGCTGGTAGGCCCGCTCGGCCACCGCGACGCCCTGCAGGCCGACATTGAGGCGCGCATTGTTCATCATCGTGAACATGCAGCGCAGCCCGTCATGCTCCTTGCCGATCAGGTAGCCGATCGCGCCGCCGTTCTCGCCATAGGCCATGACGCAGGTCGGGCTGGCATGGATGCCGAGCTTTTCCTCGAGCTTGATCGCATGGGCATCGTTGCGCGCACCCAGCGAGCCGTCGTCGTTGACCAGGAACTTGGGCACCAGGAACAGGCTGATTCCCTTCACCCCCGGCGGGGCGTCGGGCAGGCGCGCGAGCACCAGGTGGATGATGTTCTCGGTGAAGTCCTGCTCGCCATAGGTGATGAAGATCTTCTGGCCGGTGATCCGGTAATGATCGCCCTCGCGCTCGGCGCGGGTCTTGAGCAGGCTCAGGTCGGTGCCCGCTTGGGGCTCGGTCAGGTTCATCGTGCCGGCCCATTCGCCCGAGACCAGCTTCTCCAGATACTTCGCTTTCAACTCGTCCGAGCCATGGGCGATCACCGATTCGATCGCGCCGATGGTTAGCAGCGGGCACAGCGACCAGGCGAGGTTCGCCGACTGCCACATCTCCTGCAGCGCCGTCGTCAGTGCCCAGGGCAGGCCCATCCCGCCATGTTCGGGGGCGAAGGGCGTGCCGTTCCAGCCGCCCTTGACGAAGGTGGCATAGGCCTCCCTGAAGCCGTCGGGCGTGCGCACCGCGCCGTCCACCAGCACCGAATGCTGCCGGTCGCCGGTCTGGTTCAGCGGCGCCAGCACCTCGCCGGTGAAGCGGGCGGATTCGGTGAGAATCTGCTCGACCAGGTCGGGGCTGGTCTCGGCGAAGGCGGACGTGGCGCGCAACGCGTCCATCGCGCACAGATGCTCGAGGACGAAGCGCATATCCTGGACGGGGGCGTTGTAGTCGGACATGTGGTCTCCGCTCTCCTGCTAGAGGACCTTTCCGGGGTTCATCAGCCCCTTGGGGTCGAGAGCGCGCTTGATGGCGCGCATCATATCGATTTCGACACCGGCCTTGTATTCGGCCAGCTCGCGCACCTTGAGGCGGCCGATCCCGTGTTCGGCCGAGAAGCTGCCGCGCATGCCGTGGGCGATGCCGGCGACCGCGTGGGTCACGTCGTCCCACAGCTCCAGGAAGGCCGCATTGTCGGCACCGACCGGCTGCTGCAGATTGTAGTGGATGTTGCCGTCGCCGATATGGCCGAAGGCGACCGGGCGGATGCCGGGACAGATCTCGGCGGCGGCGGCGTTCACCGCGCGGATGAATTCGGGCACCCGCGAGATCGGCACCGAGACGTCGTTCTTGATGCTGGCGCCCTCGGGCGCCTGGGCCAGCACCATGGCCTCGCGCAGGAACCAGAATTGCGCGCGCTGGGCATCGGACTGGGCGATCGCGGCGTCGACCACGAGGCCGTCGGAAAAGGCGCGTTCGAGGAAGGATTCGAGCGCGTCGCCGAGGCCGGAATCCGCATCGCTGCTCTCGAACTCGATCAGCGCGTACCATTCGTGGGGTTGGTCGAGGAACTCGAAGCTTCCCTCGACGTGTTTCGACGACAGTTCGATGGCGATGCGCGGGATCAGCTCGAAGCCCGACACCGCATCGCCGCTAGCGCCGCGCGCGCGGGCCAGCACCTCGAGCACGTCTTCCAGGTCGCGCAGCGCGACGAAGGCGGTGTGCCGCGCGACGGGGCGCGGGAACAGCTTCACCACCGCGCCGGTGATGATGCCCAGCGTGCCCTCGGCGCCGATGAACAGCTGCTTCAGGTCGTAGCCGGTGTTGTTCTTGCGCAGGCCCGTCAGCCCGTCCCAGATGCGGCCGTCGGCCAGCACCACCTCGAGCCCCAATGTCAGCTCGCGGGTGTTGCCGTAGCGGATGACGCCGGTGCCGCCGGCGTTGGTCGACAGGTTGCCGCCGATCTGGCACGACCCCTCGGCCCCCAGCGACAGGGGGAACAGCCGGCCGTGCGCGTCGGCAACCCGCTGCAGGTCGGCCAGCACGCAGCCCGCATCGACCGTCATCGTGAAGTTGGCCGGATCGACCTCGCGGACATTGTTCATCCGGCCAAGCGACAGGATGACCTCGCCGTTGGCGACCGCGCCGCCGCACAGGCCTGTGTTGCCGCCCTGGGGCACGATGGCGACGTTCGCCGCGAGACAGGCCGCGACCACGGCCGAGACCTCGTAGGTCGTGGCCGGCCGGACCACACAGGGCGTCGCCCCGCGGAACAGGCCGCGCTGCTCGGCGATATAGGGCTCCATGTCGGCCGGGTCGGTGATCATGCCGGCCTTGCCCACGATCGCCTCGAGGGTGCCGGCGAATCCGTCCGGCAGGTCGGCGGCGCGGGGCTGTGCGTCGAAGTTCATGGCCAGAGATTTAGACCGGGCGCGGGGGCGAGGCAACCGCCCAGCGCGGTGCGTCTCAGTGCGCGTGCGCCTCGGCGGCGCGGCGCAGCCGGTCGTTGATGGCGCGTCCCAGACCTTCGTCGGGGATCGGGACCACCGCGATGGCCCGGTGGGGCGCGCAGTCGAGCGCGCGCAGCGCCGCGAACAGGTTCGCCGCCGCCTCGACGAGGTCGCCCGAGGGGCTGAGGTTGCGGGTCTCCGCCGCGCCCGCCGGAGGGTGC
>JAYOFO010000092.1:0-9255 GCA_038117265.1 Rhodospirillaceae bacterium
CAGGCCATCGGCAAGGTCATCGGCGACATCTCCGACACCGCCACGGCCATCGCCTCGGCGGTCGACGAACAGGGGGCCGCAACCCGCGAGATCGCCGAAAACGTCCAGCGGGCCGCATCGGGTACCCAGGACGTCTCGTCGAACATCGTCGAGGTCTCGCGCGGCACCCAGGAGACCGGCACCGCGTCCCAGCAGGTGCTCAGCGCCGCCGAACAGCTCGGCGCGCAGTCCGACGAGCTCCAGGCCGCCGTCGCCTCCTTCCTCGACCGGGTCAAGGCCGCCTGGGACGGCGCAACAGGCAACAGGTACGGAAAGGCCGTCCCTCTCCATCCGGAGGGACGGCCCTCTTTCGTTCTAGAAGACCTCGAACAGGCCTGCGACGCCCATGCCGCCGCCGACGCACATGGTGACGACGGCGTGCTTAGCCCCACGGCGGTGTCCCTCGATCAGGGCGTGCCCCGTCATCCGGTTGCCGCTCATGCCGTAGGGATGGCCGATCGAGATCGAGCCGCCGTCGACATTGTACTTCTCGGGGTCGATGCCCAGCGTGTCGCGGCAGTAGAGCGCCTGCACGGCGAACGCCTCGTTGAGCTCCCAGAGGTCGACGTCGTCGACGCTCAACCCGTTCCGCTCCAGCAGGCGCGGCACGGCGAAGACCGGGCCGATGCCCATCTCGTCGGGTTCGCAGCCCGCGACGGCCAGCCCGAGGAAGCGTCCCAGCGGCTCCAGCCCGCGCTTCTCGGCCAGCTTCTCATCCATCACAACGCAGGCGCTGGCGCCGTCCGACAGCTGGCTGGCATTGCCCGGCGTGACGGTGCCGCCCTCGCGCACGGCCTGCAGCGATGCGAGCCCCTCGGCGTTGGTGCTCGGCCGGTTGCACTCGTCACGGTCGAGGGTGACATCCTGCTCCGACACCTCGCCGGTCTCGCGGTCCCTGACCAGCATCGTGGTCTCGACCGGCACGATCTCGTCGTCGAAGCGGCCCGCCTGTTGCGCGGCGGCCGTGCGCATCTGGCTCGACAGCGCATACTCGTCCTGCGCCTCGCGGCTGACGGCGTAGCGCTTCGCGACCGTTTCCGCGGTGTCGAGCATGACCATGTAGATCTCGGGCTTGATGTTGCGCACATAGGGATCCTCGACCCGCATGTCGGCCTGGTGCTCGGGCGGTAGCGCGCTGATCGACTCGATCCCGCCGGCCACCGCGACGGGCACCTTGTCCATGACCACCCGGTTCGCCGCCATCGCGATGGACTGCAGACCCGACGAGCAGAAACGGTTGATCGTCACCGCACCGGCAGTGACGGGAATGTCGGCCCACAGCGCGGCGTGGCGCGCGAAGTTCTGGCCCGTCGCGCCCTCGGGCATGGCACAGCCCATGAGCACATCCTCGACCTCGCCCGGGTCCACGCCCGCACGCGCGACCGCGTTCCGGATCGCGAGTCCGCCCAGCTTGGCGGGCGTCGTGTTGTTGTAGGCGCCCCGATAGGCCTTGCCGATGGGGGTCCGTGCGGTGGAGACGATTACGGCACTGGTCATGGTTCACACTCCTTCGGTCGGGGCCGGCCTAGACGTGGCCGAACCGCCAGCGTTCGATGGACAGGCTGCGGCCGTCGGGGCCGCGCGACAGGGGCTCGTCGGCGAGCAGCGCATCGGCCGCCGCACGATCCGGCATATCGATGACATAGAGCGCGCCCGTGCCCGCCGATGCCCCGTCGTCGGCCAGCTGGCCGGCGAAGACGATGGATGCGGCGTGCTCGCCGAGGAACCGTGCGACCGCACCCTCGGGGCTTGTCTGGAGTGCGCACGGGTCGGTCCGCACCAGCACGATGAACTGGGCATTACCCTCGGTCTGGGCATGGTCGCGCTGGCGCACGCCGGTCCAGGGCAGCACGCGTTCGATGTCGATGGTCTTGAAGATGTCCGCCGTGGTGTAGGGGTCGATGTCGATATAGGCCTGGGCGTCGGCGCGGGTCGGGAAGTCGACCACCCGGAAGCTGCCATTGGCGTTCGAGGCGTCGCCCACCATCATGGGGCCCGAGTACCAGGTCTCGGCCTTGTATCGGTCGAGATGGTCGCGGTGCGCGTCGATCGTCCGTGCCCGCCGTTCCGCCATGTCGGGCTTCGAGACGCACTTGATCATCCACTCCATCGGTTCGAACTCCCCCTATTCCGACTGCGGGACGGCCTCGGCGACGACGGGCGCCACCTCGGCGACATAGCGGTCGCGCCCCGGCACACCGGCCAGCAGCATCCCGATCGGCATGTCCCCGGCCCCCAGGCCCGCGGGCAGCGACACGATGGGCCCGCCGATCGCCGTCCACGGCGCGATGTAGCGCCGGTCGCCGGTCCATTCGAGCCCCTTCGGGGCCGTCGCCGGCGCGGCCGGCCAGAGGAACAGGTCGGTGGGACGGAACGCCTCGAGGAACGCCGCGCGCATCGCGTCGATCTGCCGGCGCTCGGCATCGTAGGTCTCGGTCGCGATGTCCTGCCCGTCGACGATCGACTGGCGCAGCACCTTGCCGACATTCTCGACCGGATGATCGAGCAGATAGGCGAACACCCGCGACAGCTCGTACACGGTGGTGTGGCCCTGCAACTCGTTGAGCGCCTCCAGCGGGACCGGCGCGGCGACGGTCTCGACCGAGATCCCCGCATCGCGCATTCGCGCGGCAGCCGCGTCACGCGCGGCGAGCACCTCGTCTTCGCACTCGGAAAGAAACGGATCGTCGACCACGACGACCCGCACATCCGACACCCCGCCGCCGCCGCGCCGCGCATGCGGCGGGCGGATCGCGTCGTAGACGTAGCAGGCATCCGCCACCGACCAGCCATAGACCCCCGGCGTGTCGTAATAGGGCGCCAGCGCAGATATGCCGTAGGCGCTCATGCTGCGGGTCGAGGGCTTGAACGCCGAGACCCCGCAATAGGCCGCCGGCCGGTTAACCGAGGCAACCGTCTGGGTGCCCACAGCCGTCGGCACCATGCCCGCACCCAATGCCGCGCCCGAGCCGCTGCTGGAGCCGCCGGGCGTGTGGTCGATGTTGTGCGGGTTGCGCGCCGGCGAGGCATCGTAATAGGCAAACTCGGTCGTGTGGGTCTTGCCCAGCAGAATCGCGCCGGCCGCGCGCAGCGCCGCGACGATCTCGGCGTCCGACGTGGCGGGACGTGCATCCGCACGGGTCTTGCTGTTGCACCGGGTCGGCCAGCCGGCCACGTCGCAGATGTCCTTGATCCCGACCGGCACGCCGTGCAGCGGGCCACGGAAGGATCCGGCCGCGGCCTCCGCGGTCAGCGTCTCGGCGGCCGCGCGGGCGCCCTCGGCATCGACCGAAATCCAGGCCCGGACATGGCCGTCCACGTCGGCGATACGCGCGAGGCAGGCCTCGACCGCATCCACGGGCGTGCGCGCCCCGTTCCGGATGTCGGCGGCGATATCGACCACGCGGCCGGGCGATGCGGCGAAGGAGTTGGTTTCGGACATGCAGATCGTTCCGTAACGGCGGACATTCGAAGGATCGCGAGGCTATCATATCCCGGCGCGCGCGGGCAGAATCCCGGCGACCCCTGGGGGAGAAACGACGATGAAGCTGGCAACCCTCGACACCGGCGTCGCCGGACAGGCCGCCCTCCTGATCGGCGACGAACTGCTCGACCTCGGCCGCGCCGGCGCGCTGGTCGACATCGCCGAGGACATTCCTGCAAGGGTGCGTGACATCCTGGCCGATCCCGACGCCACCGACGCCGTGCGCCGCGTGCACGACACGGTGTCGGGCCTGTCGGAAGACGAACTCGAACTGATGCGCATGACGGGCACGCTGACGCCCCTTGGCGAATCGGATTTGCTGGCGCCCGTGCCCGACCCGAAGCTGATCCTGTCGGTGGGCCTGAACTACCACCACCACCTGGCCGAGATGAAAGGGACCCCGGCGCCCGAGCGCCCGTCGGCCTTCCAGAAGAACGTCTCATCGCTGACCGGCTCGGGCAAGCCGATCGTCCTGCCGCCCCAATGTCCCGACATGGTCGACTATGAAAGCGAGTTCTGCTTCGTGTTCGGGCGCACCTGCCACAATGTCGGCCGGGACGAGGCGATGGACCATGTCGCCGGCTACACCATCGCCAACGACGTCTCGGCGCGCGACTGGGTCGGCGAGGTGTTTGCCGCCGAGGGCACCTTCCCCGCCGCGCTCGCCTGGGAACGCAACATCATGGGCAAGCAGCTGCCCACCTTCACGCCGTGCGGGCCCGTGATCGCGACGGCCGACGAGATCGCCGATCCCCACGACCTGCTGCTCGAATTCCGGCTCAACGGCGAGGTCCTGCAGTCGACGCGCACGGACGATCTGATCTTCGGCATCCCCGAGATCATCGCCTACTTCTCGCAATGGTTCCGGTTCGAGCCGGGCGACATCGTGACGACGGGTTCGCCCGCCGGCGTGGGGTTCGGGCGCGACCCGAAGATCTTCATGAAGCCCGGCGACATGGCCGAGGTCACACTCGAGGGCGTGGGGACCCTGCGCAATCCCGTCGTGGCCGGCTGAGACCCAGCCGCGCAACCCGGGCGCCACCTCGCACACGCGCCCGGACCAAGCATCGAGGCGCCGGTGAAATAACCGCAGAAGGCGATAGCCCCCTCTCCAGGTCCCATGTCTTCGGGCTTCTCGCCGGTCCCGCTGTCGCCCTGGCGATGATCGCCCTCGGGCCGCCCGCGGAACTCTCGCACGCCGGGTGGCACGTCGCGGCGACCGGGGCATGGATGGCCATCTGGTGGATGACCGAGGCATTGCCGCTGGCGGGAACCGCCCTGCTGCCGCTGGTCCTGTTCCCTGCGCTGGATGTCCAGCCGCTCCCGCAGACGGCATCGGACTATGCGCATCCGCTGATCTTCCTGTTCCTGGGCGGCTTCCTGCTCGCGCGTGCGATGCATGTCTGGGAACTCGACCGGCGCATCGCGCTTGCGGTGGTGCGCTGGGTGGGAACGGCCCCGACCCGCACCATCGCCGCACTGATGCTGGTCCCGGCATTCGTCAGCATGTGGGTCAGCAACACCGCCACCGCGATGGTCATGCTGCCGATCGGCGGCGCGATCGTTGCGGCCCGCAGCGTCGGCCCGTATGCCGACGATTCCCACTTCGCACCGGCCCTTATGCTCGGAATCGCCTATGCCGCGACGATCGGCGGCATGGGCACCCTGATCGGCACACCCCCCAACGCGCTGTTCGCGGGGTACATGTCGACGACCCATGGAGTCCAGATCGGCTTCGCGCGTTGGATGCTCGTCGGCGTGCCGATGGTGCTGATCATGCTGCCCGTCGCCTGGATCGTCCTGACCCGGATTGCGTTCCGCGTCAGCCGTGCAACCGCGCCCGATTCCGGCGCCGCGGCCGGCATCGGCGAAACGCGCCCGCTCGACCGCGGCGCCCGGCTGACGGCCGCGATCATGGCGGCGACCGCGCTGGCATGGATCGCCCGGCCAATGGTCGAAGACCTGGTCCCGGGTGTAACGATCACCGATGCCGGCATCGCGGTCACCGCAGCGGTGCTCCTGTTCGCGATCCCGGCCGCGCCATCGCAGGGCCGGTTCCTGCTGTCATGGTCCGAGGCCGTGCAGATTCGCTGGGACGTGCTGATCCTGTTCGGCGGCGGGCTCGCGCTTGCCGGGGCGATCGCCGCCACCGACCTCGATGCCTGGCTCGGCGCCCGCCTGACGGCGCTCGATGCGCTGCCGCTGGTGGTCACGCTGCTGCTGCTCGGCGCGCTGGTGGTCTTCGCGGGCGAGCTGGCCAGCAACACCGCCATGGCGGCGGTCCTGCTCCCGGTGGCGGGCGCGGCCGCCCACAGCCTCGGCCTGCCCGTCGTGCTCCTCACCCTGCCCGTCGCGCTCTACGCGACGCTGGGCTTCATGCTGCCGGTCGCCACCCCGCCCAACGCGATCATCTTCGGCACCGGTGCCGTCTCGATCCGCCAGATGATTCGTGCGGGCCTGATCCTCAACCTGGTCGGCATCGTGATGGTGACCGTAATCGTGCTCACGGTCGGGCGCGTGGTGTTTCCGGCCGGCTGAACCGGACCGGCACGCCGATCAGCGCTCCAGCAGCGCCGCACCGAGGCGCCGATAGCGCTCGCGCGTGGCGGTGCCGAACAGCGGATCGTCAAGTTCCGGGATGCGCGCGGCAAGCGCCGCGCGATCCTCGGCGTCCAGGCTGCGGCGCGCGAGCGGAAAGAACAGGCTGTCCTCCATCTGCATGTGCCGGCGCAGCGCGGCGATGTAGTCGCGCACGCAGGCCACGAACGCATCGCGCCGTATCGGCTGCTCGGACGCAACCGCATGCGCCGCCTCGTTCAGGTCACGCGCCATCCGGCCGATCCGCTCGTGTTCCTCCGCGAGCCTGTGCGCGGCGTCGGCCGGCGCCGCCCCGCGCTCGTCGAGGCGGGCCAGGATCAGATCCTCGGCGGGATGGTGAAAGCGGTCGGGATACTCCAACAGGTATTCCGCGACCGCCGCGATCATGTCGACGTCGGCGTGTCCCTCGGCATCCAGCCTGTCGATCTCGCGTTCGAGAAGATCTATGAGCGCGCTCATATTGGCGTGGTCGTCGGCGAGTATCTGCATGATGTCGGCCATGGACGCCTCCTCAGGTTAGCTCGAGGCTAATGCACCGGAATGTTGCCGTCCTTGACCCCGATCAAACCCGCCGGCGCCGTCGACTTCCGCCCGGCGCTGGGCAACAATCGCCAACCGACACTTCCGCACAGATGGAGCCCGACATGGCCGATGCCCCCGCCGCCGAACGCATCGTCAACGCCCTGGTCGAGGCCGGCATCGACCATTTCTTCGGCCTGCCCGGCGGGGCGACCATGGAGATCTACAAGGCGCTGCACGGGCGCGAGGGCGAGATTCGCCCCATCGTGCCGCGCGACGAGCAGACCGCATCGTGCATGGCCGACATGTACGGCAAGCTGACGGGCAAGCCCGGCGTGTTCGCCGCCCAGGGCGGCTTCGCCGGTTCGACCGGCATGTTCGGTATCATCGAGGCCTATCTGGCCAGCTCGCCGATGGTGGTGCTCAGCGAGATGACCGACACCAACGGCTTCGTGGTCCACGGCCCGATCCAGTCGGGCGCCGGCCAGTATGGCTCGTTCGACCTGGCCAACGTCTTCAAGAGCGCGACCAAGTACACCGCCACGGCACATCAGCCGCGTGAGGCGGTGATCGGGGTCCAGCTCGCGATCAAGCATGCGCTCGCGGGGCGGCCGGGACCGGCGGCCTGTATCTTCCGGTCGAACGTGCTGGCCGAACCGGTCGCCGACAACGGCCTGCCCGAAATCCACGACACCAGGCGCTACCTGACGACCACGCTGACCCTGCCGCCCGACGGCGCGCTCGACGCGGTCGCAGAGGCGCTGGGCGCCGCCGCGCGGCCGGTGATCGTCGCGGGCAACGGCGTGCGCATCGCGCGCGCCTTCGACGAATTGCGCGCACTGGCCGAGATGCTGGGCGCGCCGGTCGTCACCAGCTATCTCGGCAAGTCGGCCATCGCCGAGACCCACGACCTGGCCGCCGGCGGCATCGGCTACACCGGCATGCCGGTGGCGAACGACGCGGTGGGCGCGGCCGACACGATCCTCGTCGTCGGCTGTCGGCTGAAGCCGCAGGAGACCTGCTACGAGCACCCCGCGATGTTCGATCCGGCACGCCAGCGCATCTTCCAGATCGACGTCGACCCCCGGAACGCCTCCTGGACGATTCCTGCCGAGATCGCGCTGACCGGCGACGCGCGGCTCACCCTGGCGGCGCTGCGCGACAAGCTCGACGGGCGGGTCCCCGCCGGTACGGCCGCGGCACGGCGCAAGGCGTTTTCCGAACTGAAAGCCGCGCGCGGCCTGTTCGCCGAGCCGGCGACCCGGTCCGCCGCCGTTCCCGCCCTGCCCCAGCGCCTCGTCGCCGAGGTCGCCGACGCCGTTCCCGAGGACGCCATCGTGTGTTCCGACGCCGGCAACAACCGGCACTGGATGAACCATTTCTTCCAAACGAAGCGGGCGGGCTGCTACTTCGGCAGCGGCGGCATCGGCGGCGTGAGCTGGTCGATGCCCGCCACCCTGGCCGCGCAGATCGTCGAACCGAGCCGTCCGGCGATCGGCGTGTGCAGCGATGGCGGCTTCGCCATGCAGATGCACACCATCCTGACGGCCGTCCAGTACGGCGCCGCGCCGATCCATGTGCTGATGAACAATTCGCGTCTCGGCATGACCAACGAGGGCATGGGCAACCGGTCCGTCGGCAACGATTTCCCCGACACCGACTACGCCGCCATCGCCGCCGCGATGGGCGCCGAGGGCGTGCGGGTCGAGCGGCCGGCCGACATCGGCGAGGCCGTGCGCGCCGCGGTTGCGGCGGTGCGCGCCGGGCGCGAACGGCCGACCGTCATCGATGCGGTGATCGACCGCCACGAGGCGATGCGCCAGGCGATCTATTCCCCGCTGGCGACCGAGGCGGCGCGGGGTGTGAGGCCGGCCCCGGCCTGACGGCGAAACGTCGCAGGACTCGGTCCGGCGCGGCTTCCGCGCTAGACTTCACCCGGACACGATTGGGGGAACCGCACGATGAGCATCGAGGCCGATCGCCTGACGGGCGCAGATCCGAGCTCCGCTGCCCGCTACACCCGGGAGAGCTTGGGCGAGGACTACACCGAGGCCGTGCGCGGCGTGCCGCGCCTGACGCTGCCGGTCCTCGACCTGGCCGATCTCGACGCGACCGATCAGGCGGGGCTGCAGCGAAAGGCCGACGCGCTGCGCGAGGCGATCACCGAGATCGGATTCCTGGCGGTGGTGAACCACGGGGTTCCGGCCGGTACGATCGACGCGATGCGGGACCGCGCCGCCGAATTCTTCGCCCGGCCCGTCGAGGAGAAGACCAGCCTCGCCATCGACCGGCACGAGCGCGGCTATACGGGCCTCAACGTCGAGGTGTTCCACGACATCCGCCAGGGCGAGAAGCCGCGCAACGATCTGAACGAGGCGTTCAACTTCGGCCACGAATATGCTGCGGACGACCCCAACCGGGTCGCGGGAAAGCGCATGTTCGCGGCCAACCGCTGGCCCGGCGTGCCAGGTTTCGATGCGGCCGCGACCCACTACCTCGCCGACATGGAAGCACTGTCGAAGCGCATGCTGCCGGTCTGGGCGACGGCGCTCGACCTGCCGTCGGACTATTTCGCACCCTACTTCGAGAACGCGCACTCCTACGTCCGGGTGATC
>JAYOFO010000093.1:0-9231 GCA_038117265.1 Rhodospirillaceae bacterium
GCATCGCGGGCCGCCGCCGCGCTCGCCGCACCGACGGCGAACACCGGCAGGTCGCGCCGGCCGGTCGCGCCGCCAAGCGCGCGTGCGCCATTGGCGCTGGTGATCAGGACCGCCTGCACGCCGGCGAGGTCGAACGATGCATCCATTTGCGCAACGATCTCGAGCAGCGGCGCAAGGACCGGCTCGTGGCCGGCCTCGGCCAGCCGCCGGGCCGTCGCCGCACCGTCGGGACCGGGCCGGGTGACCAGCACCCGCATGTCAGGAAAGTGCCGTGAAGAAGGCGTCGCCGATGCGCGCGCGCAGTTCGGCACCCACGACGCGACCGAGCGCTTCCGGCTCGTCGGCGGCCCCGCTGGCCGCGTGCCGCGCATGGGCGTGCCCGTCCGGCCAGGCGACCAGCCCCGCCAGGTGCAATCCGCCGTCGACGAGGCGGGCGAGCCCGCCGATCGGCGTCCGGCAGGTGCCGTCGAGCGCGTCGAGCATCGCGCGTTCCGCCATCAGGCAGGTCAGCGCGGCGGGATCGTTCAGCGCCGCCATCGCGGCGGCGGCGCGCGCATCGCCGGCGCGATGGGCGATCGCCACCACCCCCTGGCCGGCCGCCGGCAGCATCTCCAAGGGGTCGAGGATGCCGTCGGCCACATCCGCCTTGCCGAGGCGGGTCAGCCCGGCGAGCGCGAGCAGGGTGGCGTCGGCCTCGCCGTCCGCCAGCTTGCGCAGGCGCGTGTCGACGTTGCCGCGAAACAGCACGATCTCGAGGTCGGGACGCGCGGCCAGCAGCTGGGCCTGGCGGCGCATCGAGGCGGTCCCCACCCGCGCGCCCCGCGGCAGGGCGGCGATGGACGCCGCGCCGATCAGCGCATCGCGCGGATCCTCGCGCGGCAGCGCCGCCCCGATCACGATGCCGTCGGGCAGCCAGGTCTCCATGTCCTTCGCCGAGTGAACGGCGATGTCCACCGCGCCGTCGAGCAGCGCCCGGTCGATTTCCTTGGTGAACAGCCCCTTGCCGCCGGCATCGGCGAGCGGCCGGTCGGTGATCGCGTCGCCGGTGGTGCGGATGGTGACGATCTGGGGGGCGGGCGTATCGGGCCGCGCGGCGACAAGCCGGTCCCGCACGCTGGTCGCCTGGACGAGCGCCAGCGGACTGCCGCGCGTTCCGATTCGGATGGGCTGATCGTTCATGGCCACGTCATAGCCGGAACGGCGCCGCTTGGGAACGCCCGGCGCGCGTCGGTAGCGGCGTTGCGGACCGCAGGGGAAAAGCCGCGCGAAATGGTCTATATCGGACGCCATGCGCATCCTGGGCATCGAGACGAGCTGCGACGAGACGGCGGCGGCGGTGGTCGCCGACGACCGGACGATCCTGTCCAACGTAGTCCTCAGCCAGCTCGACGACCATCGCCCGTTCGGCGGCGTGGTGCCCGAGATCGCCGCACGCGCCCATCTCGACCATCTCGATTCGATCGTCGCACGCGCGCTGGACGAGGCCGGCCTCGACCTCGGCGCGCTCGACGGCATCGCGGCGACGGGCGGGCCCGGCCTGATCGGCGGGGTGATGGTCGGCGTGATGACCGCCAAGGCCATCGCAGCGGCGCGCGGCCTGCCCTTCGTCGCAGTGAATCATCTCGAGGCGCACGCGCTGACGGCGCGGCTGACCGACGACGTTGCCTTCCCCTACCTGCTACTGCTGGTCTCGGGCGGCCATTGCCAGTTCGTGGCGGTCGAGGGGGTGGGCTACCACACTCTGCTCGGCGCCACGATCGACGACGCCATCGGCGAAGCCTTCGACAAGACGGCCAAGCTGCTCGGCCTAGGGTTCCCCGGCGGGCCGGCGGTGGAGGCCGCCGCACACAAGGGCGACGCCACACGCTTCAACCTGCCGCGCCCGCTCAAGGGCCGGCCGGGTTGCGACTTCTCGTTCTCGGGCCTCAAAACGGCCGTCCGCCAGGCGGCGCTCGACCTGGGCCACGAACCCGACGCCCAGGATGCGGCCGACCTGGCGGCCGCCTTCCAGGCCACGGTCGCCGACGTGGTCGTGGATCGCAGCGGCCAAGCGCTCGCCGCGTTCAACGAACGGCATCCCAGTGCAGACCCGGTGCTGGTGGTGGCCGGCGGCGTGGCGGCGAACCAGGCGCTGCGCAAGGCGCTGGCCGGCCTGTGCGAGACGCGGGGCGCGCGCCTTGTGGCGCCGCCGCCCGCCCTATGTACCGACAATGCCGCGATGGTCGCCTGGGCGGGGCTCGAACGGCTGCGCACCGGCGCGCCCGACCCGCTCGACTTCCGGCCCCGGCCGCGCTGGCCGCTGGCCGAAGCGGGCGCCGCGGAATAAGCTTTGCCCATGTCCGCGCCGCCGATCCGTATCGATGTCCAGGAAATGTTCGCGACGCCGGTCGTGTTCGCGCCGTTGCCCGACGCCGAACGGATCACGCCGCTGTTGCGCAAGACGATCCTGGCCCGCGAAACCGCTTCCCCCTCGACCGCCCACTCCAACCTGGGCGGCTGGCAGTCGACCTGGGATTTCGCCGAATGGGGCGGCGCGGAGGCCGAGTACCTGCTTTCCTTCATGCGCCACCTGGCGAACAACCTGACCGTGGACCGCGCCGGCAAGCCGGCCCCCCAGGAGTGGCGGATGAACGCCTGGGCGAACGTCAACCGCACGGGCCACGGCAACGAGTTCCACACCCATCCGGGTTGCGTCTGGTCGGCCGTCTATTACGTGGACGATGGCGGCGCGGCGGCCGATCCGGCGCTGGGCGGGCAGTTCGAGATCCAGGATCAGGATCCGCGCGGCGTCGCCCCGGCCATGTACCGTCCCGACCTGGTGCCCAGGATCTCCGGCGGCGCGTCGATCGGCGCGTGCGAGACCCTGTCGCCGGCCGTCGGCATGGTGCTGATGTTCCCGGCCTGGCTGTCCTATGCGGTGCGGCCCTATACCGGAAGCGGCACGCGGATCTCGGTCGCCGCGAACCTGAGTTGAGGGTGCCGATGCAGCGCATATCCGTCATCGGGGCCGGGGCATGGGGCACCGCGCTCGCCACCGTGGCGCGGCGCGCGGGGCGTGACGTCATCATGCACGCCCACGAGCCCGCCACGGCGGACGCGATCAATGCCCGGCACGAGAACCCCGACTTCCTGCCCGGCATAACGCTCGACCCGGCGATCGCCGCGACCACCGACCTCGCAGCCGCGGTTGCGGGCGCCGACGCCGTGCTGGCCGTCACGCCGGCACAGTTCCTGCGCCCGACCCTCGCCGGCCTCGCGGGGAAAATTCCCGCCGCCGCGCCGGTGGCGATCTGCGCCAAGGGAATCGAGCTCGACACGGGCAAGCTGATGAACGAGGTCGCCGGAGAAATCCTGCCTGGCACGACCCTGGCCGTGCTGTCGGGCCCCACATTCGCGGCCGAAGTCGCGCGCGACTTGCCGACGGCGGTCACCCTGGCCTGCGCCGACGCAAACACCGCCACCGTGCTCGCCGAGGCGCTGGGAACCGCGACTTTCCGTCCCTACATGGCGACCGATGTGATCGGCGCCGAGGTCGGCGGCGCGGTCAAGAACGTCATCGCGATCGCCTGCGGCATCGTCGACGGGCGCGGGCTGGGCCAGAACGCACGCGCCGCCGTGATCGCGCGCGGCCTCGCCGAGATCGCCCGCTTCGCCGCCGCGCTGGGCGCCGACCCGCGCACGCTGATGGGGCTGTCGGGGCTCGGCGACCTGACCCTGACCTGCACCTCGACCGCCTCGCGCAACTACGCGCTGGGTACGGCGCTGGGCGGCGGCGTGTCCTTCGCCGAGCTTATGGCCGGGCGCAAATCCGTCGCCGAGGGGGTGACCACAGCCCCGGCCGTGCTCACCCGTGCCGCCGCGCTCGGCGTCGAGATGCCGATCTGCGCAGCCGTCAGCGCGATCCTGGACGGCGGCGCGGACATCGACCTGACGATCGCCGGCGTGCTGGCCCGGCCGCTGCGCGCCGAGGCCTAGCGGGCCCCTATAGGAGAGAGACATGGCGTACTGGCTGTTCAAATCCGAGCCCGGCACCTGGTCGTGGGACGATCAGGTGAAGAAGGGCACCGAGCACTGGAACGGGGTGCGGAATTACCAGGCCAATAACAACATGAAGGCCATGAAGACCGGCGACCGCGGTTTCTTCTACCACTCGGTCAACGAGAAGCAGGTCGTCGGCATCGTCGAGGTGGTGCGCGAGCACTATCCCGACCACACTGACGAGTCCGGCCGCTTCGGCATGGTCGACATCAAGGCCGTCGCACCGGTGGGGACCCCGGTCACCCTGGCCGAGATCAAGGCGAACCCGAAGCTCGAGGCGATGGTGCTGGTCAACAACTCCCGCCTGTCGGTGCAGCCGGTGACGGCCGCCGAGTGGCGCGAGGTCTGCCGCATGGCCGGTGTGAAGGTGTGAGCGATTTCACCTTCGACCCCGACACGCCGGTGATGCGCGGCAACCGCCGCGTGCTCTGCCATGTCGACGAGATCGGCGAGGCTGGCAAGGGGCTGGTCCTGCGCAGCATCGTGAAGGGGCGGCCCGAGAAGGCGCTGCCCATCTGCCTGATTCCCGACGGCGAGGCGGTGCACTGCTACATGAACATGTGCCCGCACCAGGGCACGCCGCTGGAACTCAAGCCCGACACGTTCCTCGACGTGGAACGCGAGCTGATCCAGTGCTCGACCCATTGGGCGAAGTTCCGCAAGGAGGACGGCTACTGCGTGAAGGGGCCGTGCGTGGGGCGCTCGCTGAAGAAGCTTCCGGTCACGGTCGACGAGGACGGGATGGTGCTGTTCGGCGCCTGATCCAGCGCAACGCGGCCGTCACCCCTCCTTGGTATGAGTTGTCCGCGTCCGGCGATTTCCCGATAATGCCGGCAACAATACCGGCGACCCCGGCGCCCGCGCGGCGATGCGGGGCCGACCGCCGGCGAATGCGAAGCCAAGGGGAGTGATCGGCCATGTTCCGCGAAAAGTTTCCTGTGCCCGACGAATGGGCCAAGCGCGCCTGGGCGGACGACGCCAAGTACCAGGAGATGTACGCACGCTCGATCGAGGATCCCGAGGGGTTCTGGGGCGACGAGGGCAAGCGCCTCGACTGGATCAGGCCCTACACCAAGGTCCGCGACGTGTCGTGGGATGCCGCCGACCTGCACGTGCGATGGTACGAGGACGGCACGCTGAACGTCTCGGCCAACTGCCTCGACCGGCACCTCGCGACCCGCGGCGACCAGACCGCGATCATCTGGGAGGGTGACGACCCGGCCGACAGCGCCGCCATCACCTACCGCGACCTGCATGCGCGGGTCTGCAAGTTCGCCAACGGGCTCAAGGCGCTGGGCGTCAAGAAGGGCGAACGGGTCACGATCTACCTGCCGATGATTCCCGAAATCGCCGTGGCCATGCTGGCCTGCGCGCGCATCGGCGCCGTGCATTCGGTGGTGTTCGGCGGGTTCTCTCCCGACTCCATCGCAGGACGCATCGAGGATTGCGAATCCAACTTCGTCATCACGTCCGACGAGGGTTTGCGCGGCGGGCGCAAGATTCCGCTGAAGGACAATGTCGACCAGGCGATCGCCAAACTGCGCGCCGAGCATGTCGACCATGTGGTCGTGGTCAACCGCACCGGCGCCGACATCAACTGGGTCGAGGGCCGCGACGTCTGGTACCACGAGCTGGTCGCCGACCAGCCCGCCGACTGCCCGCCCGAGGAGATGAGCGCGGAAGACCCGCTGTTCATTCTCTACACCTCGGGCTCGACGGGCAAACCCAAGGGCGTGCTGCACACCAGCGGCGGCTACCTCGTCTATGCCTCGATGACCCACCAGTACGTCTTCGACTATCACGACGGCGACATCTACTGGTGCACGGCCGACTGCGGCTGGATCACCGGCCACAGCTACATCGTCTACGGCCCGCTGGCGAACGGCGCGACGACCCTGATCTTCGAGGGGCTGCCCAACCACCCCGATGCCTCGCGCCACTGGCAGGTCTGCGACAAGCACCAGGTCAACATCTACTACACCGCCCCGACGGCTATTCGCGCGCTGATGCGCGAGGGCGACGCGCCGGTGAAGAAGGCCTCGCGAAAGTCCGTCCGCCTGCTGGGCACGGTCGGCGAGCCGATCAACCCCGAGGCCTGGCACTGGTACCACGAGGTGGTGGGCGAGGACCGCTGCCCGATCGTCGACACATGGTGGCAGACCGAGACCGGCGGCATCCTGATCACGCCGTTGCCCGGCGCGACGATGCTCAAGCCCGGTTCGGCCACCCGGCCCTTCTTCGGCATCACGCCCGTGATCGTCGATGCCGAGGGCAAGGAACTCGCGGGTGCGTGCGAGGGAAATCTGTGCATGGTCGGCAGCTGGCCGGGCCAGATGCGCACCGTCTTTGGCGACCACCAGCGCTTCGTCGACACCTACTTCAAGACCTATCCGGGCATGTACTTCACCGGCGACGGCTGCCGGCGCGACGCGGACGGCTATTACTGGATTACCGGCCGCGTCGACGACGTGATCAACGTCTCGGGCCACCGCATGGGCACGGCCGAAGTGGAGAGCGCGCTGGTCGAGCACGACGCCGTGGCCGAGGCCGCGGTCGTCGGCTACCCACACGACATCAAGGGGCAGGGCATCTATGCCTATGTCACCCTGAAGCTGGGTGTGGAGCCCACCGACGATCTCCGCAAGGAGCTGGTGCAGTTCGTGCGCAAGGAGATCGGCCCGATCGCGACGCCCGACCTGCTACAGTGGGCGCCGGCCCTGCCCAAGACCCGCTCGGGCAAGATCATGCGGCGTATCCTGAGGAAGATCGCGGAGAACGCGCCGGATCAGCTGGGCGATACGACGACGCTGGCGGATCCGGCGGTGGTCGACGACCTGGTGGAGAACCGCCAGAACCGGTGAGTTGAGCTCCGGGCATTCGGCGAGTCACTCAATGGCGGTTTCCAAGACTCGCCTGTTCGGTGTTGGAACTATTGTCTTGCTGGCGGCTGTAGGGTGGGCGGGCGCCAAGCCTCTCAGCGCCTACCTCGCAGCATATTCCTCGCTCGGATCAAACCCCCGAGGCCATTTAGGCGAATTAGGTCTCGGCCTAAGTGTATTCGGGTTTGTCGTTCTTGCAGGTGTCACTGCATTCGCGTTTGGCCACCTTGCGGAGAAGGTGCGAGGGAAGTTCATCCTCGTTGCAAGTATTGCAGTGGTCGCAGTCACGAGTGCAATTGCTGCCACAGTACAAAGCCAGATCGCACTAGTCGTCGTCGTTGCCATCATCTGGATGGCGGGAACAGTAGCCTACGTAATCGCACTCGGGATGATCGTACTCGAGTGGCCTGGCACCAGTGGCGCTCGGGCGATAGCGTTCCTGCTTTGCGTACTATCGATTGGCCCGACGCTCGTTTGGACGATCTTCATATCGGCCAGTCTGTTTGCCCCGATAGCGGGATTCTTGGGACTCCTTCGTAGCTAACTTAATGACTTGTTCTGGCAAGACCCGAGCATGTGGAAACCAGTATTTCTTACGAAGGCGGGCGGGGCCTTCCTAGTCACGTTTATCGCCGTTTTCGGATTGGCTAGGACGACAGGCGAGACTTCACGGCGGCCAGAAAATTTTTCTCAGCCTGATCGGGGTTCTTCATTCTGGGGTTTGGCACTCGTTTCGATAGCTGTCGGATTCGCATCGAGCAAAGTAGCGAATGCTGCCATCGTTCTCGGGATAGAAAACACAGGAACACTACCAACTATCCTAGTGCCGTTTGCATCTCCGATCATGTTTGGACTTGGAGCGGGAGTTTGCGCACTCATGCTACCCGACAAACTGAGGAAACGGATTCTCCTGCGCGCAATTGGACTGGTGATATTAGGGACAGCACTGATGCCCTGGCTCAGTTTCGAACAGGCAGAGCCTTGGCGCTGGGCTGCCTTGCTGACTGTATGCTCTGGGGCCGGTTTCGCCGCACCAATCGAACTTCATGGCGCTTTGGCGGAAAGACTGGACCGACCTTTTGCATCTGCAGGAATGATTTTGCTCGCGACAGCCGTGCTAGCTGTACTCGAGCTATTCGTCGCGGGACTAGGCGAGGTTCTCGTTGGTGTTGATGTAGTGCCGGAAGTGACCTTCTCTATATTAATCACGGTAGCCGGTTTGGTCTTGGTGCGCGGATGGAATCCGGATAACTGGGACACTCCATCTGTGAAAACCGGCGTGCACTTATAATCGAACAGAACCTTTAGGAGCCCATATGCAGATCGTGATGGTCGAGTTCGCCGTCGGCGCGGACCGGGTGGACGCGTGCGTTGCCGCGCTCAGCGAACTGGTGAACGGCTTCGTCACCCAGAAACCGGCCTTTCACGGTGCCACGATCCACGTCGAGGCGGCGACAGGCACGGTCGTCAACTACATGCGCTGGGACACCCACCAGGCCTTGATGGACTTCCGGGACGGAAACGCCGAGCGGATCGGTGCGGCGCTCGGCGAATTCGGGCCCCAGGGCCGGATGCTCGACGTGGTGGCGGAGATCGAGAAGGGCTAGACGCGCGCCGCGCCCCGCAGGTGCCCCAGCACCCGCGCCAACGCGCGGGCGTCCGCCAGCGCATCGTGGGCGCGGCCTTTCACGGACAGGCCAAAACGGGCCGGCAACTCGCCGCTCTGCAGCTTCTCTCCGGTGACCGCGCGGATCGCCGGGGCGATGTCGCGCCAGTCATCGCCCGCGAAGGGGTTCGCCAGCCCGGCCCGTGCACAATCCTGCGCGACCACGACGTCGTCGCGGCCGTGACTCAGCACCGGCGCATCGCCGACGAATGCCGTGAACGCGGCCACCGCCGCTTCCAGCGACACGCCATCGCGCGCCACGTCAGCGTTGGTGATGCCGGTGAGGTCGACGAAATAGTCCGAGAGCACCGGGTTCCGAGTCGGGCGGACTAGCACCGAGAACGCCGCAATCTCGCGGAACCCCTCGGGCCCGTTCGCGCCGGTATCCGCGCGCACCGCGCCGATCTGGACGATCTCGCGCAACTCGCCGGGCCCCGACCAGCCGCGTTCCATCGCGCCCTCCCAGGACGTGTATTCGAGGTCGGCGAAGACCACGGTGCCGGCGGCCGGCAGCGGCAAAACGGCCGGGGATGCGGGGGTGTCGTTCATATTGAGAAACCGGGCCCGCGTACCAATATGTAGGGGGTCAGGTCCGCGTCAGAAATCGACGCAGCGCCCGTCGCGTTCCCAGTCGCCGAAGCGGGTGGG
>JAYOFO010000094.1:0-9073 GCA_038117265.1 Rhodospirillaceae bacterium
GCCTCGAGGCGCCGCTGTCGGGCATGGGCACGGCGTTCAGCTCGTCGCTGTTCGGCCTCGCCGGCTCGCTGCTACTCGGTTTCCTGGAGCTGCAGGCCAGCGCCGCCCAGAACCGGTTCTACAACGATCTCGAGGAATGGCTCAGCGGCGCGACCCGCGTGTCGGGCGGCCCCAGCTTCGGCAGCGGCGACGGCGATGTATCGGTGCCCGCCTACATCCAGGCCCTGCTGGAGACGACGGCGGACTCGCTCGACAATCTGCAGAGAACCGTGGCGCGGGCCGAGGCCTCGCGCTCGAACAGCGACCAGGGCATCAAGATCCTGTCCGACCGTCTGACCACGATGACCGACCAGATGCGCACCGAGCAGGAGCTGATGACGCGCATCGCGGAAAACCAGGCGGCGCTGCGGCCGGTCTTGCAGAAACTCGCCGATGCGCGCAGCGACGGCGGGATGGACGAGGCGACGCGCGCGCACATCCGCAACCTCGACCACCACCTGACGCGGATCCTCGAGGACTCGATCGCGGGCCGCGGCCAGATCGTGCAGGAGATCCGCTCGGAAATCCGTCTGCTCGCGCGCACGATCGCCGCGCTGGCAGAGGATGACGGCCGCTAGGCGGAGCGTCCCGTGCCCGCAAGATCATCGCGGCGTTCCACCCGCGTCGACTACTGGCCCGGCTTCGTCGACGCGCTCGCCGCCCTGCTCATGGTCGTGGTCTTCCTGGTCATGGTCTTCGCCCTGGCCCAGGTCTTCCTGTCCGACGCCCTGTCGGGCCGCGACGAGGCGCTGGACAAGCTGACGCACCAGGTCGACGAGCTGGCGCGCATGCTCGACCTGGAGCGTTCGGCCAACACCGACCTGCGACTGTCGGTCTCGCAACTGTCCGGCCAGCTGCAGAGCTCGATCTCGGAACGCGACGCGCTGTCCGCGCGGCTGGCGGATGTCGAGCAGGAGCTCGAGACGACCCGGGCAGCCACCGAGGCCGAGCTCGCCGAGCTTCGCGCCAAGGTCTCGGCCGACAGGGAGACGATCGAGGTGCAGCTTCGCGACCTCGCCCGCCTGGAAAGCGACATCGCGGCGCTGCGCAAGGTGCGCGAGGAACTGGAGGCCGAGATCGCGCGGGTCACGGGCGAGCTGGGCGAGGTGCGCGACCTCTCCAAGGAACTCGAGGCGCGGCTCGCCGAGGAACAGGAGCGCACGTCGCTGGCCCAGAAGGAAATTGCGGCGCGCGACATAAGGCTGGCCGAGCTGCTGCAGCGGGCCGAGACGGCGGAGACCTCCTTCGCCGAGGAGCGCCAGCTCTCGCAGACCGCGCAGCAGCAGGTGGCGCTGCTCAACCGCCAGCTCGAGGAGCTGCGCCGCCAGCTGGCCGCGCTCAACGAGGCACTGGACGCCTCGGAGGCAAAGAACGCCGCGCAGGAGGTCCAGATCGTCAACCTGGGCCAGCGGCTGAACGAGGCGCTGGCGACGAAGGTGCAGGAGCTCGCGCGCTACCGCTCGGAGTTCTTCGGTCGGCTGCGCGAGGTGCTGGGCGACCGCGGCGACATCCGCATCGTCGGCGACCGTTTCGTCTTCCAGTCCGAAGTGCTGTTCGAATCCGGCGAGGCGATCCTCAACACCGGGGGCGAGACCCAGCTCGACCAGCTGGCGGCAACCCTCAAGGAAATCGCCGATTCCATTCCCGCCGATATCGACTGGATCCTGCGCGTCGACGGCCACACCGACGTGCGCCCCATCGCCACTTCGCAGTATCCCTCGAACTGGGAGCTGTCGTCCGCGCGCGCGATCTCGGTGGTCAAGGCGCTGGCGCGCGCCGGCATCCCGCCCGACCGGCTGGTCGCGGCGGGCTTCGGCGAATATCAGCCGATCGATTCCGGCAGCGACGAGATCGCCTTCCGGCGCAACCGGCGGATCGAGTTCAAGCTCGACCAGCGCTAGGCGCCCGGGGGCGGGCCTACTGGGCCGCGGCGCTGGTGCCGTTCATGTCGAACTGGAGTTCCGCTAGCCGGGCATAGAGCCCGCCCTGGGCGATCAGCTCCTGATGGGTGCCCTCCGCCACGATCCGCCCGCCGCCGATCACCACGATCCGGTCGGCCGCCATCACGGTGGCGAGCCGGTGCGCGATGACCAGGGTCGTGCGGTTCGCCATCAGTCCGGTCAGGGCGTTCTGGACCGCGCGTTCGGATTCGGCATCGAGCGCGCTCGTTGCCTCGTCGAGCAGCAACAGCTCCGGATCGCGCAGGATCGCACGCGCGATCGCCACCCGCTGGCGCTGCCCTCCCGACAGGCGCACCCCCTTCTCACCCAGGAAGGTGTCGAGCCCATCGGGCAGCGCGTCGAGGAACTCGATGGCCGAGGCAGCCGTGGCGGCGGCGCGCACCTCCGCGTCGCTCGCATCGGGCCGCCCGTAGCGGATGTTTTCCCAGGCATCGGCGGAGAAGATCACCGCATCCTGTGGCACCAGCCCCACATGCCGGCGCAGCGTCGCGGGGTCGAGGTCGCGCAAATCGATGCCGTCGAATGAAATCCGCCCCGCGGCGGGATCGTAGAAGCGCAGCAGCAGCTGGAAGACGGTGGTTTTCCCCGCCCCCGACGGCCCGACCAGCGCAACCGTCTCGCCGGGCGCGACCGCCAGCGAGAAGTCCGCAAGGGCGGCATCCTCGGGCCGCGAGGGATAGCGGAACGTCACGTCCTCGAACGCGACCCGCGCCTCGACGGGCTGCGGCAGCGCCTTGGGCGCGGCCGGCGGCAGGATTGCGGGCACGACATCCATCAGGTCGAAAAGGCGCTCGGTCGCGCCCGCGGCGCGCTGCAGGTCGCCGATCACCTCGGAGATCGCGCCCACCGAACTGGCGACGATCACGGCGTAGAAGATGAAGGCCGACAGGTCGCCCGGCGTGATGCGTCCGGTGATGACATCGCGCCCGCCGATCCACAGGATCACGCCGATCGCACCGAAGATCAGGAGGATCACCGCGGCCGTCAGCGCCGCGCGCGCGCGAATCCGGCGAACCGACGTGGCGAACGTGTCCTCGACCCGGCCCGAGAAGCGGGCGCGGTCGGTCCCCTCGTGGCCGAAGGCCTGGACGGTGCGGATGTTGGACACGGACTCGTCGACATAGGCACCGACATCGGCGAGACGGTCCTGGCTCTCGCGGCTGAGGCGCCGGACCTTGCGGCCGAACACGAGGATCGGCACCAGAACCAGCGGCACCACCAGCGCGACCAGGAGGGTCAGCCGCGGGCTCGTGACCGCCAGCATCACCGAGCCGCCGAGCGCCAGCAGGACATTGCGCAGCGCCATCGAGGCAGAGGTGCCCACGACCGTCTGGATCAGGGTCGTGTCGGCGACGAGACGCGACATGATCTCGCCGATCCGCATGGTTTCGTAGAAGCCCGGGTCGAGCTTCAGCGTGTGGTCGAACACCGCCTTGCGCAGATCGGCCATCACCCGCTCGCCGATCCACGAAACCAGGTAGAAGCGCGAATAGGTCGCCGCGGCGAGGATCACGACGACGACCAGCAGCGCGATCAGCGCGTCGTCGAGCAGCGCCGTCGAATTGTCGGAGAATCCCTCGTCGACGAGCTTGCGCAGCCCCTGCCCGATCGCGAGCACCGTCACGGCGGCAACCGTGAGCGCCAGCCCGGCGCCGGCCACGACCAGACGATAGGGGCGCACGAAGCTGCCGAGCCGCCGCAACTCGCCGATCCGGCGCTTGGGCGGCCGATCGTCCTCGTCGGTTTCGGTCTCTGGGGTCTTGCGCGGTCGCATCGCCATGGTGGCGAAGGGTTTAGCAGGCGGCGGCGGTGCCGCCAACACACGCTGTTCGGGCGATCCCGCGACGCCCATCGGGCCTTGCGGTTCCGCGCCGGCTTGGCTATAAACCGCGCGTCACGCGACCGGAGCGAAGCGATGAAGAAAGACATTCACCCGGACTATCACGAGATCACGGTGCAGATGACCGACGGCACCGAGTTCACGACCCGCTCGACCTGGGGCGAGCCGGGCGACGTGATGCGTCTGGACATCGACCCGAAGACCCATCCCGCTTGGACGGGCCAGCACCGCCTCGTCGACACGGGCGGCCAGGTGGCCAAGTTCAACAAGCGCTACGAGGGCTTCGGCCTCAGCTGATCGTACCGACAGGGCCGAACCCATATCGGGCGTCGCATCTCGCGGCGCCCGTTTTCGTTTTGGATCAGGGACTTGCGGGCCCTTGAAATCGCCGCGGCCCGCCCCCACATCGCATGCACGCGGGGAACGCCGAAATCGGGTTCCATGACCGCGAAAACCCCGGCGGTCCCGGCCATATGGCGGGTCTTGCCGATGTCACAGTTGCTCTCGAAGGAGGACAAGTGAAATGCGTACCTACAATCTCGACCTGACCCCCCTGTTCCGCTCGACGGTCGGCTTCGACCGCATGGGCCGGCTGCTCGACAGCGCCTTCAACACCGAAGCGCCGTCCTACCCGCCCTACAACATCGAGAAGCTCGACGACGACGCGTACCACGTGACCATGGCGGTCGCGGGATTCGCGGCCGAGGATCTCGACATCACACAGAACAACACGACCCTGGTCGTGACGGGTGAGAAGGCGAAGTCCGAGGACGGCCAGTACCTGCATCGCGGCATCGCGACGCGGGCGTTCGAGCGCCAGTTCGAGCTCGCCGAGCACGTCAACGTCGTCGACGCCAAGCTCGCGAACGGCCTGCTCGTGATCGACCTCAAGCGCCAGGTCCCCGAGGAGCTGAAGCCGCGCAAGATCGCGATCGGCGCCGGCGCAGCCAAGACCATCGAGCACGAGAAGAAGGCCGCATAGCCGCACAAGCGGTTTTGCGACACGCAGAAGCAGGGCCCGCCGGAAACGGCGGGCCCTTTGCGTGGGCGGGGGCGATTGGGTGTATAAACGCTCCCGAATCGAGGAAATGTAAGCGCGAACGCGCCCGCCGAAGTAATCGGGGAGGACCAAATGAAGCTCAGCACCGACCGTATCCTGACCACCCATGTCGGCAGCCTGCCGCGGCCCAAGGACCTGGAAGACCTGCTCTACAAGGTGGAATTCTCCGAGCCCTACGACGCCGGCGAATTCGACCGCACGGTGACCGCGGCCGTCGCGGAGGTGGTCGCGCAGCAGCGCGCATGGGGCCTCGACGTCATCAACGACGGCGAGATGAGCAAGACCGGCTATGCGACCTACATCCAGCAGCGCCTGGACGGGTTCTCGGGCGAGAGCCCCTCGGTCCGCTTCGACGATCTGTCGAACTTCCCGGGCTACCGCAAGATGCTGGCGCGCATGGCCGACACGCGCCGGCTCAACCGCCCGTGCTGCACCGGCGAGGTGGTGATCCGCGACCGCGAGCCGCTGCGCAAGGACCTGGAGAACCTCATGGCCGCGTCGGCCGGCAGCGACGCCACCGAGTTCTTCATGAACGCCGCCTCGCCCGGCGTCATCACCGTGTTCCAGAAGAACGAGTACTACCCCGATGACGATGCCTATCTCGACGCGCTGGCGAGCGTCATGAAGGAGGAGTACGAGGCCATCGCGAACGCCGGATTCGTGCTGCAGATCGACTGCCCCGACCTGGCGATGGGCCGGCACACCGAGTTCCGCACACTGTCGGAGGCCGATTTCCTCAAGCATGCCGAGATGCAGATCGAGGCGATGAACGCCGCGCTGGAAAACGTGCCGGCCGACCGCGCGCGCATGCACATCTGCTGGGGCAACTACGAGGGCCCGCACCATCTCGACATCCCGTTCGAGGCGATCTTCGACGTGCTGATGAAGGCAAAGCCCCAGGGCCTGCTGGTCGAATCCTCTAACCCGCGCCACGCCCACGAGTGGCGGGTGTTCGAGACGAAGAAGCTGCCCGACGACAAGGTCATCATGCCCGGCGTCATCGACAGCGTGACCAACTATATCGAGCATCCCGGCGTGGTCGCCGACCGCATCTGCAACTACGCCAACGTGGTGGGCCGCGAGCGGGTGATCGCCGGCGCCGACTGCGGCTTCGCCACCTTCGCGGGCATCGGCAAGGTCGATCCCGACATCGCGGTCGAGAAGTTCAAGGCGCTGGTCCGGGGCGCCGAGATCGCCTCGAAGCGGCTGTGGGGCTAGCCGGCGGCGACCACCAGCCGCTCCAGGACGGCACGAACGCGGTCGGGGATCGCCACCGGCTTCATCTCGCCCGGGCGGACATAGACGTGCACGAAATGGCCGGTCGCTGACGGCTCCTCGACGCTCTGCTTGAAGATTCCGATCTCGTAGGTGACCGACGAGTTGCCCAGCCGGCGCACGCGCACCCCGACGTCGAGCACGTCGGGGAACGCGATCTCGCGGTGGAAGCGACAGCCCGTCTCGACGACCATGCCGACCGGGTCCTTGCTGCGGTAGTCGAGCCCGGTGAAGCGCATCAGGAACTCGTTCACCGCCGTGTCGAAGTAGGAATAGTAGGTCACGTTGTTGACGTGGCCGTAGACGTCGTTGTCCATCCAGCGCGTCGGGACCTGCAGGAAGTGCGGATAGTCGGCACGGCGCTCGTCGCGCTCGCGCTTGGCATCGTCGGTCATGTCACGCTCGCCCCTTCACGAAACTCCGCAAGAAATTCGGCCATCGCGTCGATGGTCTCGTTCGGTCGCTCGACCATGATCATGTGACCGGTGGCCGGCAGCACGACGGAGCGCGCGCCGGCGATCGCCGCGCGCAGACCCGCCGAGGCGCGCACCGGCGTCATCCGGTCGCCATCGCCCATCAGGAACAGGGCCGGACAGGCGATCTTCGCCGCCTTGTCGAGCGCGCCGGTCCAGCCGTCGCACGCCGCCAGGTCGCTGCCCAGCACGTCGGGCGGGCAGGAGGCGAGCAGCGCGCGGCCGCCGCCGCGCAGCCACAGGCCCGGCGCCTGGTGGCCGCCCCGGTGGGCCGGCTTGCCGAACCCCCAGTCGGTGATGAGCTCCCACGCGCGCGGGTCGTTCGCCGCCGCCGCGGCAAGCAGGTCGGGATGGACCTGCATGTGGTCCGAGGGGCCGATCAGGACGAGCGACAGCGCGCGCGCAGGTTGCTGCGCCGCGGCCGCGAGCACGATGAGCGAGCCCATGGAGTGGCCGGCGAGGTGCGCCCGCGCCACGCCTGCTGCATCGAGGAAGCGCCACAGCCAGTCGGCATAGGCCTCGATCGTGGCCGGTGCGACGCCCTCCGAGCGGCCATGGCCCGGCAGGTCGGGCACCAGCACGTTGTGGCCGTGGTGCGCGAAATAGCGCGACTGCAGCCCCCAGGCGCTGTGGTCGTTGCCGCCGCCATGGACGAGGACGAGGCTCGGGCGCGCCGGATCGAAGTCGCGTCCGCCGGTGTGGACGAAGATGCGCGCGCCGTCGACGGTGATGTCCATCCTCGCCCCCTCTAGCGCTGCGAGGCGCGGAGCGCCTGTTTCAGGTCGTCGACGATGTCGCCGGCATCCTCCAGCCCGACGGCGAGCCGCACCATTTCCTCGCCGACACCGGCCGCGGCCAGCTCCGCGGCGCTCATCTGCTGGTGCGTGGTGCTCGCCGGATGGATCACCAGCGACTTGGCGTCGCCGACATTGGCGAGGTGCGAGAACAGTTCGAGCGCCTCGATGAACTTCGCGCCCGCCCGGCGCGGGCCCTCCGTCCCCGGCTTGACGCCGAAGGTGACGATCGCGCCCGGCCCGTCGGGCAGCAGGCGCTGCGCCAGCCCGTGGTCGGGGTGGCTCGCCAGGCCCGGATAGCGCACCCAGGCGACCTCGTCGGCCGCCTCGAGGAAGGCGGCCACCGCTTGCGCGTTGGCGACGTGGCGGCTCATGCGCATCGGCAGGGTCTCGAGCCCCTGCAGCAGGTAGAAGGCGGTCTGGGGCGCCATGCAGGCGCCGAAGTCGCGCAGCCCTTCGGCGCGCGCGCGCATGATGAAGGCGGCCGGCCCGAACTCCTCGGCGAAGTCGAGCCCGTGATAACCCGCATAGGGCTCGGTCATCGCCGGGAACTTGCCCGATCCCTCCCAGTCGAACGCGCCGCCATCGACCAGCACGCCGCCGATCGCGACCCCGTGGCCGCCGATCCACTTGGTCGCGGAGTGCATGATCAGGTTGGCGCCATGCTCGAACGGACGCAGCAGGGCCGGTGTCGAGAAGGTGGCATCGACCAGCAGCGGCAGGCCCGCGGCATGCGCCATCCCGGCGACGGCGGGGATGTCGAGGATCTCGAGGCCCGGGTTGCCGATGGTCTCGGCGAAGACCAGCCGCGTCTCCTCGCGGATCGCCGCCCGGAACGCGTCGGGGTCGCGCGGATCCACCAGGGTCGTAGTGATCCCGAAGCGCGGCAACGTGTGCTGGAACAGATTGTGGGTGCCGCCATAGATGTTGCGCGAGGCCACGATGTGGCCGCCCGTATCCATCAGGGTCATCACCGCCAGGGTCATCGCCGCCTGGCCGCTGGCCGTCGCCACCGCGCCGACCCCGCCCTCCAGCGCGGCCATGCGCTCCTCGAACACTGCCACCGTCGGGTTCGAGATGCGCGAGTAGATGTGGCCGGCCCGTTCGAGGTTGAACAGGCTGGCGGCGTGCTCGACATCGGGAAAGACGTAGGAGGTCGTCTGATAGATCGGCGCCGCCCGCGCACCGGTCACCGGGTCGGGATGCTGGCCGGCGTGCAGGCTCAGCGTCGAGAATTTGAGGTGCTTCGGTTCGACCATGTGCGGCCTCCGCGGCGGATGGGTGCCGCGGAACTTATCGCAACCGCATGCCGGCTTGAACCGGCGTGTGCACGGCGCACGCAAAGAAAAACCGCTCCGGAAGGGGGGGAGACCGGAGCGGTTTTGAGTCAACAGGGAGGCATCAAAGAGATCTGAGATAGATCCATGATGGATGGTTCATGGGAAGAGCCATCACACCCAGAATCGTCGACAATGGCTAAAAAATGGTTAACGTGCGGGCGAAAAAGTTAACGGGGCCCCGAAAGGAGCCCCGTCTTGTCGATTTTTGTAAGCGAATTCAGGAAATTAGTTGTCGCTCTGGCCGCCCCCGCCGATCCGCACATCGGCCATCCAGTCGGGGATGCGGCTCTG
>JAYOFO010000095.1:0-8242 GCA_038117265.1 Rhodospirillaceae bacterium
TCCTTGCCGCCTGCACCCCGGCCTGCATGCCCGTGCGCGGCGCGGCCTCGGCCGGCGTCGCGGCATCGGAGGAGCGCGGCATCCGGGGCGCGGCCAGCGACGCGCGCATCCGCGTCGAGATCAACGAGGCCTGGATTACCGAGGATTTCGGCACCTTCACGCGGCTCAACCTGCAGATCTACGAGGGCCGCGTCCTGGTGTCGGGGCGGGTGCCTGACCAGGCGGTCGCCGACAAGGCGATCCAGCTCGCCTGGCAGCCGGACGGCGTGCGCGAGGTGATCAACGAGATCCAGATTTCCAACGCCGGCGCGCTCGACGACTTCGTCGGCGACACGCTGATCGATGCGCGGCTCGACGCCAACCTGCTGTTCGATGCCGAGGTCAACTCGATCAACTATTCGACGCGCGCGGTCGCCGGCACCGTCTACCTGCTCGGCGTCGCCCAGGACCGCGACGAGCTCGACCGGGTGTTCCGCATCGCGCGCGACGTGCCCAACGTGAAGCGGGTGATCAGCCACGTGATCATGAAGGACGACCCGCGCCGCATCGCCAACCCGGGCAAGCCCGCGGACAAGAGCTGACGGCAGGAGCCAGGAACCCGCGCCGAGGGAGGGGACCAGGGATGGCGACACGCGCGGAGACGACCGACGCGCTGCGCCGGCTCGCCGGGCTGGACGACGCCGCGATCGATCTGGGCGGAGCGGCGCTGGCGCTGGCCGCGCGCGAACGGCCGGGCGTGCCGCTCGACCGCTACCGCGCGCATCTCGACGAGCTGGCCGATGCCGTGGGCGAGGCCCATGCGGCGGGCCCCGGCGGGCTGGCGGGCATGCACGCCGCCCTGTGCGGCGTCATCCACGACGCGTTCGGCTATGCCGGCGACCGGGCGTCCTACGACGATCTGCAGAACGCCAACCTGATGCGCGTGGTCGACCGGCGGAAAGGCCTACCCATCGCGCTCGGCATCCTGCACATCCATTGCGGGCGGGCGCAGGGCTGGGTGATCGACGGGCTGAACTTCCCCGGCCACTTCCTGATCCGGCTGGAGGACGGGGCGGAGCGGATGATATTCGACCCGTTCGACGGCGGGGCGGAGCTCGACGTGGTGGGGCTGCGGGCGCTGCTCAAGGCGGCGCGCGGCGACGATGCCGAGCTGGCGCCCGCGCACTACGCGCCCGCCGGCAACCGCGACATCCTGATCCGCCTGCAGAACAACCGGAAGGTGCGGCTGATCAAGACCGACCGGGTCGACACCGCCCTGGCGACGGTCGAGGACATGCTGCTGTTCGCACCGGGCGAGGATTCGCTGTGGCACGAGGCGGGGCTTCTCAACGCCCATCTCGGCAATCTGCGTGCCGCGCTGATCGCCTTCGAGCACTGCCGCGACCTGTCGGCGAACCCCGCCGACCTCGCCCGGGTCGCGCAGCTAATCGCCGAGCTGCGCGGGCGGCTCAACTGAGGCGCGTCGCCGGGCCGCACCGCATCTGGGCGCGCATTTGCGAAACCCGCCAAATCGCCTAGATTGACCGCCGGTCGCAACCCGCCGGAGCCCCGCTTCCCATGAGCCTTGCCGTCGCCATCCAGATGGACCCGATCGAGGGGGTCGACATCAACGCCGATTCGACCTTCGCGCTGGCGCTCGAGGCGCAGGCGCGCGGCCACGGCCTGTTCCACTACCTGCCCCAGGATCTGTCGCTGCGCGAGGGCCGGGTCATGGCCCATGCCCGCCCGCTCCAGGTGCGGCGCGAGAAGGGCAATCATTTCAGCTTCGGAGCGGAGGAGACGCTCGACCTCGCCGGGGTCGACGTGGTGCTGATGCGCCAGGACCCGCCCTTCGACATGGCCTACATCACGGCCACCCACATCCTCGAGCACATCCACCCTCAGACGCTGGTGGTGAACGATCCCGTCTCGGTGCGCAACGCGCCCGAGAAGCTGTTCGTCACCCATTTCGACGGCATCATGCCGCCGACCCTGATCACCTCGTCGCGGCGCGAGATCGACGCGTTCCGGGCCGAGTACAAGGACATCATCGTCAAGCCGCTCTACGGAAATGGCGGCGCCGGCGTGTTCCACATCGCCCCCGGCGACGAGAATCTGAACGCGCTGCTCGAGATGTTCACCCTGATGTATCGCGAGCCGGTGATCGTGCAGCGCTACCTGCCCGAGGTGCGCCAGGGCGACAAGCGCATCATCCTGGTCGACGGCGAGGCGGTCGGCGCGATCAACCGGGTGCCGGCCGCCGGCGAGGCGCGCTCGAACATGCATGTCGGCGGGCGCGCCGAGAAGACGCCGATCACGCCGCGCGAGCGCGAGATCTGCGAGGCCATCGGCCCGGCGCTGCGCGAGCAGGGGCTGATCTTCGTCGGCATCGACGTGATCGGCGACCACCTGACCGAGATCAACGTCACCTCGCCCACGGGCATCCAGGAGATCGACCGTTTCGACGGGACCAACCTGTCGGGCCTGATCTGGGACGCGATCGAGGCGCGCCGCACCGACGTCGCGGACTGATACGCCGCGGCGGCCGGCTGCGCCGTCAGGGCCAGACGGTGTCGACGCGCGCTTCGATCCGAACCGCACGCCCGTCCCCCAGCGTTGCCGTCACAGTCCCGATCGTCCCCGAGAAGAGCGTGCGCGACGCCGTGCGGGTACATCGCAGCATCAGTTGACCGGGCGGCGTTGCGAGGGCCGGATCCTGCGCGACGTACCGGCAGTCGGAGATGCCGATTTCCGCGAGTGACGCGGCGATGGCATCCGGCCCATCGCCGTTCGCGAGGCGATCCGAAACGAGGGATCGGAACGCGGCCTCCTCCGCCGGAAGGTGGTCCGGCCAGTCCTGTCCGGTCTTCCAGAGGACGAAACCGAACAGAAACGCGATCGCGAGGACGACCAGCCCGGTCGCGCTCGCCAGCACCGCCGTCGAGACGCCGAGGAACTTCATCGGGAGGTTGGGTCCGGATGCGCCCGACATGCGCCTCGCTCAAGAAAAAGGAAGGGGCCCCGCAGGGCCCCTTCTCTCGTCCGGGTCTAGTTGACCGGGAATTCGCTGAGGTCCGGCGGGATGCCGTCGGGGCGCTTGAGCAGGTTTTCCTCGGGCTCGCCGGCGGCCAGGCGCGCGGTCATCTCGTCGGGGTCGAACTTGATGCCGATCGGATTCTCGGTGAATTCGCCGTTCGCGAAATACTCGGCGAACTTCTCCTCGGGCACGTTGTCGACCTGCAGCTCGATCTGGTTCTTGTCCGGATCGAAATAGTACATCGAGGTGGTCGGGCCGTGGTTGATGCAGAACTCCGGCTTGATCCCGTGCTCGTCCTTCAGCCGGTTGTAGGTGTGCATCAGGTCGTGGAGGTTCGCATAGGTGAACGCGACATGGTGCAGCCCGCAGGTCATGTCGACATGGTCGCCCACGCCCGGCAGGCCCAGCACGGCGACCCGGTGGTGTTCGTCGTCGTAGGTGACGAACCCGATGGCCGGGTTCTCGTACATGGCCTCGCCTTCCAGCACGACCTTGTACCAGTTGAGCAGGTTCTGGACGTTGCCCTCCTTGGTGCGCAGCACCATGTGGGCGAGCTTCTTGGGCGCAATCTTGCCGCGCTCCTTGGCCGTCTTCGGCATCTTCGCAATGGCGTTCATTCGCTGTCTCCCTTGCCGGCGTCGTTGGGTCGTACGCACGTGTGGCGTGCATTGTTGCGCCGCTTGCAAAAAGATTCAATCGTGAGCAGCAACGAGCCAGGGGGAGGCACGTCATGGAAGAGAAGAAGAAATCGCCGCCGCCGCACCGCGACACCAGGACGCCGAAGCTGAAGGCGCCGCCGGGCGCGACCGACACCCACTTCCACATCTACGGGCCGGGCAAGCGGTTTCCCTATCACCCGGACTCGCCGCTGGTCGTCGAGGACTCGACCATCGAGGACATGCTGAGGATGCACGACACGTTGGGCATCGAGCGCGGCGTGATCGTGCATTCGGTCGTGCAGGGCCACACCTACGAGTATCTGATCAACGCCCTGTCGCGCGAGCCCGAGCGGCTGCGCGGCATCGCCATGCCGGCGCCCGACATCACCGACAACGAGCTCGAGATCCTCACCAAGGTGGGCGTGGTCGGCGCGCGCTTCGCCTTCCGCGCCAACCCGGTGATCCACACCGGGCTGGTCGCGCGCATACACGAGTTCGGCTGGCACCCGCAATACTGGTTCCGCGGGCCCGACGAGGCCGCGGCGTGGCGCGACACGATCCTCGCCTCGCCGGGCAATTTCGTGATCGACCATATGGGCTGGCAGCCCGCCGGGCTGGGCATCGACGCGCCGGGGTTCCGCTTCGTGCTGGAGTGCCTCGACACCGGGCGCTGCTGGGTGAAGCTGTCGGGCCCGATGCGCTTCACCGCCGAGCACCGGCTGCCCTACAAGGACACCTGGCCGTTCGCGCAGGCGCTGATCGAACGCGAGCCCGACCGGGTGATGTGGGGCTCGGACTGGCCGCACCCCGACCATTTCGAGGAGATGCCCAACGACGGCGACCTGCTCGACCTGCTGCTCGAGTGGGCCCCCGACGAGGCGCTGCGCAAGAAGATACTGGTCGACAACCCGGCGGAGCTGTTCGGGTTTTAGGGGAAATCCCGCGGACGGGCATCCATATGTTCCTTTTTTGTTCTCGTCTTTGCCGAGTCCCGCTATAGACGCCTGACGCCTGTTTCGGGGCGGGAGAAGCAGCGGGGGCCGCCATGGTCGCGCATGTCAGCACGGTCGCCTTCCACGGCGTGGACGTGGTCGATGTCGACGTGCAGGTGCAGATGGGCGCCGGCCTGCCGGCCTTCACCATCGTCGGCCTGCCCGACAAGGCGGTGCGCGAATCGCGGGAACGCGTGCGCGCGGCGCTGGGTGCGCTGGGCCGGGCGCTGACCAACGCGCTCCGCCTCGTGCTCGACGGCGAACGCTACGTGCCCTCGGTCCTCCTGGAGCCCGAATGCGCGGCTGCACCGGGCATCGCCAACGAAAACGCACCAGAAGGAGGCGGCGACGCCGCCGCGGCGCTCGCGACCCTTTCCGAGCGCGAGCTGGACGTCCTGCGCCTGCTGGCGCGCGGCAAGTCGAACAAGGAGGTCGCGCGCGACCTCGACCTGCAGGAAGCGACCGTCAAGACCCATGTGACGGCGGTGTTCCGCAAGCTCGGCGTGTCCAACCGCACCGAGGCCGCCCGCGAGGCGTTCAAGCGCGGCGTCGCGCGCCCTGCCGGGCTCAGACGACCGTGCCGACCAGGCTGCCGATCGCCGCGGTCATCGCCATCGCCAGCGCGCCCCAGAAGCTAACCCGCGCGACCGCCCGGCCCACCGGCGCGCCGCCGACCCGCGCGGAGACGCCGCCCAGCAGGGCGAGGCTCGCCAGCGAGGCGAGCGAGACCACCGGGATCGCGTGGGCGACCGGCGACACCGCGACGGCCAAAAGCGGCAGCGCGGCCCCGACCGCGAAGGTCGCGGCGGACGTGAAGGCGGCCTGGATCGGGCGCGCGGAGCCCAGCTCGTGCATGCCTAGCTCGTCGCGCGCATGCGCCGCGAGCGCGTCATGGTCCATCAGCTGGGTCGCCACCTCGCGGGCCAGCTCCTGCTCGAGGCCGCGCTCGACATAGATCTGGGCCAGCTCCTCGCGCTCGGCCTCGGGCGCGTCGGCCAGCGCCTGCCGCTCGGTCTCCAGGTCGGCGCGCTCGGTGTCGGATTGCGAGCTCACCGAGACGTATTCGCCGGCCGCCATCGACATCGCGCCCGCCACCAGGCCGGCGGCCCCGGCGATCAGCAGCGCCTCGCGGTCGGCCGTGGCGGCGGCGACGCCGACGATCAGGCTTGCCGTCGACACGATCCCGTCATTCGCGCCCAGCACGGCGGCGCGCAGCCAGCCGATCCGGTGCACGAAATGGTTTTCAAGTCCTCCGCCCAGATGGCTCATCGTCGCGCGTCCCCGATACCGGCCCGTCCCCGCGGGCGGGCGCCCGGGGTGCCCCCTCATAGCGCGGCCATGGGCATCCGTCACCCCTGCGCGGCGCGCCCGCCGACGGCCCCCCAAAGGTCGGTAGGCAGGCGGGCCCGGCCCGGCTAGAGTCGCGCCACAAAGGGAGGACCAACCCATGAGCGACATCTACATCGTCGGCGTCGGCATGACCCCGTTCGGCAAGTTCCTCGACCGCTCGGTCAAGGAGATCACCCGCGAGGCGGTGACCGCCGCGCTGGCCGATGCGGATGCGAGCGTCGGCGACATCGAGGCGGCCTGGTTCGCCAACGCCGCCCAGGCGATCCTCGAGGGCCAGGGCTCGATCCCCGGCGAGATCGCGCTGCGCGCCATGGGCATTTCGGAGATTCCGGTGACCAATGTCGAGAACGCCTGCGCCAGCGCGTCGACCGCGCTCGACATGGCCGCGACCTGGCTCGAGGCGGGCCGCGGCGAGGTGGCGCTCGCCATCGGCGCGGAGAAGATGTTCCACGAGGACCGGGTGAAGATGTTCTCGGTGTTCGACGGCGGCTGGGACGTGCACGACGTGGCCGCGGCGACTGACCGCCTGATGGCCATGGGCCAAGGCGTCGCCGACCCCGACGGGGAGGCCGACACCGGCCAGCGCTCGGTCTTCATGGACGTCTATGCCGCGATGGCGAAGTTCCACATGAAGAATTTCGGCACCACCCAGGCCCAGCTGGCCGCCGTGGCCGCCAAAAACCATGCGCACTCGCAGCACAACCCGCTGTCGCAGTACCGCGACGCGATGAGCGTCGACGAGGTGCTGGCCGCGCGCAAGGTGAGCTGGCCGCTGACCCTGCCGATGTGCTCGCCGATTTCCGACGGTGCCGCGGCGGCGGTGCTGTGCCGCGAGGAGGCGCTCGACCGGTTCGACCGCTCGCGCGCGGTGAAGATCTGCGCCCAGGCGCTGCGCTCGGGCTCGGACCGCGCGCCCGAGGAGTTCGACCGCCACATCACGGCGCGCGCGGCGCGCGACGCCTACGAGATGGCCGGGCTGGGCCCCGACGACATGGACGTGGCCGAGGTGCACGACGCCACGGCCTTCGCCGAGATCCAGCAGATCGAGAATCTCGGCTTCTGCGCCTTCGGCGAGGGCGGGCCGTTCACCGAATCCGAGGCGACGACCCTGGGCGGGAAGATTCCGGTCAACCCGTCGGGCGGCCTCGAATCCAAGGGCCATCCGGTGGGCGCGACGGGGCTGGCGCAGATCTTCGAGCTGACCACCCAGTTGCGCGGCGAGGCCGGCGACCGACAGGTCGAGGGCGCGCGCTTCGCCATCGCCGAGAATGGCGGCGGCTTCCACGGCATCGAGGAAGCGGTGGCCTGCGTGACGATCCTCGGGCGGGCCTAGCCGCCCGGGCCAGCCGCAGCCGTCAGGCGTCGAGCATTCCGGCCAAATTGCCGGCGCGCAGCTTGAGGCCGGCGACGACCTGGGCGACCTGCGAGGTCGCCGACGCGGTCTGGCCGGAAAGGTTCTTCACCTCGCCGGCCCGGGCGGCCTCGATGGTCGCGTTCAAGGCGAGCAGGTTGGTCTGCCGGGCGATCTTGTCGATCTCCTCGGCGACGTTCCCGATCTTGCCGATCTCGGCCATCAGCGCGTCGAGCTCAGCGCATATCTTGTCCGCCGCGCCGTCGGCGCGCGGCGGCGTGACCGCTGGTACGGCCGTGGCCGGCGCGACCGGTTCCGGCACCTGCGCCGAGGCCGCGGCGTCTTCCTCCGCCTGCGCGGCCGCATCCTTCATGGTGTCGGCGAGGATCGTGTAGGCGGCGACCCAGGCGTCCCGAACCTCCGGGGTAAAGGCCTCGCCCAGCCCCTGCTCCAGGGTCCAGATCAGCGCACCGGCGACCGTGTCGTAATGCGCGGGCCGTACGCCGTATCCGGCATGGCCGATGCCCAGCGCCTGCACCGTGGGGACGATGGTGTCGAGACGGTCGAGCGCGCCGACCGCCGTCGCGATCGTCGCCATCAGCTTCTTCTTCTGCTCGCCAAGGTCCTCGGGAAACAGGGCGCGCAGCGATGGGTCGTCGTGGAACAAGCGGTCGTAGAAGAGGTCGGCGGCCGTGTCCTTGATCTCGAGGACGGGCTTGAAGGTCTCCTGCACGAGGGCAATCTGATCGGGGGTCATGGCTTCTTTCGCATGCGATTTCCGTGGTGCGGCAAACCCTGCCCCCGAAAGGTTAATTTTCGCCTTTCGATCCCGGTGAAAGGCGGGCGGAGAGCTCCCTCGCCCGGGCCGCGCGGC
>JAYOFO010000096.1:0-8056 GCA_038117265.1 Rhodospirillaceae bacterium
AGCGGCGCAGCGGCAAGCTCACCATTTCCGAGGCGCTCGACGAGGAAGGCGGCGCACGCCAGCGTTCCGTCGCGGCGTTCCGCCGGCGCCAGGAGCGCGAACGCCAGCGCCAGCGCGACACGTCGGGCGGCGGCGGTGCGCACAAGGTCGTGCGCGAGGTCTCCATCCCCGATGCGATCACCGTCAGCGAACTGGCCAACCGCATGGCCGAGCGCGGCGGCGAGGTCATCAAGACGCTGATGAAGCTCGGCGTCATGGCGACCATCAACCAGACCATCGATCAGGAGACGGCACAGCTCGTGGTCGAAGAATTCGGACACTCGGCGAAGCTGATCTCGGCTGCCGACGTCGAGCTCAACCTCGGCGCGACCATCGAGGATGCGGAGGGCACCCAGCTCCCCCGTCCGCCGGTCGTCACCGTCATGGGCCATGTCGACCACGGCAAGACCTCGCTGCTCGACGCGATGCGCTCGACCGATGTGGTCAGCCGCGAGGCGGGTGGCATCACCCAGCACATCGGGGCCTACCAGGTCGAACTGGAAAGTGGCGACAAGATCAGCTTCATCGACACGCCGGGCCACGCGGCCTTTACCGCGATGCGCCAGCGCGGCGCCAACGTCACCGATATCGTGATCCTGGTGGTCGCGGCCGATGACGGCGTGCAGCCGCAGACGGTCGAGGCGATCAACCATGCGCGCGCCGCCGGGGTGCCGATCATCGTCGCGGTCAACAAGATGGACCTGCCCGCGGCCGACCCGGCCCGGGTGAAGACCGAGCTGCTGTCGCACGAGATCGTTCCCGAAGAGATGGGCGGCGATGTCCAGGTGGTCGAGGTCTCGGCCCAGACGCGCCAGGGCCTCGACACGCTGACCGAAGCGATCACGCTCCAGGCCGAAGTCCTCGAACTGACGGCCAACCCCGACCGCAACGCCTTCGGCGCGGTGATCGAGGCGCAGCTCGAGAAGGGCCGCGGCGCGGTCGCGACGGTGCTGGTGCAGGGCGGCACGCTCAACGTGGGCGACATCTTCGTCGCCGGTGCGGAGTGGGGCCGCGTGCGTGCGCTGGTCAACGACCGGGGCGAGAACATCAAGTCGGCGGGCCCGTCCCAGCCGGTCGAGGTGCTCGGCCTGAACGGCGCGCCCCAGGCGGGCGACGAGTTCGCGGTCGTGGAAAGCGATGCGCGCGCGCGCGAGATCGTCGAGTACCGGCAGAACATCATCCGCGACCAGCGTGCCGCGGCGGGTGCGCGCGGCAGCCTCGACGAGATGTTCCAGCAGATCCAGGCGGGCGAGGCCACCCAGGTTCCCGTCGTGATCAAGGCCGACGTGCAGGGCTCGGTCGAGGCGATCGTCGGTGCGCTCGACAATCTCGGCAATGACGAGGTCAAGGCGCAGGTGCTGCACGCAGCGGTCGGTGGCATCACCGAATCCGACGTCTCGCTGGCCACCGTGAACGGCGGCCTGATCATCGGCTTCAACGTGCGCGCGATTCCGCAGGCCCGCGACCAGGCCAAGCGCGACAATGTCGAGATCCGCTACTACAACGTGATCTACAACGTGGTCGACGATGTGCGCGCCATGCTGGAAGGCCATCTGGCGCCGACCCTGCAGGAGAATTCGCTCGGCACCGCCGAGATCCGCGAGGTGTTCAACGTCACGCGGGTCGGCAAGGTGGCGGGCTGCATGGTCACCGACGGCATGATCCGCCGCGACTCCAAGGTGCGCCTGCTGCGCGACAGCGTCGTCGTGCACGAGGGCAACCTGGGCACGCTCCGGCGCTTCAAGGACGATGTCCGCGAGGTCCAGAACGGCTACGAGTGCGGCATCGGGCTCGAGAACTACAACGATATCCAGGTCGGCGACATCATCGAGTGCTTCGAGGTGCAGGAGGTCGCACGCCAGCTCGAGGCGTCCTGACCGGACCCGCGCGCGCCGGCGGCAACCGGATGAAACGCGGGGGCGCTATCGTGTGCGCACGGGCGCCCGCCGCAATGGAATCGCGATAAACGGACGATGACACGCAACGCGCCAAACGCCCGCAGCGGCCGAATGCCGTCGCAGCGCCAGCTGCGCGTGGGCGAGGAGATTCGCCACGCCCTGTCGGAGATCATCCAGCGCGCGGAGTTCCGCGACCCGGAACTCGCCGGGCGGCCCATCACCTTGACCGAGGTGCGCGTCAGCCCGGATCTGCGCAACGCCACCGTCTATGTGATCCCGCTCGCCGGCGAGGCGGCGCCGATGGTCGCTGCGCTGGGCCGCGCGTCGGCCTTCCTGCGCGGCCGGCTGGCCCGCGCGGTGCAGCTCAAGTACCTGCCGGCCCTGCAGTTCGTCCACGACGCGAGCTTCGACGAGGCCACGCGGATCGAGGCGATCATGCACCGGCCCGAATTCACCCGCGACCTGGCGGGCGACCCGGCAGACGATCCGGCGGACGAAGACGACACCGCCGGGGACGAGGCCTGATGGGCCGGCGGCGCAAGGGGCTGCCGATCAGCGGCTGGTTCAACCTCGACAAGCCGGCGGGCATGACCTCGGCGGCCTGCGTCAACGCCGTGCGCCGGGCGACAGGCGCGGCGAAGCTGGGCCATGCCGGCACGCTCGACCCGTCGGCGACGGGCATCCTCCCGATCGCGCTGGGCGAGGCGACCAAGACCATGCTCTATGTGACCGACGCCTCGAAGCGCTACACCTTCACGGTCAACTGGGGCGCGCGCACCGCGACCGACGATTCCGACGGCGAGATCGTCGAGACCAGCGACGCCCGGCCCGACGAGGCCGACATCCGCGCCGCGCTGCCCGCCTTCGTCGGCGCCATCGCGCAGGTGCCGCCCGCCTATTCGGCGATCAAGGTCGACGGCGCGCGTGCCTATGCAAAGGCACGGGCCGGCGAGGCGGTGGAGCTGGCGGCGCGCACCATCGAGATTCTTTCCTTCGAGCTGGTCGAGATGCCCGACCGCGACCGCGCGCGCTTCGCCGTCGCCTCGGGCAAGGGCGCCTACATGCGCGCGCTGGCCCGCGACCTGGCCGCCGCGCTGGGCACCTGCGGCCACCTGTCGGAGCTGCGCCGCACGGCCGTCGGGCCGTTCGTCGAGGCGGCTGCGATTTCGCTGGAAATGCTGGAACAACTTGGCCATAGTGCCGCCGCCTCACCCCATTTGTTACCTGTCGAGACCGCGCTGGACGGCATCCCGGCGTTGGCCGTTTCGGACAGGGAAGCGGACAAGCTTCGCAACGGGCAGGCGGTTCCCATCCTGAAACCTCAGGATCGGGAACGGATCGCGACGGCGGGGGACGACGGTATCGTCCTTGCCCTCGAAGCGGCGACGCCCGTGGCGCTCGCCCGCTTCGACGGCATCCAGATCCGTCCGGTCCGTGTCTTAAATCTGTCGATGCCGGGAGAAGACGATCATGTCGATTACGGCTGAGCGCAAGACCGCGCTTATCAAGGAATATCAATCCAAGGACGGCGACACGGGTTCGCCCGAGGTCCAGGTGGCGATCCTCACGGAGCGCATCAACAACCTGACCGGGCACCTGCAGACCCACGCCAAGGATCATCATTCGCGTCGCGGACTCCTCCTGATGGTGGGCCAGCGGCGACGACTGCTCGACTATGTGCGGCGCAAGGAAGAAGCGCGCTATCGCACCCTGATCGAGCGCCTCGGCATCCGCCGCTAGACAGCGGCCTGCCGGACGAAGGCGGCGCAGGAACAGAATCCGCGCCCGACATTACGGGACCCTCGATGGACGCAATCCGGTGTCCGGGGTCCTGGCCCGCACGGAAGGTCCGTGCGCCCGCCGTCGAAACATATTGCGTGACGGCGCTTTGACCCCGTTGGGCACGGGGCGGTGGTTCCGGGATCGGCCCGGACGACCGACGCAGGCAGAGAGATAGGCGATGTTTGACATTGTCCGTAAGGAAATCAATTGGGGCGGGCGTACGCTCGTGCTGGAAACCGGGCGTATTGCCCGACAGGCCGACGGGGCCGTTCTCGTCACCTACGGCGAGTCTTCCGTGCTCGCCACCGCGGTCGGCGAAAATGCCCCGCGCGAGGGGATCGACTTCTTCCCCCTCACCGTCCACTACCAGGAAAAGACCTTCGCGGCCGGCAAGATTCCCGGCGGCTTCTTCAAGCGCGAGGGGCGCCCGACCGAGAAGGAGGTCCTGACCTCCCGGCTCATCGACCGCCCGATCCGCCCGCTCTTCCACAAGAGCTACCGCAACGAAACCCAGGTGATCTGCACCACGGTCAGCCATGACCTTGAGAACGATCCCGACATACCCGCGATGATCGGCGCTTCTGCTGCGCTGACCATTTCAGGCATCCCGTTCCTCGGCCCGATCGCCGCGGCGCGCGTCGGCTACATCGACGGCGAATACGTCCTGAACCCGACGGCCGACCAGTTGAAGGAATCGGAACTCGACCTCGTCGTCGCCGGCACGTCCGAAGGCGTACTGATGGTGGAATCGGAAGCCCATCAGCTGTCTGAGGACATCATGCTGGGCGCGGTCATGTTCGGTCACGAGGCCTACCAGGACGTGATCGATCTGATCATCTCCGTCGCCGAGCGTGCGGCCAAGGAGCCGCGCGACGTGTCCGAGCCGTCCCAGGAAGAGCTGGATCTGAAGGCGAAGGTCCGCGAACTCGGCGAGGCCGCCATCCGCGAGGCCTACACCGAGAAGGACAAGCTCACCCGTCAGGACAAGGTGGCGGCCGCCAAGGCCGCCGTCATCGAGCAGCTCTCCGAAGAGGAGCAGGCTGGTGCCGGTTCCGCGCTGAAGGCGCTGGAATCCGACGTCGTCCGCCGCTCGATCCTGGATACCGGCAACCGCATCGACGGCCGCGACACCAAGACGGTCCGCCCGATCGACTGCCAGATCTCGGTCCTGCCGCGTTCGCACGGCTCGGCCCTGTTCACCCGGGGCGAGACCCAGGGCCTGGTGGTCGCCACGCTGGGCACCGGCCAGGACGAGCAGATCATCGACGCGCTGGAGGGCGAGTACCGGCAGCACTTCCTGCTGCACTACAACTTCCCGCCCTACTCGGTCGGCGAGACCGGCCGCATCGGCTTCACCGGCCGGCGCGAGATCGGTCACGGCAAGCTCGCCTGGCGGGCGCTGCGTCCGCTGCTGCCGGCCAAGGAGGACTTCCCCTACACGATCCGCGTGGTCTCCGAGATCACCGAGTCGAATGGGTCGTCCTCGATGGCCACGGTGTGCGGTTCCTCGCTGGCGATGATGGATGCGGGCGTGCCGCTCAAGGCGCCGGTCGCGGGCATCGCCATGGGGCTGATCAAGGAGGATGACGGCTTCGCCGTTCTCTCCGACATCCTCGGCGACGAGGACCATCTGGGCGACATGGACTTCAAGGTCGCCGGCACGCAGACGGGCATCACCTCGCTGCAGATGGACATCAAGATCACCTCGATCACCAAGGAGATCATGGACATCGCGCTCGAACAAGCGCGCGAGGGCCGTGTGCACATCCTCGGCGAGATGGCCAAGTCGATCGACACCTCGCGCAGCGAGCTGTCGCAGCATGCGCCGCGCATCTCGACCATGCAGATCCCGACGGACAAGATCCGCGAAGTGATCGGCACGGGCGGCAAGGTGATCCGCGAGATCTGCGAGCAGACGGGCTGCAAGATCGACATCGACGACGAGGGGCTGATCAAGGTCGCCTCGTCCGACGGCGATGCCGCCCAGCGTGCGCTCGACTGGATCCACTCGATCGTGGCCGAGCCCGAGGTCGGCGTGATCTACACCGGCAAGGTCGTGAAGGTGGTCGATTTCGGCGCCTTCGTGAACTTCTTCGGTTCGCGCGACGGGCTGGTCCACATCTCCGAGCTCAAGAACGAGCGCGTCGGCCACGTGACAGACGTGATCAACGAGGGCGACGAGGTGAAGGTCAAGGTGCTGGGCATCGACGACCGCGGCAAGGTCAAGTTGTCGATGCGCGTCGTCGACCAGGAGACCGGCGAGGAGCTCGAGGACACGCGCCCGCCGCGTGAGGAGCGCCCGCGCCGCGAACGCGGAGACGGTGACGGAGACGGGGACGACGACGATCGTCCGCGCCGCCGCCGCCCGCGCCGCGATCGCGACGCCGCGGAGTAACATCGGCCTCCAAGGCTGAAATGAGAACGGCCCCGGTTTTCCGGGGCCGTTTTTCGTTGCCGGCTTGTCCCGGTGTTCCACAGGCGCGCGCGTAATCGCGATCTCGTGTGAATCGCCCGCTCGCGCTAGGGTCTGCGCCGTAACGCAACCGCCACGATCGAGGCGCCGCCTCCCTTGTTCCGAGCCCGGAAAACCGTGCAACAGGTCGCCGCCCTGCCGTTCGTCCCGCGCGATGGGGGGTTCGAGATTCTGCTCGTCACCTCGCGGCGCGACGGGCGCTGGATCGTGCCCAAGGGCTGGCCCGAGAAGGGCGAGGCGCTGCACGAATCCGCCGCGCGCGAGGCGCGCGAGGAGGCCGGCGCGTATGGCGACGTTTGCAACCAGCCGGTCGGCGCCTACACCTATTCCAAGACGATGTCGGCGGGCTATCGCGTGTCCAGCCACGTCCATGTCTATCCGCTGCTGGTGCGCGACTGCCGCGACGACTGGCCCGAGCGCGACGCGCGCAAGCGCCGCTGGGCGGGCCTCACCGAGGCCGCGGCGCTGGTCGGCGACCGGGGGCTGGCCAACCTGCTCGCTGGGCTGGCCGAAGATGACGGGGCCGCGCTGCGCGATGCGTGCCGTGCGCTCGATCCGCAGGGGGTGGCCGCCGCCGCGCCCGCAACGTTGACCCGCTGAGGGGGAGGGGACGGCACATGAGCCAGACCAAACAGTCGCTCGACAAGGACCTGGAAAAGATCGTCCATGTCGAGGCCGCGACGCGCAGCATGGCCGGCAGCGTCGGCAGCCACGGGATCGCGCTGGTGTTCCTCGGCCTTTCGGCCCTGCTCGCCGGCGTCTATGCCGGGGTGACGACCGACACGGCGCTGGTCGTCGTCGCCGCCATCCTCGGCGGCTACATGGCGCTAAACATCGGCGCCAACGACGTCGCCAACAATGTCGGCCCGGCCGTCGGCTCGCGGGCGCTGACCATGATCGGCGCGCTGGCCATCGCCGCCATCTTCGAGAGCGCGGGCGCGCTGCTGGCGGGCGGCGACGTGGTCAACACCATCTCCAAGGGGATCATCGACCCTGCCCTGGTGCCCGATGCGGCGATCTTCATGCTGGCGATGATGGCCGCGCTCGTCTCCTCGGCGCTGTGGGTCAACCTCGCCACCTATATCGGCGCGCCCGTCTCGACCACCCATGCCGTCGTCGGCGGGGTGATGGGCGCGGGCATCGCCGCCGTCGGCTTCCAGCTCGTCAACTGGGGCACCATGGGCGCGATCGCGGCGAGCTGGGTGATCTCGCCGGTGCTCGGCGGCGTCATCGCCGCGGCGTTCCTCGCCTTCATCAAGATCAACCTGATCTATCGCGACGACAAGATCGCGGCGGCGCGGCGCTGGGTGCCGATGCTGGTGGCGGTCATGGCCGGCGCGTTCGCCTGCTACCTGTCGATCAAGGGCTTCAAGCGCATCTGGCGGCCCGACACGACGACGGTGCTGATCGTCACGGTCGCGGCCCTCGCCGTGACCTGGGCCGTGGTACACCCGCTGATCCGCCGCCAGTCGCAGGGGATGGAGAACCGCAACCAGTCGCTGCGCCGGTTGTTCCGGATCCCGCTGATCTGCTCGGCCGCGCTGCTGTCGTTCGCCCACGGCGCCAACGACGTGGCCAACGCCATCGGCCCGCTGGCCGCGATCCTGCGCGCCGCCGAGTTCGGCGACGTCGCCGGCAAGGTCGAGGTGCCGGTCTGGATCATGATGATCGGCGCGTTCGGCATCTCGCTGGGGCTGTTCCTGTACGGGCCCAAGCTGGTGCGCATGGTCGGCAACCAGATCACCAAGATGAACCCGATGCGCGCCTATTGCGTGGCGCTGTCGGCCGCGATCACGGTGATCATCGCCTCGTGGCTCGGCCTGCCGGTCAGCTCGACCCACATCGCCGTCGGCGCGGTGTTCGG
>JAYOFO010000097.1:0-7974 GCA_038117265.1 Rhodospirillaceae bacterium
CCGATCAAATCCGACTGGCTGATGGCGACCATCGCCGACGCGCTGCCGGCCGGCGCGATCACGGTCAACGAGGGGCTGACCACCACCTGGAACCTGCTGCAGTTCCTGCCCTTCCGCGACCGCTACGACTTTCATTCGTTCGCCAGCGGCGGCATCGGCTGGGCGCTGCCCGCCGCGGTGGGCATCCAGCTCGCCCAGCCGTCGCGCCCCGTCGTCACGCTGATCGGCGACGGCTCGGCGATGTATTCGATCCAGGCGCTGTGGACCGCGGCCCACCTGAACGTGCCGGTCACCTTTGTGATCGCCAACAATCAGGGCTATCGCATCCTCAAGCAGCGCCTGAAGGCGTTCCACGGTAACGAGACCTTTATCGGCATGGACATGGAGCACCCGGCGATCGACTTCGTCGAAATGGCGAAATCGATGGGCGTCGCGGCCGCGCGGGTCACCGAGCCGGGTGCCGTCCGCCCGGCGCTCCAGGCCGCCGTCGCCAACAACGGGCCCAACCTGATCGACATCCGCGTCGAGCGCACCGTCTGACCATGACGCAAGGCGATGCCGCGGCCGCCGCGCGCCCAGCCTCGGTGCTGGCGCCGTTTGCCGTGCGCAGTTTCCGGTTCCAGTGGCCCGCCGACCTCTCGACCTCCTGGTCGTTCGAGATGGAGACGATCATCCTCGGCTGGTTTGTGCTGGTGGTCACGGACTCGGTCATGCTGCTCGCCCTGTTCGGCGCGCTGCAATATCTCGGCACCCTGGTCGCGCCCATGTTCGGCGTGGCGGGCGACCGGATGGGCGCGCGCACCGTGCTCTGCGCCATGCGCGCCTTCTATGCCGTGCAGGCCGCCGCACTGACGGCGTTCGCCTATTTCGATGCGCTGGGGCCCTTGCAGGTGTTCGTAATCGGTTCGCTGATGGGTATCGTGCGCCCGTCCGATATTGCGATCCGCTATGCGCTGGTCGGCGAGACCATACCGTCGCGCCAGATGGTCGGCGCCATGGGCATCTCGCGCACCACCAGCGATTCCGCACGCGTCGCCGGCGCGCTGGCCGGTGCCGGCCTGGTCGCGACGCTCGGCATGGCGGCCGCCTACACGGCCGTCACCGCGCTCTACGCGATCTCGTTCCTGCTGACCCTGGGCGCGGCGCCGCGCCCGCTCGACGCCGCCGCCGGCGCCGCCGCGCACACCTCGCCGTTCCGCGACATGGTCGACGGGCTGACCTATGTCCGCCGCACCCCGCACCTGTTCGGCGGGATGGCCCTGGCGCTGCTGGTCAACCTCCTCGCCTTCCCGCTGATCGGCGGCGTGATGCCCTATGTCGCGCGCGAGGTCTACGGCACCGATCAGACCGGGCTCGGATACCTCGCCGCCAGCTTCGCCTTCGGCGCGCTGGTCGGCTCGCTGATCCTGGCAGGAAACCGGCGCGGCATCCGGGCCGGACGCATGATGATCGGCTTCGCCGCCGGCTGGTTCGCCATGCTGATCGTCTTTGCCTGGATGGACCAGCTTGTCGTCGGCATTGCCGTGCTGATGCTCGCCGGCCTGTGCCAGACCCTGTCGCTGGTGCCGCTGTCGGTCATGCTGGTGCAGAGCTCCGATCCGCGCATGCGCGCGCGCGTGCTCGGCGTGCGCATGCTCGCGATCTATGGCCTGCCCATGGGTCTGCTCGCCGCGGGCCCGCTGATCGCCCAGTTCGGCTTCGCCGCGACCGCGACAGGCTACGGCGCGTTCGGCGTGGTCGCGACCGGGCTGATCCTTTGGCACTGGTACCGGCATGTCTGGCCGGCCGATGCGCCGGCCAACGCCGGCTCGCTTTAGGCGCTCAGCGTCGCGACGCCAAAAGATCCAGCAATATGGCGTTGAAGGCGTCCGCCGCCTCGAACTGCACCCAGTGGCCGGTGTCGGGCACCACGTGGAACGCCGCGTCCGGATGGCGTTCGGCGACATGGGCGCGGGTCGCCGTCAGGTCGGAATCCACCGTGGCGTCGTCGTCGCCGAACACGAAGCCCAGCGGGCAGGCAACCCCCTCGAGGTCCGGCGCGACCACGTGCCGGCGCGCGATGCTGCGCGAGCGCAGGCGCGTCTTTCCCATGTTCTCCATGTGCAGGGTCATGGCCAGGTCGTCGACCGCTTCCGGATCGTGCACCATCAGCTTCTCGAGATTGCCGCGATAGATCGCGGCCGCCGCATCGCCCGTGGCGCCCGCCGGCACGGCGACGAGATCGTTGGCCCGGCCCGTCCGGGTCAGGCCGAGGATCGGCGTGCCGACGATGGTCAGGCTCGCGATCCGGCGCGCCTGGGCGTGGGCGATCTGTCCCGACAGCACGCCCCCGAACGAGAAGGACACCAGGTGGAACGGCAAATCGTCCGGCAGCGCCCGGTCGAGCCCTTCGGCGACCAACGCCGCCAGGCTCGCCGCGTCATAGGGCAACGGCGGATCGTCGGAATCGCCACAGCCCGGCAGGTCGCCGGCGAGCACCCGGTATTCGGCCTCAAGCGCGGGGATGTTGCGGACCCAGTGGTTCCACGCGCCGAACCCGCCATGCAGAAGCACGACCATGGGCGCGTCCGGCCCGGCGGAATCCCACAGTCGCCACACCAGCGCGCCGCCGTCGAGGCCGGTCCGCAGCACGCGGGCGCGCGCGGCGGTGGCGTCGAGGAGCGCCCGGGCCTCGGTGGGACTCATTCGGGGAAGAACCGCGAGGCCGGCCGGTCGAGCCCGTAATGCTCGCGCAGGGTCGTACCTTCGTACTCGGAGCGGAACAGGCCGCGCTTGCACAGGATCGGCACCACCTCGTCGGCGAAGGCGTCGAGCATCGTGGGAAAGACCGGCGGCATGACGTTGAACCCGTCCGCCGCGCCGTCGGTGTACCAGTCCTCGATCAGGTCGGCGACCTGCTCGGGCGTGCCGGCGAAGGTGAAGTGGCCGCGCGCGCCCGACAGCTTGGCCAGCAGTTGGCGCAGGGTCGTAGGCTCGCGCTTGATCAGGTCGACGAACATCTCCGCGCGGCTGCGCGACGCCTCCACCTTATCGGGCGGCGGGAAGTCGTCGGGCGTGAGCACGCGGTCGAGCGGCACCTTCGAGAAGTCGTGGCCGCTCATCCGGCTCGACAGGGTGCGCCGGCCGATCTCGGGGTCGGTCGCCTCGTTGATCTCCTGGACCAGGCGCTGCGCCTCGGCCTCGGTGCCCGCGATCATCGGGTTGATGCCCGGCAGGATCACCATCTGGTCTGGGTTGCGCCCGGCCTTCGCGGCGCGCGCCTTCAGGTCGGCATAGAATTCCTGGGCCGAGGCCTTGTGCAGGTGGGCGGTGAAGATCGCCTCGCCGTGGCGCGCGGCGAAGTCGCGGCCCTTGTCGGACGAGCCGGCCTGCACCAGGACCGGGCGGCCCTGGGGCGAACGCGGCAGGTTCAGGGCACCCGCGACCGAGTAGTACTCGCCGTCATGGGCGATGTCGCGGATGCGCTCGGGCCGGGCATGGACGCCGCCGGCGCGGTCGTCGATCACCGCGTCGTCGGCCCAGCTGTCCCACAGATCCTTGATCACCTGGACGTATTCGTCGGCGACGACATAGCGCTCCTCGAGGCTGCGTTCCGGCGAATTCCCGAAGTTGCGCGCGGCCGCCTGCATCCAGGTCGTCACGATATTCCAGCCGACGCGCCCCTTCGAGATATGGTCGATCGAGGCGAACTGGCGCGCCAGGTTGAACGGCTCGGTGTAGGTGCACGAAGCCGTCGCGATCATGCCGATCCGCTCGGTCGCCGGCGCGATCGCCGAGATCATGGTGATCGGCTCCAGCCAGTAGCGCCCCTGCAGCGCCGCGTCGCCCGTCATCGCCAGCACGTCGGCGAAGAAGATCGAATCGAACTTCGCCGCCTCGGCCCGCTGGGCGATCTGCTGATAGTGCGCGATATCGGTCAGCGCGTTCGGCGAGGCGCCGGGAAAGTTCCAAGATGCCTCGTGGTGGCCGCGCGACTGGACGAACAGGTTGAGATGCAGCTGGCGGGTCAAGGTCGCCCCCGTCTTCAAGAAAATCCCGGCGGCCAGACTATCCGGCGGACCGACCCAAGTCCAAGGACCCGCTCAGTCGGACGCGGCGATCCGAAGGACCGCCGCGCGTTCGAGGCGGAATTCGCCGAGCGGTCCCGTCCCGGTCACCTCGATCCGCGCGACATAGTCGACCGGCGGCCAGGCCGGCTGCCTGCGGTTCCTTCCCGAGAACGTGAAGTATTCGGCGAAGGCGCGCTCGGTCGTCTTCGACCCCTCGAACACCACCGCACCGTCGGGCGCGCGTATCTCGGTCGCGATCCGGGTTCCTTCGGGCACGCCGATGGCGACCACATAGGCCACCAGCGCATCGGCATCCGTGCGTGCCGAAGCCGGATAGCCGTCGAACTTCGCCGTCTCGGCGTCCGGCACCGCATCGGTCAGGCCCGCCCGCACGACGACGACCGGCGCGTAAGTGCGCGCGAGCGATGCGTCGCGGTCGGCCCAGACACCCCTGTCGGCGTTCCGCGCCCGCCGCGCAAACGGATCGTGGGGCGTGCCATCGCGCTCGACCTGGAAGTGCAGATGCACCAGCTCGGCCCAGCCCGACGCGCCCATGCGTCCGAGCACGGCACCGCGCGCGACGCGCTGGCCGCGGACCACCGCGACGCTGCCCTTCGCCATGTGGCAGTACTGGGTCGTCCAGCCGCCGCCATGGTCGATCCGCACCCCGTTGCCGCAACGCGCCGCATCGCGCGCCGGTTCGGGTGTGCGCATCGGCCGGTCGTCCGTGCCGTCGCGCGTGCCGACGACGATGCCGGACGCCGCGGCGAGGATATTGCGTGCCGCCGCGGGATCGACCGGCGCGATGTCGGTTCCCTTGTGCCCCTCATAGGTGCGCACTCCGCCGAGAAAGTCGCGATAGCGCGGGCCCGGATCGTGACCGAGATAGGCCCAGTACCAGCAGCCGGCGCCGATCTCGCAGGCGGCCGGAAAAGCGAGTTCGGGCGGGTCGGCATTGCCCTGCGCAAGCGCCGGTGCGCGGCCGGCGAACAGAAGAATCGCGACCCCGGCAAGGGCCGCGGCGATGGATCGTCCCCTGGTCAGGACGCGTCCCCGTCGAGCAGTGAGAGCAGCAGATCGGCATTGGCCGGATCGGCGGCGCGTTCGCCGCGCTCGACCTGGCGCGCGATCTCGACCAGCGCGGCATTGATCGGCGCCGCGCCGCCGAGCCGCGCCTGTTCGCGCACGACCAGCCCGTTGATGTCGTCGACCTCGGCGCGGCGTCCCTTGAGCCAGTCCTGCAGGGTCGTGACCTTGGTGTCGGGCAGGGTCCAGCCGGTCAGCACCCGGTCGAGCAGCACCGAGGCGAAATGGTCGGGGTCGTTCACGTCGATGCGCGCGTCGCCGAAGATCGGCACCAGGTCCTGGCCCAGCGCGATGGCGGTGCGCACCGCCTCGCGCCCCGCCGCCTTCATCAGGTCGTGCATGTCGGGGATGGCGATCGCGTCGGCCAGCGGCAGGCCGAGGATCGAGGAGGGCAGGAACTCCGAGGCATTCGCGACCAGCTTCATCCATTTCGCCGAGCGGATGTCGTCGCGCGCCTCGGCCTTGCCGGCGTGGGCCAGGAGTTCCAAGACTTCGGCCTCGCGGCCCTTTGTGGTCTCGTCATAGGCGCCGACGCCGAACCAGGTCCCGTCCGGCCCGGTCTGGCGGGTGACCACGCCCGGCTCGTAGAGGCCCGCCGCGACCTCGATCACCGCGCCCACGGTGCGTTCCGGCCCGACGACGTCGGCCACGGCATCGATGGTCATGCCGTTCTGCAGGCCGATCACCAGCCCGTCGGCGGCCAGGTGCGGCTTGATCAGCTCGCACGCCCAGCGCGTGTCGTAGGCCTTCACGCCCAGGAAGACGATGTCGAAGGCGCCGTGCATCGTCGCCACGTCGCACAGGTGGAATGCGCGAACATCCGTGATCACCGTCTCGTCCGGCAACTCGACGCGCAGGCCATCGGCCCGCATTGCCTCGACATGGGCCGGCCACTGGTCGATCAGGACGACATCGCACCCGCCATTGAGCATGTCGGCACCGAACGCCGCCCCGTTGGCGCCGGCACCCAGCATGGCAATGCGTTTATCGGACATTTGCGACCCCGTGTTTCAGCACGCGATCCCGCGCTGCCATTCCCATTCTGGCGCCGCGGTGCGCGAAGTGAAACCCGCTGCGATACGCCGCTACGCGCCCTGCCCCAGCAAGACCCCACGCGCATAGAGATCGTCGACCGCATCGCGGTCCATGCCCAGCAATTCGCCGAGCACGTCGGGCGCCGAGCTGCCGAAGGGCGCGACCCAGTCGCGCGCGCCAACCGGCGCATCCGCCACCGCGAAGGGCGGGTTGGGCACACGGATCTCGCCCGCCCCATCGGCGACGGTGGCGAAAGCCCCGCGATGGACGAGCTGGGGGTCGTCGAACAGTTCGTAGACCTCGCGATAGCGCGCGCAGGGCACCTTGTTCTCCATCAGGATCCGCTCGCAATCCACCGCCGTCCGGGTCTCGGTCCACGCCTCGACCAGGGCCATCATCTCGGCATAGTTGCGGTTACGCAGGGGGTGGGTGACGAAGCGCGGGTCCTCGATCCATTCCGGCGCGCCCATGGCGCGCGCCATGTTCTCGAAGGTGAGTTGGCCGCCCGGCGCCACCATCACGAAGCCGTCGCGCGCGCACACCGGACGATAGAGGCCGCGCGGCGCATCCAGCGGGTTCTGGGCCAGCTGGATCTCGTAGACCAGCAGCCAGATCACGCTTTCCAGCAGCGAGACGTCGATGAAGCGGCCCGCGCCGGTGCGCTCGCGCGCGAACAGCGCGGCGCCGATCGCCCCGAAGGCCTGCACGGCGGCCACCACGTCGGCGACGAACACCCCCACCGAGCCGGGACGCGTCAGCTCGGGCTGCTGTTCCAGCAGCGCCATCTCGTATCCCGAGGCCGCCTGCACGACCGGCGCATAGGCCGGGTTCTGGGCATCCGGGCCGGTCTGGCCGAAGCCCGAGATCGAGCAATAGATCACGTCGGGACGCACCGCGCGGACGGCGGCATGGTCGAGGCCGAGGCGCGCCATCACGCCGGGCCGGGCGTTCTCGACCACCACGTCGCAGTGGCGCGCGAGATCCAGCGCGATGCGCTTGCCGTCCGCCGTCTTCAGATCGATGGCGACGCTGTGCTTGCCGCAGTTGAGGTGGCTGTAGACCGCGCTCTCGCCGTCGCGAACCGGCACCGCGCGGCGGTTCTGTTCGCCGCCGGGGGGCTCGATCTTGATGATCTCGGCGCCAAGGTCGGCAAGCTGGCGGGTGCAGTAGGGGCCCGCCATCATCGTCGTGAAATCGAGCACCCGGATGCCGTCGAGCAACCCCGTCATGGTCTCGCCTCTTCCTCGCTGTGCATCCGGCCACCGTGCATCCGGCACGCCTATTTCAGGAGATCGCGCGCGATCAGCATCCGCTGGATCTGGTTGGTGCCCTCGAAGATCTGGGTCACCTTGGCATCGCGCATCATCCGCTCGACCGGAAACTCCCTCATATAGCCGTATCCGCCGAGAATCTGGACCGCGTCCGTCGTCACCTTCATCGCCGCATCGCTGGCCAGCGTCTTCACCATGGCCGATAGCGCCCCATAGCCTTCCATCTCGCCGGCATCGTAGCGCGCCGTGACCTCGTAGAGCAGCGAACGCGCCGCCTCGATCTGCATCGCCATGTCGGCCATCATGAACTGCAGGCCCTGGAACTCGGCGATCGGCTTGCCGAACTGCTCGCGGCCCTTGGCGAACGTAACGGCCTGGTCGAGCGCGCCCTGGGCGATGCCGAGTGCCGAGGCCGACATGGCCGGCCGGTTGAACGCCATGCACTTCATGGCGATGGCGAACCCCTCGCCGTCGCCGCCGACCATGGCGTCGGCCGGCACGCGGACATCCTCGAAGAAGAAGTCGCAGTTCGG
>JAYOFO010000098.1:0-7973 GCA_038117265.1 Rhodospirillaceae bacterium
GCCGTGCAGCCCGCCCTGGCGGTTGCGGTGGCGCTCGTCGAGATCGACGGCGATCTTCGCCAGCCCCTCGCGCCAGTCGACCAGCCGGAAGCCGAGCACGCTGTTCAGCCCCGCGCTCAGCTCGATCGGTTCGAAATCGCTCATGCAAACGCTCCCGTGGAAATCCCTCGACGCGACGAAGCGGCTGGTATGCCCGATGGAAGGACGGGGAGCAATTCCCGTATCGGCGCATCGCCGCTAGACTGGCGCTCGTTTCGAGGAAGGAAATGCCGGTGGACCATTCCGACAATATCGCCCGCCGCGTGCGGCCCGCCATCGACGATCTCGAGGGCTCGCTGATCCGCAAGGTGGCCGACGCCAATATGGGGCGCGACGACGTGATCGCGCTGTGGTTCGGCGAGCCCAACGTGGCGACGCCCGACTACATCAAGCGCGCGGCGACCCGGGCGCTCGCCGACGACCATGTCTTTTATGCCCAGAACCGGGGCATCCCGCCGCTGCGCGAGACCATCGCGGAGTATTCCTCGAACCTGATCGGCCGGCCCATCGATGTCGACCGGATCACGGTCGCGGTGTCGGGCATGGCGGCGATCATGCTGACCTCGCAACTCCTGGTCGACAATGGCGACAACGTGCTGGTGGTCGGGCCGGTCTGGCCCAACTGCAAGGGCACGGTCTTCGTCATGGGCGGCGAGGCGCGCACGATTCCGCTCCGGCCCGACGCGGACGGGGCCTGGCACCTCGACCTCGACGACATCCGCGCCGCGTGCGACGCGCGCACCCGCGCGGTCTTCGTGAACTCGCCGGGCAACCCGACCGGCTGGATCATGGAGGAAGACCAGCAGCGCAAACTGCTCGACTTCGCCCGCGAGCGCGGCATCTACGTGATCTCCGACGAGGTCTATATCCGGCTCATCTACGACCGTCCGCGCGCGCCCTCCTTCCTCGACATCTGCGAGCCCGACGACCCGGTCATCGTGATCAACTCCTTCTCCAAGACTTGGTCGATGACCGGCTGGCGGCTCGGCTGGCTGACCCACCCGCCGCATCTCGGACCCGACCTGTCGAAGCTGAACGAGTTCAACGTCGCCTCGCCGACCACCTTCGTACAGCATGCCGGCGTGGTCGCGATCCGCGAGGGCGAGCCCCTCGTCGCCGAGATGGTTGAGGGCTACCGGCGCAACCGCGACCTGGTGTTCCAGCGCCTGGCCGCGATGCCGAAGGTGCGCCTGTCGCGGCCCGAGGGCGCGTTCTACGCCTTCTTCGCCGTCGACGGCATGGCCGACAGTTTCGAGTACGCCAAGCAGCTGATCGCCGAGACCGGCGTCGGGCTGGCACCGGGCCGTGCCTTCGGGCCGGAGGGCGAGGGCTGGATGCGGCTGTGCTTCGCGGCCGAGCCCGATACCCTGTCGGCGGCGATGGACCGGCTTGCGCCGGCGCTGTCGTGACCGCGAACGCGGAGGGAATGCGATGAAGGTCGTCATCACCGGGGGCACGGGCATGCTGGGGCGGCGCCTCGCCATGCGTGTTCTCGCGAAACCCGAACTGTGCGGGCCCGGCGGCACGCCCGAGGCGGTGGAGAAGCTGGTCCTGTTCGACGCCTTCGACCCCGTCGAGCCGCCGCCCGACGACCCGCGCGTCGAGGTGGTGACCGGGGACATCTGCGACAAGGCCACGGTCGAGGATCTGATCGACGGGGCGACGGACTCGATCTTCCACTTCGCCGCGGTGGTCAGCGGCGGGGCCGAGGCCGATTTCGATCTCGGCTATGCCGTGAACCTGGACGGCGGGCGCAACGTGCTCGAGGCGGCGCGCCACACCGGGCGCTGCCCCAAGATCGTGTTCACCTCCTCGCTCGCGGTCTATGGCGGCGAGCGGTCGATCGACGATTCCACGGCGCTGACCCCGCGCACCTCCTATGGCGCGCAGAAGGCGATCGGCGAGCTGCTGGTCAACGACTACACGCGCAAGGGCTTCGTCGACGGCCGCACGCTCCGCCTGCCGACCATCGTCATCCGGCCCGGCAAGCCCAACAAGGCGGCCTCGGGCTTCGCCAGCTCGATCCTGCGCGAACCGCTGCAGGCCGATAGGGTGGCCAACCCGGTCGACCCCGAGACGCGGATGCTGATCCTGTCGCCGCGCCGCGCGGTGCAGGCCTTCATCGACGTCCACAATGTCGATGGCGACGTGCTGGGCCCCAACCGGGCGCTGATGATGAACGGCATCTCGCCCTCGATCGGCGAGATGCTGGACGCGCTGCGAGCCTATGCCGGCGACGCGGTGGCCGACCGGGTGCGCCAAAAGCCCGATGCGATGATCCAGGAGATCGTCGATGCCTGGCCCTGGTATGCCGACGGCGCGCGGTCGCGCGCGCTGGGCATGGCGCCCGACGCCTCGATCGAGGAGATCATCGAGGCGTTCGTGGCCGACGAGCTGGGCGGGAGGCGGCCCGGCTGATCGCCCGCGAGCTAGGCGTCGAAGTTGAGCAGCGCGGTCACGGGCACGTCGAGATGGTCGCGCCCGCCCAGCCCGTCGAGCTCGATGATGAAGGCCGCGGCGCGCACGTCGGCGCCCGCCCCGCGCAGCAGGTGCAACGCGCCGCCCGCCGTGCCGCCGGTCGCCAGCAGATCGTCGATGATCACCACCCGCTGGCCGTACTCGACCGCGTCGGCCTGCATCTCTATGGTGTCGGAGCCGTATTCCAGGTCGTAGGTGTGGGCCGTGGTCTCGCCCGGCAGCTTGCCCTGCTTGCGCAGCATGATGAAGCCGCAGCCCAGCTGCAGCGCCAGGGGCGCGCCGACCAGGAAGCCGCGGCTCTCGATGCCGGCGACCACGTCGGGCTGGTGCTGGCGGATCGCGACGGCCAGCAGGTCCACCGTGTGGCGCCAGGCCTGCGGGTGCGCGAGCAGGGTCGAAATGTCGTAGAAGAGGATTCCCGGCTTAGGGAAGTCGGGGATGGTGCGGATGTGATCGGCGATGTCCATGGCCGTTCCGTTCGTTTCTGCTTCGGGCGGGGCGGGATGCTAGCGGGCGCACCGCCACGGCACAACGGGCCGCGCCTGCAGATTCCGCTTGTCGGGTGTGTGAAACAGTTGTTTCATTGGTTCCTGAAACCGATCCAGGTGTTTCATCCGGATCGGCACGGTGAGAGCGGGGGCTCAAGATGGCGGAATTCCGGGAAGAGGGGCTGACCGGCGAACGGATCCTGGCCGATCTGCGCGATGTCTATCCGCAGTTGAGCCCGCAGCTGCGGCGCGCGGCCCACTACCTGCTCGACCGGTCCGACGAGATCGCCTTCACCTCGATGCGCCAGATCGCCGAGCGCGCCGGCGTGCAGCCCGCGACCATGGTGCGCCTGGCGCAGGCCATCGGCTTCGACGGCTACGAGACGCTACGCGAGCCGTTCCGCGATGCGCTGCGCCTGCAGCCGCCGGGCTTCGGCCAGCGGGCGCGCAACCTGCTGGCGCGCACCGGCAAGCGCAAGGGCGGCCGGGCGCTGGCCCAGCTCGCCAACGAGATGATCGGCGCCGACCGCGAGAACCTGGCGCTGAGCCTCGAGGCGATCGGGGCCGAGGAACTGGCGGACGCGGCGCGGGTGCTGTCGGAATCGCGGCGGCTCTACTTCGTCGGCCAGCGCAGCCTCTATCCCGCGGCGTTCTATGTGCACTACGCCTGCGCGATGTTCCGCGACGAGGTGATCCTGCTCGACGGCAATGGCGGCACCTTCGCCGACGGGCTGCGCGGCATCACCGGCGAGGACGCCATGCTCGTCCTGTCCTTCGATCCCTATTCGCGCGGCGCGATCGAGGCCGCGGAGTATGCGGCCGCGCACGGCGCGCGCATCGTCGCCGTCACCGACAGCCTGGTCTCGCCGCTGGCGGCGCTGACCAAGCACATGCTGCTGGTCGGCACCGACACCCCGGCGCTGTTCAAGTCTGTCGTGCCGGTGCTGTCGATCGCCCAGGTGCTGGTCGCCCAGATCCTGGCCCAGGGCGGCCAGGAGGCGCTGTCGCGGGTGGCGGAGAGCGAGGCGCAGCTGCAGGGCTTCGGCGCCTACTGGACGGGCCCCGACGCGGATGCGCGCGGCACCGACGACGACGCGCCCGAGCCCGGCCTGCGCGAGGATGCCATGCCCTTCGACGGTGCCGGGACCGGCCGCGGCCGGCGATGAGCGACCCGCGTCCGGCCGGCGACGGCTCCCTCGATCGGGCCGCCGCCAACCGGCCCGCGCCCCACACAAGGGTCCTGCACAGGAATTCCCACGGTGTCCTGCCGGTCGCGGCCTATGGCGACGGCCCCTATGTCGTCGACACGGCGGGCAAGCGCTACCTCGATGCCTCGGGCGGTGCGGCGGTGTCGTGCCTGGGCCATTCCGACCCCGACGTGATCGCGGCGATCCAGGAACAGGCCGCGCGCCTGCCGTTCGCCCACACGTCCTTCTTCACCAACCAGCCGATGGAGGATCTGGCCGATCGCATGGTCGCCGGCGCGCCCGAGGGGCTCGACCGGGTGTACATGACGTCGGGCGGGTCGGAGGCGATGGAGGCGGCGCTGAAGATGGCGCGCCAGTATTTCGTCGAGATCGGCCAGCCCGAACGTTCGGTGTTCATCGCGCGCCGCGGCATGTTGGCGATTCCGCCGGTGCCCAAGGGCGGCTTCTTCCGCAGCGACCCGAGCCTGGCATCGCCCGACATCCAGACCCACATCGTGCTGTTCTCGACTAGCGGCAAGTCGGGCCGGCAGGGGGCCGAGCTGCACGATTTCCCCGGCATGTCCTCGACCGTCATCCTGCTGCGGCCCGAGAGCCGCGGCACGGTCGAGATCGGCTCGGCGGATCTGCGCGCAGCGCCGCTGATCAAGAGCCGCTACCTGGACTCCGAGCGCGACCGGCAGGCCCTGATGCGCGGGGTGCGCGCGGTGCAGCGCATCATGCGCCAGCCCGCGCTGGAACCCTTCGTCGGCGAGGAGATCGAGCTCGGCGCGGGCGTCGTTTCGGACGACGACATGATCGAGTATCTGCGTAACTTAGGGAACACGGGCTTCCACCCCACCAGCACCTGCCGGATGGGGACCGACCCGACCGCCGTGGTCGATCCGCGCCTGCGCGTCAACGGCTTCGCGGGCCTGCGGGTGGTCGACGCCTCCATCATGCCCGCGATCACCTCGGGCAACACCAACGCGCCGGTCTTTATGATCGCGGAAAAGGCATCCGACATGATCAGCGAGGATGCGCGCGCCACCGCCACCGGGACCGCCGCCGGCGCCGCGGCGGCATAGCGCAAACGGGTGTGCACGCGGGTTTGCAAACCGGCGTGCGGTGTCGTATAGAGCCGCGCCGGTCGGGGAGTAGCTCAGCCTGGTAGAGCACTACGTTCGGGACGTAGGGGCCGGAGGTTCGAATCCTCTCTCCCCGACCAATTGCTCCGCAAAATCCAGGTCGGACATATCCGGCGCGGGGCACCGTCGTGCCCGCCCGATAAATTTCCGCCGAACCCCGTGCGATTTCCTATCCCGCGCGGCCGCCGGCTTGATAAGCTTCGCCTCCGCCGGAAACCGGTACGCAGGCAATCAAAGAGAGTTTGGAGGAGAGGCGAATGTTCACCCATGTAATGGTCGGCGCCGACGACGTCGAGGCATCCAAGAAGTTCTACGACGCCATCTTCGGCGCGCTCGGCATTCCCGAGGGCAAGATCGACCCGAAGGGCCGCGCCGTCTGGCGCACCGATACGGGCGCGTTCCTGGTGTCGAAGCCGATCGACGGCAAGCCGGCCACCTATGCGAATGGTGGCACCATCGGGTTCAAATGCGCCAGCCCCGAGCAGGCCAAGGCGTGGCACGATGCCGGCGTCGCGGCGGGCGGCACGAGCATCGAGGACGCGCCGGGCTGGCGCGAGGGCGCGGCGGGCAAGGTGTATCTCGCCTATCTGCGCGATCCGGCCGGCAACAAGCTGTGCGGCCTGCACCGCTAGCCGGTACACACGCCACGCAATCGAAACGATCGCGGGCCCGCGCCCGGGGCGGCCATCGCACCGCCCCGCGGCCGGAACCGTGTATGATGGCGGCCGACGTCAGCATCCAGACTTGAGGGGGAGAACATGATCTACGAGGTACGCACGTACCGGCTGAAGCCGCGCACGGTTCCGGGTTTCATCGAGGCGTTCGGCGCGGCCTACGAGAACGGCCGCAAGCAGATTTCGCCGCTGGCCGCCTTCTTCTATTCCGAGGTCGGGCCGCTCAACGAGGTTATCCACATCTGGCCTTACGAAAGCCTGGCCGAGCGCGAGGCGGTGCGCGCCGAGGCGCAGAAGTCCGGCGTCTGGCCGCCCAAGGTGACCGACTTCATCCACTCGATGAACGCCGAGATCTTCAACCCGTTCCCGTTCATGGGCGATTTCCTGTCGGGCGATCACGGCCCGCTGTTCGAGTATCGCTACTACGAGGTTAACCCGGGAACGATGCCCGGCATCATGAAGGGCTGGGAAGAGGCGATCCCGGCGCGGCGCGAGGTCTCGCCCTGCGCCATGGCGATGTACACCGACCTGGGCGACGTCAACAAATACGTCCACATCTGGCCCTACAAGAGCTACGAGCACCGCATGCAGGTGCGCGGCGAGGCCGCCTCGAAGGGCATCTGGCCGCCCAAGGGCTCGCCCAAGGGCGCGATCATCACCCAGAACAACAAGCTGCTGCACGCCGCCCCGTTCTCGCCGCTGCAATAGGCGCCAGCGCGCCGCGCCGCGGCGCTGGGGTTGCCGGACACTGCGAGGGGGAGGCTACTCCCCCTCGATGCCGGCGCGTTCGCGCTTGTGAGCGAGCAGCGCCATCAGCCGTCGGTCGCGCCATTCGCGGCGTGCGGCGTTGTCCATGGCCGGCCGGCTCGCCAGCCGCTCGGCCTCCAGCCGCGCCACGTCCGCCGGGTCCCACTCGCGCACGGTCTGGGTGGCGTTGATCTCGTGCACCCAGCGCCCGTAGCGCTCGTTGTAGTCGACGACCCCGCCCGGCGCGTTGAGCGACACGGTCTCGAGCGGGCCCATGAACGACCAGCGCAGGCCGAGCGCGTCGCGCACCGTCTTCTCGATGTCCTCGATGTCGGCCGCACCGTCGGCCCACAGCCGGTAGCATTCCGCGATCACCGCGTACTGGATGCGGTTGAGGATGAAGCCCTGGATCTCGCGCTTGAGCACGCTGGGAATCTGGTGGATGTCTTCCATCAGCGCGCGGGTCGTCTCCACCACCGCCGGGTCGGTCCACGGCGCGGGCACGATCTCGACCAGCCGCAGCAGGTGCGGCGGCGTGCCGGGGTGGGCAATGATGCAGCGCGCCCGGCCCGGCAGATCCTCGGTGAAGCGCGAGGTGGGGATGGTCGAGGACGAGCTGGCGATGGTGATCTCGCGCGGCACGATCGGGTCGAGCGCGGCGAACACTTGCGCCTTGATCTCGACGCGCTCGGGCACGCTCTCCTGCACATGGGCCGCGCCGGCGACGGCCTCGTCCATGGTTTCCGCTGTGCCAATGCGCGCATGCACCTCCGCCGGGTCACCGTCGAGCAGGCCGTAGGCGGCCAGGTCGTCGAGCCCGCGCCGCGCGTCGGCCAGCGCCTGTTCCACCTGCGTCGGGTCGGCGTCGTAGAGCACCGGATGGTACCCGGCCTCGGCATAGACGATGGCCCAGCCGGTGCCGATCAGGCCCGAGCCGATGAGTGCGATCCGGTCGGTCATCGCCCGTCTCCCTTTCCGCGCTATTGCCGCCACTCGGGCGCGGCGACCGGAGTCCAGTCGCGGGCCAGCCCGAGATCGTCGACGATGGCGTTGGCGGCGATGTAGCCCGGCGCGCCGTTCATGCCGCCGCCATTGCCGACGCCCGAGCCGCAGATATAGAGGCCCGCGACCGGCGTGCGGGTGCCCGACAGCTGCGGGTGCGGCCGGTTGATGCCGAGCTGCGAGGGGATGTAGGCGCCCATGCGCACCGCGCCG
>JAYOFO010000099.1:0-7930 GCA_038117265.1 Rhodospirillaceae bacterium
GGATGACCCACGGGCTGGGGATGCTGCCGAACGAGGAGTATTTCGGCATGAACCGCCTGCCGGACCCGGGCCTGCACGACAAGAAGGCGGCCGAGTAGCGCGACCGAAGCGCGCCCGGGCCCGGATCTTATCCGCCATAGCGCAAAGCGCGAAGGCGGGCCCGGGTCTGCACGACAAGAAGGCGGCCGAGTAGCGCGACCGAAGCGCGCCCGGGCCCGGTTCTTGTCCGCCATAGCGCGAAGCGCGAAGGCGGGCCCGGGTCTGCACGACAAGAAGGCGGCCGAGTAGCGCCTACGCCCGCGAGAACACCCCGACCAGCTCGACATGCCCCGACCAGACGAACTGGTCGACGGGGGTGACGGCCTCCAGCGCATAGCCGCCGGCGGCGAGGATCGCGGCGTCGCGCGCGAAGGTCGCGGGATTGCACGACACCGCAACGACGCGCGCCACGTTCGAGGCGGCCAGGGTTTCGGCCTGGGCCGCCGCGCCGGCGCGCGGCGGGTCGAACACCACGCAATCGAAGCGCTTCAGATCGTCGGCGAGCAGCGGCCGCCTGGCGAGATCGCGCACCTCGGTGGTGACATTGCCGCCGAACCCGGCGGTGCCGGCCGCACGCGCCAGCGCCGCGACGGAGGGCGCGTCGCCGTCGATCGCCGTAACGTTCGCGCCACCCTTCGCCAGTGGCAGCGCGAACGTGCCCACGCCGCAGTAGAGATCGGCAATGCGTCCACCCTTCCCAAGCTGGCCTGCCCCACCCAGGACCAGCCCGGCCAGCGCCGCCTCGGCCTCCGCGCTCGCCTGCAGGAAGGCACCCGGCGGCAGCGCCACCGGCACGCTCGAGACCGTGAGCACCGGCGTCTCGCGCAGCGCCACCGGCTCGACCTCGCCGTCCGCCCGCCATGAGATGCGGGCGATGCCGGCGGCCTCGGCGAAGCCGGCGAGCGCCATCGCCGCGTCGGCGTTGGGCCGGTGGCCGGCGGAGATCAGCAGGTCGGCGCCGTTGTCGGCGAGGGTCACAGCCGCATCCCAGCGCGCGCCGGGCGGCACCAGCCCGGCGAACAGATCGCGGAGCGCCGGCACCAGCGCGGCCAGTTCGGGCCGCAGGATGCGGCAGTCGGTGATCTCGACCACCCGGCCGCTCGCGCGTGCGTGGAAGCCGAAGAAGGTGTGCGAGCCCTTGCTTCGTGGCCGGAACGCCGCGAACCCCGCGCGCCGGCGCCCGTCGGGCGCGGTGCGGACCAGCGGGGTGACCACGGACGGATCCAGCCCGACGCGTTCCAGTGACGAGGCGACCAGCCCCCGCTTCCAGGCCGCGTAGGCCCCGTCGGCGAGATGCTGCACCGAACAGCCCCCGCACGTCCCGTCCCCGGCGCCGAAGTGCGGGCAGGGCGGTGCGACCCGGTCGGGCGAGGCCGTGACGATCTCGCGCAGGGTCGCGACGAACCCCTCGCCGCGCTTGCCGCCGGTCGTCACCCGCACGCTCTCGCCCGGCAGCGCGCCAGCCACATAAAGGCGCCCGGCCCGGCTGTTGGCGATGCCGTCGCCGCGCGGGCCAAGCGACGCGATCTCGACGGACAGGTCCTGGGAGCGATCAGCCATCGCCGCCGCCCTCGAATGCACCATCGAATATCGCCGCGATCAGGAACTCCTTGTTGCCCTCGGGCCCGGTGATCGGGCTCGCGGTCAGACCGATGACGCGCCAGCCGGGCAGCCCACCGAGCCAGGCGCGGATGCGCTGACAGACCGCGTCGTGCAGCGCGGGATCGCGCACCACCCCCTTCTTGCCGACCTCGTCGCGCCCGACCTCGAACTGCGGCTTTATCAGCGCCACCAGCCGCGCGCCCGGCGCGGCCAGCGCCATCGCCGCCGGAAGCACGGTCTCGAGCCCGATGAAGCTCGCGTCGCAGACGACGATGTCGGCCGGCTCGGGCACCTGATCGGCCGTGAGATGCCGCGCGTTGGTCTTCTCCAGCACCACCACCCGTTCGTCGCCGCGGAGCTTCCAGGCGAGCTGGCCGTGGCCCACATCGACGGCATAGACCCGCTGAGCGCCGCGCGACAGCAGCACATCGGTGAAGCCGCCGGTGGACGCACCGACATCGATCGCCACCGCGCCCGTCACATCGATGGCGAATTCATCGAGCGCGTGGTCGAGCTTGAGCCCGCCGCGGCTGACCCAGGGTTGGTCCTGGCCGCGTACCTCCAGAGGCGCGCCGTCGGGGATGGCGTCCCCCGCCTTGGCGACCCGACGCTCGCCCGAGAACACCAGCCCGGCGAGGATCAGCGCCTGGGCGCGTGTCCGGCTGTCGGCCAGGCCGCGGTCGACCAGCGCCACGTCGGCGCGCGTTTTGGGGTTCTTCGCCACGCGCCGGAGATAGCACGGCGGCGCGTTAGTTGCGCAACTTCTCCGTCTCCACCCAATCGATCTCCAGATCGCCGGTCAGCGCCACGCCGTACTCGGCGCGCGCCGCCTCGCGAGACACATATCCGTCGATCACATCGTCGCGCACCCGCTCGGGCGCGCGTTCGAAGGGCGGGCCATAGCCGCCGCCGCCGTCGGCTAGATAGAGGATCTCGTCGCCGGCCCCGAACTCGCCGCGATACATGCCGGCGTGCTTTTGCGTCGGGTCGGTGTTGCCCCACACGTCGTCATTGTCGGAGTAGACGATGATGTCGCGCGCCCAGCGTTCGGCCCAGTCGGGATCGTCGGGGTTGGGCTTGAGGATCGAGACGTTGAGCGGCCCCGGCTTGCCGCCGGCGACGCCCCAGCCCGGCGTGCGCGACTTCTTGAGGATCGTCAGCGCCCCGAACCCGTCGAGAAAGCGGAAGTTGCGCACGGTGCCCAGCCCGCCGCGGTTGCGCCCGGGCCCGCCAGAATCCTGCCGCAGCCGGGATTCCGTCACCAGCACCGGCAGGCGCGATTCCAGCACCTCGACCGGCACATTCTTAAGGGTGCATTGCGAGATGTGATGGATGGCGTTCATGCCGTCGCTGTCGACGCGCGCGCCCCAGCCGATGCCGGCGTTGGTCTGGTGCCAGATCTGCCGCTTTGTGTAGGGCTCGACCCCGTAGAAGCCGGGATCGCCCAGGTCGCCGCCCGAGCCGGCGGGGATGCGTTCGGGCAACGCCTTGGAGACGGCCTGGTAGATCGTCTCCATGCCCACCACGCTCGCCCAGATGGTGAACACCGGCGAGGGATAGACCGCGTGGAACAGATTGCCCTCGGGCGCCACCACCCTGAGCGGGCGGAACTGGCCGCCGTTGGTCGGCTCGTCGGGCGTCGTCAGCGACTTGAAGACGATGCGCGACATCGAGTGGGTCATGCCGATCGCCAGGTTGATCGGCCCGCGCACCTTCTCGTCGGAGCCTGACATGTCGATGGTGATCGAATCCTCGTCGATGGTGACGGCGGCGTGGACGCGGACCAGCCGGTCCAGCTCGACCCCGTCATTGTCCATCCAGTTCTCCGCCTCCCAGGTGCCCTTGGGCAGCTCGCGGATGGCGGCGCGTGCCTGCTCCTCGCCGACGTCGAGGAGGCGCTCGACGGCGGCCTCGACGGTCGCCTTGCCGTACTTGGCATAGAGCTCCTCGATGCGCTCGCAGCCGACCCGGATCGAGGCGACCTCGGCGTTCATGTCGCCCATGATGGTGACCGGTGCGCGCGAGTTCGCCTTCATGATCGCCAGCACCGTCTCGTTCGGCACGCCGCGCTCGAACAGCTTGATCCCCGGGATCATCAGCCCTTCCTGGTGGATCGAGGTGGAATCGAGGATGTAGCCGGGATCCTTGCCGCCGATGTCGGTCCAGTGGGCGCGCACGCAGGCATAGGCGACCAGCTCGCCCTCGTGGAACGCGCCGCGCACCAGGATGCCGTCGTTGGTGTGGGCGCCGGTGACGTAGGGAACGTTCATCATCACCACATCGCCGGGCTGCATGTCGTCGAAGCAGCCCATCTCGGCGCATTTGCGCATGGCGTAGTCGTTGGCGCCCAGGAACACCGGCAGACCGGTGGAATCGGCGAGCAGCCGCAGCTCCCGGTCGAACAGCGACAGGCCGAAATCGTTGATCTCGTAGATGATCGTCGAATAGGCGGTGCGCACCAGGGTGCGTTCCATCTCGCGGGCCGCCGAGACCATGTAGTGGCGGATGACCTCGGTGGTGGCGGCGTCGACCGCCGTCTCTCCTGAATGCTGGGCTTCGGTGTTCATCGGGCGTCCTCCCCCGAAATCGATTTTGACGTTATGACGACCTGGCCGAACCGGTCGATCGTCGCGCTCTGGTCGGAGAAGTAGACGATTGTGGTCGTCGCCTCCTCGATCACGGCGGGGCCGGGCAGCACGTCGCCGGCCATCAGGGTCGTGCGGTCGTAGATCGCGAAGTCCGCCGTCCCGCCCGTCGCAAAGCAGTAGGCAGAGCGCATCGCGCGCGGCGACGCGCCCTCGCCTTTCGGACGGGCGGCCACCTCGGCCAGCGACGGCTTGGATTCCCGGCCGATGCCGCGCACCCGAAGGTTCACCACCTGCACCGGGTCGGCCATGGCGTGGCCGTAGCGCCGCCGGTGGGCGTCGTCATAGCGCTGCCGGATCTCGTCGAGCGAGGCCGCGCCGTCGATCGAGACCTCCAGCGAGTGCTCCTGGCCGAAATAGCGCAGCTCGGCGGCGTGCTCGAACAGCTGGGTCCCGGCCGGGAAGCCTGCCGCGTCGAGGTCGGCCCGCGCCAGCGCCGCCAGCTCGGCGGCGGATGCGGTGAGGCTCTCCATGTCGAGATCGTCCATCAGGGTCAGCACCGTCCGGGCGTATTCCTGGACGATGTCGGTCATCAGCATGCCCCAGGCCGAGAACACCGACGAGGCGTTGGGCACGATCACCTCGCGCACCCCCATCTCGCGGCCGACCAGCGGCACGAACATGCCGCCCGCCCCGCCGAAGGCGAGCATCGAGAACTCGCGCGGGTCGAGCCCCGCCTCGACCGTGATCTCGCGCACCGCGCTGACGGTCTTGGCCAGCAGCACCTCGTAGATGCCGCGGCACGCCGCCGTCACGTCGAGGCCCAGCGGGTCGGCGACATGGGCGCGCACGGCGGCCTCGGCGCCGGCGGCGTCCAGGGTCATCTCGCCGCCCAGGAACCGCTCGGGGTCGAGATAGCCCATGGTGAGCACGGCGTCGGTGAAGGCCGGCTCAGTCCCGCCCTTGCCGTAGCAGACCGGGCCCGGCACCGCGCCCGCCGACTGCGGCCCGACGCGCAGCAGCCCGTTCTCGGCCCGGGCCAGCGAGCCGCCGCCCGCCCCGATGGTCGAGATGTCGTAGGTCGGGATCATCAGCGGGATCCCCTCCAGCGAGGCCTCGTATTTCAGCGCCGGCTGGCCGTTGTGGACGACGCAGGCGTCGGTCGAGGTGCCGCCCATGTCGACGGCGATCAGGTCGGGCCGGCCGGTCAGCTCCGACAGGGCGACGGTGCCGATCAGCCCGCCGGCGGGCCCGGAGAAGATGGTGTGGACCGGCGTGTCGGCGGATTCGTGCGCCCGCAGCGCGCCGCCGCCCGACCGGGTGATGTAGAACGCCCCGTCGAAGCCCGCGCCGGACAGGTTCTCCTCCAGCCCGGCGATGTAGGTGCGGAAGATCGGCTTCACATAGGCGTTCACCACCGTCGTCGCCGTGCGCTCGTACTCGCGGTATTCGCGCACGATGTCGGCCGAGACCGAGACGGCCACGTCGGGAAACATCTCCGCCACAATGTCGCGGGCGCGCAGCTCGTGGGCCGGGTTGCGGTAGGCGTGCAGGAAGCAGATGGCGATCGAGGTGCGGCCCTGTTCCTCGACCAGCTTGCGTGCGGCCGCGCGCACCGCCGTCTCGTCCAGCGGCGCCAGCTCCTCGCCCTGCGCGCTCATGCGGCCGGGCACGCCGAGCCGGTGGCGCTTGCGCACCAGCACGGGCGGGTCGTCATAGACCAGCTGGTACATCTTCTCGCGCGGGCGGTGATAGCGCCCGGTCTCGAACACGTCCTCGAACCCGGCATTGGTGATGATGCCGGTCTCGGCCCCCTTGCGCTCGAGCACGGTGTTGAGGCCCAGGGTCGTGCCGTGGACGAAGGTCTCGACGTCGGACAGGGCCACGCCCAGCCGGCCGATCGCGCCGAGCACGCCCCGCGCGGCGTTGTCGGGGGTGGTGAAGTCCTTCTCCAGGCGCAGCGCGCCCGTCTCGGTGTCGAACACGATCGCGTCGACGAAGGTGCCGCCGATATCCACGGCCAGGCGTTGGGCCATTGTCAGGTCACTCCCATTCGTCAAACAGCTAGTCGTAGATCAGCCAGTCGCGCAGCAGCGCGGTGGCGGCCTGGGGTCGCTCTAGCGGCGGCATGTGACCGCAATCCTCGACGATCGACAACCGCCCGCGCGGCGCGAGGTCGGCGATCTCCTGGTGCTCCTCCACGGAGGTCAGCGCATCCGAGCGCCCGCAGATGGCGCGCACCGGGATGTCGGTGCCGCGCAGCAGCTCGCGGGAATCCTCGCGCGTCAGCATAGCGCGGTGCCGGTCGGCGAAGAGCTGCGGCCCGACCCGCTGGCCCATCGCCCAGACCCGCGCGAACAGGGCCTCGCCATGGCGGTCGGGATGCAGCAGCTGCGGCACGAAGCGGCCGAGCAGATCCTCGAAGCGGCCCTCCTCGCAATCGGCGATGGCGGCGTGGCGGCCGGCGGCCTTCTGCGCGGTGTCGCCGCGCGACGAGGTGTCGAGCAGCGCGATCCGCGTCACCCGCGCGGGCGCCTGGCGCAGCACCTCCAGCGCGACATAGCCGCCCATGGAGAAGCCGGCGATGGCGAAACTCTCGGGCGCGTTCGCCAGCAGCGCGGCGGCGAGGCCCTGCATCGTGTCCGCCTCGTCGGCCGGCGCGAAGGCGATGTCGGCCACGTCGAGCATGTTGCGGCGCGCATGGGTCCACACCTCCGCGTCGCAGATCAGGCCCGGCACCAGGACGAGATTCTGTTTCGCCATGTCGGCCCTCCCCTGTTCTTCCTGTTTCGTTGCCCACGAGCCTAGGCCGGGCTCAGATATCGCGAAAGAATATGATAGGCATGGTATCGATCAGTTTCCGCGATATCAGGAGGTACGCCCGTGGAGACCCGCACCCTGCAGAACTTCCTGAGGGTGGCCGAGGCCGGCAAGCTCAGCCAGGCCGCCGCCGAGCTCAACCTGGCCCAGCCGGCGCTGAGCCGCCAGATGGCGCTGCTCGAGGCCGACCTGGGGGCCCAGCTCTTCGTGCGCCACCGGCGCGGCGTCGACCTGACCGAGGCCGGCACGCTGTTCCGCGAGCATGCCCGCGCCGTCCTCGCCGCGCTGGAGCAGGCCCGCGCCGAGGTCTCGGCCGCCGGCAGCGACCCGACCGGCACGGTCACCCTCGGCCTGCCCACCTCGATGTTCTACGTGCTGTCGGCCGACGCGGTGGCCGGCTACCGCGCCCGCTACCCCAACGTCTTCCTGCGCGTCCACGAGGCGATCGGCCACGTGATCGAGGGGCTGGTCGCCGAGGGCCGGCTGGATGCCGCGATCCTGATCGAGCCGCGGGCGATGCCCGGCGTCGCGCTCACCCCGCTGGTCGAGGAAGACATCTGCGTGGTCGGGCCCGCCGATGCCGCGCTCTCGCTCGACCGGCCCGTCGATGCGGCCGCGCTGGCCGACGTGCCGATGATCATGTTCGCGCCCGAGAACCACGCCCAGCGCAGGGTGGAATCGCTGCTGGCCCGCAGCGGCCGGCGCCTCGACCCTGCGCTGGAGGTGGAGGGCCAGCCGCTGACCTTCGAGCTGGTGCGCCGCGGCCTCGGGCACACGCTGCTACCCGCTTGCGCCGTGCGCGCCGAGCTGGCCGCCGGTGGCATGAGCGCCGCGCCGATCGCCGGCGCGACCATTGGCTGGTCGCTGGCCGTGGCGCGGGCCCG
>JAYOFO010000100.1:0-7651 GCA_038117265.1 Rhodospirillaceae bacterium
CGGCACCGAATCCTCGATCGGGAAGCGCTCGGCCGAAGAGCCGCCGACATAGCCGTCGAGCTGCGGTGCGAGCAGCACGAACTCGGCGAAGTCGGCGGGTGTCTCGATCGCCCCGCCATGGCAGGTGACGATCCGGTCGTTGTATTTCGGGCGCAACGCATCGGTGCAGACCGCGACCCGCTGGGCGGCGTCCTCGTAGCTCATCACCGTTTCGGAACCGATGGTGCCGCCCGACGAGTTGCCGAAATGGACGATGATGTTGTCGACCCCGGCATCGGCCATCTCCAGGCATTCCTCGGGCGAGGTGCAGAACGCCTTGGTGAACAGGCCCTGGCGGCTGGCGTAGCTCAGCACCTCTACCTCGCGCCACCAGCCGGTGCCCGTCTCTTCCAGGTCGGAGCGGAACTTGCCGTCGATCAGCGCGACCGTCGGGCAATTCATGACGCCGTGGTAGCCGATGTCGGCCAGCCGGTCGACGAAGCGCTCCATGTCGCGCGTCGGGTCGGCGCAGAGCAGCCCCGCGACGACGGGCGTGTCGTCGATGACGTTGAGCAGCGAGCGCTCGCCCAGCTCGTAGGTGATCGCATTGGCATCGCCGATCGGCAGGTAGCCGGCCATCGAACTCAGCCCCTGCATGCGGAAATAGGCGAGGATGTGGGTGGTTATTATGTCGGCGCCGCCGCGCGCGGCCATCTTGGCCGTGATGCCCGAACCGCAGAGCGCATCGTAGATGGAGCGGTCGGCCTCGCGTTCGGCGCGCAGCCGCTCCAAGATCGTCGCGCGGTCCAGCTTGCGAGCCATGGCGTATCCTCCCGGCGTGGCATTTTCCGGCGGCCAGCATAGCGCCAATTTCATGACGAATCCCGCCCGCCCGTCGGAAGCCGCCGGCGCCCGTTCCGCTTCCCTTGAATCGCGGCATGCGGCTAGGCTCGCGCCGCCATGCGGACCCTCTATCACCTCTGGCTCTGCCCGTTCGCGCGCAAGGTGCGCATCGCGCTGGCCGAGAAGAAGCTCGCCTTCGAACTCGAGGTCGAGAAGGTCTGGGAACGGCGCGACGGCTTCCTCGCACTCAACCCCGCCGGCGAGGTTCCCGTGCTGGTCGAGGCGGCCCCCGTGGCCGACGAAGACGAGGCGTCCGGCGACGAGGCGCCGCCGCTGGTGATCGCGGACTCGGCCGTCATCTGCGAGTACCTGGAAGAGACCTGTCCCACCCCGCCGCTTCTGGGGACGAGCCCCGCGGAGCGGGCCGAGATTCGCCGGCTTGCCGCCTGGTTCGACCAGAAGTTCCAGCGCGAGGTCACGGTCAACCTGGTCGACGAGAAGATCAACAAGCGCTTCCTCGGGCTTGGCGCGCCGTCCTCGTCGGCGATCCGCGCCGGCCACGCGAACATCGGCGTGCACCTGTCCTACATCGAGTACCTGATGGAACGGCGCAACTGGCTCGCCGGGAACGATTTCTCGCTCGCCGACATCGCCGCGGCGGCGCAGCTCTCCTGCGTCGACTATGTGGGCGACGTGCCCTGGCAGGATTTTCCCGAGGCGAGGACCTGGTACGCCCGGATCAAGTCGCGGCCGAGCCTGCGCGCCGTGCTGGCCGACCACATCCCCGGCATTCCCCCGCCGAAGCACTACGCCAACCCGGATTTCTAGAGGGAAGCGGGCTGGCCCCCGGAAAAGTCCCTCACTCCACCTTCACATCCATCTGCTCCAGCGCGCCGCGCGCCGCCTCGGCCGCCTGGGATCCCGGCGCGATCGCCAGCACGCGCAGCCAGGTCTCGCGCGCCGCGTCGAACGCGCCGGCCCGGGCATGGATCGCGCCCAGCTCGACCAGCGCCTCGGGGTTGTCGGGATCGGCGGCAAGCGCGCGGTCGATGTCGTCGCGCGCCAGGTCGTCGACCTCGAGCAGGCGGTAGGCCGCGGCGCGGAAGATCAGTGCGTCGATATGGTCGGGCCGCAGGTCGAGCGCGGCGGAGAAATCGTCGATCGCGTCCCAATATTCGCCCGCCCGCGCCAGCGCCTCGCCCCGGTCGATGCGCAGCTCGGGATCGTCGCCGTTCAGCTCGATCGCGCGGCTCAGCACCGCATTCGCACGGGTCAGGTCGTTGGCGCGCAGCCAGACATTCCCGGCCTGGCCCAGGACGGAGGCCCGCTCGACGGGGGTCGCCCCGGGCACGTCGGTGGCCAGCGCCTCGAGCCGGGTCGCGGCCTCGCTGTACTGGCCGAGATTGAACAGGGCGAGCGCCACGCAGTGGCGGGCGGGCGGGCCGCCGCCCTCGTCGCGCCAGGCAATCGCCGCCTCGAACCCGGCATCCGGGTCGCGGCGCGCGCCCTCCAGGCAATTCTGGTAGGCGGCGTCGGCGGGCAGTTCGCTGTAGCGGGTCTGCGCCGTCGCCGTGTCGGGCGACGCGACGCCGGCCAGCAGCGCGGCGCCGGCGGCGAGTGCGAGCAGCGTTGGACGGCGCACGGGCTCCGCTCCTATTGTGGGGCTTCCGTCCTAGCAGCGCGGCGCGCGCCGCGCAAAAGCAACCCGTCGGGAGAGGGATCGCCCATGGCCGCGCGCACGATGTTCGTTTTCGGCATGGGCTACAGCGCCCGTGCGCTGGCGCGTCGCCTGCTGGCCGACGGATGGTCGGTTCGCGCCACGACCCGCTCGCTGGCCCGGGCGGGCGAGCTCGAGCGCGAGGGCATCGCGCCCTTCCTGTTCGACGGCGCGGTGCCGGTGGCCGATATCGCGTCGGCGCTCGACGGTGTCACCCATCTGCTGTCGTCGGTGCCGCCCGATGCCGATGGCGACCCGGTGCTGCGGCATCACGGCGATGCGCTCGCGGCATGCGCGCACGCCCTCGAATGGGCGGGCTACCTGTCGACGACCGGGGTCTATGGCGACCGCGGCGGGGACTGGGTCGACGAGGCATCGGAGCGACGGCCGGCGACCGAACGCGGGGCACGCCGGGTCGCGGCCGAGGATTCCTGGTGCGCGCTCTGGCGCGATCACGGCCTGCCCGTCCATCTGTTCCGCCTGGCGGGCATCTACGGGCCGGGCCGCAACGCGCTGGACACGGTGCGTGGGGGGAGCGCGCGCCGGATCGTCAAGCCGGGCCAGGTGTTCAGCCGCATTCATGTCGACGATATCGCGGCGGTCCTTGCCGCCTCGATCGCCAGGCCGAACCCGGGCGCGGCCTACAATGTCTGCGACGACGATCCCGCGCCGCCGCAGGAGGTGATCGCGTTCGCCTGCGAATTGCTGGGCGTTGGGGCGCCGCCCGAGATCCCGTTCGCCGAGGCGGCGCCCGAGATGTCGGCGATGGCGCGCAGCTTCTATGCCGAGTCCAAGCGGGTCTCGAACCGCCGCATCAAGGACGAGCTGGGCGTCGCCCTGGCCTGGCCCGACTATCGTGCGGGGCTCGTCGCGCTGCTGGCCGACACCTGATCACATAGCCGTTCGACCACATCGACCAGCCGCGCCATATCGCGCGGCGCCGACAGCCGGTGGTCGCCGTTCTTCACCAGGATCAGTTCCACATCCTCGGACGTGAGTGCCGCCATCAGCTTCTGGGAGCGGGTCCACGGCACGTCGGCGTCGGCGGTGCCATGGAGCAGCCGCACGGGCATGTCGAGGGCCAGCGGTTCGCGCAGCACCAGGTGGTTGCGGCCGTCGTCCAGCAGCGCTTTCGTGATCACATAGGGATCGTCGGAATATGCCGACGGGGCCTCGAAGTATCCCTGGCGTTCGATGCACGCCATCGCCTCCGGCCCCAGGCGGCCCGGCAGCAGGTCCTCGGTGAAGTCGGGCGCGGCCGCGATCGTGATCAGTCCCGCCACCTCCAGCGGGCCGCCCGCGCGGGCCAGCGCGCGCGCCGCCAGGGTCGCGACCCAGCCGCCCATCGACGAGCCGATGAGGACGAGCGGGCCGCCCAGCCCGGCGACCGTCTCGCCGGCGTGGCGGATCACCGTCAGCGCGTCGCCGGTCCACCGCCCGATGGTGCCGTCGCGGAACGCGCCGCCAGATGCGCCGTGGCCGGAATAGTCGAGGCGCAGGAACGCCCGTCCGGAATCGCGGGCCCAGGCTTCCAAAACTGTTGCCTTCTGGCCGGTCATGTCGGACATAAAGCCGCCGAGAAACACGACCCCCGGCGCCGGCACGCCCGTGCGGGCGGGGGTCGCGACGTAGGCGAGCGGGGTGCCGTCTTCGGCGTTGACGAAGGCGGGTTGTGTCTCGTCGGGAACCATCGGAAGCGGATGCGGCCTGAATGAACGACGTCGGCGATCCTAACATCGCGCCGGACACGGCCGCGAGCGGTGCGTCCGCGCGCGACACGGCCGGCCGGCTGCCGACCGTCCTGCAGGTGCTGCCCTCGCTCGATGTCGGCGGCGGCGGGGTCGAGCGCAGCGCGATCGACGTGGCCGAGGCCCTGGTGCTTGCGGGCAAGACCGCGCTCGTCGCCTCGGCGGGCGGCCGCCAGGTGGTCGAGCTGGAGCGCAGGGGCGCGCGCCACATCACCCTGCCGCTGGCGTCCAAGAACCCGCTGGTCATGCGCCGCAACGTGGCGCGGCTCGCCGAAATCATCGCGGCCGAACGTGTCGAGCTGGTGCACGCGCGCTCGCGCGCGCCCGCCTGGAGTGCACGGGCGGCGGCGCGGGCCGCGGGGCTCCCCTTCGTCACCACCTTCCACGGCACCTACAATTTCGGCACCGGCATCGCGGGGGCGCTGAAGAAGCGCTACAACGCGGTGATGGCCGACGGCGACGTGGTGATCGCCAACTCGGCCTTCATCGCCGATCATATGCAGACCCATTACGGGGTACCGGCGGACCGCATCCGGGTGGTGCCGCGCGGTGTCGATACCGCGCGCTTCGATGCCGAGGGGTTCAACGCCAACCGGATGATCGAGCTGTCGACGCGCTGGCGGCTGGCCGACGAGAACGCGGTGGTCATGCTGCCGGGCCGGCTGACCCGCTGGAAGGGCCAGCTGCTGTTCGTCGAGGCGCTGGCGCGGCTGAAGGCACAGCGCGGGGCCGACAATTTCGGCGTCACCGGAATCCTCGTGGGTTCGGACCAGGGCCGCGAGGCCTACCGGCGCGAGCTCGAGACGACGATCTCGGAGAAGGGGCTCGGGGGCGACATCCAGATCGTCGGCCACTGCGACGACATGCCCGCCGCCTACATGCTGGCGGACGTGGTGGTGTCGGCCTCGACCGACCCCGAGGCGTTCGGCCGGGTCATCGCCGAGGCCCAGGCGATGGGGCGCCCGGTGGTGGTCGCCGACCATGGCGGTGCGGCCGAGCAGGTGATCGACGGCGCCACCGGCTGGCGGTTTGCGCCCGGCGATCCTCAGGCGCTTGCCGATGCGCTGGCGACGGCGCTGGCGCTCGGGCCGACCCGGCGGGCGATCCTGGCCGACCGGGCCGCCGCCCATGCGCGCGCGAAATACTCCAAGAGCGGCATGTGCGCCGCGACCCTGCGCATCTATGCCCAGATCCATGAGGGGGGCCACGAGACGTCGCGCGGGGCGCGCGGGCGGGGCCGATGAGGGGGTCGTCGGAACGCATCCTGGTGATCAAGCTGGGCGCGCTGGGCGATGTGGTCCAGGCGACGGGCCCGATGGCGGCGATCCGCGCCCATCACCGCGACGCGCGCATCACCCTGCTGACCGGTCCGGCCTTCGCCGACTTTCTGGGCGCGAGCGGGTGGTTCGACGAGGTCTGGGTTGACGCGCGGCCCGGCTGGCGGAACTGGCGCGAATGGTTCCGCCTGCGTTCGCGGCTGCGCCGCGGCTGTTTCGACCGGGTCTACGACCTGCAGACCTCGGACCGTTCCAGTTCCTACTTCCACATCATGCTGCCCGGCCGGCGGCCCGAATGGTCGGGGATCGCGCGCCTCGCCTCGCACCCCCACGCCAACCCGATGCGTGACGCGATGCACACCGTCGCGCGCCAGGCCGAACAGCTCTCGATGGCCGGACTGGCCGACGTGCCGCCGCCGGACCTCTGCTGGGTCGCGGCTGACACGGCGCGCTTCGGGATCGCGGGGCCCTACGTGCTGCTGGTGCCCGGCGGCTCGGCGCACCGGCCCGAGAAGCGCTGGCCGGTCGGCCGCTACACCGAACTGGCGCGCCGGCTGGTCGCACGCGGCATCACCCCGGTGATGATCGGTGCCGGGCCCGACGCCCACGCCACGGGCACGGTCGCCTCGTTCTGCGAGGGCGCGCGCGACCTGACGGCCGACACGTCTTTCGCCGAGATCGTCGCCCTGGCGCGCGGCGCGGCGGGCGCGGTGGGCAACGACACGGGCCCGATGCACCTGATCGCGACGGCGGGCTGCCCGTCCGTGGTGCTGTATTCGTTTGCCTCGGACCCCGCGCTGTGCGCCCAGCAGGGGCCCGACGTGGCGATCCTGCGCCGCGACATGCTGGGCGAACTTTCCGTCGACGAGGTTGAAGCGACGCTGAAGCTGGACTAAATCCCCCCCGGACGCGCCCGGTTTGCTTAACCGGGCGTTGAGATTTCCTGAGTGAGAAACGAGACCATCATGGCCGACGCCGCCCCCAACGACCGGATCACGATCACGCTGCCCGACGGTAGCGCGCGCACCCATGCGCGCGGCGTGACGGGCGCCGAGGTCGCGGCCGACATCGGCCCGGGTCTCGCCAAGGCGGCGCTCGCCGTGAAGATCGACGGCGAGATGCGCGACCTGGCGCGGCCGATCGAGGCCGATGCGAACGTCGCCATCGTCACGATGAAGGATCCCGACGCACTCGAACTGATCCGCCACGACGCGGCCCATGTGCTCGCCGAGGCGGTGCAGGAGCTGTTCCCCGGCACCCAGATCACCTTCGGCCCGTCCACCGAGGACGGCTTCTATTACGACTTCCACCGCGACGAGCCGTTCTCGACCGAGGACTTCGCGGCCATCGAGAAGAAGATGGCCGAGATCGTCGCCCGCGACGAGACGATCGTGCGCGAGGTCTGGTCGCGCGACGATGTGCGCGCGCACTTCGCCGCCGAGGGCGAGACGTTCAAGGCCGAATGGGTCGGCGAGCTGCCCGACGGCGAGGACATCACGATGTACCGCCAGGGCGACTGGATCGATTTGTGCCGCGGCCCGCACCTGCCCTCGACGGGCCGGCTGCCCAAGGCTTTCAAGCTGATGAAGCTGGCCGGCGCCTACTGGCGCGGCGATGCAGCAAACGCCCAGCTCCAGCGCATCTACGGCACGGCGTGGCGCGACGAGAAGGAGCTCAACGCCTACCTGACTATGCTGGAAGAGGCCGAGAAGCGTGACCATCGCCGCATCGGCCGCGAGATGGGCCTGTTCCACATCCAGGAGGAGGCCGTCGGCTCGGTCTTCTGGCATCCCAAGGGCTGGACCCTGTACCAGGCGTGCGAGGCCTATATGCGCCGCCGCCTCGACGTTGCCGGCTATGTCGAGGTGAAGACGCCGCAGCTCGTCGACCGCGTGCTGTGGGAGCGCTCGGGCCACTGGGAGAAGTTCCGCGAGAACATGTTCGTGGCAGAAGTGGACGAGAGCGATCCCGCCGCCGCCAACAAAGAATATGGGGGCCACGAGCACGACCAAGACGCACCCTCGAGCCAGGCCAACCGGATGCTGGCGCTGAAGCCGATGAACTGCCCGTGCCACGTGCAGATCTTC
>JAYOFO010000101.1:0-7447 GCA_038117265.1 Rhodospirillaceae bacterium
ACGGCGTGCGCCGAGGCGGTGCTGATGGCGCGCCGCGTCACGCGGCGCAACCGGGCGGTGGTCTCGGGCGGTCTGCACCCGCACTACCGCGCCGTCACCGAGACCCAGTCGCGCTATGTCGATTTGGCGATCGATGCGCAGGCGCCCGATCTCGATGGAACCGAGGATCTCGCGGCCCTGATCGACGACGACACGGCCTGCGTGGTGGTCCAGAACCCCGACGTCTTCGGTCGCGTGCGCGACCTGGCGCCGCTGGCGACGGCCTGTGCCGCGAAGGGGGCGTTGCTGGTCGCGGCGGTGAGCGAGATCGCCTCGCTCGGCGCGATCCGCTCGCCCGGCGATATGGGCGCCGACATCGTCGTCGCCGAGGGCCAGAGCCTGGGCAACGCGCAAGGCTTCGGCGGCCCCCATGTCGGGCTTTTCGCGGCCCGCGAGAAGTATTTGCGCCAGATGCCGGGCCGGTTGGCGGGCGAGACGGTCGACGAGGATGGGCGGCGCGGCTGGGTGCTGACCCTGTCGACCCGCGAGCAGCACATTCGCCGCGAGAAGGCGACGAGCAACATCTGCACCAATTCCGGCCTGTGTGCGCTCGCCTTCACCATCCACCTTTCGCTGCTGGGCGAGGACGGATTCCGCAAGCTGGCGATGCTCAACCACGCGCGCGCCGTCGCGCTCGCCGACCGGCTGGCCGCGCTCCCGGGCGTCACGGTGCTCCCCGAGGCCTTCTTCAACGAATTCGCGGTGCGCCTGCCGCGCCCCGCCGCGGACGTGGTGGGGGCGCTGGTCGAGCGCCGGATTCTGGCCGGGGTGCCGGCCACGCGCCTGTTCGGAGACGGCGCGGGCCTGGATGACGTGCTGCTGGTCGCGGCCAGCGAACTCACCACCGACGGCGACATCGATGCGCTCTGCGCCGGGCTTGCGGAGGTACTGGCATGAGCACGCATTCGAAGGATCTGAGCCGGCGGACGCCGTCGGGGCCGGCCGAGGGCATCGAGACGCTGCTCGGCCATCAGGGGCTGCGGCTCGAGGAGCCGCTGTTGTTCGAGCTCGACAATCCCGGCGCCTCGGGGGTCGACCTGCCGGACCCGGGCGATGTCGCGCCACGGCTCGGCGGGCTGGCGCGTTCGGAGGCCATCGGCCTGCCGAGCGCCAGCGAGCCCGAGGTGGTGCGCCACTTCACGCGCCTGTCGCAGAAGAACTACGCCATCGACATGGGCACCTATCCGCTCGGTTCGTGCACCATGAAGCACAATCCGCGCCTGAACGAGAAGGTGGTGCGCCTGTCGGGCTTCGCGAACCTGCACCCGCTGCAGCCGATCGAGACGGTGCAGGGGGCGCTCGAACTGATCGACGCCGTGGCGTTCTGGCTGAGGGAGCTGACGGGCATGCCCGCCGTGGCGATGTCGCCAGCGGCAGGCGCCCATGGCGAGTTGTGCGGCGTCATGGCGATCCGCGCCGCGCTGGACCATCGCGAGGGTGGGCCCACCACGCGGCGCCGGATCCTGGTTCCCGATTCCGCCCATGGCACGAACCCGGCCACGGCGGCGGTCTGCGGTTTCTCCGTCGACGCGATTCCATCGGATGCGCGGGGCCGTGTCGACGTGAAGGCGTTCGCCGACAGGCTCGACGACGATGTCGCCGGCATCATGATCACCAACCCGAACACTTGCGGGCTGTTCGAACCCGACATGATCGAGATCGCGCGGCTGATCCACGAGGCTGGCGGATACTTCTACTGCGACGGCGCCAACTTCAACGCCATCGTCGGCCGCGTGCGTCCGGGCGACCTGGGCATCGACTGCATGCACATCAACCTGCACAAGACCTTCTCGACCCCGCATGGCGGCGGCGGGCCGGGCGCGGGGCCGGTGGTGTTCTCCGAGGCGCTGGCGCCCTTCGCGCCGTTGCCGTGGGTGGTCCATGGCGATGACGGCTTCGCGCTGATCGAGCATGCAGACGATGCCGGCACGGCCATGCCGCTGGGGCGGCTCAAGGGCTTCCACGGCCAGATGGGCATGTTCGTGCGGGCCTATGCCTACATGCTCAGCCATGGAAAGGACGGGCTGAAGCAGGCCTCGGGCGACGCGGTGCTGAACGCCAACTATGTGATGCGCCGGCTCTCCGACGTGATGACGGCCTCGTTCGACGGCCCGTGCATGCACGAATGCCTGTTCGACGACCGGTTCCTCAAGGACAGCGGGGTGACGACCCTCGACTTCGCCAAGGCGATGATCGACGAGGGCTATCACCCGATGACCATGTATTTCCCCCTCGTCGTGCACGGGGCGATGCTGATCGAGCCGACCGAGACCGAATCGAAGCGCGAGCTGGACAATTTCATTGCCGTCGTGCGCCGGCTGGTGGAGCGGGCGAAGGCGGGCGAGAGCGAACGCTTTGCGGCGGCACCCCAACTCACCCCGCGCCGCCGGCTCGACGAGACGGGAGCGGCCCGCCACCCGGTCCTGCGCTGGCGGCCCGAGGCCGCGACCGCCGAGGCGGCGGAGTAGGGCCCGCCGCCGGGGAACGGGAACGGAAAAGGCCCCGCCGGAGCGGGGCCTTTTCGGATTCTTCGGTTGCCGGCGGGCGCCTAGTTCAGCTTTGCCGGGACTTCCTGGATCGCATCGTCGATCAGCTTGTCGCCGGTGCTTCCCTCGACCGACTGGGCGAGGATGCGCCGGGTCGCGTCGATGGCGATGTCGGCGGTGAGCGAGCGCACATCGGCCACGGCCCGCGCCTCGGCGGCGGCGATCATGTCGAGCGCCTGCTGCTCGCGGCGCTTCAGGGTCGCCTCGGTCCGTTCCTGCACGTTCGCATCGATCCGGCGTGCCTCCTCGCGGGCCTCGGCGATGATCGCCTCGGCCTCGGCCAGCGCGTCGCGCTGCTTGCGCTGATACTCGGCCAGCGTGTGCTGGGCCTCCTCGCGCAGGCGCTGGGCCTCGTCGAGCTCGGTCTTGATCGCCTCGGCGCGCCCGTCGAGCGCACCCGTCACCAGCTTCGGCACCTTGAAGTAGATCATCGCGAGCACGAAGATGATGAACGCGGCCGCGACCCAGGTCTCGGCCTGGACGAGGAACGGCTCGTGCGCGCCGTCCTCCGCGGCGAACGCGACGCCCGACGTAGCGAGCATCACGCAGCCCGCAAGTACAATTCGCTTCAGCATCTAGTGTCGCTCCCCGACGGCGGCCGCAACCGCGCCCTTGACCGTCGTGCTGTCGGGCGAGGTGCCGACCAGGCGTTCGACCGCCTGCTGGGCGATGTCCTCGACCATCTCGGCGACGTTCGTCGTGGCGGCGCTACGCGCCTCGTCGATCCGCCGGTTCGCTGCTGCCGCATCGGCGGACAGCTTCTCGGTCATGGCGGCGTTCCGCTTCTCGGCCTCGGCCGAGGCGGCGACGGCCGCCAAGTGGAGCTGCTCCTGGGCACCGCTGCGCGCCTTGGCAAGCTCGGCCTCGTAGGCGGCCAGCACGTCCTCGGCTTCCGCCGCAAGCTCTTCGGCCCGGGCGATGTCATTGTCGATTCGCTGCTGCCGGCCCTCGAGCGTGGCCGAAATACGCGGCAGGGCGATGCGCCACAGGATGAACGCCATCACCACGAACGTGACGATGAGCCAGAAGACCTGGGAAGCGAAAGTCGCCGGATCGAGCTGCGGCATGGGAGGGCTCCCGCGCCGCCGCTAGAACGCGAACAGGATCAGAAGCGCGATGACCAGCGCGAACAGCGCGATCGCTTCGACGAGCGCGAACCCGAGCATCGTCATCGTGAACACCTCGCCGCGCGCGGCGGGGTTGCGGCCGACGGCCTGGATGAACGACGCGAAGATCGCACCGATACCGATACCCGACCCGATAACGCCGACGACCGCCAGGCCCGCGCCGATCAGCTTTGCTGCTTCGACTTCCATCTTAATGTGCCTCCGTTTGGAACTTGTTCGTGATTTGGGTTGTTGCCGGTGCGCGGGGACTGCCTAGTGCAGATCCAGCGCGTCCTTGATGTACAGGCAGGTCAGGATGGTGAAGACGTAGGCCTGCAGGAATGCGATGAGCAGTTCGAGCCCGGTCAGCGCGACGACGAGCGCCAGCGGCAGCACGCCGAACACGCTGAGGCTGGCGACGAAGCCGGCGATCACCTTGAGCATGGTGTGGCCCGCGAGCATGTTCGCGAACAGACGGACCGACAGGCTGATCGGGCGCGAGAGGTAGGAAATCACCTCGATCGGGATCAGCAGCGGCCACATCCAGACCGGTGCGCCGGGCGGCACGAAGAACGAGAAGAAGTGGAAGCCGTGCCGGGCAAAGCCGAGGATCGTGACGCCGATGAAGACCACGGCGGCGAGCACGAAGGTGACGATGATGTGGCTCGTGAAGGTGAAGGCGTAGGGGATCATCCCCAGCATGTTGCCGACCAGGATGAACATGAACAGCGAGAAGATGATTGGGAAGTACCGTCGCCCTTCCGGTCCGATCGTCTCGCGTATCAGCCCGGCGATGAATTCATAGATCAGTTCGGAGATCGCCTGCAGCCGGCCCGGCACCATCGCGCCCCGGCTCGCGCCCAGCGCGATCACGCCGCCGCCGATCAGCACCGTCAGGGTCATGAAGAGCGAGGAGTTGGTGAACGAGATATCGACACCGCCGACCTCGATCGGCACGAGGGTGCTGATCTCGAATTGCTTCAGAGGACTTGCCACGAATTCGACCCCGGTCCCTGTGATGGCCGCCTAGGGCGTGCCGTTTTTGCCGTCGGAGTCCCGGTTTTCGAGCCGGGCTTCCTTGGCCTTGGATTCGATCTGCAGCGCGGTCCGCATGACGTTCGTGATGCCGCCGGCCGCCCCCAGCAGGAAGAACACCAGGAACAGCCAAGGCGCCGTACCCAGCCAGCGGTCGAGCAGCCACCCGATGAACACCCCGACGGCGATTCCCGCAACAAGATCGACAGCCACCCGCACGGCCGGACCGAAGTCCCCCAGCGGCGTCTTCCGCTTCTTGTCGCGCTCGCCCGCCGTGCGGCGTGCCCGCGCGTCCCTCAGCCGCTCGTTCAGCGCATCGAGCGAATCCGGCCGGTCCGGTTCGGTCATCATCCGACTCCCAAAAGGACTTGGCGGCGACCCGAAGAAACGGCTGAACCCGCGCCTGAAGGCGGGCGCAAGTTACTCACCGCCCTTGGGCAAGTCAAGGCGACATTCCGCACTTGCGAACGCCTTTCTAAGCCGCGGAAAACCGCGGAAAACGATCAGGCGGTGGCGCGGATTTCCTCGGCCCCGCGAAGGTCCACGGAAACCAGCTGGCTGACGCCCCGCTCGGGCATCGTGACACCGTAGAGGCGGTCCATTCGCGCCATCGTCATGCGGTGGTGCGTGACGATGAGGAAGCGCGTCGTGCCGCCATGGGCGATGTGATCGAGCAGCTTGCAGAAGCGGTCGACGTTGGCATCGTCGAGCGGTGCGTCCACCTCGTCCAGCACGCAGATCGGTGCCGGATTCGTCAGGAAGACCGCGAACAGGAGCGCGGTCGCGGTGAGCGCCTGCTCGCCGCCCGACAGCAGGGACAGTATCTGCAGCTTCTTGCCCGGCGGGCTGGCGTAAATCTCCAGCCCGGCCTCCAGCGGATCGTCGGACTCGGTCAATTCGAGGTGGGCGCGGCCGCCCCCGAACAGGCGCACGAACAGTTCCTGGAAGTGCTTGTTGACCTCCTCGAACGAGGTCAGCAGGCGCTGGCGCGCCTCGCGGTTGAGGCTCGCGATGCCCCGGCGCAGCCGGTCGATGGCCGCGACCAGATCCTCGCGCTCGGTCTGGATGGTCTCGATCTTCTCGGTTAGTTCCTCGGATTCCTGTTCGGCGCGCAGGTTCACCGGGCCCATATTGTCGCGCTCGCGCAGCAGCCGTTCCAGACGGCGATCCGAGGATTCCAGATCGGGCAGTTCCTTGCCTTCCGGCACCTCGGCCAGGGGCAGGACCTTCTCCGGGGCGCATTGCAGGCGTTCCGCGATGCGCTCGACGACGGTCTGCAGGGCCTGGGCCGCCTGGCCGACCGCGGCCTCAGCACGCACCTTGTCCTCGCGCACCTCGCCGAGCCGCGACTCGGCGTCGCGCATCTCGCGCTCGGCCGCCGAGAGCCGCTCGTCGGCCTGCGCCACCGCGTCCGCGGCGGCCGTGCGGCGTGCCTCGGCATTCGTCAGCCGGTCCATCAGGCCGGCGCGCTGGCGCTCGATCTCGACCGGCGTGTCGGCCAGCCGCGCGAGTTCCGTGCGGGCCTGGCCCTCGCGGGCCTCGAGTTCCGCGATCCTCTCGCCGGCGCCCGAGTGGCGCGCCTGCCAGGACGTTTCCTCGGCCGCCAGCGCGGCGATGCGCCGGTGGCGGTCCTCGGCCTCACGCACCAGCCGGTCGTGCTCGCCCTGGGCCGCGATCGCCGCCGTGCGTGCCTCACCGAGGCGCCCGCGCACGGTGTCCGTCTCGCCGCGCAGCGAATCCATGTCGCCCAGCGCGGCGCGCTGCTCGCCCACCTCGGCCTGCCGGCCGTCGATCTCGGCGATCTCGCCGGCGATCCGCGTCAGGGTCTCGCCGAGATGTTCGTGGCGTGCGATCCGCGCCGCGAACTCGCGCGACAGGCTGGCATGGCCGCGTCGCGCATCCGCAGCCACGCCGTCGGCCTCCTCGAGCGCGGCGCGCGCCCTGCGTTCGGCCTCGATCGCGGACTCGGCCGCGCTGCGCACGAGGCGAAATTCCTCGTCGATGCGCGCGAACGCGGCCTCCGCGCCGGTGATCCGTTCGCTCAGTTCCGTCAGCCGGTTGCGCTGGCGCAGCCGCATCGAAGTCGACGAGCGGGTCTCGTTGCGCGCGACATAGCCGTCCCAGCGCCAGAGATTGCCGTCGCGGTCGACCAGCCGCTGTCCGGGCTTGAGCGTGCGCGCGAGCCGATGTCCCGCCTCGGCGTCGGCGACAACGCCCACCTGCGCGAGCCGGCGTGCGAGCGGCCCGGCGCGGCCGACGAACTCGCTCAGGGGCCGTGTCTCGGCCGGCAGCGCGGGGTCGTCGCCCGGCACGCCCATAAGCAGCCAGTGGTGCGGCGCGCGGTCGTCGGCCGGGGCGTTGAGATCCTCGCCCAGCGCGGCACCCAGCGCGGCCTCGTAACCGGGCAGCACGCCGACCTGGTCGATCATCGGCGTCCAGTCGGCGCCTTCGGCCTCCGCCTCGGTCGCGAGCAGGTCCTTGAGCGCGCCGGCCTCGGCACGCAGCCGCGACAGCGCCTCGTCGGACTGGGAACGCGCATCGCGCACGCGGTCGCGTTCGCGCTCTGCGGTCTCGCGGACATTGCCCGCCGCCTCGAGCGCCTCGCGGCTGTGCGTCAGCGCCGCCTCGGCCTCGGTCATGCGCACCTCGGCGCGCTCCAGCTCGTCCGACGACAGGCCCTGTGCCTCGAGCGCACCGCGCTCCGCACCGGCGTCGCTGGCC
>JAYOFO010000102.1:0-7363 GCA_038117265.1 Rhodospirillaceae bacterium
CCTTGGCGACGAAGGGCACGGTGCGGCTCGCGCGCGGGTTCACCTCGATCAGGTAGACCTCGCCGTCCTTCACCGCGTACTGCACGTTCATCAGTCCGAGCACGTTGAGCGCGCGTGCCAGCAGCGCCGTCTGGCGGCGAATCTCGGCGATCACGTCGGCGCCCAGCGAGTAGGGCGGCAGCGTACAGGCGCTGTCGCCGGAATGGATGCCCGCCTCCTCGATGTGCTCCATGATGCCGGCGACGTAGACCTCGCCGTCGGCGTCGCACAGCGCGTCAACATCGACTTCGATCGCGTCCTGCAGGTACCGGTCGAGCAGCACCGGGCTGTCTCCCGAAACCCGGACCGCCTCGTTGATGTAGCGGGTCAGCCCGTCCATGTCGTGGACCAGCTCCATCGCCCGCCCGCCGAGCACGTAGGAGGGGCGGATCAGCAGCGGGAAGCCCAGCGCGTCGGCCCTGTCCAGCGCATCCTCTCCGCTCGTCGCGATGGCGTTGTCAGGCTGCTTCAGGTCCAGCTCGTGCAGCAGGGCCTGGAAGCGCTCACGGTCCTCGGCCAGGTCGATCGCATCGGGCGAGGTGCCGAGGATCGGGATGCCGGCCGCCTCGAGGGCCTCGGCAAGCTTGAGCGGCGTCTGGCCGCCGAACTGCACGATTACGCCGAGCAACTCGCCGCTCGACTGTTCGAGCCGGCAGATCTCGATCACGTCCTCGGCCGTCAGCGGCTCGAAGTAGAGCCGGTCCGAGGTGTCGTAGTCGGTCGAGACGGTCTCGGGGTTGCAGTTGACCATGATCGTCTCGTAGCCGGCCTCGCGCAGCGCGAAGACGGCGTGGACGCAGCAATAGTCGAACTCGATGCCCTGGCCGATGCGGTTCGGACCGCCGCCGAGGATCACCACCTTCTTGCGCGTGCTCGGCTCGGCCTCGCACTCGCCGCGCATGAACTCGTCGCCCTCGTAGGCCGAGTACATGTAGGGCGTCTGGCTGGGGAACTCTGCCGCGCAGGTGTCGATGCGCTTGTAGACCGGGTGCAGGTCGAGCGCCGCGCGCTTGGCCGCCACCGCCGCCTCGGTCGTCCCGGTCAGCTCGGCCAGTCGCGCGTCGGAGAAGCCGCGCCGCTTCAGCCAGATCATCTCGTCGTAGGTGTTGGGCAGGCCCTTCTCGCGGAGCCGTGCCTCGGCCTGCACGATCGAGGAAATCTGCTCGAGGAACCAGGGATCGTACCGGGTCACGCGCTGGATATCGTCCTCGGAGATGCCGAGGCGGAACGCCTGGGCGATGGTCCGCAGGCGATCCGGCGTGGGCCGGCCGAGCGCGGCGAACACCGCATCCTCGTCGACGCTCGCGCCCTCGCGGACGCCGGGGATCGCGATCTCGTTCAGGCCGGTCAGGCCCGTCTCCATCGAGCGGTAGGCCTTTTGCAGGCTCTCGGCGAAGGTGCGGCCGATCGACATAACCTCGCCCACCGACTTCATCGAGGTGGTCAGGGTCGGCTCGGTGCCGGGGAACTTCTCGAAGGTGAAGCGCGGCATCTTGGTGACGACGTAGTCGATGGTCGGCTCGAAGCTGGCCGGCGTCACGCCGGTGATCTCGTTGGTCAGCTCGTCGAGCGTGTAGCCGACCGCCAGCTTGGCCGCGACCTTGGCGATGGGGAAGCCGGTCGCCTTCGAGGCCAGCGCCGAGGAACGGCTGACCCGCGGGTTCATCTCGATGACGACCATGCGCCCGTTCTTCGGGTTGATCGCGAACTGGACGTTCGAGCCCCCGGTCTCCACCCCGATCTCGCGCAGGCACGCGATCGAGGCGTCGCGCATGATCTGGTATTCCTTGTCCGTCAGGGTCAGCGCCGGCGCCACGGTGATCGAATCGCCGGTGTGCACGCCCATCGGGTCGATGTTCTCGATCGAGCAGACGATGATACAATTGTCCGCCTTGTCGCGGACGACCTCCATCTCGTACTCCTTCCAGCCGAGCACCGATTCCTCGACCAGCACCTCGTTCACGGGCGAGGCCTCGATGCCGCCCTTGACGATCTCGAAATATTCGTCGCGGTTGTAGGCGATGCCGCCGCCCGTGCCGCCCAGCGTGAAGGAGGGGCGGATGATCGCCGGCAGGCGGACCATATCGAGCGCCTCCTCGGCCTGCTCGCGGGTCTCAACAAGCATCGAGCGGGGCGATTCCAGCCCGATCTTCTCCATCGCCTCGCGGAACAGCAGCCGGTCCTCGGCCTTGTCGATGACGTCGGCGCGTGCGCCGATCATCTCGATGCCAAGCCGCTCCAGCGTGCCGTTGCGTTCGAGGGTCAGGCAGGTGTTGAGCGCGGTCTGCCCGCCCATGGTCGGCAGGATCGCGTCGGGGCGCTCGGCCTCGAGGATCTTCGCCACCATCTCCGGCGTGATCGGCTCGACGTAGGTCGCGTCCGCGAACTCGGGATCGGTCATGATCGTCGCCGGGTTCGAGTTCACCAGGATCACCCGGTAGCCCTCGTCCTTCAGCGCCTTGACCGCCTGCGTTCCCGAATAGTCGAACTCGCACGCCTGGCCGATGATGATCGGCCCGGCGCCGACGATCATGATGGATTCGATGTCGGTGCGTTTCGGCATCTATTTCCTGTCGTCGATCATCGCAACGAACCGCTCGAACAAATAGTGGCTGTCGTGCGGGCCGGGCGAGGCCTCGGGATGGTACTGGACGGAGAACACGGGCGCGTCGTTGACACGAATGCCCTCGAGCGAGCCGTCGAACAGCGAGCGGTGGCTCGTCACCACGTTGGCGGGCAGCGAGGCCTCGACCACCACGAAACCGTGGTTCTGGCTGGTGATCTCGACCTTGCCGGTCTCGAGGTCCTTCACCGGGTGGTTCGCGCCGCGGTGGCCGTGGTGCATCTTCTCGGTCTTCGCACCCAGCGCCAGCGCCAGAATCTGGTGGCCGAGGCAGATGCCGAAGGTGGGGATGCCCGCCTTCAGCACGCCCTGGATCATCGGCAGCGCGTACTTTCCGGTCGCAGCCGGGTCGCCCGGCCCGTTCGACAGGAACACCCCGTCGGGCCTGTGGCGCAGCACATCGTCGGCCGACGCGGCGGCGGGCACGACGGTCACCCGGCAGCCCAGCCCGGCCAGCGAGCGCAGGATGTTGCGCTTGGCCCCGAAATCGACCGCCACCACATGGCGGGCCGGCTTGTCGAGCGCACCGTAACCGTCACGCAGATCCCACGGCGTCTCGGTCCATTCGTAGGTCTGGGTGCACGAGACGTCCTTGGCCAGGTCGGCGCCTTCGAGCCCGGGCCAGTCGGCCGCCGCGGCACGCAGGGCGGCGGGTTTGATGGGCATGTCGGGCTGGTTGACGATCGCGCCGTTCGGCGCGCCGGCGTCGCGGATGTGGCGGGTCAGCCGGCGGGTGTCGATGCCGGTGATGCCGACCATGTCCATCGATTTGAGCCAGGCGTCCAGATGCTGGATGGCGCGCCAGCTGGACGGGTCGGTGACTGTGGCGCGCAGGATGCAGCCGCGCGCCGCCGGGGTGGTCGTCTCGATGTCTTCTTCGTTGGTGCCGACGTTGCCGATGTGCGGAAAGGTGAAGGTGATGATCTGGCCGGCATAGGACGGGTCGGTCAGGATTTCCTGGTAACCCGTCAGCGAGGTGTTGAAGCAGACCTCGCCGACCGCCGCACCCGTGGCGCCGATGCCACGTCCCCAGAAAACCGTGCCATCGGGCAAGACCAATGCGCCGGTCGCCCATTTCGGCTGGCTCCGGTCTTTGGGCGCGGCAGCGGCCATATCGCTCCGGTCCTCGGGGTGGCGGTCGCATTGCGGGAAGCGACGGCCGGGATCGAGTGTTTACAATTCCGGCCTCGCGAAGGCCGGGGCGCGCCTGACCGGCGCGCAAATTGCCGGGTTGTTTAAGGCACCGGGCGGGAGTCGTCAAGCGCGGCTGGGGAAGAAAAGAAATAATGAAAACAAACAATTAGCACCCTTGTCCCGCGATTGCCATAAACAGGCAAATCGGCTAGGGTCTCGGGCCTCTGCAAAAGGCAATCCCGACATGCTTCGTGAACAGCTTCCAGGGGCGCTCAAGGCAGCGCTCAAGGACAAGGACGCGTGCGCCGTCTCGACCCTTCGTCTGATCATGGCGGCGCTCAAGGACCGCGACATCGCGGCGCGCAGCAAGGGCAACATGGACGGCATCGACGAGGACGAGATCCTCCAGATGCTGCAGACCATGGTGAAGCAGCGCCGCGAATCCATCTCGATGTACGAGAAGGGCGGCCGGCTCGAACTCGCCGAGCAGGAGCGTGAGGAGATCGGCATCATCGAGGGGTTCCTGCCGGCCCAGCTCGACGATTCGGCCATCGAGGCCGCGGTCGATGCGACCATCGCCGGGGTGGGCGCCACCGGCATCAAGGACATGGGCGCCGTGATGGGCGCGCTGCGCGCCAACTTTGCTGGGCAGATGGACTTCGGCAAGGCGTCGGCCATCGTCAAGGCCCGGCTAGCCGGCTAGATTCGCCTTATCCCCGACATTCAGCCAACTCCGGGTGCCGGGCGGATGTCCGGCGACTCGCATACGCGCTAGGTTGGTGCGTTAGCCCTGTCCCAGCGAAGTGGTGCAATGGCCTTCCCGCCGCAGTTTCTCGAGGAGTTGCGCGCGCGGCTTCCCGTCTCGGAGGTCGTGGGCCGCAAGGTGCGCCTGACCCGGCGCGGGCGCGAGTTCGTCGGCCTGTGCCCGTTCCACAACGAGAAATCCCCGTCGTTCACGGTCAACGACGACAAGGCCTTCTATCACTGCTTCGGCTGCGGCCAGCACGGCGACGTCATCTCGTTCGCCATGGAGACCGAGGGGCTGACCTTCCCGGAAGCGATCGAGAGGCTGGCCGCCCAGGCCGGCCTGCAGGTGCCGCAATCCTCGCCCGAGGAACGCGAGCGCGCCAAGGTCCGTTCGACCCTCTACGACGTGGTCAAGCAGGTCTGCAACTGGTACGTCGAGCAACTCCACAGCGCCGGGGGCCGCGCCGCCTATGCCTATCTGCGCGAACGCGGCTTTACGGACGAGACCATTGCGCAGTTCCGCCTGGGCTTCGCGCCCGACGGGCGCGGGCGGCTGCTGCAGGCGATGGAGGGGCGTGGCGTGCGGCGCGAACAGCTCGTCGAGGCGGGGCTCATCAAGCTGCCGGAAGGCGGCGGCGATCCGCGCGACTATTTCTTCAACCGGGTCATGTTCCCGATCGCCGACAGCCGCGGCCGGGTGATCGCCTTCGGCGGGCGCATCCTGGGCGACGGCCAGCCGAAATATCTGAACTCGCCCGAGACGCCGCTCTTCCACAAGGGCCGCAGCCTCTACAACTACGCCATGGCGCGCGATGCGGCGCGCGGCGCGGGCACGGTCATCGTCACGGAGGGCTACACCGACGTGATCGCGCTGGCCCAGGCGGGCCTGCCCAACGCGGTCGCACCGCTCGGCACCGCGCTGACCGAGGAGCAGATGGGCCTGCTCTGGCGGCTCGCCGACGAACCGGTGCTCTGTTTCGACGGCGATACCGCTGGCGAGCGGGCGGCGCTGCGGGCCGCCGAACGCGCGCTGCCGATCCTCAAGCCCGGCAAGACATTGCGCTTCATGGCGCTGCCGTCGGGCGAGGATCCGGACTCGCTGGTCGCGGCGCGCGGCGCCAAGGGCTTCCGCACCCTGCTGGGCAGCGCGCGCCAGCTCGTCGACGTCATCTGGCATGCTGAGACGGCGGCGGGTCTGCACGACACGCCCGAGCGGCGGGCCGACCTCGACCGCCGGATCAACAGCCGGCTGTCGCAGATCGCCGACCCAAGCGTGAAGTATCATTACGAGCAGAGCCTGCGTGCCCGGCTGCGTGAACTGTGGAGACGCCGGGACCGCGGCAAACCGTCTTGGCGCGGGCCGTCCGAGCGGTCCGGGACGGCGCCGGGGATCGCGCCGGGACTGCGCGCGCGCGGCGACATCGGCGCCATGAAGGCGCTGCAGGAACGCATCCTGATCGCCCTGTTGGTCAATCACCCTGACCTTTTGTCGGAGGCGCACGAGGCCTTGAGCGAAATTTCCCTGCAAAACAGGGAACTTGACAGTTTGCTCCGGGAGATTTTAAACCTCGCGGTGGCCATGCCGGTCCTTGACACTGGAGCGATCGAACGCCATCTCCTCCAAAGCGGTTTCGAGAGACCGTTGGGGCTGGTGTTGCATTCGCAAGTCTATCGTCAGGCGTCGTTCGCGACGCCCGATGCCACGATTTCGGATGCGCGAATGGCGCTCGGGGATACCCTGGGCAAGTACCGGCGAGATCGCCTGGCCGTCGATCGTGCGGCAGCGAAACAGGATTTGGCGGACGACGTGAACGAACCCAACACAAAGCGGTTTATGAACATCGTCCGTGAAGAAACGGGTGCGGGCGGCCTGTAACCCACAATCTTTGGACCGGCGACGGCGCAGCGTGTAACGCGAAGCGCGGCGAGGACGAACATGGCACGAAACGAGGCCCAGGAAGAGACCAACGAGGACCGCGAGGAAACCGCCGACGGCCCGCTCATGGACAGCTCGCTTCAGGGCGTCAAGAAGATGATCGCGCGCGGTAAGGAGCGCGGGTTCATCACCTATGACGAGCTGAACGAGACCCTGCCCCAGGACCAGGTCTCTTCCGAGCAGATCGAGGACGTCCTCGCCCAACTCTCCGAGATGGGCATAAACGTCGTCGAGGAAGAGGAAAAGGACGAAAACGCCGCCCAGTCGGCGAAGGAGTCCGACGACGATTCCGACGACGATTCCGACGAGGATTCGGACGCCAAGGACGACGCCCCGACCCCGGCCAAGACCCGCACCACCGGCAGCGAGGATCTGGGCCGGACCGACGACCCGGTCCGCATGTACCTGCGCGAGATGGGCTCGGTCGAACTGCTGTCGCGCGAGGGCGAGATCGCCATCGCCAAGCGGATCGAGGCGGGCTGCGAGAAGATGATCGGCGCGATCTGCGAATCGCCGCTGACGATCCGCGCCATCATCGCCTGGCGCGATGCGCTGGAGAAGGAGCAGATTCTGCTCCGCGACGTGATCGACCTGGACGCGACCCACAGCGGCGGTCCGGGCGAAGACAATTCGGCGAGCGGCGGCGCCAACGCCAACGGGGCCAAAGGCGCGAACGCGGCCAATGGCGCCAACGGATCCCAGGCGGCGAACGACGACAAGGCCGCGGACAAGACCGACGGCGACGACGACGAGGATGACGACGAGGACGAGGGCGCGAACCTCTCGCTCGCCGCGATGGAGGCCAAGCTCAAGCCCGAGGTCCTCGAACTCTTCGACACGATCGACAAGACCTACAAGAAGCTGCGCAAGCTGCAGGAGCAGCG
>JAYOFO010000103.1:0-5921 GCA_038117265.1 Rhodospirillaceae bacterium
CCGTTGGTCCAGCGGTTGAAGAACTCGCCCGTGTTCACGACGATCGCACCGCGCCGGGGTTCGATTTCCATCCACTTGCCCGATGGCGCCATCACCTGCAGACCGGGTACGTCCATCAGCGGCAGGTAGGTCATCGAACTGTGATCGGAGTGCGGCGAGAGCGAGAACTGGCCTTCCTCGGCCTCCATCGGCGGGTACCAGGCCGTGCGGATGTAGTACTCGGCGTTCGAGAACTTGTCGTCGAAATGGCTGGCCGGGAGGTCCAGTGACTGGGCGTAGGCCGGCAACATGCGCAACGCCAGGTCCGCCATCGCCGACTGGTATTCCAGCAGCGTGGCTCGGAACTCGGGCAGCTCCTCGGGCCACTGGTTCAGGTTGCGGTGGCGGACGTTCGCCTTCACCTTGGGGTCGTCGGGCGTGCGTTCGCGCATGATCGCCCAGGCCTCGTTGAGGTCCTTCTTCTCGTTCTTGGCGATCTTCGACCAGCGCAGGATCAGCGACTTGTTCGGAATGAAGCCCTGATGGTGGAAATCCACCCGGTACTTCATCTTGGTCTCGTCCGGCAGCTCGAACAGTTCGGCGATGCGATCGAAGCTGCGATCGATAATCCCCTGGTCGACGCCGTGATTGACGATGCAATAGAAGCCGAGGCTCTCCTGGATCGCGCGCAGGTCCGTCACAAACTGTGCGACGGCCTCGGAATCACCCGCCAGATAGCCGGCGATATCGATGAACGGAATTTCTTCGGCGGCGATGCATTCCGCGACGTAGGGCGATACCTGGCGTTCCGTATCGGCGGCAACGGACATCTCGATTCCCCTTTCGTTCGGACCGGATACGGGACACGCCCGGGCGCGACGCGCGCCCGGGGCCCGTTTCGTTCTGCCGCCGGCGTTACTGCGCCGCGGCGGCCGGCTCTTCCTCGTCGGGCACCAGGTCCGCGAGGTTAGGCATGACCTCCTTGGCGAAGAGGGTCATGTTGTCGAGCCAGGCCTGGAACGGTTCGTACGAATACTGCACCTGGAGCACGGTGCCGAACCCGCCGATCTCGTGATAGAGGTTGCGCAGCTTCTCGGTCACGGTTTCGGGGCTGCCAACGACCCAGATGTTGTCGCAGACATACTCCGGCGTCAGGTCCTCGTCGGCGATGTCCTCGCTCTCCTTGTAGAGGTCGATGACGCCGAGCGACTTCAGCACATTGTACATGTAGTCGGTGTAGGCCTTGGCCATGCCGCCGTTCAGCACATGGTCGCGCGCCTCCTCGTCGGTCCGGGCGACGTAGATTTCGCGCGCCACGCGCCAGTCACGCCGGCTCGGCGTGCGGCCGCTTTCCGCCGCGCCCTGCTTGACCGCTTCCCAATGGGTCAGCAGGTTCGCGGCCGGCAGGTAGTTGACGCTCATCGGGATCCAGCCCTCGCGTCCCGCCGTCACCAGCGATTCCGAGTATTTGTGCAGGCCGGCGACCGCGATCGGTGGGTGCGGCTGCTGGTAGGGGCGGATGTGATGATAGAGCGGAATCTGCGGCATCGGCTCTGGCACCTTGAACTGCCAGAACTCGCCCTTGTGCTCGAACGGCTCGTCCTCGGTCCACAGCCGGCGGATGGCGTCGATCGATTCGCGCATGCGCGCGCGATGTTCGCCTTCCTTGTAGTCGATGTCGAAGAAGTGGAAATCGGTCGGCGCGCCGCCGGCACCGATGCCGAAGTTCAACCGTCCCTTTCCGAGATGGTCGAGATAGGCGATACGCAGCGCAACGATCCGCGGATCGTGCATCGGCAGCAGCACGACGCCGGTTCCGATGCGGATCTGCTCGGTCTGTGCCAGCACGGTCGCGGCGAACAGGTCGGTTGCCGGGATCGGCTCCCACGGGATGGTGTAGTGCTCGCCCATCCAACCCTCGTGATAGCCGAGCTTGTCGGCATGCACATAGGTCTCGACGTCGCGATGGTAGTTCTTGGTCACGTCTCCGCCGGGCGGGCGAAGCGGCATGCTGAACATCCCGAATTTCATGGCTGTGTCTCCCTCAGACCCAGGACCGGTGCGCGGGCTTGCTGCCCGCCTGTTTCGGCCGTTGCCCATTGTAGCGGCGGGCGGGCGCGGGGAGTCAACATGCTTCGGGAAATGGAAATAGTTTTCGCATATACGAAATGTTGTCGGGCGCGGCTTAAGTCCCTATCGTCGCGCCAAACAGGGGGAGACAGCGATGCTCATCGGCAAGCGAGGCGAGGCGAAGACCGCGATCGAGACGGCGGACGAAACGTCGATCACCGTACGCGGCAAGGATCTCTGCAACGAGATTATGGGCCATTCGTCCATATCCGAATTCTTCTACTTCCACGTCACCGGCCGCGAACCGACGGAGGATCAGGCGTTCTTCCTCGACCTGCTGGTCGTGGCACTGGCCGAACACGGCCTGACGCCCAGCGTGCAGGCCGCGCGCATGACGCTCGCCGCCGCACCCGAGGCGCTGCAGGGCGCCGTCGCAGCCGGCCTGCTGGGTGTCGGGTCGGTGATCCTGGGCAGCGCCGATCTGTGCGGCGACATGCTGGTGGACGCCTGCGAACGCATCGAGGGGGGCGATACGCCCGACGCGGCCGCGCTGGCCGTTGCCCGCGCCTACAAGGATTCCGGCCGTTTCATCCCGGGCTTCGGGCACCCGATCCACCGGCCGGTCGATCCGCGCGCGGTGCGCATCCTGGAGCTCGCCGACGCGCGCGGGGTCTCGGGACGGCACGTGGCCGCGCTGAGGGCGTTTCCCGCCGCCGTCGAGGCGGTCTGGGGCAAGCCCCTGCCGATGAACCTGCAGGGGCCGATGGCGGCCGTGCTGCTCGACCTCGACTTCCCCAAGGCCACGATCCGCGGCATTCCCATCCTGGCGCGCACGATCGGCCTGATCGGGCATCTCAACGAGGAGACGGAGCGCCCGATCGGCTTCCTGCTGGCCCATCATGGCGAGGAAGCCATCGAGTATGACGGGGATTCCCGCAAATGAGCGCGCCCGAACTCTTCGATCCCGTCGCCGAGACACGCGATCTGGCCGAGCAGCGCGCGATGGACGAGGTGACCTACCGCAAGCAGGTCGCCTATCTGATGGAACGCTCGCCGTTCTACCGCGCGAAGCTCGCCGCCGCCGGCTTCAAGACGCCGGAGTCGGTCGGCGGGCTCGACGACATCCACCATCTGCCGTTCACCGTGAAGGACGAGCTGCGCGCCAGCCAGGCCGAGGAGGGCGGGCTCGGCAAGCAGCTCGCCGCACCGCTCGACGACGTCATCCGCATCTACTCGACCAGCGGCACCTCGGGCACGCCGCTGTACATCCCGCTGACCAGGGGCGACCTCGAACGCTGGGTCCACACCTCGAATCGCAGCTACTTCGCAGCCGGCATCCGCCCGCATCACCGCGTGGTGACGACCTACAATTCGGGGCCCTTCGCCGCCGGCGCGGTGCACGATTCCCTGACCCGGCTCGGCTGCCGGCTGGTGCCCGCGGGGAGCGGCAACACGCAGCGCCTGCTGACCGCGCTCGAACGGTTCCGGATCCAGGCGATCCCCGGGACGCCCTCCTACTTCCTCTACATCGCCGAGGCGGCCCGCGAGCGCGGCATCGACCCCACCCAATGCGGCATCGAGACGCTGGTCGCGGGCGGCGAGCCGGGCGGCGGCGAACCCAAGGTGCGCGCCCAGATCGAGGCGGCGTTCAACGCGAAGGTCCACGAGGTGCTGGGGCTCGGCGAGCTGTCGATCTCGATGTTCGGCGAGGGGCCGGAGCAGGACGGGATGAACTTCCTGGCGCGCGACTATATCCACATGGAGCTGATCGACCCGCAGACCGAGCAGCCGATCCCGTTCGAGGACGGGGCGATGGGCGAGCCGGTCTATACCCACCTTATGCAGGAGGCCGCGCCGCTGCTGCGCTACCGCTCGCGCGACCATGTGATCGTCAGCATGGGCCCGGTCGCCAGCGGGCGCACGGGCCCGCGCATCCGCTGCATCGGGCGCACCGACGACATGCTCATCGTGCGCGGCGTGAACGTGTTCCCCAGCGCGATCCGCGAGGTGGTCGCCGATTTCCAGCCCGACGTCAGCGGCGTGATCCTGGTCAAGCCCGCGAAGAAGGGCGTGCAGCAATTGCCGCCGCTGCCGGTCCAGGTCGAGGCGGCGGAGGGTGCGGTGCCGGGCGCGGCGCTCGCCGAGGCGATCGAGAAGGCGCTGCGTGCGCGCCTCGTGGTCACGACGAAGGTCGAGATCGTGCCCTTCGGCTCGGTGCCGCGGACCGACTACAAGACCCGCTTGGTCGACTACTCCGACGCCGCGGAGTAGCCGGCCCGGGCGCCGGTTTCAGGCGAGGTCCGGGTTCATCGTGTAGTTGCCGACGACCTGGCCGCTGGCCAGGACGTGGCCTTGCATGGCCGCAAGCGCGTCGGCGCCGCTGAACACGCCCGTAAGACCCAGCGATTCCAAGTCGAGCGCGTACACGGTGAACACGTACTCGTGCATCAGCTCGTCGTTCCAGGGCGGTGCCGGCCCGTCATAGCCGCCATAGTCGCCGGCCATGTCGGGATTTCCGGCCATGAACATGCCGAAGTCGTTGGCGCCGCGCACGCCGTGCGCCGCAGGTCCCGTCGGCTTGCCCTTCGGCACGACGGCGTCGGATTCCGCGCCCTTGGGCAGGCTCGTGGTCGCCGCCGGGATGTCGACCAGCACCCAGTGCATGAAGTCCATCCGCGCCAGGTCGGCGGGGATGGTCCGGCCCTCCTGGTTCGCGTCGTCGAACACCGTCGGGACGCTGCGGTCGTGCATGATGATGGCGTAGGACTTGGTGCCGCCGGGGCCCGCGCTCCATCGCATCGCCGGGCTGATGTTGGCGCCGAACGTGAAGGGCTCGCGCTCGGTGCGCACGCCGAAGGCGAATTCCTCTGGAATGCGCGCGCCGTGGGCGATGCCCTCGATGGTTACCTGCAGATCCGCCATGTCTCCTCCCCGCATGCGTGATCGGGCAATGGCGCGAAGCTTAGCACGCCTGCCCGGGACGGGAAGCCGCGACCCGGCAGATCAGAAGTTGAACGAGACGCTGGAAGCGCCGAACCGGTCGGCCTGGCGCTGGCCCTCGAACGCGCGGGTCCGCAGGACCTGGGTGAGTGCGATGCGAATGCCCTCGTAGATCACCGCGACCCTCAGCTGGGCGTCGGCGACGAAGTGCTTCTTGTCGACGCTGTGGCTGTCGGAGAAGGTGTTGCCGTCGAGGAAGATGTCGCGCGCCACCGCACGCACCTGGCCGCCGGCGAAGACGTACCAGGAAATGCGGGAACGCTTGTCCAGCGCGTCGAAGCCGCTCAGGGAGGGGTGGATCATCGGCGGCCCGAAATCGACGTCGAGGTCCTGGCCCAGCCGGAACGTGGCGCCGCCCGCGCCGAACGTCATCACGTTGCCCAGGCTGCCGCCGAGCCGCGGAATGACGTCGAGCTCGAGCCCGAAGGGGCGCGACAGGGCGGTGCGCCACTGGCGTTCGGCGACGAGCATCACCCCCTGCTCGTTGTCCAGCTGGTGGCCCCAGCCGTTCGAGTGGCCGACGCCGATGATGTCGTGGAACCCGTTCTGGACCTGCCGGCCGAAGGCGGCGGGGCCGACCACCCCGACATCCAGCTCGACCGTGTCGCGGACGTCGCTGCGCTGCGCGTTTAGCGAGATCGCGCCGGACAGCCAGCCCGCATAGGGCCGGTCGTCGGTCACAAGGTTCGAGGTCGCGGTGTCCTCCGGCGTGTAGATGTTGTGCCCGATCGCGAACCCGATGCGGCCGCCCTCGATGAAATCGCGAACTCGGATCGCGTCGAAGATGTCGGTCGCCCATTCCGGGTTCTCGCTCGAGATCCAGGCCACGCGCGCGCCGTTGGAATAATGCCGGTCGGTGTTGGCGATCCGGT
>JAYOFO010000103.1:6021-7223 GCA_038117265.1 Rhodospirillaceae bacterium
GATCGTCGCGGCCCGCTCGCCGTCCGCATGGGCGGCCGGTGCAAGCGGCGCCGCGGCGAGCAGGAGCGCGGTCGGGAGACGCAGGATCATCGATCCTGCAGCCGGGTCACCGCGAACGGGTTGAAGCGCGTGTCGCGGTCGTAATGGTCGATGCCCTCGCTGCGCTTCAGCCAGCCGACGACGGCATAGGTGAGCGGCGTGGCGACCACCTCGTAGCCCACCTTGAACGCCGTCTGGGTCACGATCAGCGACACCAGCACGCCCTCGGGGAACAGGCCCCAGAAGGCGATGGTGACGAACACGGCGGAGTCGAGCGACTGACCGACCAGCGACGAGCCGATGGTGCGTACCCACAGGAAGCGCCCGTTGGTCGCCACCTTGAGCCGCGCCAGGACATAGGAGTTGGTGAACTCGCCGATCAGGAAGGCCACGAACGACGCCATTAGGATCCGCGGGGCCGCCCCGAGGATGGTGTCGAAGGCCGCCTGGTGCTCCCAGAAGCTCACGGCGGGGATCACCCCGACCAGCGCAAAGGTCAGCACCGCGAACAGGTTCGCCCCGAACCCCAGCCAGATGACGAGCCGCGCGCGCGCGAAGCCGTACACCTCGGTCAGGACGTCGCCGATGATATAGCTGATCGGGAAGATCACGATGGCGCCCGGCAGCACATGACCGCCCACATCGATCAGCTTGACCGCGGTGATGTTCGAAACCACAAGACAGGTGGTGAACAGGATGGCGATAACGAGAAAGCGCGAGGTCAGTCCGGACATGGTCGGGTTTCCACCGGCGAAATGGATCGGTCCTGCCCGGCTTCTGACAGGCGAATGCCGTCGGTGTCAATCGGGGTGAGGGGCGTGAAGACGGCCGATTTCGACTTCGAACTGCCGCCCGAGCGGATCGCCCAGCGCCCGGCCGAACCGCGCGAGGGGGCACGGCTGCTGGTCGTCGACGCGCCCCTCGCGGATCGCGCCGTCGGCGACCTGCCGGGCCTGCTGGCGCCGGGCAGTCTCGTCATCGTCAACGACACGAAGGTCATCCCCGCCCAGCTCGAAGGCCGGCGCGGCGAGGCGAAGGTCTCGCTGACCCTGCACAAGGCGGAGGCGGGCGGCGAATGGCGCGCCTTCGCGCGCCCGGCCAAACGCCTGCGGGCGGGCGACCGGATCGATTTCGGCCCCGACTTCGCCGCCGAGGTCGTCGCG
>JAYOFO010000104.1:0-7083 GCA_038117265.1 Rhodospirillaceae bacterium
CGCGTCAGAAATCGACGCAGCGCCCGTCGCGTTCCCAGTCGCCGAAGCGGGTGGGCTCGGGCCCCTTGGGGCCGCCGATCTCCTTCGGCTTGCCGTCCTCCGAAGCCACGGAGTCATGGGTGTCGGGCGAGGTTTCCGCGGCATTTTCGGCGGATTTCGGTGCTGTAGTCGCGTTCGCCGGCAATCGCACCCGATAGTTCGGGGCAGCGGCGGGCGTGCTGTCGTCGGTATCGGCCATGGACCTGATATGGACCAACGGGCGGCGTTTGCCAAGGCGAACGCCCGATAAGGAGTCGACGGGTGACATCGAACTATTTCCGCACGGCCCTGCTTCTGGCGGCGATGACGGCACTGTTCATGGTGTGCGGTTTCCTGCTGGCCGGCCAGACCGGCATGCTGATCGCGCTGGCGTTCGCAGCCGCGATGAACGCGTTCGCCTGGTGGAATTCCGGCGCGGCGGTGCTGCGCTATTACCGGGCCCGCGAGGTCAACGACCCCACCCACCCGCTTTACCGCATCGTCGCCCAGCTCGCCGACCGTGACGGGTTGCCGATGCCCCGGGTCTACCTGATCGACAACGACCAGCCCAACGCGTTCGCCACCGGACGCGGGCCCGAGAACGCCGCGGTGGCGGCCACGTCGGGCCTGTTGCGGCTGATGAACGAGCGCGAGGTCGCGGGCGTCATGGCCCACGAACTGGCCCATGTAAAGCACCGCGACACGCTGATCATGACGATCACCGCCACCTTCGCGGGCGCCATCTCGATGCTGGCGAACTTTGCGCTGTTCTTCGGCGGCAGCCGCAACAACCCGCTGGGCATCGTGGGGGTGCTGGCGATGATGATCCTCGCGCCGCTGGCCGCGATGCTGGTGCAGATGGCGATCAGCCGCACCCGCGAATACGAGGCCGACCGGATGGGCGCGGAGATCTGCGGCAATCCCGACTGGCTGGCCGACGCGCTGGAAAAGCTCGAGGCGGGCACGCGCCGCATCGACAACCAGGCCGCCGAGCACAATCCGGCGACCGCCCACATGTTCATCGTCAACCCGCTGCACGCCCATAAGCACGACAGCCTGTTCTCGACCCATCCCGCGACCGCGAACCGGGTGGCGCGGCTCCGGGAAATGTTCAGCAGATCAATGGGTTCGGATCCTTCCGGGGGCGGCGGCACCGCGGGGCCCTGGTCGCGCGGCGGGGGTCCGCAGCGAGGTCCGTGGTCGCGATGACCCCGTTGGAACCCCTAAATCTGGGGAATGTATCAACAGATTGTCCACATCTTGGGCCTGGTACATCATTTTGTAGTCTTGCCCACTTAATCCCACATGATCTAGGCTCCGAGCCGGGATCGAGGCCGCGAAACCGCGGCCGGCGGGGCTAACTGAAGATCGGGAACCGAAAGATGTCGTGGACGGATGAGCGGGTAACATTGCTGCGCGAATTGTGGGCGAAGGGGCTTTCCGCGAGCCAGATCGCGGTGCAACTGGGCGGTGTCACCCGTAACGCCGTCATCGGCAAGGCGCACCGGCTGGGGCTGGAAAGCAGGCCGTCGCCGATCCGCGGGACCGGTTCGGGCTCGCGGCGGCGCAACCGGGCGATCGACCGGGCGATCGAGGCCAAGGCACTGCGCGGCACCATGGCCGACGAGGAGATCGGCGGCGAGAAGGTGGTTCCCGAAGGCGGCATGCGCGCGTCGGAAACGGCCCTGCCGCCCCTGGCGCGCAAGGGCGGCGACGTGAAGGAATGCCTGTGGCCGATCGGCGATCCGGGCGACACCGATTTCCGCTTCTGCGAGGAGGACACGGTGCCGGGGCGCCCCTACTGTTCCTCGCATTGCGCGATGGCCTATATCCGCAAGGACAAGTCGGCCGCCTGACACCCGACAGAACGCAACCGCGCTTGGCTGCAGCCGGCCTTCCGGGCCTGCTGCGGCCTTTCGCGTTTTAGGGCATAAGACGGCCATGGCAGACGCCCGAACCGCCGCAACCGACATTCTCGACGCCGTCCTCGAACGCGATGTCCCCCTCGACGCCGCGCTGGCCGAGCATCGCGGGCTTGCCGCCCTCGATCCGCGTGACCGGGCCCAGGCGCGCCGCCTCGTCGCCATGGTGCTGCGCCGGATGGGCGAGATCGACCGACGGATCGATGCCTGCCTCGACCGGCCGATTGCCGCGCGCCATGGCCACATACGGAACATCCTGCGGGCCGGCACGGCCGAACTCGCCTTCCTCGAGACGCCGCACCACGCAGCGGTCGACGCGGCCGTGCGCCAGGCCAGCTGGTACCGGCGCGGGGCCCTGAAGGGGCTGGTGAATGCCGTCCTGCGCCGGATCGCGCGGGGCGAGACCGACACGCCGGCGGATGCGCCCGACCCGGGCACGGCGAACACCCCGGCCTGGCTGTTCACGCGCTGGCGCGAGATATACGGCGACGAGACTGCGCGCGCGATCGCCACGGCCCATCTGAGCGAGCCCCCGCTCGACATCACGCTCGCGCGCCGCGCCGACCCGGCGGAATGGGCCGCCCGGCTCGACGCCGAGATCCTGCCCGGCGGCACCCTGCGCCGGGCCGCGGGCGGGCGCATTTCGGAGCTTCTCGGCTTCGACGAAGGCATGTGGTGGGTGCAGGATTTCGCGGCCTCCCTGCCGGCCCGGCTGCTGCGCGACGACGCCGGCGCGCGGATCGCCGATCTGTGCGCCGCACCCGGCGGCAAGACCCTGCAGATCGCCGACCGCGGCCCGCAGGTCACGGCGGTCGACATCTCGGGCGGACGCCTGGGCCAGCTGCAGGAGAACCTGGCGCGCACCGGCCTCGACGCCGAGCTGGTGTGCGCCGACGTCGCCCAGTGGCGGCCCGACGCCCCGTTCGACGCGGTGCTGCTGGATGCGCCCTGCACGGCGACGGGAACGATCCGCCGGCACCCCGACATCCTCCACCGGCGCAGCGCGGACAACATCCGGCGCGCCGCCATGCTGCAGGACCGGCTGCTGCGCGCCGCGGTCAACATGGTGCGGCCGGGGGGCACCCTGGTCTATGCCGTGTGTTCGCTCGAGCCCGAAGAGGGCACGGCGCGCATCGATGCGCTGCTCGCATCCGGTGCACCCGTCGCGCTCGACCCGCTGATGCCCAACGACTGGCCCGAACTGGACGGGCTCGACCCCGCCGCGATCACGCCCGCAGGCACCTTGCGCACCCTGCCGTGCCACTGGGCCGAGCGGGGCGGCATGGACGGCTTCTTCGCCGCGCGCCTGATCCGCAGCTGAGCGCCCGACCGCCCGGCGCCGTCGCGCCTTGCGGCGCATCGGGAAAATCGGCTACCAGACCCTCATGGTCCCGAGCTCCCCGACGGTCAAAATCGCGCCCTCGATCCTCGCCGCGGACTTCGCGAAGCTGGGGGAGGAGGTCCGCGCGGTCGCGGACGCCGGCGCCGACTGGATCCACATCGACGTGATGGACGGCCACTTCGTACCGAACCTGACCATCGGACCCAGCGCGGTGAAGGCGCTGCGCGGGCACACCGACCTGCCGTTCGACGTCCACCTGATGATCAGCCCGGTCGACCACATGCTCGACGCGTTCGCCGCGGCGGGCGCCGACATCATCTCGCTGCACCCCGAGGCGGGGCCGCACCTGCACCGTTCGCTGCAGACGATCCGCGGGCTTGGCAAGAAGGCCGGCGTGGTGCTGAACCCCGCGACCCCGGTCGACGAAATCGACCATGTCATGGACATGATCGATCTGGTGCTGGTGATGAGCGTGAACCCCGGCTTCGGCGGCCAGGCCTTCATCGAGAGCCAGCTCGCCAAGATCGCGACCCTGCGGGCGCGCATCGATGCCCATGTCGCGGCGGGCGGCCAGCCCATCGACCTCGAGGTCGACGGCGGCATCGACGCCGACACCGCGCCGCGCGCGATCGCCGCCGGCGCCAACGTGCTGGTCGCCGGCACCGCGACGTTCCGCGGCGGGCCCGGCGCCTATGCCGGCAACATCGCCACCATGCGGGGCGGCGGATGAGCGGCGGCGTCTTCCGCGACCTGCGCTACGGGGTCGGCAAGCTCCTCTACGCCACCCCCGTCTACCGCTACACGCTGATCGGCCGCGCCCCGGCCGACATGGCGATCGTCCCGCCCGACCCGTGGCCCGGCAACGCCGAGCGCGGCAGCGCCATCACGGCGGGGGAGCTGTCCTTCCTGGGCGAGACGGTGCGCGGCGGCAAGCACGCCTGGCGGCCCGTCGGCATGAGCGATGCGTGGCTCGCCGAGCTGCACGGTTTCGACTGGCTGCGCGACCTGCGCGCGGTGGGCGGCGATGCCGCACGGCGGCGCGCGCGCGACCTGGTGGGCGACTGGATCGAGCACCAGACCGGCTGGCACGAGATCGCCTGGCGGCCCGACGTCCTGGCGACCCGACTGTTCGCCTGGCTCGGCCAGCACGACTTCTTCTGCGCCTCGGCGGACGACGAGTACCGGCGCCGCTACCTGGCCGCGCTGGCCCGCCAGATGCGCCACCTGGCCCGCGTCCTGCCCGGCGGGGTCGAGGGCGCCGGCCTGATCCGCGCCGCCAAGGGGCTGGTCGTCTCCGGCCTGGCGCTGCCGGGCAACGAGGCGGCGGTGCGTCAGGGGCTGCGAATCCTCGAGCGCGCGACCGAGCGCCAGATCCTGCCCGACGGCGGCCACATCTCGCGCAACCCCGCGATCCAGGCGGCCGTCCTGCGCGACCTGGTCGACACCCGCAGCGCGCTGCTGGCGGCCGAGGCCGACATCCCGGCGTTCCTGCTGGGCGCGATCGACCGTGCCGCGCCGTTCCTGCGCATGCTGCGCCACAATGACGGCAAGCTGGCGCTGTTCAACGGCAGTGCGGAGGGCGAGGACTGGCTCATCGACATGCTGCTGGCCCAGGCCGACGCGCGCGGCCGGGCGCCGAGCCGCGCACCGCACACCGGCTTCGAGCGGGCCGTCGCCAACCGGACGGTCATGCTGATGGACACCGGCGCACCGCCCCAGGCGGGGCTCGACACCCATGCCCATGCCGGCACGCTCTCGATCGAGATCTCCATCGGCAAGGAGCGGCTGATCACCAATTGCGGGGCGCGGCCCGGCAACCGCGACCCGTGGGCAACGGTGCAGCGTTCGTCGGCCGCCCATTCGACGATGGTGGTCGACGACACCAACTCCTCGGAAATCCTGTCCGACGGCACCTTCGGGCGCCGGCCCCAGGCGGTGAAGGCCGAGCGCAGCGAGGACGACGGCGCGGTCTGGATCGCCGCCAGCCATGACGGCTACGTCCCGGTGTTCGGCCTGTCCCACGAGCGCCGGCTCTATATGGCGGCCGGCGGCGACGACATTCGCGGCGAGGACGTTCTCAGCCGGGCCGGGGTCTCGGGCGCGGCGCGGCCGGCGCGCGGTTTCGCGCTGCGCTTCCACCTGCATCCCGGCGTCCAGGCCTCGCTGGTCCAGAACGGCTCGGCGGTGCTGCTCCGCCTGCCGGGCGGCGTCGGCTGGCGGCTGATCGCGGAGGGCGGCACCCTGTCGCTGGCCGAGAGCATCTATCTCGGCGACGCCGACGACGTGCGCCGCACCGAACAGATCGTCGTCTCGGGCGCGCTCGAGGCGGGCGCCACCGCCGCGAAGGTGAAATGGGCGCTCAAACGGGTGCCGAAGAAGGGCTGATCCCGCGGCTGTGACTTGCGTCACATCCCCCGCCCTTTAGGATCGCTACATCTACGGTCGGAGGGGCGCAGACATGAGACTTTTCCGAACGACAATTCTCGGTGCGATCACCGGTCTCGTGCTGGCCGGCGCTGCACACGATGCCGATGTACGCGCACGCCCCGCGCGCCGACCTTGCCACCAGCGAGCGGCTCGGCGCGTGCGGCCTCGTCCTGCCCTCGGGCGCCGAGGTGGCGGCGACCGCCGCGGGAACAGCGTCAATCGATCGTTAAAGATTATCGCGAATTCTAGGCATCGAAGCCGATGGAATCCGCAACCGTCCATAAGTTTCCGCCCGCCGCGGCGGAATTCGCACCCCGCGATCCGGCGGCCGAGGTGCCGCGTTCGCTGCTCGCCCAGAGCCTCGTCACGCCCGACACGCCGATCCGCACGGTGGTCGAGCGGTTCACGGCCTGGGCCGTGAAGATCGCCCTGGTCGTCGATGCGAACCGCAAGCTGGTCCGAACCGTCACCGACGGCGACATAAGGCGCGGCCTGCTGCGCGGCGTCGCCACCACCGCGCCGGTGCGTACGATCATGAACCCCGACCCGCGCACGATCCGCTTCGGCGAACCGCGCGGTGACGTTCTGGCGTTCATGCGGCGCGAGAAGATCCGGCACATCCCGGTGATCGATTTCGCGGGCCGCGCGATCGACCTGATCACCGAGGAATCGCTGCTCGCACCCAGCGCGCAACCCTATCCGGTGGTGCTGATGGCCGGTGGCGAGGGGCGCCGCCTGCGCCCGCTGACCGAGCACACGCCCAAGCCGATGCTCGACGTCGGCGGCCGGCCGATCCTCGAGACCATCGTGCGGCGCCTGTCGGCCGTCGGCTTCGCCGATTCCCACATCTCGGTGAACTACCGCGCCGATGTGATCAAGAACCATTTCGGCAACGGTACCGCGCTGGGCGTCGACGTGTCTTACATCGACGAGGACATGCCGCTGGGCACCGCCGGCCCGCTTGCCCGGCTGGCGCGCGGCGACCATCCCGTGCTGGTCATGAACGGCGACATCCTGTCGAAGGTCGATCCCGTCCAACTCATCGATTTCCACCGCGAGAGCGGTGCGGCCGCCACGATGGCCGTGCGCAGCCACGAGATCCAGGTGCCCTACGGGGTCGTCGACATCGCCGACAACGAGATTCGCGGGCTGCGCGAGAAGCCCGTGACGCGACACTTCATCAACGCCGGAATCTATGTCCTCGGCGACGAAGCGCTGGGGCTGGTGCCCGGCGACCGGCCCTTCGACATGCCGGACCTGTTCGAGGCATGCCGCGGTGCCTGACTGCGCACCATGGCCTACCCGGTGCAGGAATACTGGGTGGATATCGGCCAGATCGACGACTACCGGCGCGCCAACGAGGAATTCGCGTCA
>JAYOFO010000105.1:0-6872 GCA_038117265.1 Rhodospirillaceae bacterium
CCCGGTTTCCTCGATCCTGCCACGGGCAAGCCGGCCTTTTCCTATGCCCACCCGATCTTCTGGGCGCCGTTCAGCCTGATCGGCGAAGGTGGGGGTGTACAGGCGGCGCTCGACGCGCGTGCCACCGAGCGCCCCGCCCCGGATGCCGTGGGCCGGGCGGTGGAGGAATCGCCGGCGCGCGATGCGCCGGCCCGTGCGCCGGTCCCGGCGTCGAATTTCGAGCAGGTCTTCGGCGACTGAATCGAAAAGCCCCTCTCGCGAGGGGAGGGGCTTCGATGCGCGGTGGTCGCGCGGGACCTACTTGTCGATCAGGCTCTCGGCGAGCGCCCTGAACTCGTCCTCGGTCATCAGGCGCTTGTGGATCAGCGCCCAGTCCTTGACGGCCATCAGGATTTCCATGGCCTTCACTTCCTCGACGCGGATCTGGAAGCGCGCGAGCCATTCCTTGACCGTGTCGATGCCCGAGCCCTTGCCCATCACCGTCTCCGGCTCGGCCTGGCCGACCATGCGGGGGCGGAACGGCATGACCTCGGTCTGGAACTCGTCGCCGCAGTTGAGCAGCCAGGTGGCGATGATGCCGGACTCGACCTTGAACAGGTCGTCGCCGACGATCGGGCGGTTCGACGGAACCACCACGCCGGTGACGTCGCGCACCAGGTCGGAGAGCCACTTCAGCTTCTCCAGCTTGATGCCGATGTCGATGTTGTAGAGCGTGCGCAGCGCCATCACGGTCTCTTCCATCGGCACGTTGCCGGCGCGCTCGCCGACGCCCAGCACCGTCGACTGGATGACCTCGACGCCTTCCGAAAGGGCCATGATCGTGTTCGCCACGCCCATGCCGTAGTCCATGTGGAAATGGGCTTCCATGGGGATGTCGGGGAAGCGCGCCTTCATCGAGCGCACGAAGTACTGCATCGCGTGGATCGAGGTGGCGCCCATCGTGTCGACCAGCGCCAGGCCGTCCATGTGGCCTTCCTTGCCGACCCGGTCGATCAGGTCGATCACCCAGTTCAGGTCCGAACGCGTGAAGTCGATCGGGAAGAACACGACCTCGAGGCCGTTGTCGTGGGCGAACTTGGTGGACTCGATCGACAGGTCGATCGCGCGCTCGAGTTCCCAGCGATAGCCGTACTTGATCAGGTGCGGGCTGGCCGGCACCTCCATGATGACGCCGCCGACGCCGGCATCGACCGCGCGCTTGACGTCTTCGACCATGCAGCGGGCAAACGCATAGACGGTCGGGCCGAAGTCGCGCTTGGCAAGCTCCTGGACGACGCGCGCGTCATCCTTCGAGACGACCGGCATGCCGGCCTCGATGCGCTGCACGCCGACCTCGGCGAGGCCTTCGGCGATGCGGATCTTGTCGTCGAAGTTGAAGGCGAGACCGGCCTGCTGTTCGCCGTCGCGCAGGGTCACGTCATGGATGCGGATGTTGTCGGGAAACTTCCAGTCCTTGGTGACCTCGGGCGCGAAGTTCCAGGGGCTGGTGAACCAGTCGTCTGATTTCCAGGGTGTATCGGTCATCGATTGTGCCTCCTCCCGCGCCTTGTTTCCTGCGTCGGGCCGATGTTTTCACGTGGGTGTCACGTGGGACGGGTGCGGGTAGATTCCCGCGGAAATTCGCGGCGGAATGTATGAGAGGCCCCGGGGCGAGTCAACGCGGACCGGCGCGCCGCGGCGCGGCGTTCGGGCACAGGTGCTGGTCGGATATGTCGGGGCCGGCTCGCGCCGGCGTCGCGGGTCAGCCGCCGTGGTGCTCGCTGCCGACCGCATCGGCGATGCCGGCGAACCCCCCGTCGTCGAGCCGGCCGGCGATGTGACGCTTGATGTCCTGGACGAGGCCCGGCCCGGCATAGACCAGGCCGGTGTAGAGCTGGACGAGCGAGGCGCCGGCCCGGATCTTGGTCCAGGCATCGGCGCCGTTCATGATTCCGCCCACCCCGATCAGGGGGACGCGGCCGCCGGTCTCGCGATAGACCGTGCGCAGCATCTCGTTCGCCATCTCGAACAGGGGCCGACCCGACAGGCCGCCGCGCTCGCCGGCCGCCGCGCTGCGCAGGGTCGCGGGCCGCGCCGTCGTGGTGTTGCAGATCGTGATCGCATCGATGCCTGCCGCCTCGAGCACCTGCAACAACTCGCGCACCAGGCTGTCTATGCTGTCGGGGGCGAGCTTCGCCACCATGGCCGGGTGCGCCCCCGCCTCTTCCCGCACGCGGTTCAGCCGCCCCATCAGCCCCGCGAGCGCGTCGGGGTCGAGGAAGACCTGCCCGTTGGCGCTGTTCGGGCACGAGACGTCGATCGTCAGAAAGTCGGCGATGGGTGCGAAGATGCGCACCAGCGTCTCGAAATCGGCCGCGGGGTCTGCGCTGTCGGAATTCGCCGCGAGGTTGACGCCGAGCGGGCAGGCGAGCCGCCCCGCCGCGCGCAGCGCCGCGATCCGAGCGCGCACGGCCTCCGCGCCGTCATTGTTGAACCCCATGCGGTTGATGGCGGCGTGGTCGGCCGTCAGCCGGAACAGCCGCGGACGGGGGTTGCCGGCCTGCGGGCGGGGGGTGACCCCGCCGACCTCGACGAAGCCGGCGCCCAGGCGCTGCGCGCCCGCGATCGCCACGGCGTTCTTGTCGAAGCCGGCCGAGATGGCGACCGGGTTCTCGAAGCGCAGGCCGAAGACGGTCTGGCCGAGGTTCGCGAAATAGTCGCGGCGGTTGCGCGGCCCCAGCCCGCGCGCGAGCGCACCGAGCGCGAGCCCGTGGGCGGTCTCGGCGGGCAGCAGGCGCAGCGCCGCGGTTCCGATCTGGTGGATGGCGTTCAAAGCGGGACGCACGCTATCGCATGGCGTCGCCGCCGAAAAGGCCGGTCCGCGCCGATCGGTTCCATCTTCCGGTTCAGCTGGAATCGGCGATGGGCAGAAGGCGCGCGTCGATGATCTTGTCGGCCTCGCGGATATCGTCGGGTGAGAGGCGCAGGGCCAGTTTCTCGCGCAGGTCCAGCGCCTCGTCGTTGCTGTGGATCGCCGACAGCGAGGCCCAGACATAGGCCTCGAACGGATCGGTTTTCGTGCCGGATCCGTTGGCGAAGGCTCGCGAGGCGCAGCTGCGCCCCGGCGTTGGATTGCAGGGCGGCCCGGTTCCACCAGGACAGCGCCTCGGCCGGGTCGGGGCCGTCGCCGCCCAGCCCGTCATTGTAGAGATCACCGAGCCGGACCTGGGCGTCCGCCAGCCCGGCCCTGGCCGCCTTGCTGATCCATGCGAACGCCTGCTCGGGTTCGTAGTCTCCCGCGATGCCGTTCAGCAGGGTCTCGCCAAACAGGAGCTGGGCGCCCTGGTGGCCGCGTTCGGCGGCCTGCTTCAGCCAGCGCGCTGCGCTTTCGGGGTTGCTCGAGACCACTTCGCCGCTCAGCAGGATCCGCGCACCGAGATACTGGGCATCGGCGTTTCCGTCATCTGCCGCGATGGTCAGCCAGCGAATGGCCTCGGCGCCGTTCTTCTCGACGCCCTCGCCGTAATAGTACTGACGCCTGAGCAGATAAGCCGCATCCGCATAGCCCTGCTCGGCGGACAACCGGTAGAGGATATGTGCCTCCGCCGGATCGCGCTCTCCGCCGATGCCCTGTTCGTACATTCGTCCGAGCACCGCCTGCGCCGGCGGATAGTTCGCCGAAGCGGCCTTCTCCAGCCAGAAGCGCGCGGTGCGGGGTTCCTCGTCGGTGCCCTGGCCCAGCAGGAACATGGCTCCAAGGAGCCATTGTGCGGCGGGGTTGCCGCGATGGGCATCCGGCTCGACTTCGTGGAAGGCGGCCGAAAAGTCGCCCGCCACATACTTGTCGAGCGCTTCGCCGAACTCCGCGCGCACGGGTGCAGTGGTGAGTATGGCGGCTGCCAGGAACCCCGCGGCGGCGGTCCGGCGGGCAAGGGAGGGGAGGTGCGGTCGCGACATGGACCAAATCCTAAAACCAAAGGGTCGGCCAAGAGGCGCGACCGATGCTAACGGTACGATATTACCAAAGCCTGATCGGTGTGGCAGCGCGTGATTGCGCGGTCAGGTGCCCGGACGGGACGCGCCGGCGCTGCGCTCCGCGAAGGCATGCACCTGTTCGACGGCGTGGACCAGATTCCCGGTCTCGGTCTGGCCCGATGACTTGCGCGGCACGAACGAGTGGTCGCCGTCCTCGATCCAGGCCAACTCGATCGTTGCCGACAGCGCGTAACCGGCGATGTCGGCACGGTTGCCGAACGTGTCGCGCTCGCCCTGGACCACTAGGACGGGCGTGAGCGCGTTGGTCAGCGGCTCGAGGCGTGTGCGTTCGGGCTTGCCGGGCGGATGGAACGGGTAGCCGAGGCAGGCCACGGCGTCGGCGCGTCCTTCGTTCGCGGGGTCGGCGGCGAACATGGCCGCGGCGCGCCCGCCCATCGACTTGCCGCCGATCAGGACGGGACCCGGGGCGGGTGCCAGGCCGGCCAGGATGTCCGACCAGCATTCGAGCAGCGCGGGCATCCGGTCGGGACCGCGCCGTTTTCCGTCGATGCGGCGCTTCGCCATGTAGGGAAACTCGAAACGGACGACCCGCAACCCGCCGGCGGCAAGGCCCTGGGCGACGGTGGTCATGAACGGCGTGTCCATCGGGGCGCCCGCACCGTGCGCCAGCACGATGGTCGCCCAGCCATTGGCCGGTCCGTCGATCAGCATGCGCGTGCCCTCAATCGTGGGGGACGAGCTGCATCACCGATTACTTGTTGATGAGGTGGACGATGCCGTCGGCGTCGACGAACGGGAAGAAGGGTTCGGGCGCATTCAGCAGATCCTGGATGCGCGTCGTCGCCTCCACGAAGACCTGGCCCGACATCTGCGAGCCGTCCTGCAGCGTCACGTCGGCGCGCACGCGCACCTTCGGCACCTTGGGAAAGCGGATAGCCATCGTCCATACCCGTTCGTTCGCGCGGGCCGTATGCCTGCGAGTGTTTGCTAGAATGGCGCCGCAAGGGTTTAGGAGAGGTAAATGTCTGCATCCGAACTGGTCTCCCTCGGCGCGCGCGACGCCGTGGCGTTGTTGAAGAAGGGCGAGGTCTCGCCGCTAGAACTCGTCGATGCGGCGGCCGAACGGATCGCGGCCGTCGATCCGGCGGTCAACGCGCTGCCGACATTGTGCCTCGACGCCGCACGCGATGCGGCACGGAAATTCTCTCCGCCCGACGAGACGGGCCCGGGTTGGCTGGCCGGCCTGCCGCTGGTGGTCAAGGACCTCAACGACACGGCGGGGGTGCGCACGACCTACGGTTCGCCGATTTTCGACGATCATGTGCCCGATCGCGACGACATCATGGTCGCGCGCCTGAAACGCAACGGCGCGATCGTGCTGGGCAAGTCGAACACGCCCGAGTTCGGGGCCGGCGGCAACACCTTCAACGAGGTGTTCGGCAAGACCCGCAACCCGTGGAACACGGCGACCACCTGCGGCGGTTCCTCGGGCGGCGCGGCGGTGGCGCTGGCCACCGGGATGAGTTGGCTGGCAACGGGGTCCGATCTCGGCGGCTCGCTGCGCACGCCGGCCAGCTTCTGCTCGGTGGTCGGGCTTCGGCCCAGTCCGGGGCGCGTCGCGGCGGGTCCCGGCAGCGATCCCTTCCAGACCCTGTCGGTGAATGGCCCGATGGCGCGCAACGTGGGCGATGTGGCGCTGATGCTCGACGCGCAGGCCGGGGTCGATCCCGCGTCCCCCCTGTCGCTCGACCCGCCGGCCCGACCCTTCGTCGAAGCGGCGGAGAACCCGGCCCTTCCGGCGCGGATCGGCTTCTCTGCCGATCTGGGGCTCGGTCCGGTCGATCCCGAGGTCGCCGCGATCTGCCGCGCCGGCGTTGCGCGCTTTGCCGCGGCCGGCGCGGCGGTCGAGGAGGCCGCACCCGATTTTTCCGGCGCCCTCGATGCGTTCCAGGTGCTGCGTGCGGCGCTGTTCGTGGCAAACCGCTCGCCGCTGCTCACCCATTACCGCGATCAGCTGAAGCCCGAGATGATCTGGAACATCGAGAAGGGCATGAACCAGTCGAGCGGCGACGTCACGCGCGCCACGCTCGCGCGCGGCGCGATCACCCGGCGGGTCACGGACTGGTTTGGCGAATACGATCTGCTCGCCTGCCCCGCCGCGATCGTGCCGCCCTTCGACGTCGACACACGCTACATCGAACGGGTCGGCGACCACGTCTTCGACAATTACGTCGACTGGCTCTACATGGCCTTCGCGATCACGCTGACGGGATGCCCGGCGATCTCGGTCCCGTGCGGCTTCACCGCGTCGGGCCTGCCGGTCGGCCTGCAGCTCGTCGCGCCGCCGCGCAGCGAGGCGCGGCTGCTGTCCTTCGCGGCGAAGTTCGAGGAAATCGCCGATATCGTGCCGAAAACGCCGATCGACCCGCGACCGGGGCCCGTTTGACGATTTGGCGGTGCATCAAAATTCGTCCCGTTTTTGCGGTGAAGCATGATTTCGAGTCGAATGCTGTAAGCAGGCGTTAATATTTATTGTTTTTAATCAAACTATTACATGCTGTGTGCCGGGCCTTGCCTTTCGCGATGGTGCGGCGCACCATGCGCTGCAACGCACAATTTAAACAGGGGTTGTTCATGTCGGTTGATGTTGTCGAGCCTGCTGCCAAGCCGCGGGCTCCGGTCACGCCGGATCCGATCGAGGAACTGAGCGGTTACTTCTTCGAGGATCTGGAACCGGGCATGACGGCCGCGTATGCGCGGACCATCGGCCCGGCCGACCTGGTGATGTTCGCCGGGATTTCGGGCGACACCAACCCGATGCACCTCAACGAGGAATATGCCGAACGCACCATGTTCGAGGGCACGATCGCCCACGGCATGCTGTCGTCGAGCTTCAT
>JAYOFO010000106.1:0-6846 GCA_038117265.1 Rhodospirillaceae bacterium
GCGCGGGTCGGCGCGGCCCCGTCCGCGCCCGCGAGCCGCCCGGCCACGTCGGCGGTCAGGGCGGCGAGCAGCTCGGCGATGCCGGCGCCGGTCTTCGCCGAGACCGGGATCGGCGGCGTCGGGCCGATGTCGAAGGCGGCCGGCAGCGGCCCATCAATCAGGTCAACCTTGTTGACGATGATCCGCGCGGTCTCGTCGACCAGGCCGCGCACCCGCGCGGGCACTTCGGGGTCGGTGGCATCGAGTACGATCAGGCGGATTCCCGAGGTCTCGGCGCGGGCCTCGGCACGGCGTACCCCTTCGCCCTCGATCGCGTCCGCCGCCTCGCGCAACCCCGCCGTGTCGGACAAGACCACGGCGAAGCCGCCCAGATCCATGCGCACCTCGATCACGTCGCGGGTGGTGCCTGCCTGGTCGGTGACGATGGCCACGTCGCGTCTCGATAACGAATTGATAATACTTGATTTACCGACGTTCGGGGCGCCCAGGATGGCGACTGGGAAGCCGTCGCGAATGAGTTCTCCCTGCTGACCTGATTCAGCATGTTCGCGGATTTCGTCTCTTATACACAATATGTTGTGGTTGAGCTTGGCCTTCAGATCGTCGGGCAATTCCTCGTCGGAGAAGTCGATCCCGGCCTCCGCCCAGCCCATCGCGTCGATCAGCCGGGACCGCCAGCCCTCGTACAGGTCGGCCAATGCCCCGTCATGCTGGCGCAGGGCCTGCCGGCGCTGCGCGTCGGTCCGCGCGGCGACCAGGTCGGCGAGGCCCTCGGCGGCGGTAAGGTCGAGCCGGCCGGCCCCGAAGGCGCGCCGGGTGAACTCCCCCGGCTCCGCCAGCCGCGCCCGCCCCGATCGGGCGATCGCGGCGAACAGCGCGTCGAGCACCGCCGGCCCGCCATGCACGTGCAGCTCGGCTACGTCCTCGCCGGTGAAGCTGTTGGGCGCGGGAAAGCGCAGCACCAGCGCCCGGTCGATGGCCTCGCCGCCCGCATCGCGCAAGGCGCGCAACGAGGCGCGGCGCGGCGCGGGCAGCGGATTGATGCCGAGCGCCGCGAGCACCGCGTCGGCGTCGGGGCCCGACAGGCGCACCACGGCGACACCGGCGGCCCCGGCGCCGCTCGCCAGCGCATAGATGGTCCGGTTGCGCGACACGTGTTCCGGCGCGCTACTTCTTCGCCCTGCCGGCGGGCTTGCCCCCCGCCGGTCCGCCGCCCTGTCCGCCCCCCTGTCCACCCATGGCCGACCAGAACGCGTTCTGGAACTGCTCCCACGCCTCGCCCCCGCCCGGCATCGCGCCCGGCATTCCACCGGGCATGCCGCCGGGGGCCGCGCCGGGCATCCAGGCCTTGAACAGGGCTTGCGGGTCCATCGCCTTGATCGCGTCGAGCGCCTGCGCCTGCCACGCCTCGACCACGGCCTGCTGGGCCGCGGCGACGTCGGGCAGGCCCATGAACCGGCGTGCCTCGTCGGGGGTGCAGTCAATGTCGATGGTGACTTTCATGGGAATGTCCCTCCGCTGGGTTGTCCGCACGCGTTCGGGGCCGACATACTGTGCGCCCTTCAAGATCGCCACGAGATCCCATGCCGCGCAACATGCTGGCCGACGAGACCAGCCCCTATCTTCTGCAACACGCTGACAACCCCGTCCACTGGTATCCGTGGGGGGCCGACGCGCTGGCGCGCGCCAGGGACGAGGGCAAGCCGATCCTGCTGTCGGTCGGCTACGCCGCCTGCCACTGGTGCCACGTGATGGCGCATGAGAGCTTCGAGGACGAAGAGACGGCGGCGGTGATGAACGAGCTGTTCGTCAACATCAAGGTCGACCGCGAGGAGCGGCCCGACCTCGACGCGATCTACCAGGCCGCGCTGGCGCTGATGGGCGAGCATGGCGGCTGGCCCCTGACCATGTTCCTGACGCCGGACGGCGAGCCCTTCTGGGGCGGCACCTACTTCCCGCCGCGCGCCGGCTTCGGGCGGCCCGGCTTCCCCGACCTGCTGGTCCACATCGACCGGATCTACCGCACCGAGCCCGACAAGGTGGCCCAGAACACTGCGGCCATCGTCGGCGCCATCGCCGACATGGCGCAGCCCAAGCCGGGCGACCCGCCGGGCCCCGACGAGGTGGCCGGCGTCGCCGACCTGCTCGCCGGCGAGATCGACTGCGACCATGGCGGCTTCGGCACGGCGCCCAAGTTTCCCCAGTGCGCGGTGCTGCGCATGATGTGGGCCCATGGCGGCGCGCCCGCGCAGAACGCGGTCACCCTGTCGCTCGACCGGATGGCCCAGGGCGGCATCTACGACCATCTCGGCGGCGGCTTCGCGCGCTACTCCACCGACCCGGTCTGGCTGGTGCCCCATTTCGAGAAGATGCTGTACGACAACGCCCAGTTCGTGGAGGTCTACACATTGGCCTGGCGGCGCACCCGCGACCCGCTCTACGCCGAGCGAGTGGACGAGACCGTCGGCTGGCTGGCGCGCGAGATGACCCATCCCGACGGCGGGTTCTATTCGACGCTGGATGCGGACTCCGAAGGCGTGGAGGGCAAGTTCTACGTCTGGACGAAGGACGAGCTCGCCGCCGTGCTCGGCGATGATTCAGAGGAATTCGCCGCGGCCTACGACGTCACCGTGTCGGGCAATTTCGAGGACGCCAACATCCTCAACCGCACGCGCAGCCCCGCCCGGCGCGCCGACGCCGACGAGGCGCGGCTGGCGGGCATGCGCGCGAAGCTGTTTGCCGCGCGCGCGCCGCGGGTGCGGCCGGGGCGGGACGACAAGATCCTGGCCGACTGGAACGGGCTGATGGTCGCGGCCCTTGTCGAGGCGGCGATGAGCTTCGACCGGCCTGAATGGCTGGCGGCGGCGCGGCGCGCCTATGGCTTCGTGCGCGACCGGCTGGCGACCGAGACCGCGGACGGCCCGATCGAGCTGCTGCACAGCTGGTGCGACGGCAAGGCCCGTAACCGCGCCACCCTCGACGACTATGCCGCGCTGGCCGGCGCGGCGCTGGCGTTGCACGAAGCGACCGGCGAAGCCCCGTTCCTGGGCGGTGCGCGCGCGCTGGTCGCGACCCTGGAGGCGCGCTTCGCCGACGGCGATCCCGAGTCCGGCGGCGCCTATTTCTTCACCGCCGACGACGCCGACGACGTGATCGCGCGCACCCGCACCGGCTACGACAACGCCACCCCGTCGGGCAACGGCCTGGCCGCGTGCGCGCTGGTCCGGCTGTGGCTGCTGACCGGGGCGGACGCCTACCGGGCGCGGGCCGAATCGATCGTGCGCGGCTTCGCCGGCGACATGCGCGGCAACGCCTTCAGCTATCCCACCCTGATGCATGCGGCCGCGATGCTGGCCGCCGCGACCCAGGTGGCGATCGTCGGCGCGCCCGACGACCCCGCCACGACGGCGCTCCACGCCGCCGCGTATCGCGGCGCGGCCGCCGACCGGGTGATCCAAATGGTGGCGCCGGGCGCGAGCCTTCCGGCGGGCCACCCGGCCACAGGAAAGGGCGCGGTCGACGGCGCACCCGCCGCCTATGTCTGCCGCGGGCCGGTCTGCTCGCTGCCCATCGCCGACCCCGACGCGCTGGCCGCGGAGCTGTCGGCATGAGTTCCGACTGCGTGGTCGCCTCGCCCGTCGGCCGGCTGCGCCTGGTCGCGCGCGACGGCGCGCTCGCCGCGCTGGAATGGACCGACGCCGATCTCTCGCCGCCGACCACGCCGCTGCTCCGTCGCGCGGCCGAGAAACTCGAGCGCTACTTCGCCGGCACGCTCAAGGTTTTCGACCTGCCGCTGGCGCCCGAAGGCACCGACCACCAGAAGCGCGTCTGGGCGGCGATGTGCAACATCCCCTACGGCGCGACCGGCACCTATGGCGCGCTGGCGCGCGAGGCGAAATCCTCGGCGCGCGCCGTCGGCACGGCGTGCAGCCGCAACCCGATCCCTATCGTCGTGCCGTGCCACCGGGTGGTCGCGGCGGGCGGGCGCATCGGCGGGTACTCGGGGCGCGGCGGCCTCGACACCAAGCGCGTGCTGCTCGCGCTCGAAGGGGTGGCGCCGGCGGGCGACCTGTTCGAATCCGACCGGCTTGAAGGGCTGCGGGCCGCCCGATAGGCTCGCCGGCAAGAACCGAAAACACGGCCCCAGTCACGGGGGCAGGGGAGAAAGACACATGGTCCACGCAATCCGTTTCTACGAGCCCGGCGGGCCCGAGGTCATGAAATGGGAAGAGGTCGCGGTCGGCGATCCCGGCCCCGGCGAGATCCGGGTGAAGCAGACGGCGGCGGGCCTCAACTTCATCGACATCTACCTGCGCACCGGCGCGCGCCCCCTGCCGATGCCAAGCGGGCTCGGCCTCGAGGGCGCGGGCGAGATCGTCGCGGTGGGCGACGGCGTGACCGACCTCACGGTGGGCGACCGGATCGGCTATGCCGACATGCCGGTCGGCGCCTACGCCGAGGAACGGGTGATGCCGGCGAAGAACGCCGTGAAACTTCCCGACGCGATCTCCGACGAGCAGGCCGCGGCGATGATGCTCAAGGGCATGACCGTACAGTTCCTCATCAAGTCCTGCTTCCCCGTGCAGCGCGGCCAGACCGTGCTGTGGCACGCGGCTGCCGGCGGCGTCGGCCTGATCGCCTGCCAGTGGCTCAACCATCTGGGCGTGACGGTCATCGGCACGGTGGGCAACGACGAGAAGGCGGAACTCGCCCGGGCGCATGGCTGCCACCACACGATCAACTACCGCGAGGAAGACTTCGTCGCCCGGGTGAAGGAGATTACAGACGGCGCCGGCGTGCCCGTGGCCTACGACGCGACGGGCAAGGACACGCTGCGCGGCTCGATGGAGTGCCTGCAGCGGCGCGGCTACTGCATCACCTTCGGCAACGCCTCGGGCGCGCCCGACCCGGTCTCGCCGATGGAGCTGTCGGCCCACGGCTCGATCTTCCTGGCCCGGCCGATGCTGTTCGACTACACCGCCACGCGCCAGGAGCTGATCGACTGCGCGGGCGACCTGTTCGACGTGGTCGGATCGGGTGCGGTGAAGATCGAGATCAACCAGCGCTACCCGCTGGCCGACACGGTGCAGGCCCACAGGGACCTGGCCGACCGCAAGACGACCGGCTCGACGATCCTGATGGCGTAGGGCGAGTCAGGTCGGCGCTTCGGCGTCGACCTTACCCCTCCACCAAGGTCCGCTTCAGCCAGCCGGAAACGCGCCGGGTGATCTCGTCCTCTCTGCCCTTGTAGTAGTGGTCGCAGTCGGGAACGATCTCGACGTCGCACGGACCCGCGCTCGCCGCCGCAAAGGCCTCGGCCGGATAGGCCTCGCGCAGCTCCTGGTCGCCGCGGATGTAGAGCGTCGGGCAGGTAACGCGCGGCGCGGTGGCCACCGTGTCGGGCATGGTCGTCAGCCGGTCGATGTAGCTGTTGGCCGTGATCACGTACCACCAGCCCGGCATCATCATCAGATCGTCGCCGCGTCCCTCGGCGATCATCGCCTCGGCCTGCGCCCGCAGCTCCTCGATCCGGTTCCCGCCGAACAGGCCGGTGGTCGGCGCCAGCCGCTTCTGGTGGTGGCCGCCGGCATGGGCCGACAGCAGCACCATCGCCGGCGTCTCGGGATGGTTGGCGGCGTGCTGCACGGCGAGGAAGCCGCCGTTGGAATGGCCGATCAGGACCGGCGTGTCGAAGCCGTGGGTGTAGGCCACCCACTTCGCCGCGAATTCGTTGTCGGCGATCGCCTCGCCCGTCGTCTGGAAGGCCGCGCCCTCGACCGCCCGGCTGTCGCGGTTCGACAAGATGTCGTGGCCGCGCCGGTTGAAGGCGAGGCAGGCGAATCCGAGCGCAGTCAGCGCCGGCGGCAGGAAGCGCGGCGCGCCGACATAGAAGTTCATGGTGTTGCCGTGGAACAGCAGCACCGCGCCGGCGGCAGCGCCGCCGTCGGGTTCGTACCAGGCACCGTCCAGCGGCTGTTCGGTATCGGTCGCGATGGTGACGAGTTCGGTTTTCATGGGACGCACCTTGGGCAGGATTCGGGTCGATGTTTTGGGGCAGGATTTGGGGCAGGGAGTTGGGACGCCTTCCCCCCGAAACGACGAAGGGCGGGTCCGAGACCCGCCCTTTCCATGTTCCGGATGACCGCGGGGGTCACTGGTTCATCGTGTCGTAGAAATCGTTGTTGTTCTTGGTGTTCTTCATCTTGCCGAGCAGGAACTCCATCCCGTCGACGACGCCCATCGGGTTGAGGATGCGGCGCAGCACCCACATCTTCGACAGCGCGTCCTTGTCGACCAGCAGCTCTTCCTTGCGGGTGCCCGACTTGGTGATGTCGATCGAGGGCCACACGCGCTTGTCCGACAGCTTGCGGTCGAGCACGATTTCCGAGTTACCGGTGCCCTTGAACTCCTCGAAGATGACCTCGTCCATGCGGCTGCCGGTCTCGATCAGCGCGGTCGAGATGATGGTCAGCGAGCCGCCCTCCTCGATGTTGCGGGCCGCGCCGAAGAAGCGCTTGGGGCGCTGCAGGGCGTTGGCGTCGACGCCGCCCGTCAGCACCTTGCCCGAGGACGGGACCACGGTGTTGTAGGCTCGCGCCAGGCGCGTGATCGAGTCCAGCAGGATCACCACGTCGCGCTTGTGCTCGACCAGGCGCTTGGCCTTGGCGATCACCATCTCGGCGACCTGGACGTGGCGCGAGGCCGGCTCGTCGAAGGTCGAGGAGATCACCTCGCCGCGCACGGTGCGCTGCATGTCGGTGACTTCCTCGGGCCGCTCGTCGATCAGCAGCACGATCAGATAGACCTCGGGGTGGTTCGCCATGATCGCCTTGGCGACGTTCTGCA
>JAYOFO010000107.1:0-1463 GCA_038117265.1 Rhodospirillaceae bacterium
GGCTACACCGGCGAGCTGCGCGCGACCGGCCAGGTCCTGCGCGATCAGCTCTTCTTCATGGTGCGCTGTGGCTTCGACACCTTCGAGGTGACCGACGCCGAGGCCTTCGCCCAGGCCATGCGCGAGATCAGCGTCGTCTACCAGCCGGCGGCCGACGGTCGAACCGGCGCGCTGTGGCGCCGCCGCGCCGCCTGACGCCTAGGCGCCGGCGCGCGGTTCCTCGACCGGGGTCAGCATGGCGGGGGCGGAAGCTTTATCGCCGCGGCTCAGCGTCCCGGTGATGCAGCCGCCCTTCTCGATCTCGAGCGCATCGTAGACCACGGTCCCGGAGACGCGGCCCGACTTGCGCACGGTCAGACAGCCGCTGACCACGAGATCGCCGTCGAAGTGGCCGTCGATCGCCGCCGTCTCGACCTCGGCCTTGCCCCGCACCTGCCCGCTCGACGTGATCTCCAGCGCGCGCGCCGCGATCGTCGCCTCGACGTCGCCCTCGACGGTCAGACGGTCGCACGAACTGACCTCGCCCTTCAGCCGCAGCCCGCGGCCGACGTGCAGGTTGGCCTCGGCGCCCGGTTCCGCCGGAGCGGGATCGTCGGGCCACCAGCCGGGCTTGGGCCGCTCCGGCATGCCGGTGGTATGCCGGGTCACGGCGGGTTCGTTCTTGGCGGCCTCCTCGCCGTCGTGTCCCCGTCGCAGTGATTTGAAGCCGAGTGTCGCCTTGTCCGCCATGCATGCCTCCTGATTGTCGCGGTAAGTGAGGGCCGCGACCGTCGCCCATGAATGGGGCGCGAGTTGGATGCGAACGTGGCGAAAGGGTGATCGCCGCGGCTGCGGCGCATTGGCCCCTGCGCCATCGGCCCTATATAACCGGGACCAGCCCGCGCAACAGGGAAGCCGCCGATGACCGATACTCGCGACGCCGAGACCCGTACGCTCGATTTCCTCAGCGATCTCGTTGGCCGCGCGATCAAGGCCGGCGCCGATGCAGCCGACGGGATCGCGGCCGAGAGCACGTCGCTGTCGGTATCGCAGCGCCTCGGCAAGCGCGAGGATCTGGAGCGTTCCGAATCCGTCGATCTCGGCCTGCGCGTCTTTATCGGCAAGCGCTCGGCCATCGTCTCGACCACCGACCGTTCGCCTGCAACAGTCGCCGAAGTCGTCGAGCGCGCCGTCGCCATGGCCCGGATCGCGCCCGAGGACCCGCATGCCGGCCTCGCCGACCCCGACCGTCTCGCCAGGACTTGGCCCGACCTCGACCTGCTCGACTCCCACGAACCGACCCCGGAAGAACTCTACGACCGCACCGCCAAGGCCGAGGATGCGGCCCGCGCCGTGCCGGGCGTGACCAATTCCGAAGGCGCCGATGCCGGCTGGGGCCGCAGCACCGTGGCGCTCGCCACCTCCGGCGGCTTTGCCGGCGCCTACTCGGGCAGTTCGTTCTCGGTCTCGGCCTCGGTCATCGC
>JAYOFO010000107.1:1563-6612 GCA_038117265.1 Rhodospirillaceae bacterium
CCGGTCGTGTTCGACCCGCGCATCTCGAACGGCATCCTGCGCCACGTCGCCGGCGCCATCAGCGGCAGCGCCGTGGCGCGCGGCACCAGCTTCCTGCGCGACAAGCTGAACCAGAAGATCTTCGCCGACGGCATCGTCATCGTCGACGACCCGCATCGCCGCAAGGGCCTGGCGTCGCGTCCCTTCGACGGCGAGGGCGTCGCCAATGCGCGCATCAACATCGTCGAGGACGGCGTGCTGACGACCTGGCTGCTCGACACCGCGAGCGCCCACCAGCTCGGGCTCAAGACGACCGGACATGCGAGCCGCGGCGCTTCCTCGCCGCCCTCGCCCGGCACCTCGAACCTCTACATGGAAGCCGGCACACCGACGCCGGCCGAACTGATCGCCGACATCAAGTCGGGTTTCTACGTCAACGAGCTGATCGGCTACGGCGTCAACGCCGTGACCGGCGACTACAGCCGCGGCGCCGCCGGTTTCTGGATCGAAAACGGCGAGATCGCCTATCCGGTCAGCGAACTCACCATCGCCGGCAACCTCAAGGCGATGTTCCTCAATCTCACCCCGGCCAACGACCTTGTCTTCCGCTACGGCGCCAACGCGCCGACGGTGCGGATCGAAGGCATGACCGTGGCCGGCGCGTGACCACCGCCGCCGACCTGCAGAAGGAACTCGGGCCCGAGCACCTGCTGCTGCTCGAGGCCGTGCGCGAAGCGGGCGCGCTGGCGCTCCGCTACTTCAGGGAAGGTGTGAAGTCCTGGGAGAAATCGCCCGACAACCCGGTCAGCGAGGCCGACCTTGCCGTCGACCGGCTGCTCCGCGAGCAGCTTACCGCGGCACGGCCCGACTTCGGCTGGCTGTCGGAGGAAACCGAGGACGACCCCGTCCGGCTCGAGCGCAGCCACGTCTGGATCGTCGATCCGATCGACGGCACCCGCGCCTTCCTGCGCGGCGATCCCCAGTTCGCGGTGTCGGCGGCGCTCGTCGTCGACGGCCATCCCGTCCTCGGCGCCGTCTACAACCCGGCGCAGGACGAGTTGTTCGAGGCCATGCACGGCGCCGGCGCGCGGCTCAACGGCAAGCCCATCGCCGTGTCGGCCTGCACCCGTGCCGAGAACGCCCGCCTGCTCGCCTCCAAGCGCACCTTTCGCAACCACGACTGGACCGCCGTCGCCGACGGCGCCGAGTTCCATTTCGTCAATTCGATGGCCTACCGCATGGCCGTCGTCGCCGACGGCCGCTACGACGCCACCATCACCATGACCAACAAGAGCGAATGGGATATCGCTGCCGCGCACCTCATCGTCGAGGAAGCGGGCGGCTGCGTCACCCGCGTCGACGGCTCGCCCATCACCTACAACCGCGAACACGTCCACCACGACAACGTCGTCGCCGCCGGACGTACGCTGCACGACGTCCTGGTGCGGGGCCTCAACCGCTAGCGCGGACCGGCGACTGTCACGGTCATCAGCGGCGTATCGAGCACGTCGATGTCCACCGGCGTCGTGAGCCTGTTGTCGCCGTCAAGCTGTACCGGCTTGCCGGCAGGCCCCACGATCCTGAGGCGCCGCGCCGGGACGATCTTCACGTCGCGCTGAAACGGCAGCGTGCCGCGCATGTAGGCGACGCCGTAGCGGATCAGATGGCGACGGCCGTGGCTCAAGCCCAGCAGCACGTGAACGACGTCGTCGGACAACCGTACCGCCGGCGCCACCACGCGGTCGCCGGCATAGCGGGCGGCATTGGTGACGATGACCGACGACACGAAATGGGTCTCGCCGCCGATCTCGACCTCGAACACCGTACCGCCCTCGGCAATCAGCGCGCGGATCAGGGCCACATGATAGGCGGCCTGTCCGATCAGCCGCTTGAGTTGTGGCGACAGAAAACGCACGGCCGCTGCGTCGACCCCGGCACCCGCGGTCAGCAGGAAATGGCGACCGTTGGCCCGGCCCACGGCCACCGGAATGACGGGTCCCTCCGCCAACGCCGCCGCGAGCCCGGCGGCATCGCGCGGCAATCCCAGCTCAAGCGCCAGCACGTTGATGGTACCGAGCGGCAACGTCGCGAACGCCGGTCGCACCGCGTCGGGCTTGCGGGTCATCAGGCCGTGCACGACCTCGTTGATCGTACCGTCGCCGCCTGCCGCGACGACGACGTCGGCTTTGGCCGTACGGGCCAGGTCCACTGCATGATCCGGCCCCTCGGTCGTCACCACCGTCGTCGCCACGCGCCGCCGACGCAGTTCTGCGACGACGCCGTCGAGCAGGTCGCGCCGCCGCCGTCCGGCAATGGGATTGAGGATGATCAGAAGGCGCCGGGTCATCGCGGCCCGACGTGCAACGTCGCGGTCACGCCCGTTTCAGCCACACAGCCGAATCGTGGAACGCCGCGCCGCCGTTGGGCGGTGGCGAATCGGCACCGGTCAGCGCGTTGATTCCGATGCCGCCGACGAAGGCCTTGTTCGGCCAGATGCCCTCGACGACGACGACGTCGGGCTGCAAGCCGTCGAACACGCGGGCATGCACGTTGACCTCGCCGCGGGCGTTGCCGAGCACGACGAGATCGTCGTCGGCGACGCCGTGGCGCGCCGCGGTCTCGGGATGGACCAGCACCCGCGGCCGCCCCTCGCGCTTGACCGACGTCGGCGTCTCGGTGAACGAGCTGTTGAGGTAGCTGCGCGCCGGCGCGGTGACGAGGCGCAGCGGGTGTTGATTGTCGACTTCCTCGATCACGGCTTGATGGTCCGGCAGCGGCGGCATGATCGCGGCCGCCGGCCCGAGATCCTCCCAGCGCGGCGAGAAGTGAAACTTGCCGTCCGAGGTCGGGAACCCGTTCAGGAAATGCGCCGTCTCGAAATCGGGCGCGCAGTCGAGCCAGTTGTCCTGCCATTGATCGATGGTCGGCCAGCCCGAATCGCGCAGCGTCGTGTCGATGAGTTCGCGCGGCGTCATGTCGAAGCCGGGATGCGCCGCGCCGAGCCGCCTGGCCAGCGCGCAGATGACGTCGTGGTTGGACCGCGACTCGGCATAGGGCTCGATCGCCCTGAGGCCGAGCGACAGGTACGAATGCCCGCCGCCGGTATAGAGGTCGTCGTGTTCGAGAAACGTCGTCGCCGGCAGGACGAGATCGGCCGCCTCGGCGGTTTCGGTCATGAACTGTTCGTGCACCGCGACGAACAGGTCGTCGCGGGCGAACCCCTGCCGTACCAGGTTGTGCTCCGGCGCCACCACGAGCGGGTTGGTGTTCTGGATCAACATGGCCGTTACCGGCGGCCCGTCACCGAGATCGCGTGGATCGCCGGTCAGCACCGGGCCAATGCGCGACATGTCGAGCACCCGGACCGACGGATCGACGGCGTCGAGCCCCTCGATCGTCGTCTGGACCAGATGAAACGCGTCCGAGTTGGAATAGAACGCGCCGCCGCCGCGCACCGGCCACTTGCCCGCGACGCTCGGCAGACACGACACCGCATGGACGTTGGCCGCGCCGTTGCGCGATCGCGAAAAACCGAAGCCGATGCGGATGAAGGCGCGCTCGGTGGCGCCGTATTCGCGCGCGAAGCCGACGATCTCCTCGACCGACAGGCCGGTGATGGCGGACGCCCATTGCGGCGTCCGCGTCTTGAGATGCGCTTCGAGCCGGTCGGGCACATCGGTGTAGCGCGCCATGTAGTCGCGGTCGGCATACCCTTCGGCGAACAGCACGTGCATCATCGCCGCCGCCAGTGCGCCGTCGGTGCCGGGCCGCAGGCAGATGTGCTGGTCGGCGACCTCGGCCGAATGGTTGCGGTAGGGATCGACCACCACCAGCCTGGCGCCGCGTTCCTTGCGTGCCTTGGTCAGGTGATGCATCACGTTGACCTGGGTCGCGACCGCGTTGGTCCCCCACAGGATCACCAGATCCGATTCCGCGATCTCGTAGGGCGCGCCCAGCATGCCGCCGACGCCGGCGCGCCAGCCGGGGTGCACCGTGCCGACGCAGATCGTCTTCTTCATGCCGGAATAGCGCATGACGTGGCGCAGCCGGTTGATGCCGTCGCGCTGCACCTTGCCCATGGTGCCCGCGTAATAGTACGGCCACACCGCCTCGCTGCCGTGGGTCTGCGTCGCCTGAACGAATTTCTCGGCAACGAGATCGAGCGCGTCGTCCCAGGCGATCGGCGCGAAGCCGCCATCCGGCTTGCGCAACAGCGGCGTCTTCAGCCGGTCCGGGTGATGCACGCGCTCGGCGTAGCGCGCGACCTTGGCGCACACCACGCCGTCGGTATAGCGCTGCCCCCGGGCGCCGCGCACCTTCCCGATGGTCCGCGCGTCGAGACGCTCGACCTCGAGCGAACACTGGCTCGGGCAGTCGTGCGGGCAGGTCGAGAAAACCGTCTGCGGCGCGTCCATGGCAGCACGTTAGAGAGGGCGCGTGCAGGCGGCAAGACAGCCCCAATTGGCCCGGATTCCTGGCCCGTGCTAAGGTCCGGACCGATCAACGACGGGATTTGCGGTTGACCAGCACGAACCCCGGACCGGGCGCCGGCAGCGCCTCGAAGGTCCTCTTGGCGCGGCTTTTCCGCGGCTACATCGGCAAACATTGGGGCAAACTGACCGTGGCGATGCTCGCCATGGCGGTCGTCGCCCTGACGACGGCGGCCTATGCCCGGATCATGCAGCCGCTGACCGACCTCGTCTTCGTCGAGCGCGACCCGACCGACATGATCCTGGTGCCGCTCGCCTTCCTCGCGATCGCGGTGATCAAGGGGCTCGCCACCTACATCCAGTCCTATCTCATGGGCGTGTTCGGCCAGCGCATCATCGCCGACGTGCAGAACAGCCTGTTCGCTCACCTGATCCGCGCCGACATCGCATTCTTCCATGCCACCGCGACTGGCGGCCTGATCTCGAGCTTCCTCAACGACGCGAACCTGCTGCGCGAGGCACTCAACAAGGCGTTGACCGGCATCGCCAAGGACTCGCTCACGCTGATCTTCCTCGTGGGCGTGCTGTTCTGGACCGACTGGAAGCTCGCCTTCGTCGCCACCGTCGTGCTGCCGCTCGC
>JAYOFO010000108.1:0-6587 GCA_038117265.1 Rhodospirillaceae bacterium
GGTCTGGGCGCAGCTGGCGGTCCGGGCCGCGCTGGCCGGCGCGCTGGTGCACCTGCTGCCGGCCGCCGCGGCGACCGCACTTGCCGCCCTGGCCGTCCTGATCGCCGCCGGTTTGGTCGCTTTTTCCCTAAAAGACGTGTTTTCAGCCGGTTAACCGCCTGCCAATCACGGAAAATCCACCCGCCCAGCGGTTGATTTGACCGGTTGGACCTACCATATTAATCATCCAGCTTTGAACGTTTGGCAGGAGAGCCCCCCGAGGGGGCATACGAGACATGGCGAACGACTTCGAACGCAGCACGGTTTTCCAGGGCCGCACGGCAGATGTGGCACAGGTCGACGAGGGCCTGCGGTCCTACATGCTGCGCGTCTACAACCACATGACCACTGGCCTGGCGCTGACCGGCATTGTCGCCTATCTGGTCGCCAGCACACCGGCGCTCCTGGCGCTGTTCTATGCCCAGACGCCGCAGGGCACGATCGCACCGACGGCGCTGGCCTGGGTCGCGATGATTTCGCCCTTCGCGTTCATCCTCGTGCTGTCTTTCGGCATCAACCGGCTGAAGGCATCGACGGCGCAGATCCTCTTCTACCTGTTCGCAGGCGTGATGGGCCTCTCGCTGACGCACATCTTCCTGACGTTTACGGGCACCAGCATCGCGCGCGTGTTCTTCATCACCGCCGCGACCTTCGCGGGCATGAGCCTCTACGGCTACACGACCAAGCGCAACCTCTCGGGGTTGGGCTCGTTCCTGTTCATGGGTCTGATCGGCATCGTCATCGCGATGGTCGTGAACATCTTCATCGCCTCGACGATGATGCACTTCGTGATCTCGGTGATCGGCGTGCTCGTGTTCGTCGGCCTGACCGCCTACGACACCCAGCAGATCAAGGAGATGTACTACGAGCTCGACTCCTCCGAGATCGCCGGCAAGAAGGCGATCATGGGCGCGCTCCGGCTCTATCTCGACTTCATCAACCTGTTCATCATGCTGCTGCACCTGTTCGGGCAGCGCGAATAGACAGACCGCCGAAAGATTCGTGGAAAACGCCCGGGCATTCGCCCGGGCGTTTTCTTTTGTGCCGCGGCGCGCCAGTATTCTTCCAACCAATCACCAACGGGGGACACCATGGCCAGCCTGGAGAACAAGATCGTCGTGCTGACCGGCGCGAGCCGGGGCATCGGTGCCGCGACGGCACGCGAACTGGCCATCGAAAAGCCGCATCTGGTGCTGACCGCGCGCACGGCCGAGGCTTGTGCCGACACCAAGGCCGCGGTCGAGGCGACGGGCGCCAGCGCCGAGGCGCACGGCTTCGACGTGTCGGACGAGGCGGCGGCCAAGGCCTTCATCGACGGGGTCATCGCCACCCACGGACGCATCGATGTGCTGATCAACAATGCCGGTGTCGGGCTCATGGGCTCGGTGCAGGACGTGCCGCCCGAGGCCTATCTCGGCGTGCTGAAGGCCAACGTGATGGGCCCCTACAATTTGATCTCGGCGGTGCTGCCGTCGATGATGGAACGCGATGCCGGCACCATCATCAACCTGACCAGCGCGCGCGCACACATCCCCGACCGGTTCTACGCCGCCTACTGTTCGTCCAAGGCGGCGCTGCTGTCGATGACCCAGTGTCTGCACTTCGATCTCGAGGATTCGAACGTGAAGATCTTTGCGTTTTCGCCCGGCTTCACCCAGACCGACCTGGTGCACGACATCTACGCGAACCCGGTGTTCCGACAGGCCGCCTTGACCCCCGACCAGGGCCAGCCGCCCGAACGGCCGGCCAAGGTGCTCGCCTGGATCGCCCGCGAAACGCCGGCCGACCTCGCCGGCAAGCACATCGAGGTCCAGTTCAACGACATCCCGCGGCGCGCCGGAATCGAAATCTTCGATCGTTGAGCCGGTAACGATGCGTTCATCCCCCACCGCTAGCCTCGTTGTGGGGAGAGGTAGGTTTCCGATAACGTGCATGTTGTCGCGATCAACCAACGGCCCAGCTTCGCCGAACTGTTCGACCACCATCCGGGCCAGTCCGCCCGCGCCCTCGCCGACAAGGCGTTGCGTCAGGCGCGCGAGCTGATGGGAGCGGATGCCGGCGCCCTGTTTCTGGTACGCCGCGACGCTGCCGCCACCCGCTACCTCGAGCTTGCCGCCGCGCAGCCGCACGCGCCCGACGGCGTGCCCGCGGTCCCGATCGAACACGGAAGCGTGGTCGCCCATGTCGCGCGCACCGGCGAGACGGCGAAGTTCGCCGACGTCCACACGGGCACATTCCCGATGTCGTTCCACCCCGCGATCGACGCCTGTCACGGCGTTGCCCCCCAGTGCGCTGGTCGCCTTCGCGCTGCGCGACCATGACGGCGAGATCATCGGTGTCATCGCATTGGCCAATGACGGCGCCCCGGGGCGCCGCTTCGCCGACGAGCATCTCGGCCTGCTGGCGCAGTTCACGCGGCTCGCGGGCGCGGCCGTCATTCAAGGCGACAATCTCGAGCGCATCGGCGAGATCCGCTTCGACGAGGACACGCGCAATGCGCGGCTTCGCCAGCAGGCGGAGGTGCTGGCGCAACTGGGCAGCGCCGACGGCAGCGACGAGGCGTTCCGGCTGGCGATATCGCTGCTTGCGCGGGCCGCCGAGATCTACGACGAGGGCACCGGCAACCATGTCCTCCGGGTGAACGAGTATGCCCACTTCATGTCCCGCACCCTGGGGCAGGACGATGCCTGGTGCCGCGAGCTGCGCTACTCCGCCCAGCTCCACGACGTGGGCAAGATGGGCGTCGCACCCGCCGTCCTGCGCAAGACCGGTGCGCTCGACGCGGCCGAGCGCCGCGAGATGGACAACCACACCCTCTATGGCCATGCCATCCTCGGCCGCTCGCCATGGCCGCCGAGATCGCCCTGAACCATCACGAGAAGTGGGACGGGAGCGGCTACCCCGCCGGCAAGCGGGAGGCGGACATCCCGCTCTCGGCGTGGATCGTCCAGATCGCCGACATCTATGACGCGCTGCGGTCCGAACGCCCCTACAAGCCCCCGCTCGACCATGGCCAGGCGCGCGACATCCTGCTGCACGGCGACGCACGGATCGATTCGGCCGGACATTTCGATCCGCAGCTGATCGAGGTCTTCGGCGACACCCACGAGGCCTTCGACCGCATCTGGCGGACCCACAGCGAGGGCTGACCCGTCACGGCCCGTGGACAGGGCCGCATCCGCCGCATACAACATTCGCCGAACAAGCGGAGGGACGAGATGGCGGCAACGAACGCGACCCGTAAGACCGTCGACACGCTGGCAGGCCGGCTGCGCAACGCGGCCGCGACCGGTGCGCCCTGCGCGCCCGTGCGCCACGACCTGCCCGAACGCGACATCGACGCGGCCTATGCCGTGCAGGAGGCCAACACCCGGCACTGGCTGGATGCGGGACGGCGGCTCGTCGGCCGCAAGATCGGCCTGACCTCGAAGGTCGTGCAGGTGCAGCTGGGCGTCGACCGGCCCGATTTCGGCATGCTGTTCGCCGACATGGCGGTCCCCGACGGCGAGGAGGTTCCCCACGGCGCGGTGCTGCAGCCGCGGATCGAGGGCGAGGTCTCGTTCGTGCTGGGCGACGACCTCGACGTCGCAGAGCCCACCGTCGCCGACGTGATCAACGCCGTCGCCTATGCGGTCCCCTCGATCGAGATCGTCGGCAGCCGCATCGCGGGTTGGGACATCAACATCGTCGACACCATCGCCGACAACGCCTCCTCCGGCCTGTTCGTGCTCGGCAACGCGCCGCGCGCGATCGAGGATTTCGACACGCGGCTGTGCGGCATGGTCGTGGAGCATCGCGGCGAGCCGGTCTCGGTCGGCGCCGGCGCGGCCTGCCTCGGCAACCCGCTCAACGCCGTGGTCTGGCTAGCGCGCGAGATGGTCGCGCGCGGCCGTCCGCTGCTCGCCGGCGACGTCATCATGTCGGGCGCGCTCGGCCCGATGGTGCCCGTCGAACCGGGCGAGGTCTATGAGGTGCGGATCAACGGGCTCGGCTCGGTCCGCGCCGCGTTCGGAAAGGCCTGAGCGATGGCGCAGCAACCAAAGAAGCGCACCGCCGCCGAGATCGCGAAGGTCGCCCGGACCCTCGACGACGCCCAGCGCAAGGCAACGCCCGTCCCCCAACTGTCCTCCCGGCGCGGTGGGGCCCTGAACCTCGCCGACGCCTACCGGGTCCAGGCCGCCGCGATCGCGCTGCGCCTGAAACGCGGCGAGGTGCGCTCGGGCGTCAAGATGGGGCTGACCAGCCGCGCCAAGGCGGCCCAGATGGGCGTATTCGAACCGGTTTACGGGCGGCTGACCGACGGCATGCTGGTGGCCGACGGCGGCACCGTGCCCCATGGCCGCTTCTGCCATCCGCGGGTCGAGCCCGAGATCGCCTATCTGCTGAAATCGCCGATGTCGGGCAACCTCAGCCCGGCCGAGGCGATGGCCCATGTCGAGGCGGTCGCGCCGGCGATTGAGATCATCGACAGCCGCTACCGGGACTTCAAGTTCTCGCTCGAGGACGTGGTCGCCGACAACACCTCGGCGTCCGGCTATGTGGTCGGGCCGTGGGCCCGCCCCGACATCGACGCCGGCAACCTGGGCATGGTGCTGGCGTTCGACGGGCGGCCGGTCGAGATCGGCTCGTCGGCGGCGATCCTCGGGCACCCCGCACGATCGCTGGCAGAAGCGGCGCGCTTCGCCGCCGAAACCGGCGACGAGATCCAGGCCGGCTACATCGTGCTCGCGGGCGCCGCCTCCGCAGCCGTCGCGCTGCCGCCGCGCACCTCGGTCAAGCTGACGGTCGAGGCGATCGGCAGCGTCGCCTTCAACACAGGCGACTGATCACGCATAGACCGGATCGGTGGGCGACATGATCGTGCCGATCCGTTTCTTCACCTCGCGCGGCTTGCGGTAGATGCCGGCGCTGCGCAGCACCGGCTCGCCGTCGGCGGTGCAGATCGCGTCGACGAAGTTCATGGTCCGCGTCGTGCGCACCAACCGCGAATGGCACTCGACCCACTGGCCGGGATGGATCGGCGCCAGGAAGTCGGTCTCGAGATGGATCGTCGGGGTCAGGCCGACCACGCCCATCTCGTAGAGCGCCGACTGGGCCATCGCCACGTCGACGAAGCTGGTCATCCAGCCGCCATGCACCACGTCGCGCGGATTGAGATGGCGCCCGTCGGCGCGATACGCGAACACCGCCTTGTCCTTGCCGCACTTCACGAACAGCGGGCCGTTGCGCTCGGTGTAGGGGCTGGTGAACGCGAACGGCGCGAAGCCGCGCGGCACCTTCGCCGAACGCTGCAGCCAGTATTCCAGATGATCGAGCCGGTCGGCCCCCCAGAAGGTCTCGCCGTCGCACACGACGAAGGGCGCACCGAACATGCCGTCCCCGATCGCCCGGTCGAAGGCATCGGCCAGCGCCTTCTTCGCCCGCCGGTCTCCTTCCGCGGCCTTCAGGTCCGCGGCCTTCAGCGGCACGCCGGCGGCCTTGCACGCCGCGGCGAGCTGACCGGCGGTCCGCACCTCCTTGCCCGTGCCGAAGTAGCGGGCATCGACCGCGCGCGCGAAACGCTTCGCCAACTCGGGATCGGTCCGGTTGAGGCGCCAGAAGGCAAGCCGGTGCAGCGAGGCGCCATAGGGCGGCACCTCGGGCGGGAAGTTGACCGGCAGGCCGTTCATCTCGCACAGCCGGGGGAAGTCGCGCATGTTGTGGGCGAACTTCGCCGGCTGGTCGCGCGGCGAGGTGGCCTGGTGGTGGGCCAAGATGTCGGGGAGGACCACGCAGTTCCATTCGACGTCGCGGCCGTAGTGCGCGGCCACCTGGTCGACCCGGTTCATCGCCACATAGGAGTAGGCGGACACGAAGTCGAAATAGAAGCGGATCGGATTGCTCATTCTTCTCTCACACGGGACAAGGGGTTTTCGCTCGCTCAGCGCAGGCCCGCATCGCGCAGCATCGGCTCGCGCCGCTCGAGCCACCAGCCATACTGTTCGGGCCAGTCGGCGAATTGCGGGTCGGCACCCAGCGCATGGGCGGCGTGGCGCGCCCAATAGGGGTCGAACAGGAATTCGCGGCCGACCGCGATCAGGTCGGCATCGCCGGCATCGAGGATCTGCTCGCCGTGCGCGCCGGTCAGGACGAACCCCACGACCATCGTCGCGATGTCGGCCTCGCGGCCGATCCGCCCGCTGTAGGCGGAACGGTAGCCGGGCGGGCGGGCGCCCATTGCCGCGGTCGCGAGCCCCGCGATGCCGCCCGACGAACAGTCGATCACGTCGACGCCGCGGGACTTGAGCTCCTTCGCGAGCGCCACCGAATCCTCGAGCTCCCAGCCCTCGCCGCCGCCATCCACATCGACCGAGGAGATGCGCGCGAACAGCGGCTTGTCCTTCGGCCAGATGGCGCGCACGCGTTCCGTGGTCTCCAGCGTGAACCGCATGCGACCCGCCAGGTCGCCGCCATACTCGTCGTTGCGGCGGTTTGAGATCGGCGACAGGAACGAGTGGCTGAGATAGCCATGGGCGGAATGAATCTCTAGCACCTCGAAGCCCGCCTTG
>JAYOFO010000109.1:0-6429 GCA_038117265.1 Rhodospirillaceae bacterium
CAGCGTCTTGATGTCGATCTTCTGGTCCTTGTAGACCTTGGCCGCATCCTTGTTCTCGATGTGGTCGGTCGGCGGCTTCACCTTGATGATGTTGGCGCCGAGCTGGGCCGCCATGTGCGCGGCATAGGCCGTCACGTCGATGGCGGTCTCGCCCTCCTTCGACAGGTCGCCGCCGCGCGGATAGGACCAGATCACGGTGGCCAGGCCGAAGGCCTTGGCCTCCTCGGAGATCTCGCGGATCTCCTCGATCATCTCGAACGCCTGGTCCGAGCCGGGATAGATCGTGAAGCCGACCGCCGCGCAGCCGAGCCGCAGCGCGTCGCCCACCGAGGCGGTGATCGCCTGGTCCTTGGTGGTGGCGTGCGAGTTCGACGAGTTGATCTTGAGGATCAGCGGAACCGAGCCGGCATAGCTGTCGGCCGCGGCCTCGATCTGGCCGAGCGGCGCGGCATAGGCGTTGAGCCCGGCGTCGACCGCGAGCTGCGGGAAATAGTGCGGGTCGTAGGCGGGCGGGTTCGCCGCGAAGCTGCGTGCCGGGCCGTGCTCCCAGCCCTGGTCGACGGGCAGGATCACCATCTTGCCGGTGCCGGCCAGCTTGCCGGACATCAGGATGCGGGCGAGGTTCGTCTTGGTGCCGGGGTTGTCGGCTTCGTACCAGGACAGGATCTTGCGGACGCGCTGCGTGACTTTCATTTCGTGGTTTCCGTATTCAGAGCGGTCGTTGTTCGGTGCGGTCTGGGGGCCGCGCGGCCAGGTCGCGGATCCAACTTTGATGCAAGTGAATTAGCCGAGGGCCGGCGGTTTTGCAACGTCGCGCGGGCCGCCTGGCGCCCGTGCCTGTGGACGGTCCGACAGGAACGCCGCGCACGCGCGCGCAGGGTCGCGCGACGAGGCCAGGTCGAGCGCACGCGCGCGGTCGGGCTCGACCACCGATGCGCCGCACGCAGCAGCAATCTCGCAGACCCGCCCGCGCGCCGGTTCGCCGCACGACAGCGCGATGCAGCCGACGCCCTCGCGCAGGGCCGCCAGCGCGCTGCCCGCCTCGTCGGCGCAGTCGAGCACCCATGCCGCGTTCGCGCCGGGAACGGATTCCGATCCCTGCCGGACGAGCTCGCGCCACCAGCCCGGCCCGTCCGAACGCGCCGCGCCCGGCGCGCTCAGCAGGGTTACGGGCCGGTCCGCCGCCGCGGCCGCCGCGAGCGCCGCACGCGCCTGGTCGAGGCCGTGGACGACGATGACGGCCGGTGTCGCGGAGATGTCGCGGTTCGTTGACATGGTCCCAAATACGCCCAATTCGACGCCGAGGAAATTTTGCCTGTCCGCATTGTGGGAACTGGCGAATGGAATTACAATAATTGTGCCAATTCGGAACATATCGGGTGCGCGGATGGACACGCTGACATCGATGGCACTTTTCGTGAAGGCGGTGGATTCCGGCAGCTTTTCGGCGACGGCCCGCTCTATGAACCTGACCCCGTCGGCGGTCAGCAAGCAGATCTCACGGCTCGAGGACCGGCTCGGCGCCCGGCTGTTCAACCGCTCCACGCGCCAGCTCGCCCCGACCGAGGAGGGCCGCGCCTATTATGAACGCTGCCTGCGCATCCTCGCCGACATCGAGGAGGCCGAGGCGGCCGTCTCGGAACTCAATGCCGAGCCACGCGGCGCGCTGCGCATCAACATGCCCGTGGTGTTCGGGCGCCGGCACATCGTGCCGCTGATCGGCGCCTTCCTCGAGCGCTATCCGAACGTGTCGATGGAGCTGTCCATGTCGGATCAGTTCGTCGACCTGATCGCCGAGGGGGCCGACATGCTGATCCGGGTGGGCGAGCTCAAGGATTCGAGCCTGATCGCGCGCAAGCTCGCCGAGGCGCGGCGCGTCATCGCCGCGACTCCCGGCTACTGGGACAAGCACGGCATGCCGGAAAAGCCGGAGGATCTGCGGGCGCACAATTGCCTCGCCTATTCCTACCTGGCCAGCGGCAACACCTGGCGGATGACCGATACCCTTGGCCGCGAGCACAGCGTGCAGGCGACGGGCAACCTCGCCTCGAACAATGGCGAGGCGTTGCTCGAGGCGGCGCTGGAGGGGCTCGGGGTGGTCAACCTGCCGACCTGGATGCTCGGTCCCGACCTCGAGGCGGGCCGGCTGGAAGAGGTGCTGGCCGACTTCGCCCAGCCCGAGCCGTCGGTGCACGCGATCTATCCGCCGGGCCGTCACCTGTCGGCCAAGGTGCGCACCTTCGTCGACTTCCTGGCCGACCATTTCAAGGAGCGCCCGCTGGGCAAGGCCGCCTGAGGGCGGCATCCGCGCGCAACGAAAAAGGCCCGGTCGCGCGACCGGGCCTTGTCCGTTTCGGCGGTCGAGGGCGGCGCTAGCCGAGCTTGCCCATCTGCACCGCGGTGTCGCTCATCCGGTTCGAGAAGCCCCACTCGTTATCGTACCAGGACAGCACGCGCACCAGCCGGCCGTCGGTCACCTGGGTCTGGGTCAGGTCGAAGACCGAGCTCGCCGGGTTGTGGTTGAAGTCGACCGAGACCAGCGGCGCATCGTTGACCGCGAGGATGCCCTTGAGCGGGCCGCTCGAGGCAGCCTTGACCATCGCGGCGTTGACCGCCTCGGCCGTGGTCGCCGTCTTGGCCTCGATGACCAGGTCGACCATCGAGACGTTGGGGGTCGGCACGCGGACGGCGGTGCCGTCGAGCTTGCCGGCAAGCTCGGGCAGCACTAGGCCGACGGCGCGGGCCGCACCCGTCGAGGTCGGGATGATGGAATTCGCCGCGGCGCGGGCGCGGTGCAGGTCCTTGTGCAGCGTGTCGAGCACCGGCTGGTCGCCCGTGTAGGCGTGCACCGTGGTCATGAAGCCGTGCTTGATGCCGACCACCTTGTCGAGGACGGCGGCGACCGGCGCCAGGCAGTTGGTGGTGCACGAGGCGTTCGAGACGACCTTGTGCGACTTGCGCAGCTTCCGGTCGTTGACGCCCTGCACGATCGTCAGGTCGGCGCCCGTCGCCGGGGCCGAGATCAGCACCTTCTTGACGCCGGCGGCAAGGTGGGGCTGGACGGAGTCCTTCGAGGTGAAGATGCCCGTGCATTCGAGCACCACATCGACCCCCAGCTTCGCCCAGGGCAGGTCAGCCGGGTTGCGTTCGGCGAAGACCTTGATGTTCTTCCCGATGGTCGACTTGGCGCCGAGGTTGATCGACGTCTTCGTGGTGCTGACGGTGCCGGGGAAGGGACCGTGGTTCGAATCGTAGCGCAGCAGGTGCGCGTTCGCGTCGACCGAGCCCAGATCGTTGATCGCCACGAATTCGATGTCCTTCCGACCCGATTCGTATGCCGCACGCAGCACCAGCCGCCCGATACGTCCGAACCCGTTGATCGCCACCCGAACTGCCATCTTTGTCTCCTCGTCGGTCCTGTGTTCGTTGATCCTCGTCGCGCCCGCGCGCGGCTCAGCCCGGTGGGGCTCAGCCCAGTGCGGCGCGCACCCGCCCGGCGACCGCATCCGCGGTGATGCCGAAATGCTCGTACAGTTGCTCGGCCGGCGCCGAGGCGCCGAAGCCCCTCATGCCCACGATGTTGGCCTCTTCGATCCCGTATTTCGACCAGCCGAACGGCACGCCCGCCTCGACCGCCACGCGCACCCCCTTGCCGAGGGTCGCCGCCCGGTAGGCCGCGTCCTGGGCATCGAACAGCTCCCAGCAGGGCATCGAGACGACCGCGGTCGGCACGCCGCCGGCCTGCAGCGCATCGCGCGCGGCCAGCGCGATCTCGACCTCCGATCCGCTGGCCAGGATCGTCGCCGCGCGCTCGCCCTCCGCCTCGGCCAGCACATAGCCGCCGCGCGCGCAGAGATTCTCGTCGGTGTGCGCGGTGCGCACGGTCGGTACGCCCTGGCGGGTCAGCGCCAGGACCGACGGGGTGTTCGCGCTGGTCAGCGCCAGCGCCCAGCATTCGGCCGTCTCGACCGCGTCTGCGGGGCGGTACACGTTGAGGTTCGGCATCGTGCGCAGGCTCGCCACATGCTCGACCGGCTGGTGGGTGGGGCCGTCCTCGCCCAGCCCGATCGAATCGTGGGTCATCACATAGATCACGCGCAGGCCCATCAGCGCCGACAGCCGGATCGACGGGCGGCAATAGTCGGTGAAGGTGAGGAATGTGCCCGAATAGGGGATGAACCCGCCGTGCAGCGCCATGCCGTTCATCGCCGCGGCCATGCCGTGCTCGCGCACGCCGAAGTAGACGTAGCGGCCGGCATAGTTCCCGGCCGAGATCGGGTCCATGCAGGCGGACTTGGTGTTGTTCGAGCCGGTCAGGTCGGCCGAGCCGCCGATCATCGTCTCGACGACGGGGGTAATCGCCTCGAGCGCCTCCTGGCTCGACTTGCGGGTCGCCCATTTGGGCGCGTCGGCCGAGAGCTTGCGCTTGTGGTCGTTGACGGCCGTGGCGAACGCGGCGGGCAGGGTGCCCGCGACGGCCTCGGCGAATGCCGTCCGCTGTGCCGCCGGCGCCGCGGCGAGGCGCGCCTCCCAGGCCTGGCGTTCCGCGGCGCCGCGTGCGCCCGCCGCACCCCAGGCGGCCATGGTTTCCTCGGGCACCTCGAACGGCGGATGGGACCAGCCGAGCGTCTCGCGCGCCGCGGCGATCTCGTCGTCGCCGAGCGGCGCGCCATGGGTGGCGGACGTGCCCTGCTTATTCGGGGCGCCGAAGCCGATGACCGTGCGGCAGGCGATCAGCGAGGGCTTGTCGCTCGCCTTCGCCGCCGCGATCGCGGCGTCGATCGCGTCCGCATCGTGGCCGTCGACGCGCGCCACGTCCCAGCCATGGGCCGCGAAGCGGGCGAGCTGGTCGTCGGAGACGCTGAGTTCGGTGCCGCCGTCGATGGTGATGTCGTTGTCGTCGAACAGCACGATCAGCCGGCCCAGCTTCAGGTGGCCGGCCAGCGAGATCGCCTCGTGGCTGATGCCCTCCATCAGGCAGCCGTCGCCGGCGAAGACATAGGTGTGGTGATCGACCAGCGCGTCGCCGTACCGGGCGTTCATCATCCGCTCGGCGAGCGCCATGCCGACCGCGTTGGCGATGCCCTGGCCCAGCGGGCCGGTCGTCGTCTCGACCCCCGCGGCGTGCCCGTATTCGGGGTGGCCGGGCGTGCGGCTACCGAGCTGCCGGAAGTTCCGAATCTCGTCCAGGGTCATGTCCGGCGAGCCGGTCAGGTAGAGCAGCGAATAGAGCAGCATCGACGCGTGGCCGTTCGACAGGACGAACCGGTCGCGGTCGGGCCAGTCGGGCGCGGCGGCATCGAATTTCAGGTGGCGGGCGAACAGCACGGTCGCCATGTCGGCCATGCCCATCGGTGCGCCGGGGTGGCCGGAATTGGCGCGCTGGACGGCGTCCATCGACAGAGCGCGGATGGCGTTCGCCATCTGCTTATGCGTCTCGGACCCGGCCCGGCTCTGGGCGGCTTGGGTTGCTGCGTCGGTCATATCTCGTGTGCGCGTTCGGGGCGGCGGAAGTTGATCGGCGTGGGTGCGCCCGCGTGTGTGACGCGGCGGCAACATGCCGTCCCCCCCGCAGGCCGTCAACGCCTACTTCGGTGCGTTATCCACCGCGGGAACCGGGGGCTTCGTGGCCCCTGTCCGGTTGACCGGCCGACTCGCACGCGCCTACGATGCGCGCCGCAGGAGACGAACCGGATGTCGAAACTCACCGATGCAAATGCCCGCCTCGATGCGGCGCTGTCGCAACTCGAGGATGCGGTGGGCGCAAAGCGCGCCGCGGCGTCGGCGTCGGCGGAAACCGATGCCGAGAACAAGCGCCTGCAGGACGAACTCGAATGGCTGCGCGCCGACTTCTCCAGCCTGAAGGAGACGTCGGGCACCGTTTCCGGTCGCCTTGACGACGCGATCGGGCGTTTGCGAAACATACTCGCGGAATAGCGAGGCACCGCCGTGGCGCAGGTCGAGATCAAGATCAACGGACGCGATTACCGGATCGCCTGCGAGGACGGGCAGGAGGGGCACCTCGCGAGCTTGGCGAAGTATCTCGACGGAAAGGTCGGCGAGCTGGTCGAGGAAGTCGGCCAGATCGGCGACACCAGCCTGATGGTGATGGCCGGGCTGCTCGTCACCGACGAGCTGTCGGACATGCGCGACGAACTCGAGGCGGTCCGCAACGAGGCCGCCCGCGAGGCCCAGAGCGCCATCGATTCCAGCGAGGATCGCCATGCCGCCCAACTCGACGGCCTGTCCGCGCGCATCGAGAAGCTGGCCGGGCTGATCGCGGCGGGCTGAGCGCCCGCGCACACCAGTTGCGGAGCGGCCTGTGCGCGCCTACTTTCTTCCTCGGACGGTTTGCTGGGTGTCGCGTCAGGCGTCATTAGTCCCGGAGACCTTACTAATCCACTAGGGAGCTGTCCCTGTCGGGATCGA
>JAYOFO010000110.1:0-6401 GCA_038117265.1 Rhodospirillaceae bacterium
GGGCCGTGGCGAACGCCGCGCGGGCCTCGGCGGTGACCATGCCCTCGGCGAGACGCGCCAGCGCCTCGCCCTGGGCCGACGCGATCTCGGTGCGTTCGGGTGCGAGCGCGCGGGCGCGGGCGAGCGCGACGGACGCGCCGGCAAGATCGCCGGAGACGAGGTGCAGCCGGCCCAGGTCGAACCAGGCCTGCGCGTCCTGGGGGTCGGCCTCTATGCGTGCCCGGACCGCGTCGAGCCGCGCACGCGCCTCGGCGACGAGGCCCGAGGGTTCGGCGGGGGCGGCGTCGCGGCCCGCGAAGGGTTCGCCGGGCTGGCCGGGGGAGCCGAGATCGAGATACAGCGACAAGGCGACCAGCGGGACGGCGAGCGCGACCGCTGCCGCGAGCGCCAGGTGCCGGCGCCCGCCCGCACGGCCCGTCAGCCCCGCCGCGCGTCCGGCGGCGAGCAGGCGACGTTCGATCTCGATCCGTGCGGCCTCGGCCTGTCCGTCGTCGATCAGCCCGCGGGTGCGGTCGCGTTCCAGTTCCTGGAGCTGGTCGTAATAGACGGCCGCGTCATAGGCGGCGCGCGTTGCGTCATCCGGCTTGGCGCGGAGCAGGGGCCAGACGGTCCAGGCAAGCAGCGCGCCGGTCAGCCCGGCCAGGATGATCCAGAAGATCATGTGTGCTGGCTGCCGGCGCCGGTGTTGCCTGCCTGATCGTCATGGGTCGGGTCCGCCGCGGGCGGCGCGTCGCGATGGTCCTCGCCGCGCAATCCCGTCCCCAGTTCGTCGCGGAAGGCGCTGTGTTGCGGCGGCCGTGGCGGGCTGGCGGCGATTCGCTCGAACAGCGCGTCGAGTTCCGCCCGGTCTTCGGGCGACAGCGGGTTTAGCGCGGCGTTGGCGGCGCGCCGGCGCTCGTAGGTGCGGAAGAACATGACCGCCAGGGTCGCGATCACCACGGCCATGATGGGCGGGCCGAGCCAGAGCGCCAGGGTGTTCGGCTGGAAGGGCGGCTTGAGCAGGACGAAGTCGCCGTATCGCGCGACGATATAGTCGACCACCTGATCGTCGGTGTCGCCAGCGACCAGCCGCTCGCGCACCAGCAGGCGCAGATCGCGCGCGATCTCGGCGTCGGAATCGTCGATCGACTGGTTCTGGCAGACCACGCAGCGAAGTTCGGCCGAGATCTCCCGCGCACGCGCCTCGAGGGCGGGGTCGGCGAGGACCTCGTCGGGCTGGACGGCTCCGACGGGGCCGAAGGGCAGCAGCAGGCCGATCGCCAGCGCGGTGATAAGTGCCTTCATCGACCTGCGGCCTCGCGCAGCTGCGGGAGGATCTTGTCGTTCAGCACGTCCACCGTGATCGGACCCGCATGCTTGTAGATGATCGTGCCGGATGCATCGATGATGAAGGTTTCGGGGACCCCCGTCACCCCCCACTCCAGCGAGGCGCGCGCATCGGCATCACGGCCGACCGCCTTGTAGGGGTTGCCGTGGCGCGCGAGCCAGGTCTGCGCATCCGCGGGCTTGTCGCGATGGTTGATGCCGTAGACGGGAAAGCCGTCCTCGGCGAGTCGGGTGATCAGCGGGTGTTCGGCCAGGCACGGCACGCACCAGGATGCGAACACGTTGACCAGCGAGACCGTGCCCCGGAGATCGGCGGTCGAAAAGCCGCCGGGGATGCCATCGGCGACCGCCGGCAGGTCGATCGCCGGCGCCGGCTTGCCGACCAATGGCGAAGGCAGGCGCGACGGGTCGTTGTTGCGTTCGCTGTCGGTGAGCAGCGCGGCCATCACACCGACGAGCAGCACGAACAGGGCGACCGGCAGGATGACGGCAAGGCGCCGCATGGCCCTACTCTGCGGGTGCCGGCCGCGGCGGGGCGGACGCGCGTGCGGTTGCGCGGCGCGGCGCGCCGACCCGGTGGCGCCGGTCGCTGAGCGACAGCAGGCCGCCGCACACAATCACCAGCGCACCGAGCCAGATCCACGGCACCAGCGGGTTGACGAAGAACCGCACGGTCCAGGAATCCGCCGTCTCGGGGGTGCGGCCGCGCTCGCCGATCACACCGTAGAGGTCGGCGAGCAAGGTGGTATGGATGCCGGCCTCGGTGGTCGTCTGGCTGGCGACGGGGAAGAATCGGCGCTCGGCGGTCAGCGTCGCGACGTGCCGGCCCGCCTCGGACACGGCCAGGGTGGCGCGCTCGAACATGTAGTTCGGACCGCGGCCCTCGCCGACGCTCATCAGGGTGACGGTGTAGCCCGCGCCATCGGCGGATTCGCCGGGCTTCAGGGTGGTCACCAGTTCGCCGCGCCAGGCCGAGGAGCCGGTGATGCCGACGATCATTATCGCGAGGCCGAGATGGGCCAGGGTCATGCCGCTCGCCGCGCGGGGCAAGCCCGAGAGCCTGCGCAGGCTGTCGGCGAGGGGGATGGCGAAGAGCTGGATGCGCGCCGCCCATTCGGCGAGCGTGCCGGCCGCCAGCCAGGCCGCCAGTCCCATGGCTAGGGGCGCGAGGACCGGGCCGTCGGGAACGGCGGCGAAGGTTGCCGCGATGGCGGCGAGGGTCGCGATTGCGGCCGGGATGAGCTTGCGTGCGGCGACGGACAGTTTGCCCCGCTTCCAGGCCAGCAGCGGGCCGAAGGCCATCAGGAACACCAGCGGCACCATGATCGGGCCGAAGGTGGCGTTGAAGAAGGGCGGGCCGACCGAGACGCGCGCCGCACCGCCCGTCAGCGCCTCGAGGATCAGCGGGTAGAGCGTTCCCAGCAGCACGGTCGCGGCGGCCAGGGTGAGCAGCATGTTGTTGGCGACCAAGGCGCTCTCGCGGCTGATCGGGGCGAACAGGCCGCCGCCCTGCATCCGCGGCGCGCGCAGGGCGAACAGCGTCAGCGCGCCGCCGATGGCGAGTGCCAGGATCGCCAGGATGAACACGCCGCGCTCCGGGTCGGTCGCGAACGCGTGCACCGAGGTGAGCACGCCGGACCGCACCAGGAAGGTGCCGAGCAGGCTCATGGCGAAGGTCAGGATCGCTAGCAGGATCGTCCAGCTCTTCAGGGCGTCGCGCTTCTCGACGACGATGGCGGAATGCAGCAGGGCGGTGCCGAACAGCCAGGGCATGAAGCTGGCATTCTCGACCGGGTCCCAGAACCACCAGCCGCCCCAGCCGAGCTCGTAATAGGCCCACCAGCTGCCCAGCGCGATGCCGCCGGTCAGGAAGGTCCAGGCGGCCAGGGTCCAGGGGCGCACCCAGCGCGCCCATGCCGCATCGACACGGCCCTCGATCAGCGCGGCGATGGCGAAGGAGAAGGCCATCGAGAAGCCGACATAGCCGAGATAGAGGAGCGGCGGGTGGAAGGCGAGGCCCGGGTCCTGCAGCAGCGGGTTCAGCCCGCTGCCGTCGGCCGGTGCCGGCACCAGCCGCGCGAAGGGATTCGAGGTGAAGACGACGAAGGCGAGGAAGGCGACACCGATCATCGCCTGAACGGCCAGAACGCGCGCCTTGAGGCTTAGCGGCAGGTTCCGCCCGAACAGCGCGACGGCGGCGCTGAACAGCGCCAGCACGAGCACCCAGAGCAGCATCGAGCCCTCGTGGTTCCCCCACACGCCGCTGACCTTGTAGAGCATCGGCTTCAGCGAATGGCTGTTCTGGAACACGACGGCGAGCGAGAAGTCCGACGTCACGAAGCCATGGGTCAGTGCCGCGAACGCGAGCAGCAGCATTGCGGCCTGTGCGATCGCCGTGCGTCCGGCGAGCCGCATCAGGCCGGCATCGCCGCGTGCCGCGCCGACCAGCGGCACGGTTGCCTGCACGGCGGCGAGCACGAGCGCGAGGATCAGGGCGAACTGGCCGATCTCGGCGATCACTTCGTCGTACCCACGGCCGCGCCCCCCGGTTTCCACTGGCCGCTCTCGCGCAGTGCGTCGGCCACCTCCTTGGGTATGTAGGTCTCGTCGTGCTTGGCCAGAACCTCGCGCGCAACGAAGGTGCCGTCGGGCCCCAGCGTGCCCTCGGCGACCACGCCCTGCCCTTCGCGGAACAGGTCGGGCAGCACGCCCGTATAGCTGGCGGCGATGGCGCGGTTCAGGTCGGTCACGCGGAAATGGGTGGTGGCCCCCTCGCTGCGCACGCTGCCCTCCTCGACCAGCCCGCCCAACCGGAACACCGTGTCGGGCACCTCGCTACGCTCGGCGAGCTGGCTCGGGGTGAAGAAGAAGACCAGCGAATCCTCGACCGCGGAAAGCACCAACGCGGCCGCGGCGCCCAGCAGGCCCAGCGACACGGCGACGACCATCAGCCGGCGGTGCTTGCGCTTCATGCGTCGGCCTCCGAACCGCGACGGCGGCGGCGCTCGGGGGCGGCGGCCTCGGCGGCGCGCAGGTCGGCCTCGCTGGCGCGCAGCCGGCGCACGCTGGCGATCGCCATGCCGGCGAGCACGAGGGTGGCGATGGCGATCGCCGGCCAGACGAAGGCGGCGTAGCCGCCCATGTCCAGAAATGCCTTGATGTCTTCCACGATCACGGAACCTGCTTGGTCAGGCGCGCGGCAAGACGCGACGAAATCAGGGGCTTGTTAGCGGTTTTTTGCCGCCTCGCCCATAGCCGGCGGGTCACATTGGCGTGGCAAGGCGACGCGGACGCCGCTCTGCGGGTCGCCATTCGCCTATTGAGTGACGCTCTTCAGGTAGGCGATGACGTTCTCGCGGTCCTCGTCCTTCTTCAGGCCGGGGAACGACATGCGCGTCTTCGGCACAGATTCGCGCGGGTTCTCGAGATACTCCTCGAGATTCTCTTCGTTCCACACGATGCCGGAGTCGCGCATGGCCTTGGAATAGTTGAACCCGTTGTCGCGTCCGGCGGCCGTGGCGCCAAAGATACCCCAAAGATTGGGGCCGACCTTGTTGGCGCCGCCTTCTTCGACGGTGTGACAGGCCTGGCAACGGCGGAACACCTTGGCGCCGGCTTCAACATCCTGTGCCAGGACCAGGGTGGGCGTGACGATGGTGGCGGCCGCGAACGCGACAGAAACGAAGATGGATTTCACGGTCTGGACTCTCTGCAATCGGGGGACACGGGAGTAGGTAGTTCTAGGACACACACCGGCTAGGAGGCAACGCACGGACATTCACCGGTTCGGGAGGCGCCCGGGCGTCATTCCGCGGCCGATAGCCGCAGGGCGCGGGCGCGGGCCGCGTTCAGGTCGGCGCGCATGCGCACGAGCAGGATCGTTGCGAAGTAGAGCGTGAAGGCCAGCGCCATGAGCAGCAGCGGCGTCAGCATCGCGGGATCGATCGACGGCGCGTCGAGGCGCGTCACGCTGGCCGGCTGGTGCAGCGTGTTCCACCAGTCGACCGAGAACTTGATGACCGGGATGTTCACGAACCCCACGAGCGCCAGCACGGCGGCCGCGCGTGCGCCGCGCTGCGGATTGTCGAAGGCGTGGGTCAGGGCGATGTGGCCGAGATACAGGAAGAACAGGACCAGCACCGAGGTCAGGCGCGCATCCCACACCCACCAGGTGCCCCAGGTCGGCTTGCCCCAGAGGCTGCCGGTGGTCAGCACGATGATCGTGAAACCCGCGCCGATGGGTGCCGCCGCGCGCGCCGCGACGTCGGCGAGCGGGTGTTTCCAGACCAGCGAGACCGCGCTCATCGCGGCAATGAAGGTGTAGGTGGCCATCGCCATCCAGGCCGAGGGCACGTGGACGTACATGATCCGCACGGTCTCGCCCTGCTGGTAGTCGGCGGGCGAGGCAAACAGCGCGAACCAGATGCCGGCCGCAAAGACCAGTATGGTGGCGGCCGTCGACCAGGGCAGGACGCGCGCGGCGAGGCGCGAGAACCGGGCAGGATTGGCGAAGCGGTGGAACACGGTCGGTCGGTCCGTCGTGGGCTGTCGGGGCGGGTTGCCGGTAAAGACTACTCGATCGCCTGGCGCAGCGCAGCCGCCGTCGCCCAGGGTGCGAGCGCCAGTGCGGCCAGCAGGAAGCCGCCCAGGACCATGAGCTGGGGTGCGATGTCGCGGCCCACGACCGCACCCTCCACCGCGCTGGCACCGAAGATCAGGACCGGGATGTACAGCGGCAGGATCAGCAGCGCGAGCAGCACCCCGCCGCGCCGAGCGCCCAGGATCAGCGCCGCACCAATCCCGCCGATCAGGCTCAGGGTCGGGGTGCCGAGCAGCATCGAGGCGATGAGCGGCACGATCGCAGCGGCCGGCAGGTTGTACAGGAGCGCCAGCACCGGGGTGGCGACCAGCAGCAGGATTCCAGTCGACAGCCAGTGGGCGAGTGCCTTGGCCAGCGCCAGCGTGCCGAGCGAGACGGGCGAGAGATAGTAGAGGTCGAGGCTGCCATCCTCGTGGTCGGCCGCGAACATGCGCTCGAGCGACAGCATCGCGGCGAGCAGCGCCACCACCCAGAT
>JAYOFO010000111.1:0-6399 GCA_038117265.1 Rhodospirillaceae bacterium
GTGCACGCCCGCGGCCTGGCCGAGGCCGAGGCGCGCTATGTGGCCGGTGCGGGCGGAGCCGGCGCGCTCGGTGGGGCGGCGTGAGCGCCATGCAGGCCGTCGCCATCATCGATTACGGGTCGGGCAACCTGCACTCCGCCGCCAAGGCGTTCGAGCGGGCGGCGCGCGAAGCCGGGCTCGACCGGGCGATCCGCCTGACCGACGATCCCGACACCGTCGCCGCCGCCGACCGAGTCGTGCTGCCCGGCGTCGGCGCCTATGGCGACTGCCGGGCCGGGCTCGCGGCGCGCGACGGCATGCTGGATGCGCTGGAGAGCGCGGTGAGCGCCAACGCCCGCCCGTTCCTGGGCATCTGCGTCGGCATGCAGCTGATGGCGACGCGCGGGCTCGAGCATGGCGAGACGCCGGGCTTCGGCTGGATCGCCGGCGACGTGGTCGCCATCGCGCCGGCGGACCCGGCGCTGAAGATCCCGCACATGGGCTGGAACGAGCTCGACATCCGCGCAACCGACCACCCGGTGCTCGCGCCCTTTGCCGGCGCGCGGCCGCACGCCTACTTCGTGCACAGCTATCACCTGGCCGCGGCGAACCCCGACGAGGTGCTGGCGCGGACCGACTATGGCGGGCCGCTGACCGCGATCGTGGGCCGCGACAACATGATCGGCACCCAGTTCCACCCCGAGAAGAGCCAGCGCACGGGCCTGGCCCTGATCGCCGCGTTCCTGGGATGGGCGCCATGACCGACACCGCCGTCGAGCGCCTGTCGGAGTTCCGGGGCAACGATCTCGCCGATCTGTGCGACGCCGCCGAGGCGGCGATCATTGCCGGCGGCGGCTTCGGCTGGCTGCAGCCGCCGCGCCGCGACGTCATGGAGGCGTACTGGCGCGGCAACCTGCTGGTGCCCGGTCGGGCCGTCTTCGTCGGCCGGCTCGACGGGGTGATCGCCGGCGCCGCGCAGCTCAACCGGCCGCGCCCGAACGCGGAATCCCAATCCTTCGCCGTCAGCGTCTCGACCTTCTTCCTGGCGCCGTGGGCGCGCGGCCACGGGCTGGCGCCGGCGATCCTCGATGCCTGCGAGGAGCTGGCCCGGCGCGAGGCCTATACCGTGCTCAACCTCGACGTGCGGGCCACCCAGGAACGCGCCATCCAGATCTTCGAGGCGGCGGGCTACACGCGCTGGGGCGTGCACGCGAAATACGCGCGGGTGGCCGGCGAGTATGTCGAGGGCTATTTCTACACCAAGGACCTCTAGGCGGTGCCGGAGCGCGAACGACCATGATCCTGTTTCCGGCCATCGACCTGAAGGACGGCGCGTGCGTGCGCCTGTTGCGCGGCGACATGGACGCCGCGACGGTGTTCAACGAAGACCCGGCTGACCAGGCGCGCGCCTTCGTCGCGGCGGGCGCCGAATGGCTGCACATCGTCGACCTGAACGGCGCGTTCGACGGGCAATCGGTGAACAGCGCGGCGGTGCGGCGGATCCTCGACGTCACGCGCGCCGCCGGCGTGCATGTCCAGCTGGGCGGCGGCATCCGCGCGGCCGACCAGGTCGCGATGTGGCTCGCCGACGGCATCGACCGGGTGATCCTGGGCACCGCCGCGGTCAAGGACCCCGGGCTGGTGATCGAGGCCTGCCGCACCCATCCCGGGCGCATCGCCGTCGGCGTGGATGCGCGCGGCGGCCGGGTCGCGGTCGAGGGCTGGGCCGAGACCTCCGACCTCGCCGCGGTCGACCTGGCGCTCCGGTTCGAGGATGCGGGCGTGGCGGCGCTGATCTACACCGACATCGAGCGCGACGGCGCGATGCAGGGCCCCAATGTCGAGGCCACGGTGGCGCTGGCGCGCGCCGTCTCGATCCCGGTCATCGCCTCGGGCGGCGTCTCCTCGCTGGCCGATGTCGAGGCGTTCCTGCCCCATGCGGCCGATGGCATCGCCGGTGTGATCTCGGGCCGGGCGATCTATGATGGCCGCATCGACCTGGCGGCCGCCCTGGCGCGGCTGAAGGAGACGGGCTGATGCTCAAGGTGCGGATCATCCCCTGCCTCGACGTCAAGGACGGGCGCGTGGTGAAGGGGGTCAACTTCGTCGATTTGCGCGACGCGGGCGACCCGGTCGAGCAGGCCCAGGTCTATGACCGGGCCGGGGCCGACGAGCTGTGCTTCCTCGACATCACCGCCAGCCACGAGGACCGCGACATCATCTTCGACGTGGTCTCGCGCACCGCGGAGGCCTGCTTCATGCCGCTGACCGTAGGCGGCGGGGTGCGCACCGTCGAGGACATCCGCAAGCTGCTGCTGGCGGGCGCCGACAAGGTCTCGATCAACACCGCGGCGGTGCACAATCCCGACTTCGTGCGCGAGGCGGCCGAGAAGTTCGGCAGCCAGTGCATCGTCGTCGCCATCGACGCCAAGGCGACCGCGCCGGGCAAATGGGAGGTGTTCACCCATGGCGGGCGCAATTCGACCGGCCTCGACGCCGTCGAATGGGCGAAGCGGATGGAGGCGCTAGGCGCCGGCGAGATCCTGCTGACCTCGATGGACCGCGACGGCACCAAGTCGGGCTTCGACGTGGCGCTCACCCGCGCCATCGCCGACGCGCTGACGATTCCGGTGATCGCCTCGGGCGGGGTGGGCGCCCTCGATCACCTGGTCTCGGGCGCACGCGACGGCCACGCCTCGGCGGTGCTGGCGGCCTCGATCTTCCACTTCGGCGAACACTCGGTCGGCGAGGCGAAGGCGCACATGGCCGCGGCGGGCGTGCCCGTGCGTCCGGTCGACGACGAACTTTCGGCAGGGGGTGCATGATGGCCGACAAGGCGACGGCGGAAATCCTCGACGCGCTCTATGCGGTGATCGAGTCGCGGCGCGGCGGCGACCCGGAAGGGTCCTACACGGCGAAGCTGCTGGCCGGCGGGGCGGAGAAGATCGCCGGCAAGGTCGGCGAGGAGGCGGTCGAGGCGATCATTGCGGCGCTGCGCGAGGGGCCCGAGCGGCTCGCCTCCGAGAGCGCCGACCTGCTCTATCATTTGTGCGTGCTGTGGGCCGCCGTGGGCGTGCGGCCCGCGGACGTGTGGGCCGAGCTGGCGGCGCGCGAGGGCGTTTCGGGGCTGACCGAGAAGGCGAACCGGGGGAAGACGTAGATGGCCTATGACGACCAGAACATCTTCGCGAAGATCCTGCGCGGTGAGATTCCGTGCGACCGGGTCTACGAGAGCGCGCACGCGCTCGCCTTCAACGACATCAACCCGCAGACGCCGACCCATGTGCTGGTGATCCCGAAGGGCCCCTACGTGTCGTCGGACGATTTCTCGGCCAACGCCTCGGACGCCGAGATCGCGGACTTCATGCGCGCTGTGGGCGCGGTGGCGCGCCAGCTCGGCTTGGTCGCGCCCGGCTACCGCATCCTCGCCAACCACGGCGCCGACGCGCACCAGGAGGTGCCGCACTTCCACGTGCACGTGTTCGGCGGCAAGGATCTGGGCCGGATGATCAAGCCGGCCGACAAGTAGGGTCGGGGGCCGGTGGGCCGTCCAGAATCGCCTTGCCCCGGGACGCCCGGTTCTCCACGATCGGTCGGGGAAACGGAGGAGGCTTCCGATGGGCTACGAGACGATCCAGGTCACCGAGATGGCGCCGGCATGCGGCGCGATCATCGACGGCATCGACCTGTCGAAGGAGCTGACCAACCGGCAGTTCGATGAGATCTACGATGCGGTGGTCGAGCGGGTCGTGGTGGTGTTCCGCGACCAGCAGCTGACGCCCGAGCAGCATGTCGCGCTGTCGCGCCGGTTCGGCGAGGTGCAGCCCGCCGCGGTCTCGGCGTTCGAGAAGAACCCCGAATTCCCCGAGATCGACATCCTCGAATACGATTCCGACAACCCGCCCCATGTCACCCGCGACCTGTGGCACACCGACTTCGCCGGCACCGAGCGGCCGACCTGGGGCACGCTGCTCTATGCGCGCGACATCCCGCCCGGCGGCGGCGACACGATCTGGGTTAACGCCGTGGCCGCCTATGAGGGGCTGTCGGACCGCATGAAGGCGCATATCGAGGGGCTGTGGGCCTACCACGATTCCTACCGCCCCTATGGCGCGCATGTGCGGCCCGAGATGTACGACGGCGACAAGGGCACCGCATACATGAAGCAGAAGCAGGCGACCTACACGCCGGCCCTGCATCCCGTCGTGCGCACCCACCCCGACAGCGGCCGGAAGGGGCTGTTCGTCAACGAGTCCATGACCAGCTTCATCAAGGACATGGACCGGCGCGAGAGTGACTATCTGCTGCGCTACCTGTTCGACCATCTGCGCACGCCGGAGTTCCAGTACCGCCACAAGTGGCGCAACAACGACCTGGCGATCTGGGACAACCGGACCTCGCTGCACTACGCGCTGTTCGACTACACCCAGCATCGGCTGATGCATCGGATCATCATCCGGGGCGACGTGCCGCACGCCTAGTAATGCTGCGCCGCAGCATTCTTGTTTGCGTCGGATTTCTGGGAGTATTGAGCGGGGCCTTCGGGCCCCGCGCGGCGTTTATGCTGCACTTATGCTGCGCAGCATGGTTGCAGCATAAATCCGGTGTGCAAGGCCCGGCGGCGACCCGCTAGGCCACGGGAACGTTGTCGATCAGCCGCGTGTCGCCCAGCCACGCCGCGGCGAGCACCCGCAGGGACTTCGCCGGTGCGGCCGCCGCCGGCGCCTGCAGGGTCCGGGCATCGCGGGCCTCGAGATACTCGACGGGCGCGAACCCGGCGCCGGCCAGGTCCGCGCGGCCCTGCGCGCACGCGTCCGCGGGGGCGGCCCCCTCGGCGATCTTTCGCGCGACGTCCGACAGGACGGCGTGCAGGCGGGGGGCGATGCGCCGCTGCGCGGGGGCGAGATAGGCGTTGCGCGAGGAGATCGCCAGCCCGTCGGCCTCGCGCACCGTCGGCACGCCGAGGATTTCCAAGGGAATGTCCAGGTCGCGCGCCAGGCGGCGGATCACCTGCAGCTGCTGGTAGTCCTTCTCGCCGAACACGCCGACATCGGGCAGCGCCTGCAGCAGCAGCTTGGTGACAATGGTCGCCACGCCCGCGAAGTGCCCGGGGCGGTGGTCGCCGCACAGCCCCTCGCTGACCCCGGCGACCGACACCCGGGTCGCGAAGCCGTCGGGATACATCTCCGCCACGTCGGGCGCGAACAGCAGGTCGACGCCGCCGGCGCGCAGCGTCTCGATGTCGCGCGCCTCGCGGCGGGGATAGCTGCCGAAATCCTCGTCCGGGCCGAACTGGGTGGGGTTCACGAAGATCGTCGCCGCCACCCGTGCCGCGCGCCCATGGTCGGCACCAGCGCGACGCGCTCGCCCGTCGCCCGCCAGCGCGCGACGGCCGCGCGCAGATCGGCAACGGTGCGCACCACGAGCAGGTCGGACATGTCCGGCCTCAGCCTTCCGAACGGCCGGGCTGCTCGGCGCCGAAGCAGTGTTCGGGGCCGGGGAAGCTGCGCGCCTGGACCTCGCTTGCATAGGCCGCCGCGGCGTTGCCCAGCGCGTCACCCAGTTCGGCGTAGCGCTTGACGAATTTCGGCGTGAACGCGGCGAACAGGCCGACCATGTCCTCGGTGACCAGGACCTGGCCGTCGCAGGCGGGCGACCCGCCGATGCCGATGGTCGGGATCGCGACGGTCTCGGTGATCTCGCGCGCCAGCGGCTCGGGCACGCCCTCGACGATGATGCCGAAGGCGCCGGCGGCCTCGACGGCCGCGGCATCGGCGCGAATCTGGTCGGCGCGCCCGGCGTCGCGCCCCTGCACCCGGAAGCCGCCGAAGGCGTTCACCGATTGCGGCGTCAGCCCGATATGGGCGAGCACCGGGATGCCGCGCGCGACCAGCATCGCGATCGTCTCGGCCATCGCCACGCCGCCCTCGAGCTTCACCGCGGCGCAGCCGGTCTCGGCCATGATGCGCGCGGCCGCGCGATAGGCCGCCCGGGGCGATTCCTCTTAGGTGCCGAACGGCATGTCGACGACGATGCAGGCCCGCGCGCTGCCGCGCACCACCGCCGCGCCGTGGGCGATCATCATGTCGAGGGTGACCGGCAGGGTCGAATCGAAGCCGTAGACGACCATGCCGAGGGAATCGCCGACCAGCAGGAAGTCGACATGGGGGTCGAGCATCCGGGCCATCGGCGCGGTGTAGGCGGTCAGGCTAACGATCGGCGTCCCGCCCTTCCGCGCGCGGATATCGGGAACGCCGACGCGGCGCTGCTGCGACGGTGCACTCATGCCTTTATCCCCCGCCGGGGTCTTGAGCCCCGGTCCGACCAAGGACGCTAATTGTGCGCTGCACAAAAAGCAAGGTTCCGCCGCGCGGCCCGGGCGAGGGAGCTCTCCGCCCGCCTTTCACCGGGATCGAAAGG
>JAYOFO010000112.1:0-6291 GCA_038117265.1 Rhodospirillaceae bacterium
CCGTCGCACCAGACCTCCCAGCCCAGGCCCCAGGCGCCCAGGGTGGGGCTTTCCCAATCGTCTTCGACGAAGCGGATGTCGTGGGCGCGCGCATCGATGCCCAGCGCGGCCAGGCTGGCCAGGTACAGCTCCTGGCTGTCGGCGGGCGACGGCTTCAGGATCACCTGGAACTGGTAATAGTGCTGCAGCCGGTTGGGGTTCTCGCCATACCGCCCGTCGGTCGGCCGGCGCGAAGGCTGGACATAGGCGGCCCGCCAGGGCTCGGGCCCCAACGCACGCAGGGTAGTCGCCGGGTGGAACGTGCCCGCCCCGACCTCCATGTCGTAGGGCTGCAGGATGACGCATCCCTGCTCCGCCCAGAACCTCTGCAGCGTGAGTATCAGGTCCTGAAAGCTGCGCGACGCCGCCGCCGGGCGAGCCGCATCGGAAGCCGTGTTCGTCATTGTCCGGATGGATGTCCCAAAGCCTGTCGGCGTGCGGGAAAATAGAAGCGGGGTCACGGCGGGTCAAGGCACGCCGGTGCCCTGTCGGGCGGGTGGCCTAGCCGTCGTCGCGATCGCGGTTACGCACCACGTAGCTGTCCGTGTCGCGATCGTACTCGGTATCGAAGGTCTCGGGGCCGTCGGGTTCGCGCGGCGCGCCCTGCGCACGGCGCCCGGCCACCTTGAATGCGATGACGACGAAGGCCACCACCGCGACGAGGACGAGAAGCTTGGTGATCGAAAAACCGAACATCGCGACCCGCCGTTCAGAGCCCGAACCGCGACCATAACAGCCGCTCTTCGACCGCGCCGATCACGGCGTCGGCGATCCCTGCCGCAGCCCCCGGCCCCGGCCCGGCATCGGTCCGCGAAAACAGGCTGCGCAGCGCCGACCGCCGTTCGGGCACAGCCACCATGCGGACCTTCTCGCCGAACCGCGCGCGCAACACGCCGCGCATGTCGCCGATCCCGTCGGCGAGGCCCAGCCCGACGGCCTCGGCACCCGTCCAGAACGCACCCGAAAACAGGTCCGGCGCCTCCTCGCGGAGCCGGTCGCCGCGACGCGACCGGACATATGTCTTGAAGCTTTCGTGGATCGCCGACTGGGCCGCCTTCAGGCGATCGACATCGTCGTCGCGCTCGGGCAGGAACGGATCCAGCGCCCCCTTATGGTCGCCGGCGGTGTGGACCCGGCGCTCGACCCCGTAGCGTCCGATCAGGTCCTGGAACCCGAACCCCGCGAAGATCACGCCGATCGAGCCCACGATCGAGGCTTCGGTCACGAAGATCTCGTCGGCCGCACAGGCGAGCCAGTAGCCGCCCGAGGCGGCCACGTCCTCGGCGAAGGCGATGACCGGGACATCCTTCTCCTCGGCCAGGGCACGAATGCGTTTCGCGATGAGGTCGGCTTGCGCCGCCGAACCGCCGGGCGAATTCACAACCAGCGCGACCGCGCTCAGGCGCGACGGCCGGAACGCCCGCTCGATGCGCGCGGCCTGGCTCTGCAGGCTGAGGCCGCCGCCCCGCAACCGCGACCCGGACGGCCCGATCGCCCCGTCGAGACGCAGGACGGAGACCACAGGGCGCTTGCGCCCGATGAACGGCAGTCGAATTCCCATGCAACGAACATCGTCCCTCGGGCCCGCCGGATCAAGTGCCCGCCAAAGCAGCTTCCCTCACGACCGTGTGCCGCGGCGCGAATGGCGTCACGGGGTGAGCGGTGCACCCGCTTCGAGGACGGCGCGCGCGGCGGCGGTGTACGACCCATCGGCCTCGTGCAGGACCAGCCCCGAGCACAGGCGCATCGGCGCGCGGGAATCCTTGTGCGCCGCCACCAGCACGCGCTTCGCGGCCGCGCCCGTGCGCGGCCATAGCGGGTACACGCAGATGTCGCCCGCGTGGGGCGCCAGCACCGCAAGGATGTCGTCGAGCCGGTCGGCCCGGTGCACGAGATGGACCCGACCGCCCGCACGCGCGCAATCGAGCATGAAGGACAGCCACGCAGCGAGCGGCACCGTCTCGACGTTCGCACGATCCCGGGCCGGGTCGGAACCGCGCCGGTCGGCGCGTTCGGGCGGCAGATAGGGCGGGTTGGACATGACGACGTCGTAAGCGCCGCGAAGCTCCGGTGCCGCGCCGTCGGCCACATCGCCGACCATCAGGTCGAGGCGCTCGGCGCACCCGTTCTCCCCGGCATTGATGCGGGCGCGGGCGATCGCCTCGGCGTCCGCATCGATGCCGTCGATGCGGATTTCGGGTACGCGGGCGGCGAGGCACAACGTCGCACCGCCGACGCCGCACCCGACGTCCAGCACGCGCGCCGGGCCGTCGAGCCCCACCGAGGCGGCCAGGAACACGGCGTCGATCGAGACCCGATAGCCGTCTGCCGCCTGGATCAGGCGAACGCGGCCACCCAGCAGCGTGTCGCGCGTCTCGCCGTTCACGCGGAGCCGTCGGAATCTAGGATTTCCGCCTCGATGAGCGCCGCGCGGGCCGCATCGTAATCCTCGTCGAGGACCATCAGCCGGCGCGGAATCGCGTTCGCGCTGCCCTCGAGGATCGACATGTGGGTGTCCAGGACCATGTGCTCGATGCCCGCGCCGCTGAGCAGCGCGCGCAACAGCGACAGTTCGACAAGGTCGTTCGTGCGCAGCAACTCCCGCACCCGGCCGTCTCCCGCGCGGTTGAATCTCCAGGGCGTTACTTGACGCCCCTTCGAAACATCATATGCTCGCGCGGGTCCGATATCCGCTGATTTTCCCGACGCCGCACGGACCCGGCAAATCCACCGACGCTGGAGGTTGTCCCTTGGCCGTCATCGCCCGCCTTTCGGGAGGCCGCACCGCCGCCGGTGCGAATGCGCTCGACCAACTCCGTGAGTTGTGCAAGGCCGATCTCTCTCGCGTCAACCAGCTCATCGTCGACCATATGCAGTCGAACGTTCCGCTGATCCCGGAACTGGCGGGGCACCTGGTCGCGGCCGGCGGCAAGCGAATCCGCCCGCTGCTCACCCTGGCCAGCGCGCGCCTATGCGGCTACGACGGCGCGAAGCATATCGGGCTCGCCGCCGCCGTCGAATTCATCCACACCGCAACGCTGCTTCACGACGACGTGGTCGACGAATCCGACCTGCGCCGCGGCCGCGAGACGGCCAATGCCGTGTGGGGCAACCAGGCCAGCGTGCTGGTCGGCGACTTCCTGTTCAGCCGCTCCTTCCGCCTGATGGTCGAGAGCGAATCGCTCGAGGTGCTCGACATCCTCGCCAGCGCCAGCGCCGTGATCGCGGAGGGCGAGGTGGCCCAGCTCACCACCGCGAACGACACGGCCACCACGGAAGAGGATTACCTCTTCGTCATCCGGTCCAAGACGGCGGCCCTGTTCGCCGCCGCGTGCAAGGTGGGGGGGCTGATCGCCGCGCGCGAGCGGGCCGACGCCGAAGCGCTCGAGCGCTATGGCGAGAATCTCGGGATCGCGTTCCAGCTGGTCGACGACTATCTCGACTATTCGGCGAACGCGGAGACCCTGGGCAAGGAGGTCGGCGACGATTTCCGCGAGGGCAAGATCACGCTGCCGATCGTGCTGGCCATGCGGCGCGGCGATGCCGACGCGCAGGCATTCTGGCGGCGCACGCTGGAAGAGCTCGACCAGCAGCCCGGCGACCTCGAACGCGCCATCGAGATGCTGACGGCGAACGAGGCGCTGTCCGACACGCTGATCCGCGCGCGCGGCTATGCCGACACGGCCCGCGCGGCGCTGGCCGGGCTGCCCGACAACGCCCATCGCCAGGCGCTGGCCGACATCGTCGATTTCTGCGTCGAGCGCGCCTACTGAGCGTCCTGGCGTTCCGGCCGGGTCAGGAACCCGTGCAGGATGTGCAGGAACTGGTGCCGGTTGATGCCCAGCGTGCCGACATGGGCCTGCCCCGGAAGGATGATCAGCTGCTTGTCGACGGTGTTCAGCTTCATGAAGAACTCGACCACGTCGCGCTCGGTCGCGATGCCGTCATGCTCGCCGCGCATGATCATCACCGGGCATGAAATCCGCTCCGGATCGACGACCGGCAGGTTCGCGCACATGTCGAGATAGGTGCCCGTCGGCATCGTGTCGCCGTACTGCATCTCGGCGTCGGCGAACGCCTCGGCCACCCCGTCCTCGACCAGCCCCGGCTTGTCGCGGTTGAAGATCGAGTGGAAGAAGGCGCGGTCGACGGGCCGCTTCGGGTTGGCCCGGAAATAGTCCAGATTCTCGGCGCGCTTCGCCAATGTGGGCGAGCCCTCGCCCGTCCACACGAAGGCATCGAGGATCAGCGAGCGCACCCGCGCGGGATTGTCCATCGCGAACATCCCCGCCCGCAGCGCGCCCGATGAGCTGCCGAAGACGTGGAAGCCGTCGGCGCCTGTCTCGCGCATCACGATCGGCAGGGCCGCCTCGAGGTCGCGCGCCCCGCTGGCAATGTCGGAGTTGGTGTCGGTGCGCGACGAGCGGCCATAATTCTCGTGGTCCATGGTCCACACGTCGAAGCCGCGTTCGGCGAACCACTCCATCACCGAGTAGCCCGGCTTGCCGGGCACCTCGAGATCGAACCCCGTGCGCGCGCACAGCGACGAGCCATGGACGAGGAACAGGACGGGCAATTGCCGGCCGTCGAACGCCTGCGCCCGCTTGCGGAAGACGTAGAGGTCGACGTCGCCCTTCTTCGCCCAGAATTCCTCGCCCGTGATCGCCGCGTCGGCCATGTCCGCTCCCCCGCTTCTAGAGATAGGGAGAAAACAACCTGGCGACCCCGTCGCGCAACCGAATAACGAGCGGGCGCTGCCGCACCTCTTCCAGCGACAGCGGACGGGCCGCATCGCGTTCGCGCACGAACAGCGCATCGAGCCTGTCCACGAGCCCGGCATCGCGACATTCGAGGTTCAGCTCGAAATTGAGACGCAGGCTGCGCGGATCCCAGTTCGACGATCCGACCAGCGCCCAGTCGCGGTCCACCAGCATCATCTTGGCGTGGTTGAACGGTGCCGGACCGAACCACACGCGGCAGCCATCCATCAAAAGTTCGTCCAGCCGCGCCCGGACGGCCCAGTCGACGAAGAACAGGTTGCTGCGCTCCGGAATGAGGATGTCGATCGCGACCCCCTTGCGGGCGGCCAGGCGCAGCGCCGAGACGAGGATTTCGTCGGGCAGGAAATAGGGCGTGAGGATCGCGATGCGCGCGCGCGCCTCCGATATTCCCGCATGCAGGATCCAGCGCATCCGGTCGATATGTTCGTGGGGGCCCGAGGGGATCGCGCGCGCCACGACCGGTCCGCTCGCGATCATCTCGGGATACCAGTCCGGTCCGTCTAGGACCTCGCGGGTCGTGACGGTCCAGTCGTCGGCGAAGACTTCCATCAGTTGCGCGACGACCGGACCCGTTATCCGGAAATGGATGTCGCGAACCGGGCGCGAGACATCGGACCGCACCTGGTTGTTGGCCGAGATGTTGATGCCGCCGGTGAAGCCTGTCTGGCCGTCGACCACCAGAACCTTCCGGTGGTTCCGCAGGTTCAGATAGGGCATCCGCCACGGCCAGAACGAGTGCATGTAGCGCGCGAAGGGAATGTCCGACTGGCGCAGCGCGGCGACGATGGTGGGAAAGGAATAGATCTGCCCGACGCCGTCGACGAGGACCCGGACCTCCACGCCGCGCAGCCTGGCCCGTTCCAGCGCCGCAACGAATGCGCGTCCCAGTGCGTCGTTCTTGAAGATGTAGGAGGACAGCGCGACGGACCGCTCCGCGCCGTCGATCGCCGCGATCATCGCGGGATAGGCCTCCTCGCCGTTGCGCAGGGGCTCGACATGGTTCCCGGCCACGGCGGGCTGCGTTGCCAGCCCGTCGACCAGCCGCGCCAACGGATCGTCGAGGGCAGCCGGTGCGCCGCCGGGATGTGTCCCGACGCGGCCGTCCAGGCGGCCGGCGCGGGTGCGCACGGCGCGGCGCCGGATCCGGTTGATGCCGAACAGGAGATAGGCGATCGAGCCGATCACTGGCGACAGCAGGATCAGCCCGACCCAGGCGATCGCGGCGCTTTCGTTGCGCTTGTAGAGGATCACCGAGGCGGCCAGCACCACGGAGACGACCAGGACCAGCAAGGTCGTCGCGAACGGCCAGTAGAACGCAACCAGTTCAAGCATCTGTCAGCACCAGGCCCCCCGGCCCGGGCGCGGTCGGTTCGGTGCGGGCCCACTAACCTGACCGCGAACCGGCCGCGTTGCAAGGCCGCCGCACGCATCACTGACCTGCCCCCTTAACCGGTTCCATTTGCTGAGTTAG
>JAYOFO010000113.1:0-6190 GCA_038117265.1 Rhodospirillaceae bacterium
CGCGCGCGATGGTGTTTCGCAGGGTCTGGAGATCGCCTCCAAACCAGGGAAACCGCGGCCGGAACGCCGAGAGGCCCGGGACGGCGCCCGTCATGTGTTGAAGAATGCGACGACCGGTGCAATCTGGTCGCGGCTCATCAGCGCCGGCGCATGCCCGACATCGGCGAACGCGATCACCTCGGCGCACGGCCCGCGGCGGGACATCTCGGCCGCCGTGTCCGCACCGAGCAGGTCGGAGCGGGCGCCGCGCAGGACCAGGGTGGGCACCGCGATCCTGTCCCACACCGTCCAGAGATCGACGTCCGCCACCGGGCGGGCACGCATCGGCGCCGCGATCGCGGGATCGTAGGCCGGGGCGATCGCGCCATCCTCCGTCCGGCGGGCGGAGGTCTCGGCGAGGTGGCGCCAGTCGGCATCGCCGAGCACCCCGAACGGGGCCCAGATCTGGCGCAGATAGGCCTCGAACCCGTCCATGTCGTCGAAGGTCGGATCGGTCCCGACATAGTCGCGGATGCGCGCGAGTGCGGCCTTTGGCACGAATGGCCCCACATCGTTCACCACCAGCCGGCGGATCGGCGTGTCCGGCAGGGCCGCGGCCAGCATCCCCATGATGCCGCCCATCGAGGTGCCGACATAGCCGACCGTCTCTGCCCCGAGCCTTGCGATCAGGGCGTTGAGGTCGGCGAGGTACTGGGGAAAATCGTAGCCGATCGCATCAGGCAGCCAGCCGCTGCGCCCGCGCCCGACCACGTCGGGACAGATCACACGGTGGGTGTGCGCCAGCGCCTCGGCAAGCCGGTCGAAGGACCGCGCGTTTTGGGTCAGCCCATGGACGCAGATCACGACGGGCGCGTCGGGGGCGCCCCATTCGGTATAATGTAGCTGATGAAAACCCTTGGGGCTCAATCCCCGGAACGCGCGCGACCGCATAGCATTTGGCCTCCCGCCGATCTGGAGTTACGCGGTGGCGGACCCTATCGCACGGCACACCGGCCACCAAGCCCGTCCCCGCAAGGCCAAGAGACCGATGACTGACATCCGCGTCGCGCCGCCCAATCCAGAAGATCACGCCGCCTGGCGCGCCCTGTTCGAGGGATACCGGCGCTTCTACGAAATGCCCGACGACCCGTCGGTACTCGACACCGTCTGGGGCTGGATCCACGACCCGGAACATCCGACCGAGTGCCTGCTCGCCCGCACGCCGGACGGCCGCCCCATCGGGCTGGCGCATTTCCGCGACCTGCCGCGCCCGCTGTCCGGCTCCCTGGCGGGCTTCCTCGACGACCTGTTCGTCAAGGAAGCGATGCGTGGCAGCGGCGCCGCCGATGCCCTCGTGCAGGCCGTCGCGGAAATCGGGCGCGCCCGCGGTTGGGCCTGGCTGCGCTGGTTCACCGCCGAGGACAATTATCGCGGGCGGGGATTCTACGACCGGGTCGCGCGGCCGACACAATGGAAGACCTATCAGGTCGACACGCAAGGCTGAGCGCATGCGCGCCATCCACTGGCTGATCGGCGTTCCCACGATCGCGATTGCGGTCGTGACAGGCCTCGCCGTGCTCCTTGCCGGCGCGATCGCGCTGGTCTTCGCCACGGCCGAGACCGACACCGCGGGCCGGGCGCAAATTCCCGGCCTGTCCGCCGAGGTCTCGGTTATCCGCGACACCCACGGGGTACCCCACATCTTCGCCGCCAACCGTCTCGATGGCTGGCGGGCGCTCGGCTACGCGCATGCGCAAGACCGCTTCTTCCAGATGGAGCTCGCACGGCGCATCGCGGCCGGACGCCTCGCCGAGGTCATCGGGCCGCCGGGCCTACGCAGCGACATGTTCATGCGCACGCTGGGCATCCACCGTCTGGCGGCGGAATCGGCGCGACGCCTGCACCCCGACACGCGCACCGCCGTCGAGGCCTATGTCACCGGCGTGAACGCCTGGCTCGCAAACCCGGCCAATGCCCGCCCGGCCGAACTGATCGTCCTTGGCATCGAGCCGGAACCGTGGACCGTCGCCGACAGCGCCGCCTGGGGCCGCCTGATGGCGCTCCTCCTCTCGGGCGACTGGCGCACGGAAGTCCTGCGCGCGCGCCTCGCGGCGCGGCTCTCCCCGGAACAGCTGGGGGATCTCTGGCCCGACGAACCCGCGGCATCCCCCACGACACTGGCCGCGCTGGCCGGTCTGGGGGACGCCTTCGCCGCCATCGAGGCGGCGATCCCCGATCTGTTTCCCGCCGCCAGCGCTTCGAACGAGTGGGCCGTCTCGGGTTCGCGCAGCCGCTCCGGCAAGCCGCTGCTGGCGAACGACCCCCATCTTGGCCTGCTTGCGCCGGGGATGTGGCACCTGGCGCGGATCGTCTCCCCCGAGGCAACGGTGTCGGGAGCCGCGCTGCCCGGCCAGCCCTTCTTCATGGTCGGACAGAACGGCCACATCGCCTGGGGCCTGACGACCACCCATGCCGACACCCAGGACCTCTATGTCGAACGGGTCCATCCCGACGACCCGAACCAGTATCTGGTTCCCGGCGGCAGCCTGCCGTTCGCGCTGCGCGAGGAGACGATCCATGTCCGCTGGCGTGGCGCGCCGGTCCGGCTGACGGTCCGGGCGACCCGGCACGGCCCGGTCATGTCCGACATGTCCGGCGACGCCGCCGCACTGGCCGGACCGGACACGGTCATCGCCCTGTCCTTTGCCGGGCTCGAGGCCGACGATCGCACCAGCGACGCCTTCCACGCGATGAACACGGCGCAGACCGTGGAGCGGTTCCACGAAGCGCTGCGCGACTTCCACGCGCCGATGCAGAACGTGATCTATGCGCACCGCGACGGCGAATTCGGCTTCGTCAGCGCCGGGCGCCTGCCGGTCCGGCCCGGCGGGCCCGGCATCCACCCGCTGCCGGGCTGGACCGGCGCTCATGACTGGCAGGGCTTCGTTGCGTCCGACGACCTGCCGCGCAGCCGAAATCCAGCGAACGGCCAAATCGTCAACGCCAACAACCGTGTGGTCGGCCCCGCCTACCCGCACCCGATCAGCAACGACTGGCCCGAGGGGTTCCGCGCGCGGCGCATCCTCGACCGTCTCGCCGACGCGCTGCTCCACGACACGGACAGCTTCGCGGCGATCCAGACCGATATCGTCTCGCTCGGTGCACGCGAGCTTCGCGACGCGATGCTGGCCGCGCTCCCGCCGGAGGCCCGGAGCGGCTCCAATGCCCGCATGCTCGCGGATTGGGACGGCGCGATGGAACGTGCGCGGCCCGAACCCCTGCTTTTCGCGGCATGGGCCGAGGCGCTCCAGGACGCGGTCATCGGCGACGAGTTGGGCGAGGATGCACACCGCATTCGCGGCGTGCGCGTCCGGATGCTCGCCCGCATGCTGCGCGCACGTCAGGACTGGTGCGACGACACCGGCACGGCACGGACCGAGACCTGCGCGGCGGTCGCGGCCCGCACGCTCGCGGCCACGGAAGCGGTACTTCGCGACAGCTGGGGCGACACCTCCCGGTGGCGCTGGGGTCCGGCACACCGCACCGCCTTCAGGCACCCGCTGTTCCGCTTCGTCCCGGTGTTGGGGGACATGCTCGCCCCGACGATCGAAAGCCCGGGCGGCGACCACACCGTCAACCGCGGCACCTACCGCGCCGTCGCGGGCACCCGCTTCGATCACGTCCACGGCGCGGGGCTGCGCGCGATCTTCGACATGGCCGATCCCGACGCCGCCCGCTACATCATCGCGCCGGGGCAATCGGGACATCTCAACGCGCGACACTTCGCCGACCTGACGCAGGCATGGCGGGACGGTCGCTACATCGTGCTAAAAACCGACCGGCAAACCCTGCTTCGCGCAGGGCGCACCGAAACGACGCTGGTGCCATGACCGTCACGATCGACAACATCGAGGCCGCCGCGGCGGTGATCGCCGCCGACATCGTCCGCACGCCCACGACCCATTCGCCGAGCCTGTCGCGCGAGGCAGGCTGCGATCTGCACCTCAAGCTCGAGAATCTCTAGCTCACGGGATCGTTCAAGTTGCGCGGCGCGTGCAACCGGCTCGCCGCACTGAGCGAAGCCGATACGGGTGGCGTGATCGCCTGCTCGGCCGGGAACCACGCCCAGGCCGTCGCGCACTTCGCGGCACGCATGGGCATTCCGGCCACCATCGTGATGCCGCGTGCCACACCGTTCGCCAAGGTCGAAAAGACCCAGCGCTGCGGCGCGCGGGTCATCCTCGAAGGCGCCACCTTCGCCGACGCGCTGGCCCACAGCCGGTCGCTCGCGTCGGCCGAGGGGCTTGTCTATATCTCGCCCTACGATAACGAGCTGGTGATCGCGGGCCAGGGCACGGCCGGCCTGGAGATGATCGCGGACGCGCCCGACCTGGACGCCGCGCTGGTGCCGGTCGGCGGCGGCGGCCTGATCGCGGGATGCGCGGTCGCCATGAAGGCCCGCAAGCCGGCCATCGAGGTCATCGGCGTAGAGGCCGCCCTCTATGCCTCGATGAAGAACGCGCTGGCCGGCGGGGGAACGATACCCGAAGGCGCCACCCTGGCCGAGGGCATCGCCGTCAAGACTCCGGGAGAGCGCACGCTCCCGATCGTGCGCGAACTCGTCGACGACATGATCGCCGTCGACGAGGCGGCGATCGAGAGCGCGGTCGAGCTGATGGCGGACACGGGCCGGATCGTCGTCGAGGGCGCCGGTGCGGTCGGCCTCGCCGCGGTGATGCAGGACCCGGACCGGTTTGTGGGCCGGCAGATAGGCCTGCTGGTGAGCGGCGGGAACATCAACATGCGGCTCTACGCCTCGGTGCTCCTGCGCGGCCTGGTGCGCGGCGGCCAGATGGTGCGCTTGCGCGTCCAGATACCCGACGCGCCGGGCAGCCTCGCCCTGGTCAGCCGGACTATCGGCGAGGCGGGCGGGAACATTGTGGAAATCGTGCACCAGCGAATGTTCTACGACGTGCCCGTGAAACAGACGGACCTGGATGTCGTGGTGGAGACGCGCAACGCGGCGCACGCCGCCGAGGTCCTCGCACGGCTCGAGGAAACCGGCCTGCCCGCCTCTCTGCTCACGGATGTTGCGCGAAACCGCAGCGCCTAAACGGCTTCTTAACCACTGTCGGTCACTCTGGCCTGCGCGAAATCCCGCGCGTTCATTGGGCTAGAGAAGCGATGCTTGTAATTATCGGATGGGTGACCGTGCTCGGCTGCGTGCTTGGCGGCTACATTGCCATGTGCGGCAAGCTGATGGTGCTGTTCCAGCCGTTCGAGCTTGTCATCATCGGCGGCGCCGGCGTCGGCGCTTTCATCACCGCGAACCCCAAATGGGTGATCAAGTCGATCGGCAATGCCTTCAAGACCGCGATGAAGGACCCGGCGAACACGAAAGAAGACTATCTCGACCTGCTGTCGATGATGTACGCGACGTTCAAGCTCGCCAAGAGCACGGGAAACCGCGCGCTCGAAGCCCATATCGAGAACCCGCACGACAGCGAGCTGTTCCAGAACTTCCCCGGTTTTCAGCACAACCATCATGCGGTGGAGTTCTTCTGCGACTACCTGCGTCTCGTCACGCTGGGCACCGAGAACCCGCACGAGCTCGAGGCCCTGATGGACGAGGAGCTCGACGTCCACCACATGGAAGACGAGCAGCTCGCCTCGGCCATGCAGACGCTGGGCGACGGCTTTCCGGCGCTGGGCATCGTCGCCGCCGTGCTCGGTGTCATCAAGACGATGGGCTCGATCACCGAGCCTCCCGAGATTCTCGGCAAGCTGATCGGCGGCGCGTTGGTGGGAACGTTCCTGGGCATTCTGCTCGCCTACGGTTTCGTCGGTCCGCTGGCGAGTGCGATCAAGGGCGCGCAGGACGCCAACAGCAAGTATTTCACGTGCCTGAAGGCCGGAATCCTTGCCCATGGCGCCGGAAACGCCCCGGCGGTGTCGGTCGAGTTCGCCCGCAAGACGCTCATGAGCAGCGTCCGCCCGACGTTCCAGGAACTCGAACAGGCAACCGAAAACGTCCGCGCCTAGCGGCACGAACGCCCGACGAGCGAGAACGGCATGGCCGACTATTTTTCACCGGAATCGATTTCCTCGCCCAACAGCGGCGCGGGCGGAATCCTGGGCGGCAAGACGATCGCCATCGACGGCGCGAAGGTCTCGGCGGGCGGTCCGACCGAAGGCGAAAGCGTTCCGATTC
>JAYOFO010000114.1:0-5977 GCA_038117265.1 Rhodospirillaceae bacterium
GGCTCGAAGCAGAAATGGCTCGAGTGTCACAATCTCGAGCACTGGACCCATTTCTACACGCCCTACGGCCGCGACCTGCAGAAGCAGTTCTTCGGATACTTCCTGAAGGGCGAGAAGAACGGCTGGGACCGGAAGCCCAACGTGATGCTCAACGTGCGCCGGCCCGGCGAGCACGTCACGCCGCGCGGCGAAAACGAATGGCCGCTCAAGCGCACGAAATGGACGAAGTTCCATCTCGATCCCGCCGGCATGACGCTCGGCAAGGCGAAGCCGAAGACGAACGGGAAGATCTCCTACAAGGGCATGGGAAGCGACGGCGTCACGTTCATGATGCCGCCGATGGACGCCGACACCGAGCTGTGCGGGCCGATCGCGGCCAAGCTGTTCGTCTCGTCGGACACGGTCGATGCCGACATGTTCCTAGTGCTGCGGATGTTCACCCCGGATTTGACGGAGGTGACCTTCAAGGGCACGGTCGATCCGCATACGCCGATCGCCCAGGGCTGGTTGCGCGCGTCGCACCGCAAGCTCGACCGCAAACAGTCGAAGCCCTACTGGCCGTGGCACACCCATGACGAGGTGCAGCCGCTCAAACCCGGTGCGGTCTATGAGCTCGACATCGACCTGCATCCGACCGGCGTCGTCGTGCCCGCGGGCTATCGCCTGGCGCTGACGGTGCGGGGCAAGGACTATGTCTGGCCCGGCGCGAAGACCCAGGACGACCAGTTCACCCTGTCCAACTTCGCCAAGCCGCTGACCGGCTGCGGGCCGTTCCTGCACGACGATCCGCGCGATCGGCCGAAGAAAGTCTTCGACAACAACGTGACCCTGCACACCGGGCCGGCACGCGCGGCCTATCTGATGCTGCCGGTCATTCCGCCGAAGTCGAAGTAGGCTTCGGGACGCGGAGACGCGCACCGGGGCAATGCCTTACACTGCTGGCCGCGTCGGGCCGTGCGGCGATTGCAACAGCGAACACACCGGGCGAGCCGGGGAGGACGAACATGAACAAGACCATCGTTGCCGAGGGCGTGGACCTGCCGAACCGTGCCGCACTGACGGGCGGCGTGGCGACCGACGACTGGGTGATCCTGAGCGGCCAGCTCGCCCACGACGCATCCGTCGACGGTATTCCCGACGGCATGGACGTGGCCGAACAGACCCGTGCGGTGATGGAGAACATCGGTGCGCTGCTGCGCGCCGAGGGCTGCGACTTCGGCGACATCGTGCGGGTGACGATCTATCTCACCGACCTGGCCGACCTGCCGGCCATGAACGCGGTCTATTCGAGCTATGTGAAGGAGCCCTACCCGGCGCGCACCACCCTGGGCGTGACGTTCCTGGCCATGCCGGGCGCGCGGGTCGAGATCGAGGCGATGGCGCTGCGCCGTTCCGCCTGACCCCGGAGACACCGACTATGTCCAAGACCTATTCCATCTGCGTGCTGCCGGGCGACGGCATCGGGCAGGAGGTGACCGATTGTGCGCGCCGCGTGCTCGACGCGTTGGCGGGGCGGGGCGGCCCGTCCTTTGCCTATGACGTGCGCGAGGCCGGTCATGGCCTGTTCCTGAAGGCAGGCCACGCCATGCCGGACTCGGTCATGGCAGCCGCCAAAGCGGCCGATGCGGTGCTGTTGGGCGCGATGGATGTGGCGCAGATCCCGCCCGGCGGCGGCGACCCGCTGGGCGATATGCGCATCGGGCTGGAGGTCTCGGCCAGCGTACGTCCCTCGCGCGCCATCCCCGGCGTCGACTCGCCGTCCGACGTCATCGACTGCCTCGTCGTGCGCGAGGTGACCGAGGGTCTGTATTCGCGCGAGGAGTACTGGGTCGGCGACGATGCGGCCTGCGCGGTGCGCATCATCACCCGCAAGGCCTCGATGAAGGCCGCCTGCATGGCCTTCACACAGGCCGCGGCGCGCAAGCGCGCCCGCGAGGAGGCCGGAGAGGGGTCGGCCAAGACCGCGCGGGTGACGGCGGTCCACAAGATCGGCGTGCTCAAGATAACCGACGGGCTGTTCCTGGAATGCGCGCGCACGGTGGCGGCCGAGCATCCCGACATCGAGCTCGAGACCATGAACATCGATGCCTGCGCCATGGAGATGATCCGCGATCCCGCCCATTTCGACGTGATCCTGGCGACCAACGTGTTCGGCGACATCCTGTCCGACATCGGTGCCGGCCTGTCGTGCGGCCTGGGGCTCGCCTCCTCGGCCTGCATCGGCGACCGCTGGGCCTATTTCGAGCCGGTGCACGGCACCGCGCCCGACATCGCCGGCAAGGGCATCGCCAACCCGTGCGCGACGATCCTGTCGGCCGTGCAGATGCTGACCCACCTGGGCGAGGACGACTGGGCCAACCGGGTCGAGGCCGCGGTGCTGGCCGTGCTGGCCGACGGCAAGGTGCGCACCGGCGATTTAGGCGGGACGGCGACCAGCGCCGAGATGACCGACGCGATCGTGGCCGCGCTGGGCTAGGGCGGGGCTGCAGGGCGGCACGAACCACATGACTGGGACGGACGTGTCGCGCGCGCCCGGCGCGCGCGGGAACCTGCGGGCGATCGCCGTGATGTGCCTGGCGTCGCTGTGCTTCATCGCCATGCACAGCTTCATCAAGTCGGTGCGGGGCGAAGTGCCGGTGGCCATCATCCTGTGGTCGCAATACGCGTTTCAGGCGGTGCTGCTGACGGCCCTGTTCGCCCGGCGCCTGCCGCTGATGGTCACCGGCCAGATGCTCGGCCTGCAGGTGCTGCGCGCGCTGGCGCTGCTGGCCGCCATCACCAGCATGTTCATCGCGGTGGGGCTGATGCAGCTGGCCGATGCCATCGCCATCGCCTTCGTCGCCCCGCTGCTGATCACCGGCCTGTCGGTCGTCTTCCTGGGAGAGCGGGTGGGGCTGGCCCACTGGATGGCCATCCTCGTCGGCTTTGCCGGCATGCTGGTGATCATCCGGCCCGGCGCGGGCGTGTTCGATCCGGCTGCGCTGGTGCCCCTGGCGGGCGCCGTGTTCGTGGCGTGCTACCAGACCCTCACCCGGCCGCTTGCGCGGGCGATCGAGCCGACGCGCATGCTCTACATGGCCACCCTGACTGGGCTCGCCGTGTCGTCGCTGGCGCTGCCCTTCTTCTGGCAGATGCCCGATGCGGACCAGCTTGCCGCGCTGCTTGCGGCGGCGTGCCTGGGCGGGGCGGCGCACTTCCTGCTGATCAAGGCCTATCAGGGCGCGCCGGCCTCGGTCGTCGCGCCGTTTGCCTATTCCGAGTTGATCTGGGCCTCGGCCCTGGGCTTTGCCGTGTTCGGGGACGTGCCCGAGGCGACGACGATCCTGGGCGGCGCGGTGCTGGCCGCGAGCGGGCTCTACCTGCTGCGCCGCCAGAGCCGCCGCAACGCCGACTAGGCCGCCCGCAGCACCCGTCGCGCGACCTTCATCCGCTGCACCGTGTCGCCGGCCAGGTGGCTCCAGATGAAGGCGTCGCGCGACAGCTTCTCCGCCGCATGGGTCATCGACGATGCGGCCGCGTCATGGATGTCCATGTTCAGGTCGGTCACCTCCTGCGAGGTGTCGGTCGCCAGGTTCATGACCAGGCCCGGGTTGGTCGAGTGGGTGCCCATGTCGTGCTCCCAGGCCGACCGCATGACGTAGGAGCGCAGCGCCTCGGTGAGCATGTTCATGCGCCCGATCTTAAGCTGCACGAGCTGCTGGTTCTCGAGCGGCTCGCCGCGCACGCTGCGCGACTTCGCGGCCACCTTGGCCTGCGCGCACGCCGCATCGCAGATGCCGAGCGCGTTCGCCGCCAGCTCCAGGTCGCCGAACATGTCGCCCGAGCGGTCGCCGTCGCCCTTCTTGAGCGCGCCGTTGGTATCGCCGATCTGGTTGGCGACGGGCACGCGCGCATCCTCGAAGATCATCTCGCCGTTCTGGTAAAACCGCCAGCCGCTCTTGTTGTAGACCTTGCCGACCCGGAAGCCCGGCGTGTCGTTGGGCACCAGCAGGATCGTCGTGCCGTCCGTGAACGGCACCGAGAAATCGGTGCGCACGTACAGGAAGAACAGCTTGGCGATGTTGCCATGGGCGATGAACTGCTTCTCGCCGTTCAGCACCCAGTGGTCGCCGTCCAGCTCGGCGCGCAGGCGCACGCCGGCGCTGGGGGCATCCTTGGGCGGCAGGCGGTTGTCCGAACCGCCATTCGCTTCGGTCTGGCCGAAGCCGAGCACGAAGCGGTGGTCGGCCAGGAAGGGCGCGAGGAAGCGCTTCTTCTGCTCCTCGGTACAGGCCCGCGCGATCAGGTGGCTCCACTTCCAGCACTGGCTGAAGGTCTTCGAGGTGGCGCTGTCGGCCTTGGCCAGCTCGGTCATGACGACCGCCTGTGTGACGTAGTCGATCTCGTGGCCGCCATATTCCCTGGGCACCACGGCGGTGCGGAAGCCCAGCTTCGAGCCCATCTCGATGAGCTCCCAGTCGATCGTGTCGGCCGGCTCTTCGATGGCGTCGCGCGCCAGCGAGCGCGGGCGGATCTCTTCTTCGGCGAACTTGCGCGCCTTCATCTGCCAGGCGGTCTGTTCCTCGTTGAGCGAAAAATCCATGTCGTTTCCCCTGTCCCCGCGGCCTATGCCCGGCCGGATTCGTAGCCGGCGAGCGCCTCGGCGAGGCGCAGCCGCGCATCGTCGGCGCCCGCGCCCGAATGGCGGAACATCCGCGTGTCGTGAATGTATTTCTGCATCGGCATGTCGCGCATGACGCCCATGGCGCCGAAGCATTCGGCGGAGTCGCGCGCGGCGCGATAGAGCATGTCGGCGGCCGCCACCTGGCTGATCAGGGCGTGCGGCACGTCGGACAGGCTGCCGTCGGCGCGACCGCCGGGATTGTCGGCGTCCCAGGCCGCCCGCCAGATCGCGCCGCGCACCAGCTCGAGCGCGCCCGCGACGTTGGCAAGCTTCTCGCCGATCGCTTGGTGCTCGATGATCGGCCGCCCGCCATCGCCGGCCGTGCGCAGCTTGGCGTAGTCGAGCGCCGCCGCGAAGGCCGCACGGGCCACGCCCAGGTTGATCGCCTGGCCCTCGGGCGTGTCGGCCAGCGCCGAGCCGCCCGAAAGCGTGGCGATGTCGAGATTGCCGCCGGCCAGCAGGTTGGCCGCGGGCACCCGGCAGCCCGCGAAGGTCACGTCGCCCATCGCCCCGTGATACCAGCCGCGCTCGCGTGGCGTTTCGGCCACTGTCAGGCCGGGCGTGTCGGCAGGGACCAGCAGCGCGACGGGGCCGGCGTCGCCGGCTGCCGTGACGACGAAGAGGTTCGCCACAGGGGCGTTGGAAATGCGTGCCTTGGCGCCGTCGATCACCCATTCGTCGCCGTCCGCCACCGCGCGCGTCGACGGGGCGGGCGTCGCGCGCGGCCGGTGGTATGCGGCGCCGAGCACGCCGTTGTCGGCGTGGGGTTCCTGCGCGGCGAGCGCAAGGTGGAAGGCGCCGTCGGAGACAAAGTCGCCGGAGAAGCGCGCGCGCTGGTCGTCGTCCATCAGGCCGTTGAACAGCCGGGCACCCAGCACCGCGGTCTCCATCAGAACCGTCGCCACGTCGCTGTCGCCGGCGGCCAGCTCTTCGGCGACCAGGCAGCGGGTCAGCGTGTCGGCGCCGGCGCCGCCGTCGGCCTCGGGCAGGGCCAGGGTGCGCAGGCCGAGTTCGCTTGCCGCCGCGATCAGGTCTAGCGGCAACGGCGGATCGAAGGGCTCGAGCCGGGCGGGCTTGACGGCTTCGGGCGTGACCTCGCCCGCGACGAATTCGCGGACCGCGTCGCGGATCGCGAGCTGTTCCTCGCTCAGATGCAGGTTGTACATGGTGTCGTGCGTTTCGTTGTTCTTGTCTCGGATGACGCCTGAACGTCGCTCCCCGGTCCGGACTTTAGGGCCCGGGCGGAGGCGCGGCAACGGCACCGGTGAGATTTCGGGCCAGCCCGCAACCCTCGACACCGACAATGACGGTGAC
>JAYOFO010000115.1:0-5941 GCA_038117265.1 Rhodospirillaceae bacterium
GCGCGGCCTGCACCGTCGCCAGCCGGTCGGCGAGTTCGGCGCGCGCCGGCTCGATGGCGAGCGCGGCGGCGAGATGCGTCGCCTCGGCCGCGAGGTCGTTCTCGACCCGCGCCACCGCCGCCTGGCGCGTCGCGGCGAGCAGTTCGGGCAGCCTTACGATCCGTTGCGCCAGCGCCTGCGCATCCGGCGATTCGGGCTTCAGGCGCAGCGCGTCGGCGATCTGCAGGCCCGCCATGTCCGGGTCGTCGCCCTCATAGGCGAAGCGGGCCTTCAGCATCGCCTCGTCGAAGGCCGCGTCGCGCGCCGCGAGCTGGTGGCGCGCCGCCGCATCGGCCTGCACCAGGGTCTCCAGCGCGGCGGCATAGGCGCCCTCGCCGAACGCGGCGACCGCGCGGTCCCTGGCCGCCAGGATGTCGCGCTGGTGGACCGGGCTCCACGCCGCAAAGGCCGGGTCGGCGACGCGCGGCGCGACCTCGTCCCCGAACGTCGCCAGCGCGGCCTTGAACGCGTCGCGGGCCTGCTCGGCGTCGGGATCATCGCCGGGCGACGGGGTGACGGGTGGCAGGGTGGCGGATGACGGGGCGGCGGCCGGAGCCGGCTCGGGAACCGATGCCGGCGGCGCGGCCGCCGCCGGCGTCTCCGCCTCGGCGGGGTCGGCGAACAGCGACGCCAGGTCGAACCTCGCCGACACCGCGCCGATCACGAAGACGGCGACGAGCAGCGCCACGCCAGCGAGCGCCACGGCGAAGCGCAGCTGGCGGCGCCTAGCGTTGCGGCTTTCCTGTTCGAGCTTGTCGAGAAGCATGCGCGGCGAAACCCCGGGCCGGACGGTGCTAGAGCTGCACCGCCGGGGTCTTTTCTTCCTCGAAGATGCGCTGCAGGAAGGCGCGCCACTGGGCGAACTGCTCGCGGGCGTTGCCCGTCAACTCGACGGTCTCCTTCTCGAACGCGATCACCCGCGGCGCCAGGTCGATGTCGATCGACTGGCCGAGCTCCTCGAGCGCCTCGCGGTGAACCTTCGCCTCCTCACTGGTGTGGAAGCTCTGCTGCAGCAGGCCCACGCCCACGACCCCGCCGATCGTGGCGGCGGTGATGCCGGCGGTCTGGCCGGCGGTCGAATCCGACTTTGCCCCGAGAATGGCGGCGAGGACGGCGATGCCGATGGTCGCGACCCCGAGCACCGCCTTCTCCGTCGCGCGTTCGTTCGCCTCGCGGTGGGCCACCATCTCGAGCTGGCTCTGCTCCTGCCAGATCAGATAGCTGTCCTGCATGTTGGCGCTGAAGGCCCGGTAGTTCTCCTGCAGCCCGTCGACGAACAGCTGGTCGCGCACGCGCACCGCGCGCACCCGCCGCAGCATGGGGTCGTCGTCGGCCGGGAAGCTGACCAGGTCGATCGTCCGGCCGCGATCGTCGAGGCGGCCCTCGAAGGCCGCGTCCGACAGGCTGGCGCCGAACCGCAGCTCGGTGATGCGCGGCAGCGCCGCCAGCTGCGACACGTCGCGCTCGTCGAGCTCCTCAACCAGGGCCTTCGCGGCGGCCTCGAAGACGGGGTCGTAGGCATCCTTGCCCTCGTTGCGGACATCCTTGTGGAAGCCGTCGGGGACCTCGTGCTCGAACGACCGGTCGAACCAGCGCCGGCCCGAGATGTCGACCACCTCGACGTCGATCTCCACCTCCGCGCCGTTGGATTCGACGATGGTGCCCAGCACGTAGAGATCGCCCGACGCGCTGCTATCGGGGGTCACGCGCACCGCGTCGAACGCGCCGGTGTCCTCCAGCGCCAGCTTGAGCTTGTGGGCGAAGCGGTTGGCCTCGGCCCGGCGCAGATCGGGCCACACCCCTTCTTCCTCGTAGTTGCGCGCCGCGTCGGACAGGCCGGGGTCGAAGACCGGCACGACGATGTCGAGGCGCGGCCTGGCGACGGCCGGGGCATCTGGCGCGCGGGCCGCCGACGCCACCTGCGTGGAGGTCTGCGGCCCGACGGTGGGACCGCCGGCCCCGCCGGAGCCGAACTGCCCGTCGGTCACGCAGCCGGTCAGCGTGAAGCACGCGATCACGCTCCACACGCCCAGTTTCCGGAAGAACTCGCCCATCTCGGCCCTCCTTCGGGTCCGTTATTCCTTTTGCGGCAGGCCCTTGTAGCGGCGGTAATCGTTCCAGAGCTTCTTCTGCAGCTCGGGATCGGTCTCCTCCATCGCCGCCTTGCGGATCTGCGCCTCGAGCACGCTGTCATTGTCGGCCGGCGGAATGTCCTCGGGCACCTTGCCATTCGACGGATCGCGCGATGCGGCCTTCACCGGCGCGTTCGAATTCTCCCGCTCGCCCGCCTCGGCGTTCGTGGTCTCGGACGTGCCGTCCTTCGGGTCGTCGACCGGGGTCCACGAGCCCGACGGCGCGGCCGTCCTGGCCGCCGTCTTCGCGATGCCTGCAGCGGCGGCGCCGGCGCCCGTCTCCTCACCCCGGATGGTCGATTCGCTCGACTCGCCGGCCGCGCCGGCGGCGCCCGCCGGTGCCTCGGTGCCCGACATGTCGCTGGAAGCCGCCGATGCGACCCCCTCGCCGGTTCCCTGCGCCTGGCCCTGGCCGCCACCCTGTCCGCCACCCTGGCCCTCTCCCGCGCCCGCAATTCCGCCTTCGCCGTTCCCCGCGCCCGACGCCGCGCCGGCCTGGGTCGACTGGCACTCGACGAACCGGTCGAGCGAACGGGACAGCGCCCGGTCCATGCGCGCGATCCGTTCCTCGCGGGTCAGCTCCGTCTCGTCCTGGTAGTCCACGGCGCGCGCCTTGCAGTCGTCGGTGACGACCTCGCGCGCGGCCGGGTCCTGGCCCGACACGGTCTGCGCCGGCACGGCACCCGCCGCCAGCAGCGACAGGCCGAGTATGCAGGTCAGACTGGATAGGAACCGGTACGACACGCCTTCGACTCCTGCGGTTCGGCGTTATCCCGATGGTAAAGCGAACGGGTCCGCCCGACCAACGTAGGGACGCCGGACGGCGTTAACTAGGGCGGAAATAGGGCGTTTTTCTGGCGGCGCAACCGGCGCCGGACCCGGCCTGCGGGCGAAAACCGCCCTTGGCACCCGCGCAAACCCCATGCTAGAAGGCGCCTCCCCGTTGGGGACGGCACCGGAAGCCCCGATTTTCGCGAGGTTCCGGGCCGAGATGTGCGGAAGGGGGTGATTCCCATCGTCCAGGTCGTCGTACGCGACAACAATGTCGACCAGGCGCTGAAAGCGCTGAAGAAGAAGATGCAGCGCGAAGGCGTGTTTCGCGAGATGAAGCTCCGGCGCTCTTACGAGAAGCCGTCGGAAAAGCGCGCTCGCGAAAAGGCGGAAGCCGTCCGCCGCGCACGCAAGCTCGCGCGCAAGCGCAAGGAACGCGAAGGCTTCTAGCCCCGCGCCAACACCTCCTGATTTTCGGGAAAACGAAAACGCACGGCCTGCGAAGGTCGTGCGTTTTGCGTTTCCGGACCGGCTTGTGGCCGGCGGTCCTAGTGGCCGCTGCCCTTCAGCGCCTTGACGATGTCCTCGCACATCTTCTTCGCGTCGGCGAAGAGCATCATCGTGTTGTTCTCGTAGAACAGCGGGTTGTCGATGCCGGCATAGCCCGAGGCCAGCGAGCGCTTGATGAACAGCACCGTGCCCGATTCCTCGACGTTGAGGACCGGCATCCCGTAGATCGGGCTCGACTTGTCGGTCTTGGCCGCCGGGTTGGTGATGTCGTTGGCGCCGATCACGAAGGCGACGTCGGTGGACGAGAAGTCGGAGTTGATCTCGTCGAGCTCGAACACCACGTCGTAGGGCACGCTCGCCTCGGCCAGCAGCACGTTCATGTGGCCGGGCATGCGGCCCGCGACCGGGTGGATCGCGTAGCGCACGCTGATGCCCTTCTCTTCCAGCACCTGCGCCATCTCGGCCAGCGCGTGCTGGGCCTGGGCGACGGCCATGCCGTAGCCCGGCACGATGATGACCGAGGTGGCCTGCTCCATGATGAACGCCGCGTCCTCGGCCGCGCCCTGGCGGACCGTGCGGTCGCCCAGGTCTTCCATGCCCGGCGCCGCGGTCTCGCCGCCGAAACCGCCGAGGATGACGTTGAAGAACGAGCGGTTCATGCCCTTGCACATGACGTAGGACAGGATCGCACCCGACGAGCCGACCAGCGCGCCGACGATGATCAGCGCCGGGTTGCCCAGGGTGAAGCCGATGCCGGCGGCCGCCCAGCCCGAGTAGGAGTTGAGCATCGAGACGACGACCGGCATGTCGGCGCCGCCGATGGGCACGATGATCAGCACGCCTATCACCAGCGACAGGACGACGATCGCCCAGAACGCGCTTTCCGACTGGCTGATGCATAGCCAGATCACGAAGACGATCAGCAGGATGCCCAGCGCCAGGTTCAGCAGGTGCTGGCCGTTGAAGACCAGCGGCTTGCCGGGGAGAATCCCCTGCAGCTTGCCGAACGCGATGATCGAGCCGGTGAAGGTGACGGCGCCGATCGCGGTGCCGATCGACATCTCGATCAGGCTGCCGATCTTGATGTCGCCCGCGGTGCCGATGCCATAGGCCTCGGGGGCGAAGAACGCCGCCCCGGCCACGAACACGGCGGCCAGGCCGACCAGCGAGTGGAACGCGGCAACCAGCTGCGGCAGCGCGGTCATCGCGATCTTCATGGCGATGACGGTGCCGATCGCGCCGCCGATCAGCACGCCGACGACGATCGTCGAGAAGGAGACGACGCCGGGCAGGCTCAACGTGGTCAGGATCGCGATGACCATGCCGGCGATGCCGTAGATGTTGCCCATCCGCGCCGTCTTGGGCGAGGACAGGCCGCGCAGCGCCATAATGAAACAGACGCTGGCGACCAGATAGGCGAAGGCGGTCAGGGATGCGGACATGTCATGCGCCCCGCTACTTCTTCGCCTTGAACATCGCGAGCATCCGCTGCGTCACGATGAACCCACCGAAGATGTTCACCGAAGCGAGCACCACGGCGATGAAGCCGAAGACCTTGGAAATGTGCCACTCGTCCGGGCCGGCCGCGATCAGCGCGCCGACGATGATCACCGACGAGATCGCGTTGGTCACCGCCATCAGCGGCGAGTGCAGCGCCGGCGTGACGCTCCAGACCACGTAGTAGCCGACGAACACGGCCAGCACGAAGACGGTGAACAGGAACACGAACGGGTCGCCGGCGCCCGCGGTCTGGGCCAGCGCGAGTTGGGTCGCGTCCTGGGCCAGCGCGGCCGCGCCCTCGGCAAGCCCCTGGGCCTCGGTCGCCAGGCGTGCGGCGTTGTCGGCAAGAGTCGACGGATCCATGGATCAGGCTCCCTGCTCGGATGGGGTTTCGTCGGATTGCGCGTCCGCGCCCGCGTCCGAATCCGCGGCGGGTTCGGCGGGTTTCGCGTCCGCGGGCAACAGCGCCGGGTGGACGATCCTGCCGTCGCGCGTCAGGCACGTCCCGGCGATGATGTCGTCGTCCCAGTCGATGGCCAGCTTCTTCTCGTCCTTGTCGACCATGAGCTCGACGAAGTTCATCAGGTTGCGCGCATACAGTGCCGAGGCGTCGGTCGCCAGCCGCGAGGGCAGGTTGTACTCGGCCATGACGTGGACGCCGTTGGCGGTCGTCGTGATCTCGCCGGGCACCGAGGCGGTGACGTTGCCGCCCTGTTCGGCCGCCAGGTCGACGATCACCGAGCCCGAGTTCATCGAGGCGACCATCTCGTCGGTCACCAGGGTCGGGGCGGGACGGCCCGGGATCAGCGCGGTGGTGATGACGATGTCCTGTTCCTTGATGTGCGAGGCCACCAGCTCGGCCTGCCGGCGCTTGTAGTCGTCCGACATTTCCTTGGCATAGCCGCCGGCGGTCTGGCCGGTGTCGCCCTCCTCGGGCTCGACCATCACGAAGGCGGCGCCCAGGCTCTGGACCTCTTCCTTCGCGGCCA
>JAYOFO010000116.1:0-5901 GCA_038117265.1 Rhodospirillaceae bacterium
GCCAGGGTCTCGGCGCGGGCAACGGTGCGGTTGACGATCCGGATCTCGGCGACCCCGGCATCGGCCAGCGCCACCACCGCGGCGCACGCCGCCCCGCCGGCCCCCAGGATCACCGCCGCCCGGCCGCCGAATCGAGCCTCCAGCGCGGCGGGCGCGGCGGCGCGGATGTTCTCGATCAGCCCGTAGGCGTCGGTGTTGGTCGCCGCCAGGCGGCCGCCCTCTCCCACGACGATGGTGTTGACCGCGCCGATCCGCCGGCCGGTCGCATCGACCTCGTCCACCAGCGCCATCGCCGCTTCCTTGTGGGGCACCGTCAGGTTAACGCCACGAAAGCCGTTGCGGCGCAAATCCGCGAGCGCGGTCGGCAGGCCGTCCGGTTCCACCGGCAGCGCCTCGTAGGTGCCGTCGATGCCGTAGCGGCGCAGCCACTGCCCGTGCAGGCGCGGCGACAGCGAATGGGACACCGGCCAGCCCATCACCCCGGCCTTAAGGGTCGCGCTCATGCCGCGACCACCTTGTTGGCGCGCAGGAAATCGAGCAGCGGCAGCATCGACAGGCCGAGGATGTCGAAGAAGTCGCCCTCGATCCGGGAGAACAGCTGGATGCCCATGCCCTCGATCTGATAGCCGCCGACGGATTCGCACGCCGCGTCGCCCACGGCCGCGACATATTCCTCGATGAACCTGTCAGAAAGTGTACGCATACGCAGCACAGCGGTGGCATTATGGTACCACAGGACAGCGCCGTCCCGCAAGGCACAGACGCCCGTGTGCAGGGTATGCGGCCTCCCCGAGAGCGCCATCATGTGTGCGCGTACACCCTCGGTCCCGACCGGCTTCTCGAACAGCCGGCCGTTGCACGACAGGACCTGATCGGCGCCGATGACGATCGCCTCCGCGTGGCGTTGGGCGACCTGCTGGGCCTTCAGCTCGGCCAGGGTCTCGGCTACGGCGAAGTGCGGCGCGCCCTCGGCCAGCAGGCTGTCGCGCACGCTGGCCTCGTCGACATGGGCCGGCTCGATCGTATGGGGAACCCCGGCGGCGGCGAGCAGGCGCGCGCGCACCGCGCTGCCCGATGCGAGGATCACCGGCGGCGGGGAGTCAGCCATCGGCATCGGATTCCGCCTCGGCCTCGAGCCGCCGGTTGTAGAGGGTGACGATCGCCGTCGCCGTCTCCTCGATCGAGCGCCGCGTCACGTCGATCACCGGCCAACGGCTGCGCGCGAAGTAGCGCCGCGCCTCCGTGATCTCCTCGCGCACCCGCTCGGGATCGACATAGGGGGTCTCCTCGGTCTGGTGCAGCGAGGACAGGCGCGCGCGGCGCAGCTCGACCAGCCGGTCGGGATTGTTGGTGAGCCCCACCACCAGCGGCTTGGTCAGCCGGGCCAGGCTGTCGGGCAGCGGCACGCCGGGCACCCACGGCACATTGGCCGCCTTGAGCCCGCGGTTCGCCAGATAGAGGCAGGTGGGTGTCTTCGACGTGCGCGACACGCCCACCAGCACCACGTCGGAGCCGTCGAGCTCGTCGTCACGCTGCCCGTCGTCATGGGACAGCGCCCAGTCCATCGCCTCGATCCGCTCGAAATACTCGGCATCGAGCTCGTGCTGGCCGCCGATGCGGTGGGTCGGCTTCTGGCCGAGATAGTTGCCGACCGCGGCGATCACCGGGTCGAGCACCGAGATGCAGGGCACCTTGCGCAGCCGGCAGCCGCGCAGGAGCTGCTCGCACAGCGAATCGTCGACTAGGGTGAAGATCACCGGGCCCGGATTTTCCCCGATTTCCTCGAGCACGAGATCCATGGCCGCGGGCGTGCGCGCCATCGGCCAGAAATGCTCGACGGCGCCGGCCTCCTCGAACTGGGCGAGGCAGGCACGCGCGACCGATCGGATCGTCTCGCCGGTGGAATCCGACACGAGATGCAGGTGAAAATGATCTTCGTCATCGGCCATTTCGACCCTTCCGGGCTGGGATCAAAGTTGCGAAGGTCGGGGATAACCATGCCTCCCGGCCACCGTCGAAAATAATTGCACCCTTATGCCGCCGGATCATCCACCTGTCATCCCGAGGCGCACAAACTTTCCCCGCGCCGTGGACAAGACGATGGCCGCGAAATCCGTCCCGCATGTTCACGGCGAGCTGTCCACAACAGGATCGCGAACTCCGGCCCCGGATTCCGCAACCTTGCGCGACACATCCACGATACCCGGTGCACGGACACCCACATCGCATCCCCGCTGTGCGGAAGATCGCACCCAGCAAACAATCCCACGGATTCACCGGACATCTATAACGTCATTTCTCTTTTCACTTCGTTCAAATAACTATTTTTTAGGGTGCGCAAGGACAACCGCTTCGCCATATTCGGCGCCCGTCAGCCATGACCCCGACCGGTCCGGAAACCGCACACCCGTGAGCCTTCCCTTCCTCGACGCCCTCGCCGGCCAGGCCCAGTCCCGGCCGCCCTTCTGGTTCATGCGCCAGGCCGGCCGCTATCTGCCCGAGTACCGGGAGGTCCGGGCCCGGGCCGACGGGTTCCTCGACCTGTGCTACACGCCCGAACGCGCCGCGCGGGTCACCCTGCAGCCGATCGAGCGGTTCCGCCCCGACGCCGCGATCCTGTTCTCCGACATCCTGGTGGTGCCCGACGCCATGGGCCAAACCGTCGGCTTCGTCGAGGGGCGCGGGCCGGTGCTCGAGCCGGTCGCCAGCGCGGCCGACCTGGAGCGGCTGGATCCGTCGCGCACCGTCGAGGCGCTCGCCTCGGTGTTCGAGACGGTGCGCCTGGTCCGTGCCGAACTGCCTGACGATGTCGCCCTGATCGGCTTCGCGGGCGCGCCGTGGACCGTCGCGACCTACATGATCGAGGGCGGCACCAGCCGCGACTTCAACCTGGTGAAGAGCCGGGCGATCGCCGACCGAGCGGGGTTCGCCACGCTGCTCGACAAGCTGGTCGCCGCGACCTCGGCCTATCTCTGCGCCCAGGTCGATGCCGGCGCCCAGGCGCTGCAGCTGTTCGACACCTGGGCCGGCGCGGTGCCCGAGGCGGAGTTCGACCGCTGGGTGACCGATCCCACCGCGCGCATCGTCGCGGCGGTAAAGGCGCACGCACCGCAGGTCCCGGTGATCGGCTTCGCGCGCGGCATCGGCCCGCGGCTCGAGGCCTATGTGGCGGGAACGTGGATCGATGCGGTCGGCCTTGATTCCTCCATCGCGCCCGCCGTGGCGGCGGCGACGATCCAGCGGCGGTGCCCGGTGCAGGGCAACCTCGACCCGTCCTATCTGCTGGTCGGCGGCGCGGAGATGGAGCGGGCCGCGCGCGACGTCCTCGACGGGCTGGGCGGTGGGCCGTTCGTGTTCAACCTTGCCCACGGCATTCACAAGGACACGCTGCCCGAACATGTCGAGGCGCTGGCCGAGCTGATCCGGAACTGGGGCCCAAGCCGATGACCACGGCGGTCGTGCTCTACAATCTGGGCGGGCCCGACAAGCCCGCCGATGTGCGCAAGTTCCTGTTCAACCTGTTCAACGACCCGATGATCATCGGTGCGCCGGCGCCGATCCGCTGGACCCTAGCGCAGATGATCTCGCGCCGCCGCGCGCCGATCGCGCGCGCCATCTATGCCAACATCGGCGGCGGCTCGCCGCTGCTGGCCAATACCCGGGCCCAGGCCGAGGCGCTGGAGGTGGTGCTCAATTCCGAACCGCATGGGGCCGATGCGCCGGGCCCGTTCCGCTGCCACGTCGCCATGCGCTACTGGCACCCGTTCTGGCACGAGACGATGGACGCGGTGATCGCGCAGGCGCCCGAGCGGATCGTCCTGCTGCCGCTCTATCCGCAATTCTCGACCACCACCGTGGGCTCGATGATGCGGGTGTGGAACCAGGCGGCGGAGAAGCGCGGCCTGTCGATCCCGGTGACCGCGCTGTGCTGCTATCCCACCGAACCGGGCTTCGTCGACGCCGTCGCCGAGACCCTGGTCGAGGCGCTGGCGAAGGTGCCCGACGGCGTTCCGGCGCGCGTGCTGTTCTCGGCCCACGGGCTGCCTAAGCAGGTGGTCGAGGGCGGCGATCCCTACCAGTGGCAGGTCGAGCAGACGGCGCGGGCGGTGATCGCGCGGCTGGCGCGCGACGGCACGCAAGTGCCCGACTGGCTGTGCAGCTACCAGAGCCGGGTCGGGCCGCTGGAATGGATCCGGCCCTCGACCGACGAGGAGATCGAGCGCGCGGGCGCCGACAAGGTCGCGCTGGTCATCGTTCCCATCGCCTTCGTGTCGGAGCATTCCGAGACCCTGGTCGAGCTCGACATCGAGTACCGCCACATCGCTGGGCGCTGCGGCGTGCCGGCCTTCGTGCGCACGCCGACGGTGAGCACCATGCCGGCCTTCATCGACGGGCTGGCGCGGCTGGTGCGCGACCGTGTGGCGCGGCCGTGCGACATCTGCACCGGCGATCCGGGCGCGGCTGGCGGGCGTCTGTGCGGCGGCGAATGGGCGAAGTGTCCGGTCCCGGTTTCGCCGGGCGCGGCGGGAGGGAACGGCCATGGATGATTTCCTGATCGGCGCCTATCCGTGGATCAAGTCGCTGCACGTCATCTCGGTGATCGCGTGGATGGCCGGGCTGCTCTACCTGCCGCGGCTGTTCGTCTATCACGCCGGCGTCACGCCGGGCTCGGAGGCGTCCGAGACCTTCAAGGTGATGGAGCGCAAGCTGCTGCGCGCGATCATGAACCCGGCGATGGTCTCGGCCTACGTCTTCGGCGGCCTGCTGCTGGCCACGCCCGGCATCATCGACTGGGGCGCGTGGTGGATCTGGGTCAAGCTGGCGGCCGTGGCGGCGATGACCGTCGCCCACCATGCCTATGCGCGCTGGCGCAAGGATTTCGCGGCCGACGTCAACACCCGGCCGGCCAAGACCTACCGGATCGTCAACGAGGTGCCGGCCCTGCTGATGGTGATCATCGTCATCATGATCATCGCGCGGCCGTTCTGACCGGCGCCTCGATTGCCGCGCCGGGGCCCGATTCCGGTTTTCGTTTGAAGCATTTGCGTCGCGAGGATTGACTTGACGTTCCGTGTTTACTAAGCGCGTAATAACGGCGCGCGATCATTTGCGCGCCTGATCTCACCTTCCGCAGACACCGTTCTCCCGAGAGCGTTCCTTCCGACCCCTTCACGTCGGCGAAAGCGAACATCCCCTCGAACGTCTGCGCCGCCAAGACAGCAACGTTCCGGACCCGTCCGGGTCCGCCGTTCCCGAAACAGAACCGGTCCATCCGATACAAGCCATGAACCTCCAGGAACTGAAGCAGAAGACTCCGGCCGAGCTGCTCGCCTTCGCCGAGGAGCTCGAGATCGAGGGCGCGTCGAACCTGCGCACCCAGGACATGATGTTCGCCATCCTCAAGGCGCTGGCCGAGGACGATGTGCCGATCTCGGGCGCCGGCGTGCTTGAGGTGCTGCAGGACGGGTTCGGCTTCCTGCGCTCGCCGGAATCCAACTACCTGCCCGGCCCCGACGACATCTATGTCTCGCCGAGCCAGGTCCGCCGCTTCGCGCTGCGCACCGGCGACACGGTCGAGGGCGAGATCCGCGCGCCGAAGGACGGCGAGCGCTACTTCGCCCTGCTCAAGGTCGAGAAGGTCAATTTCGACGATGTCGACCAGACCCGCCACCGCATCAACTTCGACAATCTGACCCCGCTCTATCCCGAAGAGAAGATCACGCTCGAGATCAACGATCCGACCTTCAAGGATCCGACCCTGCGGGTCATCGATATGGTCGCGCCGCTCGGCAAGGGCCAGCGCGCGCTGCTCGTCGCCCCGCCGCGCACCGGCAAGACGGTGATGATGCAGAACGTCGCCAAGGCGATCATGGCGAACCACCCCGAGGTCTATCTGATCGT
>JAYOFO010000117.1:0-5870 GCA_038117265.1 Rhodospirillaceae bacterium
CACCTCGCAGCTCGGCATGGAGCTCGATCTGGTGGATCGCGGGCTGGGCGTGCGCAGCCAGCGCTTCGCGATGATCGTCGACAACGGCACCGTGACCGACGTGTTCCTGGACGAGGCCGGCGCCTTCGAGGCGAGCTCGGCCGAGAACGTCCTCGAGCATCTCTAGGACCGGCGGTATTTCCAACGGCAACGGGGGCCATGCGGCCCCCGTTTTCGTTTGCCCGGCGAACGGCTAGCGCACCGTCTCGATCGCCAGCCGGGCGAGTTCGTCGGCGCGTTCGTTCTCGGGATGGCCGGCGTGGCCCTTCACCCAGTGCCAGGCGATGTCGTGGGGCGCGAGTGCGGCCTGCAGCCGTTTCCACAGATCGACATTCTTGACCGGCTTCTTGGCGGCGGTCTTCCAGCCGTTGCGTTCCCAGTTGCGAATCCAGCTGGTGATGCCGTCGCGCAGGTAGGTCGAATCCGTGTGCAGGTCGACCCGGGTGGGGCGCTTGAGCGCCTCCAGCGCGGCGATCGCGGCCATCATCTCCATGCGATTGTTCGTGGTCTGGGCCTCGCCGCCCGATAGTTCCTTTTCGCGGTCCCCCGCGCGCAGGATCGCGCCCCAGCCGCCCGGCCCCGGATTCCCGGAACACGCGCCGTCGGTGAAGATCTCGACATGCGGCATGGCGCTCACGAGCCGACATCCGAGAAGTCGACGCCATAGGCGCCGGGCCCGTCGGCCTGGCGGTGGAACCGCAGGCGCGCGACGAACTGCATCGGATCCTTGGGGCGCACCAGGGCCGTCGGGTCGTGATTGATCCAGTCGTACAGCCGCGTCAGCAGGAAGCGCAGCGCGCTGCCCCGCGCCAGGACGGGCAGCGCGTCGTATTCCGCGCGCGACAGCGGGCGAACCGCGGCGTAGCCGCGCAGCAGCGCGCGGGCCTTGGTGACGTTCAGGCTGGCATCGGCCTCGAAGCACCAGGCGTTGATACAGACCGCCAGGTCGTAGGCCAGCGCGTCGTTGCAGGCGAAGTAGAAATCGATGAAGCCCGACAGGCGCTCGCCGAGGAAGAAGACGTTGTCGGGAAACAGGTCCGCATGGATCACGCCCTCGGGCAGGTCGTGCGGCCAGCGCTCGGACAGCGCGTCATATTCCTCGTCGACGAGGTCGGCCAGGCCGGCCGAGACCGCACCGGCGCCATTCCGCGTCGCATCGACCAGCGTTTTCCACCCTGCGACCGAGAGGTCGTTCGCGCGATGGCCCTCGAAATCGGCCAGCGCGGCGTGCATGCAGGCGAGCGCCGCGCCGACCTCGGCGCAGTGGCGGGACCCCGATTTCTTGGGCCACATGCCCGACAGGAACGAAACGATCGCCGCCGGCCGGCCCGCGAGTTCGCGCAGCGCGGCCCCGTCGCGCCCGTGCACGGGCGTCGGGCAGGAGAAACCCTTGCCGGCGAGGTGGTCCATCAGGTCGAGGAAGTAGGGCAACTCCTCGGGCCGGACCCGCTTCTCGTAAAGGGTCAGGATGTAGTTGTGCGGGCTGGGGTCGTCTTCGGTCGCGGTTTGCAGGAGGTAGTTCGAGTTCTCCACGCCCTCGGCGATGCCCTTGAACGAGATCACGTCGCCGATCTCGTATTGTGCGAGGAAGGCGATCAACTCGTCGTCCGAGACATCGGTGTAGACGGCCATTGCGCTAGACCGTCAGCGCACGCGGCAGGTTGAAGTGCACATTCTCGGCGCGCACCGTGACCCGCTCGACGGTGACGTCGTAGCGCGCGCGGCATGCCGTGACGAACTCCTCGACCAGAATTTCCGGCGCCGAAGCGCCCGCCGACAGCCCCAGGGTGCGACAGTCCGCGAAGCGTACCCAATCCATGGCGCTGGCCCGCTCGACCAGCGCGGCGTCGCGGCAGCCCGCGCGCAGGGCCACCTCGACCAGGCGGTTCGAGTTCGACGAGTTCGGCGCGCCGATCACGATCATGGCGTCGCACCGCGCGGCGATCGCCTTGATCGCCTCCTGGCGGTTGGTCGTCGCGTAGCAAATGTCTTCCGAGCCGGGCTCGGCGATGTCGGGAAAGCGCGCGCGCAGCGCCTCGACGATCGCAGCGGTGTCGTCAACCGACAGGGTCGTCTGGGTGACATAGGCCAGCGGCGCCTCGATCGGGACGTCGAGGGTGGCCACGTCTTCGACCGTCTCGACCAGTGTGATCGCGCCTTCGGGCAGCTGGCCCATCGTGCCGATCACCTCGGGGTGGCCGGCATGGCCGATCAGCAGGATTTGGCGGCCGGCGTGCGCCTGGTGCTGGGCCTGGTTGTGGACCTTGCTGACCAGCGGGCAGGTGGCATCGAGATAGAACAGGTCGCGACGTTCGGCCTCCGCCGGCACCGACTTGGGCACGCCGTGGGCCGAGAGGATGACCTTCGCGTCGTCGGGCACCTCGGACAGTTCGTCGACGAAGATCGCGCCCTTGGCCTCGAGATTCTCGACCACGAACCGGTTGTGCACGATTTCGTGACGTACGTAGATCGGCCGTCCGTAGCGCTCGAGCGCCTGCTCGACGATCTGGATCGCGCGGTCCACGCCGGCACAGAATCCGCGCGGTTCCGCCAGCAGGATCGTCAATGGGGATTTGGCCATGGCGCCGGTCCGGGCCTCGGGTCGTTCGGGGCGGCCGGCCTTGTTCTCGGCCCGCCGCTCTCGTAAGTTCGAGCGCGGCACGACGCCGCACGAACCGGTAATATCCCAGTGCCCCGGCGTGGTGCAAGACAGCGGAGGAGCGTGATGGCAAAGCCCGAGATTGCTCAGAAGGAACCGATCGCCGTCGACGTGATCCCCGGTCGGAAATACTGGTGGTGCGTGTGCGGACGCAGCAAGAAGCAGCCCTTCTGCGACAGCGCCCACAAGGGGACGGATTTCTCGCCGATCATGTTCGAGACCAACGAGGCGCAGACCATCTGGTTCTGCTGCTGCAAGCAGTCGGGCGACAAGCCCTTCTGCGACGGCACCCACAACACCCTCTGACCGAAACGATTGCGCGACGATGACACGGTTTTCCCGCGGCGGGCGCACTGTCGGACTGGCGGCGCTCATGGTGTTCGTGCTGGCGGCCTGTTCCCAGGGCATTGAGCGTCCGCCGCCGCCCTGTCCCGACATCGTCGTCGTCAAGGATGCGGCCGACATCACCCTGTTCAAGGACGGCCCGGGGCGCGACCTGACCGATGTGGTCCTCGAGGCGCAGATCGTCCGGTTCGGCGGATTTTGCGAAACCGACATCGACGAGGACACGAACACCGGAGAGGTCACGGTCGACCTGCAGGTGCTGTTCCGCGCGACGCGCGGCCCGGCGAGCACCTCGCGCGAGGCGAGCCTGCGCTACTTCATCGCCATCTCCGACCGCAACGATGCGATCCTTGCGCGCGCCGAGTTCGATTCGGACATCGCGTTCGAGGGCAACCGCAACCGTGTCGCCTATCTCGAGGAATTGACCCAGAAGATTCCTCTCAAGGCCGGCGAACTGGGCGATGCCTACCGTGTCTATGTCGGTTTCCAGCTCTCCGACGAGGCGCTACAATACAATCTCGATAAGCGCGGCCGCTAATCCACAGGCGCCGCGGTTGACTCCCGCCGCATGCCGGATAGGGTCGAAGGGCGGGGACGCTTCGAGTCGCGCGCCGCGCAACGAATGTAACAATGTCAGGAGACCCCAGCGGGAGAGACCGGCCCCCGAGGCCAGCGCCGAAGGAGCAACCGCCCCGGAAACTCTCAGGCAAAAGGACCGCAAGGGGGATGGCACTCTGGAAAGCAGGATTGACGGCTCGCAGCCGCCGGTCCTCACCGAAGGAGTAAGCCCGCGCCGTTCGCGGCGGCACATCGGGTGAATCTCTCAGGTTCTCGGACAGGGTGGGGCAGGCGGCATGCGCCGCCGGGAACGGTTTCGACCGGGAGGCCCCATGGCGAGTGCGCCAGACGCAGGACTTAAACAGACCCCGCTCCACGGCCTGCATGTGGCGCTTGGCGCGCGCATGGTGCCGTTCGCCGGCTATGACATGCCCGTCCAGTACCCCGAAGGCATCATCGCCGAGCACACCCGCACCCGCACGGCCGCGGGCCTGTTCGACGTCTCGCACATGGGCCAGGCGATCCTGCGCGGCGACGACCCGGCCGCGGCATTCGAGTCCCTGGTGCCCGGCGACATCGCGGGGCTCGGCGAGGGGCGCATGCGCTACACGTTGCTGCTCAACGAGGCCGGGGGCATCCGCGACGATCTGATGGCGACCCGCATTGCCGAGGATGGCACGCCCGCGCTGTTCCTCGTGGTCAATGCGGCCTGCAAGGATGCCGACTTCGCCCACATCGCCGATGCGCTCGCCGGGAAGGCTGCGCTCGAGATCCTGCCCGACCGTGCGCTGCTCGCGCTCCAGGGCCCCGGTGCCGAGGCGGCGCTGGCGACGCTTGCGCCGGCCTGCCGCGATCTCGTCTTCATGCAGGGTGCCGAGATCGACGCCGGTGGCGTTTCCGCGTTCGTCACCCGTTCGGGCTATACCGGCGAGGACGGGTTCGAGATCTCCGTCGCCGCCGACGCCGCCGAAGGATTGGCACGCCGCCTGCTCGACCTCCCGGACGTGACGCCGGTCGGGCTGGGCGCGCGGGATTCGCTGCGCCTGGAGGCCGGGCTCTGCCTCTACGGCCACGACATCGACGAGGCGACCACGCCGATCGAGGCGGGGCTGGCCTGGACCATCGGCAAGCGCCGCCGCGAGGCCGCCGACTTTCCCGGCGCGCAGAAGATTCTTTCGCTGCTGTCGGGCGGCGCGCCGCGCCGGCGCGTCGGCCTGCTGCCCGAGGGACGCGCGCCCGTACGCGAGGGCGCCGTGATCCGTGACGTGGACGGTGCGTCGGTGGGCGTGGTCACCAGCGGCGGCTTCTCGCCGAGCCTCGAGCGGCCGGTCGCGATGGGATACGTCGCCACCGACCGGGCGGCGGCGGGAACGCCGCTTGAGATCGAATTGAGAAACCGAACGGTACCCGCGGCGGTCGCGGAGATGCCGTTCGTGCCCCACAACTACCGGCGCGCCGGTTAAGCGAGGAGAAGTCGGCCATGGCGAATCGCAGATATTCGGAAGACCACGAGTGGGTCGAGATCGAGGGAGAAACCGCCACGATCGGCATCTCGGAGTACGCCCAGGAGCAGCTGGGCGATGTGGTGTTCGTCGAGCTGCCGGCGCCCGGCAAGATGCTCGACAAGGGCGACGAGGCGGCGGTGGTCGAATCGGTGAAGGCGGCGGCCGAGGTCTATGCGCCCGTCGGCGGCGAGGTGATCGAGATCAACGAGGCGCTCAACGGCGATCCCTCGCTGGTCAACACCGACGCCTTCGGCGATGGGTGGTTCATGAGGCTGCGCCTGACCGACCCGTCCGAGCTGGACGAGCTGATGGACGAGGCGGCCTACCAGACCTTCGTCGCGGGTCTCGCCTGACATGCGCTACCTGCCCCTGACCGATGGCGACCGGGCCGACATGTTGGCCGCGATCGGCGTCGATTCGCTCGCCGACCTGTTCGTGGACGTGCCCGAGGCAGCCCGCCTCGACAATGGCTTCGACCTGCCCGACCACAAGCCCGAATACGAGGTCGAGCGCATGATCGCCGCGCTGGCGGCCCGCAACGTCTCGAGCGCCGATGTGCCCAGTTTCCTGGGTGCGGGCGTCTATCGCCACCACGTGCCGGCCTCGGTCGACCATCTGGTCCAGCGGGGCGAGTTCCTGACGTCCTACACGCCCTACCAGCCCGAAATCTCGCAAGGCACGCTGCAGGCCCTGTTCGAATTCCAGACCATGGTGGCGCTGCTCACCGGCATGGATGTGGCGAACGCGTCCATGTATGACGGCGC
>JAYOFO010000118.1:0-5645 GCA_038117265.1 Rhodospirillaceae bacterium
CGTTGCCGAGGATCGCGTCGTAGATCAGCTTGCCCATGCCGAGATAGCCGAACATGGTCTCGGTGATCAGCGCGCCCGAGAACAGCGCGCCGAAATCGAGCGCGATGATCGTCGTCAGCGGCAGCATGGCGTTGCGCAGCCCGTGGCCGAAGACGGTGCGCCCCGGCCCCAGCCCCTTGGCGCGGGCGGTGCGGATATAATCCTGGCGCAGCACCTCGATCATCGCCGCGCGCGCGAACCGTATGTAGCCCGCCAGGCTGGCGACGGTCAGGGTCGCGACCGGCAGGACGAGGAACTCCAGCCGCGCGAACGCGCCCGCGTCGGGCGGGCCCATGCCGCCCGCGGGTAGCCAGCCCAGGGCGACGGCGAAGATCATGATGAACACCAGCGCCAGCCAGAAGGGCGGCACCGAGATGCCGGCGAAGCAGAACAGGTTGATCGCGCCGTCGCGCGCCGAGCCGGGCCGCGTCGCGGCAATCACGCCCAGCGGGATGGCGATGGCGATGGCCGCCAGCGAGGACAGGCCGAGTAGCACGATGGTGTTGCCGAGCCGTGGCAGCAGGATCTCCAGCACCGGCCGGTTGTAGGTGCGCGAGAAGCCGAGATCGCCCGACAGCGCCGCGCCGAGCCAGTTCCCGTAGCGCTCCCACAGGGGCAAATCGAGGCCGTACAGCCGCTTCAGACGCGCGCCGTCGGCCGGGGTGAGCTCCGGGTTGGATGCGATCATGATGTCGATAGGGTCGCCCGGCATCAGCCCGATCAGCATGTAGACCACGACCGACATCGCCGCGAGCACCACGGCGATCCCCAGGATCCGGCGGGTCAGGAAGGCGAGCATGCCGCCATCCTAGCGCTTGGCGCGCGGTCGTGCCCCGTCACTCCGCACTCACTCCCCGGTCACTCGGCGGTCCAGTTCTCGACCCACAGGGTGCTGGGGTACTGGTGGCCGGTCGGGGTCACGCCCTTCAGCCATTTGGGCATGACGAAGGCGTTGGCCCGGAAATACAGCGGCAGGGCGGGCAGCTGGTCGGCGTAGGTCTGCTGGATCGTCGTCCAGTGGCGTGCCTGGCTGGCGTCGTCGCACTCGACCTCGACCCGGTCGATCGCCTCGTCGACCGTGGCGTTGCGGAAACCGGTGTAGTTCTGGCCCGACCAGCCGTTCGCCTCCGACGGGATCATCGTCGAGTGCAGGGTGGTGCGCGGCACGTTCTTCGGCGTGGAGAACCAGGCAAACATCGCCATAGCGGTGAATTCGCGCCGGGCGATCGTCTGGCCGAACAGCACGCGGGCCGGCTGGTTGCGGATTCGCACGTCGACCCCGACCTCGCGCAGGTTCGACTGGATCACCTGCTCGACCAGCTCGCGCACCCGGTTGCCGGCCGTCGTCATGATCTCGATGCGGAAGGGCGTGCCCGCCGCATCGTGGCGGATGCCGTCGCGCATCCCCGTCCAGCCGGCTTCTTCGAGCAGCGCGCGGGCGCGCGCGGGATCGAAGGGATATTTGCGCACGTCGTCGACATGCACCTCGTCGACATGCACCTCGTCGAGCGGGTGGACGAAGGTGTCGGCGACCGGCTGCTTGCCCTCGAACAGCCGTTCGCTGATCGCCGCGCGGTCGATGGCATGGAGCAGCGCGCGGCGCGCCCGCACGTCGGCGAGCACGGGATTGTCGAGCATCAGGTCGATGTGTTCGTAGAACAGGCCCGGCTTGAAGACCACGTTATAGTTCGCGCCGTGGCGCTTCTCGAAGGCGATCGCCTGGTCGAGCGAGATGCCGTCCTCGCCGGCGATGTAGTCGATCTCGCCCGAAAGCAGGTTGGCCTCCAGCGCCGCGGTGTTCTCGATGGTGCGCACGGTGATACGCTTGAAGTGCGGCGCAGCGCCCCACCAGGTCGGGTTCGGCTCGAGCACGACGGTCGCGCCCGGCTCCACCCGGGTCACCTTGTAAGGCCCGAAATACAGGCCCGCTCGGGTGGGGTCGCTGTCGTAGGCGTTGCGGGTGCGATACGCCGCCGGATCGGCGGCGGCCGGCCGCTCCAGGTGGGCGGGCACGAGTTCGAAATCGTTGACCGCCTCGACCTCGCAGAACCGCTTGTTCCAGTGGATGGTGAAGCGTTTGTCGTCGTGGGCGACGATCTTCTCCATCCGGCGGTAGAGCTCCTGGTTGTTGATGCCGGCGCGCTCGTCGCGGCCGATCTCCCAGGTGAACAGCACGTCTTCGGTGGTCACGGGCACGCCGTCGCCCCAGGTGGCGCCGGGTTGGATCGTGTAGTCGATGGCGAGGCCGGACGTGCCGTCCTCGGTAGTCCAGTCGCGGATGGTGCCCGCTTCGCGCGTCGGCAGCTCAGTGCACAGCAGGCAGACCAGCTTCCAGGACGGGTCGTAGACGGTGAGCGGCCGGCGCGTCATGCCGTGGATCAGCGACAGCGCCACGTGGCTCGCCAGGTTGGGGTGGAAGCCCTGGGGGAACTGGCTGATGCCGATGACCAGCTCGTCTTCCGCCGCCTGCGCGGCGGGTGCGAGGCCCGCACCGGATGTGGCGGTTGCGAGAACGGCGGCGGCAATAACGTGTTGGAGTTTCACGGCAGGCGGTCCCGTCGGCTCTGGTCGTTGCCCGAACGATCCTGGTCGTGGCCGGCGTGCGCGGAAAATCAACAATCCGCGGGCGTTACCCGCCCATCGGCGTCCAGTCGTTCGGGCTGGAGAGGTATGCCTCGACGCTGTCGAGCTGTTCGGCCGAGAAGGCGCTGTTCTCGCGGGCGGCGTCGAGCACGTCCCACCAGGTGGCCAGCGCGTGCAGGGTCAGGCCCAGCTCTTCCATGGTCGTCTTGCTCTCGGGGAAGATGCCGTAGTGGAAGACGACGTAGGTGTGGTCGACGACCGCGCCGGCGTCGCGTAGCGCGTTCACGAAGCGCGCCTTGCTGCCGCCGTCGGTCGCCAGATCCTCGACCAGCAGCACCCGCGCGCCCTCGTCCAGCGCGCCCTCGATCTGTGCCATGCGGCCGAACCCCTTGGCCTCCTTGCGGACATAGACCATCGGCTTGCCCAGCGCGACGGCGATGAACGCTGCGTAGGGGATGCCGGCCGTCTCGCCGCCGGCGACCACGTCGATGTTGTCGCGGCCGATCTCGCAGTCGATCAGGGCGACGGCGTCGGCGGTCATGGACTCGCGTGCCTCGGGGAAGGCGATGACCCGCCGGCAGTCGATATAGCTGGGGCTCACCCGGCCCGACGTGAAGGTGTAGGGGTCCTCGGGCCGGAAGTTCACCGCGCCGATGTCGAGCAGGTGGCGCGCGGTGCGCGCGGCGGCGGCGCGTGCCTCCTCGGAATCGTGGGCCATGTCGTCGGGGCGTGCCATCGCGGGACCTCGCGGCGGTTGTTCGTGTCTCTGTGTCGGGAACCTATCGCGGTGCCCGCGAGTCGTCGCCTGCCGGGAAGCCCCCTGTGGCGGTGGCGCCTAGTGCCGGTAGCGGGACGGGCTGTCGGCGGAAATGTCGATGCGCGGCGCCTCGGCGTCCGGTTCCTCGTCGGCGGCCTCCGACAGGTCGAGGTTCCAGTCGGCGCTGTCCAGCATCGTCATGATGCCGGCCGTGAACTGGCCGAGCTGCTCGGTGTTGAGGGGCATGTTCAGGGTGGTCGCGGCGTCGGACAGGTGCAGGACATGGGCGCCGTACGGGCGCTGGGAGATTCGCACCCGCGTGACCAGCCGGGGTGCGGCCTCGGCCGGGTTCGCGCCGGCGCTGGGACCGGCGGGTGCCGTGTCCGGCGTGGCGGCCGGCCCGGTCGCCGGTTCGGCGGACGCCTCGGGTACCGGCGCGGGCTCCTGCGGCGGATCGACCGGGGCGGGAGGCGGCAATTCGCCGAGTATCTTCCGCAGGCCGGGCAGCAGCCGGCCCAGCAGCCGGCGGGTGAGCGCGAACACGTGCTCGTCGTCGGCCGCATTGGTCACGGCAACGAGGATTCGGTCCTCGGCGGCCGAGTAGCGGAGCTGGAATTTCTGTGCGGTCATTATGATCGTCGGTCGGGGCGTGCGATAATCGCAGCCCCGGTCGGGTGAGTCGAGGCGGGTACCGATCATGGTTCGGCAAATCTTCGCAGCAGTCTGGTGCGCCGCCGTCGTGGCGGCGGGCGGCGCGGCGTTGGCGCAGGAGGCGAAGGAGACCGGGCGGCGGTCGTGGGACGGCACGATCGCGGCGCGGACCCTCAACGTGCGCGCCGGGCCCGGCGAGGGCTACGACGTCGTCGCCCGGCTCGAGCGCGGCGCGAAGGTCGTCGCCTTCGACCAGGACGGGCGCTGGATCGCCATTCGCGGCTTCGACGAGGACGGGGTGGAGGGCTGGGTCCACCGCTCGTTCATCCGCCTTCCCGCCGACTTCATGGCGCCGGCCTTCGGCGACGCCGAGAACGCATTCCTCGAATGGGCCTCGGAGCGCGGCGATTTGGCCGAGGTCTCGGTCGAGGCGGACGCGCAGATTTCCATGGTTCTCGACGCCGGGATCGCCGACGCCCGTGCGGCGATAATCGCCCGCGAGGTGGCGTGCGAATGGCGCGAACGGCTGGCGGTCGAGACACCCGTCATCGCGACCGTTTGGCCGGCGGAGGGCCCGACTTCCGGCTGGATCGCGCGGGTTTCCTGCCCCTGACGTCGACCCCGATGCCCGAGGCCCGGACCGACGTTCAGCCGATCCGGCCGTTGCGGATGGCGATGGTGCGGTCGGCGACGCGATCGACGAAGGCGGCGTTCTGTTCCGCGACCAGCACGGCCGCGCCGGTCTCCGCGATCGCGCGCAGCGCGGCCGCGACGTCGGCCACCACGGCGGGCGCGAGGCCCAGCGTCGGCTCGTCGAGCAGGTGGGCGCGCGGGCGTGCCATCAGCGCGCGGCCGATGGCGAGCATCTGCTGCTGTCCGCCAGACAGCGACCAAGCGCGCGCATCGGGCCGCGCGGCGAGCTGCGGGAACAGGTCGAACACATCCGCGAGGCGTCGCCGGCGCTCGCGGGCTCCGGCGCTGCACGCGACCAGAAGGTTGTCGGCGACGGTCATGCCGGCGAACACCCGGCGGCCCTCGGGCACCCAGGCGAGGCCGGCGGCGGCGCGCGCCTCGGGCGCGCGGACCGCGATGTCGACGCCGTCCAGCACGATCCGTCCCTCGGTCGCGGCCAGCCCTATGATGCCGCGCAGCAGGCTCGACTTGCCGGCCCCGTTCGGCCCCAACAGCGCGGTGATCTCGCCGCTGCGCACCTCGAGCGAGGCATTTTCGACGGCCGTGATCGCGCCGTGGCGCACGGTGAGCCCTTCGACGGTGAGGACGGGTCCGCTGTTCACCGCGTCGCCTCCCCGAAATAGGCGGCACGCACCGAGGCATCGGCCAGCACCGCGTCGGCGTCGCCCTCGGCGATGATGCGGCCGCCGTCGAGGCAGGCGAGCCGGGTGACGGCGGGGCGCAGGAAGTCGACATTGTGGTCGATCAGCAGGATGCCGCACCCCGCCGCCGCCTGCGCCCGGCAGATTTCGGCGATGTCGGCCTGCTCGGCCGCGCTCAAGCCCGCCGCCGGCTCGTCGAGTACGAGCATGGCCGGCCCGGAAGCCAGCGCGCGGGCGATCTCGACCCGCCGGCGCACGCCGTGGGGCAGGCCCGCGCAGGC
>JAYOFO010000119.1:0-5629 GCA_038117265.1 Rhodospirillaceae bacterium
GCGGCCTGCAGCGCCACCTTGAAGAGCTGGCGCGGGATCAGGTCCTTGAGCCGGGCGCAGAGCTGGCGCCCGCGCGCCTCGGCCTGGTCGCGGTGGACGACCATCGACAGCGCATCGACCGGTTCGCCGTTGACCAGGATGTCGACCTTCACCAGGTCGCCCTCGCGATAGCCGTCGAGCTCGTAGTCGAAGCTGGCATAGCCGCGGCTGATCGATTTCAGCCGGTCGTAGAAGTCGAAGACCACCTCGTTGAGCGGCAGCCTGTAGATCGCCATCGCCCGCCCGCCCACGTAGGTGAGTTCCACCTGCTCGCCGCGCCGCTCGGTGCACAGCTGCAGGACGGAGCCGAGATACTCGTCGGGCACCATGATCGAGGCCTTGATCCAGGGCTCGGAGATGGTGTCGATGCGCGTCACCTCGGGATAGTCGGTCGGGTTGTGGAGCTCGATCTCCTTCCCGTCCGTCAGCGTGATCCGATAGACCACCGACGGCGCGGTGGCGATCACCTCGAGGTCGAACTCGCGCTCGATGCGCTGCTGGATGATCTCCATGTGCAGCAGGCCGAGGAACCCGCAGCGGAAGCCCATGCCCAGCGCGGCCGAACTCTCGGGCTCGTAGTGGAAGCTCGCATCGTTCAGGTGCAGCTTGCCCAGCGCGTCGCGCAGCTCCTCATACTCGGCCGTGTCGGCCGGGTAGAGCGAGGAGAAGACCACCGGCACCGACGGCTTGAAGCCCGGCAGCGGGGCGGTCGCGGGCTTGCGGTCGTCGGTGATCGTGTCGCCGACATTGCAGTCGGCCACGGTCTTGATCGAGGCGGTGATGAAGCCGATCTCGCCCGGTCCCAGCGCGCCGATCTCGGTGCGCGCGGGCGTGAACACGCCGACCCGGTCGACCGGATAGGTACGCCCGTTCGACATCATGCGGATCTTCTGGCCGCGCTTCAGGGTGCCGTGCTTGACCCGCACCAGCGCGACGACGCCCAGATAGGGGTCGTACCAGCTGTCGACCAGAAGCGCCTGCAGCGTGGCATCCGCATCGCCCTCGGGCGGCGGCATCCGCGTGACGATCGCCTCGAGCACCTCGTCGATGCCCAGGCCCGTCTTGGCGGAAATCTCGATGGCCTCGGACGCGTCCAGGCCGACCACGTCCTCGATTTGCTGGCGGATGCGGTCGGGCTCGGCGGCCGGCAGGTCGACCTTGTTGAGGACCGGCACCAGCTCCAGGTCGGCTTCGATGGCCAGGTAGGCATTGGCCAGGGTCTGGGCCTCGACTCCCTGGCTGGCATCGACCACCAGCAGCGCGCCCTCGCACGCCGCCAGCGAGCGCGACACCTCGTAGGAGAAGTCGACATGGCCCGGCGTATCCATGAAGTTGAGCTGGTAGGTCTCGCCGTCGCGCGCCGTGTAGTTCAGGCGCACCGAGTGGGCCTTGATGGTGATGCCGCGCTCGCGCTCGAGCTCCATGTCGTCGAGCACCTGCTCGCGCATCTCGCGCTCGGAAAGCCCCCCGCACACCTGGATCAGCCGGTCGGCAAGCGTCGACTTGCCGTGGTCGATATGGGCGACGATCGAGAAATTGCGGATGTGGGAGAGGTCGGTCATCTAGGTTCGGACAAAGGTGGAACGGTTGCTGTCACGATTCACGTCTACGGTATGTGAGACATGTGGATAACTGCCACACGCGGCCATCGGGCTCTGTCTCGAACGGTTATCCACACGAAGTGTTACCAATTGTTTCGGTAGTTTCCATTTGTTTTCAGCGAGATATGGACATATTCCCCACTGTCCACAGCCCGTCACACCGATACTGTCCACCGTCACCGAGCCATCAAGCTATACACACAAACCTGTGGAAAACTCGAGTGTCATCAACCCCGCAGCGTCCCGCCGCTGGCCTTCTCCACCGCGGCGACGACCTTCTGGCCGATGGCGTCGATCTCCTCGTCGGTCAGGGTCGCCTCGACCGGCTGCAGGGTGACCTGGATCGCCAGTGACTTCTTGCCGTCCTCGATGTTCTTGCCCTCGTAGACGTCGAACAGGTCGACCGCGGCGATCAGGTCGCGTTCGGCACCCAGCGCCGCGCGGATCACCGTCGCCGCCTCCACCCCCGCATTCACCAGGAAGGCGAAGTCACGGCGCACCGGCTGCAGCGCCGACAGGTGCAGCGGCGGACGCGCCGAACCGCTCTTGCGCTCGGGCATATTGTCGAGGAACACCTCGAAGCCGACGGCGGGGCCGCGCACGTCGAGGGCGCGCAGCACGCCGGGATGGATCTCGCCGAACCAGGCCAGCACGTTCTTGCCGAGGCGCAGCCCGCCCGAGCGGCCCGGATGGTACCAGGCGGGCGCATCGCGGCTGACTTGTGCGTTGGCGACCGGCGCGCCGGCGGCCTCCAGCGCGGCGAGCGCATCGGCCTTGGCGTCGAGCGCGTCGGCGGCGCGGGCCTTGCCCAACCAGTGGGCTGGATGAGCGTTGCCGTGGCGCACGCCGGCGGCGACCAGCATCTGGCCGTCGGGCGAGGCATCGGTATAGGCCGGGCCCAACTCGAACAGGCCGATGTCGCCGAAGCCGCGGTCGGCGTTGCGGCCGGCGGCCTGCAGCAGGTTCGGCAGGATCGAGGGCCGCATCGCGTCGAGTTCCGACGAGATCGGGTTGGCGAGCACCAGCGTGTCGGGCACGCCGCCGAACAGGTCGGCCTGGGCACGGCCCATGAACGACCAGGTCACCGCCTCGTCGAGGCCCTGGGCGGCGAGCGTGCGGCGGACGGCACCGGCGCGGCGCTGGGAGGGGGTGACGGCAACCGACGGCAGCGCGGCCGTCCGCTCCAGCGAGACCGGCGGGATTGCGTCAAAGCCGATGATGCGGGTGATCTCCTCGACCAGGTCGGCCTCGCCCGCAATGTCGGGGCGCCAGGGCGGCACCGCGGCGACCATGCGGCCGTTCTCGCGGGTCACGCCGAAACCGAGCCCCTCGAGGATCGCGGCCTGGCGGTCGATCGCGATGTCGGCGCCGGCCAGCGTCTTCAACCGGTCGCTGCGCAGCACGACGTCGCGTCGCCAGTCGGGCATCGTGCCCGCGCCGGTCGGCCGGCTCGCCGCGCCGCCGCAGAATTCGAGGATCAGGCGCGCCGCCACCTCGGCGCCCCACTCGGCCGATTCCGGGTCGATCCCGCGCTCGAAGCGGTAACGCGCATCGGATTCGATCGCCAGCTTGCGGCCCGTGGTGGCCACCGAGATCGGGTCGAACAGCGCGACCTCGAGGAACACCTCGGTGGTCTCGTCGGTGCACGACGAATCGAGCCCGCCCATCACGCCGGCGAGGCCCTCGGCGACATCGCCGTCGCCGATGACGGTCATCTCCGCATCCAGCGTGTATTCGCGCTCGACCAGCGCCATGAAGGTCTCGCCCGCGCGCGCGCGGCGCATGGTCAGGGTCTTGTGCCGCAGCTTGCCCGCATCGAAGACGTGCAGAGGCCGGCCGAGGTCGAGCGAGACATAGTTGGTGACGTCGACCAGCGCCGAGATCGGCCGCAGGCCCACCGCCCGCAGCCGGTCCTGCACCCATTTCGGCGACGGGCCGTTGGTCACACCGCGGAAGTGCCGGCCGACCACGTAGGAACAAGCATTGCCGTCGCCGGCGATCTCCCAGGAGACGGGGCTGTCATAGGCGCCGTCCACGGGCTTTGCCGCGTCGAAGGGCTTCAGGGTGCCGAGGCCGGCCGCGGCCAGGTCGCGGGCGATGCCGCGCACGCCGGTGCAGTCGGGCCGGTTCGGCGTCAGCTCGATGTCGATGACCGGATCGTCGATCCCCAGCACCGTGGCGAAGGGCACGCCCAGCGGCGCATCCTCGGGCATCTCGATGATGCCCTCATGGTCATCCGACAGGCCCATCTCGCGCTCCGACACGAGCATGCCGTTGGACTCGACGCCGCGGATCTTGGTCTTCTTCAGTTCCACGTCGATGCCGGGCACATAGACGCCGGCCGCGGCGAACACGCCCTTCATGCCGGTGCGCGCGTTGGGCGCGCCGCACACGACCTGGACGGTCTCCGTGCCCGTATCGACGGTGCACACGCGCAGCCGGTCGGCGTCGGGGTGCTGGACCGCCTCGATCACGTGGGCGACGCGGAATTCGGAGAGCTTGGCGCCGGGATCGTCGACCGTGTCGACTTCCAGCCCGATCCGGATCAGCGTCTCGACGATCTCGTCGAGCGAGGCCTCGGTCTCGAGATGGTCCTTCAGCCAGGAGAGGGTGAACTTCATCGCAAGCCCCCCTACAGCCCGCGCACCATCGACGGCACGGCCAGCGGTACGAAACCGTAATGCTTCAGCCAGCGTATGTCGGCGTCGAAGAAGGTGCGCAGGTCGGGGATGCCGTATTTCAGCATCGCGATCCGGTCGATCCCCATGCCGAAGGCGAAGCCCTGATACTTCGTGGCGTCGATGCCGCCATACTCCAGCACCCTGGGGTGGACCATGCCCGAGCCCATGATCTCGAGCCAATTGTCGGCCCCCTCGCCGAAATTGCCGATGCGCAGCTCGCCGCCCTCGCGCGAGCAGCCGATGTCGACCTCCATCGAGGGCTCGGTGAACGGGAAGTGGCTGGGCCGGAAGCGGACCGGCAGGTCGGGAACGTCGAAGAAGGCGCGGCAGAAATCGATGATACTGCCCTTCAGGTGGCCCATATGGGTGCTCTCGTCGACGACCAGCGCCTCGATCTGGTGGAACATCGGCGTGTGGGTCGCGTCGGAGTCCGACCGGTAGGTGCGGCCCGGCGCGATCACCCGGATCGGCGGCTTCGACGTCTCCATGGTGCGGATCTGCACCGGCGAGGTGTGGGTGCGCAGCACCGGCGCCGCGCGGCCGGCCTCGGCGTTCAGGTAGAACGTGTCGTGCATCTGCCGCGCCGGGTGCTCGGGCGGGATGTTCAGCGCCGTGAAGTTGTGGAAGTCGTCCTCGACATCCGGGCCTTCCGCGACGGTGAAGCCCATCTCGCCGAAGATGGCGATGCACTCCTCCATCGCCTGGCTGACCGGGTGCAGGTGGCCGTCGGGACGCGGGCGCGGCGGCAGGGTGACGTCGACCGTCTCCTCCGCCAGCCTGGCCTCGAGCGCGACGGCGTCGAGGCCGGCCTGCTTCGCCGCGATCGCGGCGGCAACCGCATCCTTGACCCGGTTGAGCGCCTGGCCCGCCTCGCGGCGCGCGTCGCCGTCGAGCTGGCCGAGCCCCTTCATCTGCTCGGTGATCCGCCCCTTCTTGCCGAGCGCGGCCACGCGAACGGCCTCGAGCGCGTCGGGGCTGTCCGCCGCGGCCACCTCTGCCAGCAGGGATTCCTGGAGCTCGGTTACGTCGGGCGCAGTCATGTCGTCACCGGTGGGGCCTCGCGGGCGACCCCGGCACGGGCCGGGGTCAGGAGGCGTCGAGGGCGCTCTGCGCCTGGGCGACCAGCTCCTTGAAGGCGTCCGGCTCGCGCACGGCGAGATCGGCCAGGACCTTGCGGTCGAGATCGATCCCGGCCTGCTTCATGCCGGCCATGAACTGGGAATAGGTCATCCCGTGCTCGCGCGCGCCCGCGTTGATCCGCTGGATCCAGAGCGCGCGGAAGTTGCGCTTCTTCACCCGGCGGTCGCG
>JAYOFO010000120.1:0-5514 GCA_038117265.1 Rhodospirillaceae bacterium
CCGACCAGACATCCAGCATGCCCGGCGAGCGGCCCGCCCCGCGCGAATCCACGCGGATGCAAATATAGCCGTCGGGCACCCACTTCTCGGGATCGACGAGTTCCCAGTTCTGGTAGCGGTTCGTCGAACCGGCCAGGCAGTCGGGATAGTCCTCGATCATCTGCTTCCACTGGTAGGGATAGCCGTCCTTCCAGTGCAGCCACTTGCAGTAGGGGCCGTAGCTGATGATGACCGGGTATTGGCCATCGTCATCGGGCCGGAAGACGTCGCAGCGCAACACGATCCCGTCATCCATCTCGATGGGAACGTCCCAGTCGATGCGAATGCCGGCCAAGACCTTGTCGTAGTTTTGGCCAATATCGGTATAGGTCACGTCCTCGGTCACGGAACTTCCCCCTGTTTGCTTGTCGTATCGTTGTTACCTGCCCGGGATCACCGGCAGCAGCAGGTGCGATGGGTGCTTCGGCCCGCAATGGATCGTCACGTCGCCGCCGAACACCCGCGCCGGCCGGTTCTTCGGGTCGTCGTGCAGGAACGGCCCGACCCCGGTGAATTCGTTCTTCATGTTCGAGAGCTTGCCGCCCGTCCCGCCCGGATAGACATAGTCCTTGCCGCGCACCGTCAGGCCCAGCCGGTAGCCCGGCGGCACGACGATCGAGGTCGGCCAGATCTCGACGTCCAGCTCGTAGACGCGCCCCGGCGTGAGCGGCTGCACCTCGTCATGGGTGTGATGGGGCTGCCAGCGCTTCGAGCGCTTCGGATCGGTCTTGCGGTGCGAGGCGCGCAACCAGCCCTGGGCGATCGGCGTGTGCGGGTCGAGCGCGCCCTTGAAGGTCACCTCCTTCATGTCGGGCGCGAACAGGCGCACCACGAGGAACAGGTCGGCGTCCTTCGTCGCCGACGAGACGAACAGCTTCGCCGCCAGTGGGCCGGTCACCTCCACCGGCTTGTCCGATGCGGGCGTCAGGAAGGCCACGCCGTCCGACAGGCCGCCATAGGTGATCGTGCGCTTGCGGTCCGGCGCCTTCGTCGCGAGCGCGCCCGTCGCCGGATCGAGGAACGCCTTCGTCCACTTCGTGCGCTTCAGCGGCCACTCCTTTTCGGCGCGCGGCACGAACGTCTCCCCCGGGTGGCGGATGTTGAGGAGCACCCTGGGCTGCTTGCTCCAGCCGGTGTCCTCGCCCTTCAGGAAGTGGCCGAAGAAGCGCTTCTGCAGGTCGAGCCCGTAGTCGGTGTAGAACTCGGTCCAGTGCTCGCGCCCGTGCATCTCGAGCCATTTCTGCTTCGAGGCGGCCTGCATGAAGCCGTTGATGTTGCCACGCGGATGCAGCCCCTGCCCGCCCCAGTTGCCGGCCGAGAGCAGCGGGTAGTCGATCTTCGACCAGTCGGCCGAGCGGGCGCGGTACCAGGCATCGTCGAGGTGCCGGCGCTTCAGTTCTCCAGGCAGGTCCGCCCGGTTCTTCTTGAGCGTCGCCCGTGAGAAGGTCTTGGGCCCGCACACCAGGTCGCCATGCACCGCCGAACGCGGGCCGTTCTTGCCCAGCCCGTACTGCACGGATTCGACCTGCTTGTCGTACCAGTTGGTCACGAAGGTCGACAGGATGCCGCCGTGATAGTTGGAATCGCGGTAGTAGTCGCCCGCGCCCTCCCAAACGCACAGCGCGGTCAGGTGCTTCGGCTTCAGCGCCGCCACATGCCACTGGTTGATGGCGTAGTAGGAGATGCCGTTGAGGCCGACCTTGCCGTTCGACCAGGGCTGTTCGCCCGCCCACTCGATGCAGGCGGCGAAATCGCGGGTCTCGCGCGGCGAGCGCACGTCGACGACGCCGGGCGAACGGCCCGAGCCGCGCGAATCCACGCGCACCACGGCATAGCCGTCGGGCACCCACTTCTCCGGGTCGACGACCTCCCAGTTGGCGTAATTGTTCGACGTGCCCTCGGCCACCTCGGGGAAGTTCTCGACCATGATGTTCCAGGCGGTCTCGTAGCCCTCCTGGAACGCGAGCCCCTTGGCATAGGGTCCGTGGCTCATGATCACCGGGAAGCGGCCGCGCCTGTTCGGCCGGAACACGTCGGCGCGCAGGACGTTCCCGTCGTCCATGACGAGGGGAACGTCCCAGTCGATGCGCATGCCGTCGCGGACCTCCGAACGGAAGTACGGATCGTCCACGGCCTCTCCCCCCGCCATGGCTGTGTCGCCTACTTCGCCGGGATGACCGGCAGCAGCACGTAGCCCGCTCGGTCGGGGCCCAGATGCACCGTCACATTGTTGTCGAACACCGCCGGTGGACGGTCGGTCTCGTCGTCGTGGAGGAAGGGTCCGACGCCCGTGAACACGTTCTTCATGTTCGACAGGCCGGCGTTCGGCTCGCCCGGATAGACATAGTCGCAACCCCGGATCGACAGGCCGAACCGGTATCCCTTGGGGATCACGATCCCGGACCCGTGGATCTCGATGTCGAGCTCGTAGACCTCGCCCGGGGTCAGCGGCTGTACCTCGTCATGGGTGTGCCACGGCGCGGCCTCGGTCGACAGCGCGGGATCGAGCTTGCGGTGCGAGGCACGCAACCAGCCCGACGCCACCGGCGTGTGCGGGTCGAGCGCGCCGCGGAAGGTCACCTCCTTCATGTCCGACTGGAACACCCGCAGGATCACGAACATGTCCGCATCCTTCGTGTCGGACGAGATGTTCAGCTTCACCGCCATCGGGCCGCAGATCTCCATATCCTCCGCAACCGGGTTCGACAGGAAGGTCAGGCCGTCGCCCATCGCCGCATAGGTGATCTGGCTCGCCGCGCCCGCGGGGGCATCGGACAGAATCTGCCCCTGCGGCTCGAAGTGGAACTTCGTCCACTGCGTGCGCGCCAGCGGCCAATCCTCCTCGGCCCGCGGCACGAACGTCTCGCCCGGATGGCGCACGTTCAACGCGACGCGCGGCTGGTCCTTCCAGCCGGAATCGTCGCCCTTCAGGAAGCAGTCGAAGAAGCGCCACTGCAGGTCGTTGCCGTAGTCGGTGTAATAGAGCGACCAGTGCTCGAGCCCATGCACCTCGAGCCATTTCTGCTTCGAAGCCGACTTCATGAAGCCGTTGAAGTTGCCGCGCGGGTGCAGCGGTGCGCCGCCCCAGTTGGCGCAGCTCAGGATCGGCACTTCGATCTTGGAATAGTCGACCGCCCGGTCGGCGAACCATTCGTCGTCGAGCGGGTGGGCGCGCATCGAGGCATGCAGGTCGAACCGGTTCGCCGCCAGCTCCTCGTCCGACAGGGTCTCGGGGCCGGCCGCCAGCTCGCCATTGGCGCGCGACTTCCAGCCGCGCTCTCCGTAGCCATGCTGGATCGGCATGATCTGCTTGTCATACCAGTGGCGCGCGAAGGACGAGTAGATGCCGCCGTGATAGCTGCCCTCGCGATAGTAATCGGTCGAACCTTCCCACGGACAGATCGCGGCCAGGTGCGGCGGCTGCAGAGCGGCCACCTGCCACTGGTTGATCGCGTAGTAGGAGATGCCCGAAAGCCCGACCTTGCCGTTCGACCAGGGCTGCACGCCCGCCCATTCGATGCAGTCGTAGAAGTCGCGGGTCTCGCGCGAGCAGAAATGCTCGAGATAGCCCTGCGAACGGCCGGCGCCGCGGGAATCGACGCGCACGATCGCATAGCCGCGCGGCACCCATTTCTCGGGGTCGGCGACCTCCCACGACTGGTGGATGTTGGTCGAGCCCGCCGGAACGTCGGGATGGTTCTCGCACATCAGGTCCCAGCAAGTCTTGTAGATCTCTTCGAAGTGGAGGTCCTTGCCATAGGGGCCGTAGGACATGACGACGGGATACTGGCCGTCATCGTCGGGCCGGTAGACGTTTGCGCGCAGGACGACCCCGTCGTCCATCTCGATCGGCACGTCCCAGTCCACGCGCAGGCCCTCGCGGACCTCGGTCCGGAACATCGGATCGCCGGTGTACTTGATGTCGTCCATGGTCTCCTCCCCCTCGTCGGGCTCTTAGTTTGGTTTGGTACGCCCTCGGGAAACGCTGCGGGCAGCCCGTATCTCCGGGCCGCCCGCCATTGCTCGCTACTTCTTGCCGCCGCCCCGCTTCGCCGGGATCACCGGCAGCATCACGAAGGCCTGCTCCTTCGGGCCCGTGTGCAGGGTGACGTCGCCGCCGAAGATGTGCGCCGGCCGGTCGCGCGGATCGTCGTGGCGGAAGATGGCGCAACCGGTCCAGTTGGCATACTCGCCCAGCTGGACGTTGGAATCGCCCGGATAGACATAGTCCGAGCCGCGCACGCTCAGCGCGACCCGGTAGCCCTTCGGCACGTGGATGCAGGTCGGCCAGACCTCGACGTCGACCTCGTAGACCTTGCCGGGATCGAGCGGCTGCTCCTCGTCATGGGTGTGATAGGGCCGGTAGGGCAGGCTCTTCTTCTTGTCGAGCTTGCGGTGCGAGGCGCGCAGCCAGCCCTGGGCGATCGGCGTGTGCGGGTCGAGCGCGCCCTGGAAGGTGACCTCCTTCATGTCGGGCGCGAAGACGCGCACGACCAGGAACAGGTCGGCATCCTCGGTCGACGACGAGACCCAAAGCTTCGAGGCGATCGGGCCGGTGATCTCCATGTCCGCTTCCAGCGGCGGGGTCATGAAGGTCACGCCGTCGGAGAAGCCGCCATAGGTGGCACTTCCCTTGGCCTTCTGGGGCGTGGTCGACATGCTCATGTCGTGCGGGTCGAGGTAGAACTTCGTCCACTTGGTGCGCTTGAGCGGCCATTCGTCCTCGTGGCGCTCGACGAACTTCTCGCCGGGATGACGGACCTGGAGCTGGACCTTGGGCTGCTTGTTCCAGCCGTTCTTCTTGCCCTTCAGGAAATAGTCGAAGAAGCGCTTCTGCAGGTCCATGCCGTAGTCGGTATAGAAATGCGTCCAATGCTCGATGCCGTGCACCTCGAGCCACTTGTCCTGCGAGGCCGACTGGGTGTAGCCCTCGAAATTGCCTCGCGGATGCAGGCCCTGGCCGCCCCAGTTGGCCGTCGACAGCATCGGCACCTTGACCTTCGACCAGTCAGGCATGCGCGACTGCCAGTACTCGTCCGTGTCCAGCTTCCGCGCCAGGCAGTCCTCGTAGAAATTGTTGCGGTTCGCGCCGAGTTCCTCCTCGGTCAACGTGATCGGGCCCGACACCCATTCGCCGTTCATGCGCGAGCGCTTGCCGTTCTTGCCCTTGCCGTGCTGCACCGAATAGACCTGCGCCTCGGACCAGTCCTTGACGAAGCCGTTGCACATGATGCCGCCGTGATGGGCCATGTCGCGGTAGAAGTCGGCCGCGCCCTCCCACGGACAGATCGCCGCGAGATGCTTGGGCTGCAGCGCCGCGCACTGCCACTGGTTCTCGGCGTAATACGAGATGCCGTTGAGGCCGACCTTGCCGTTCGACCAGGACTGCACGCCCGCCCAGTCGACGCAGATCGCCAGATCCTGCGCCTCGCGCAGCGACCAGATGTCGATCACGCCCGGCGAGCGGCCGGTGCC
>JAYOFO010000121.1:0-5352 GCA_038117265.1 Rhodospirillaceae bacterium
ATGGCGCGCGACTTCTCGTGCTGCATCGTGACGGCAGACCACCAGCTCCTGACCGCGACCGAGAGCCTGCCGATCCATGTCCTGTCGGGGCCCGACATCATGGCGCGGTCTATGTGCGACTTTCACCCCGAGCTCGCGCGCGGCGACGCCTTCCTGCACAACTCGCCCTATCACGGCTGTTCGCACCCGGCCGACCACACGATCCTGGTGCCGGTGCTCGACGACGCGGGCGTCCACCGGTTCACGCTGCAGGCGAAGGCGCACCAGGCCGACATCGGCAATTCGATCCCGACCACCTATCACGCCCGCGCGCGCGACGTGTACGAGGAAGGCGCGCTGATCTTTCCCGCCGTGCGCATCCAGCGCGACTACACCAATATCGAGGACATCGTGCGGATGTGCCGGCTGCGCATCCGGGTGCCGGATCAGTGGTGGGGCGACTACCTGGCGATGATCGGTGCGGCGCGGATCGGCGAGCGCGAGCTGATGACGCTCGGCCGCGAGGTCGGCTGGGACCGGCTGGCGGAATTCGCCGAGAACTTCTTCGACTATTCCGAGGCGCGCATGATCGCGGCGCTGCGCGAGTTGCCCGCCGGTGCGGCCGGCCACTCGAGCACCCACGACCCGATCCCCGGCACGCCGGAGGAGGGGGTGAAGATCAACGTCTCGGTGGCGCTCGACCCCGCGGCGGCGAAGGTGACGGTCGACCTGACCGACAATCCCGATGCGATGCCGTGCGGGCTCAACCTGTCGGAGGCGTGTTCGCGCACCGCCGCCATGGTCGGCGTGTTCAACTCGATCGACCACACCGTGCCCAAGAACGCCGGCGCCTTCCGGCGCATCGATGTGAATCTGCGCGAGGGCTGCGTCGTCGGCATCCCCAAGCATCCGACGAGCTGCTCGGCGGCGACCACCAACGTCGCGGACCGGGTGTCGAACTCGGTGCAGGCCTCGATGGCCAAGATTTCCGAGACGGTGGGGCTGGCCGAATGCGGCGCGTCGAGCCCGCCGGCCGCCGCGGTGGTCTCGGGCACCAACCCCGAGACGGGACGCCCCTACGTCAACCAGGTCTTCCTGGGCCGCACTAACGGCGCGGCGAGCGCCCATGGCGACGCCTGGTGGACCATCGGTCATGTCGGCAATGGCGGCATGTGCTTCCTGGATTCGGTCGAGCTCGACGAGCTGCGCCTGCCGATCTACGTGCATGCGCGCGGCTTCATACCCGACACCGAGGGGGCCGGGCGGAACTGCGGCGCGCCGCAGGGCTTCGCCGTCTTCGGGCCGCGCGCCGGCGCGATGTCGCTGGTCTACACCTCCGACGGCTCGATCAACGGGCCCAAGGGCGTGCGCGGTGGCATGGGTGCCGCGAATGCGGGCCAGGAGAAGCGCACTGCGGACGGCCGCGAGGAGGCGGTGCCGCGGGTCGGGCAGGTGACGCTGCAGGCCGGCGAGATGATGGTGTCGCGGTCGTGCGGCGGCGGCGGATTCGGACCGCCGGTCGAGCGCGATCCGATGCTGGTCGGCCGCCAGGTCGCGGAGGGCTTCCTGTCGCGCGAACGCGCGCGCGCGATCTATGCGGTCGCCGTCGCGGATGACGGCACGGTGATCGAGGCCGAGACGGCGCGCCTGCGTGCCGCACAAGGAGGAGACGCATGAGCCGGGACGTACCGATCGGGGGTGTCTGCGATCCGAAGTTTTCCGCGGTGGAGGAGGCCTTTCGCCGCAACATGGCCGAGGGCGATCCCGAATGCGGCGAGGAGCTGGGCGCCTGCGTCGCGATCGTCATCGACGGCGAGCCGGTGGTCGATTTGTGGGGCGGCTACCGGGACGCCGCGCGGACGCGGCCGTGGGAGGCCGACACCATCACCTGCATGATGTCGGTGACCAAGGCGTGCGCGGGCCTCGCGCTGCTCAAGCTGGTCGACGACGGCCGGATCGAACTCGACGCGCCGGTCGGCAACTACTGGCCGGCCTTCGCCAGGAACGGCAAGGAGGCGATGACCGTCCGCACCCTGGTCTCGCACCAGTCGGGCGTGATCTATGCCGACGGGGCGCCCGCGGGCTCGCTGTGGGACGTGGTGTCGGTCCAGAAGGCGCTCGAGGAGGCGACGCCGGAGTGGGAACCGGGCACCGGCGGGGCCTATCATTCCTTCACCTACGGCCCGCTGGTCGACGCGATGATCCGTCATGTCGACGGGCGCGACGTCGGTGACTTCTGGCGCGAGGAGATCGCCGACCGGGTCGGCATCGACTTCCACATTGGATTGATCGATGCGGAGGCCGCGCGGCGCGCCGAGTATGTCCAGACGCCGGGCACGCCCTCGCGCGACGGCATCAAGGGCGAGGCGGAATCGCCGCTGACCCGGGCCTGGCGGCCGCTTCCGCGGGACGAGGACTTCAACTCCGAAAACTGGATACGCAAGCCCTTCGGCTCGGCCAACGGCCACGGCAACGCCCGCGCCATCGCCACGCTCTACAGCGGGCTGGCGGGCGACGGCACGATCGGCGGGGCGCGCATCGTCTCGCGCGAGTTGATCGCCGAGGCGATCGCCGAGCACTGGGACGACCTCGACCGGATGACCAACCGGCCGTTCCGCTTCGGTTGCGCGTTCATGCTGTCGTCGCCGCCCTTCTTCCCGTTCGGCGGACAGTGCGACAATTTCGGCCATGTCGGGATCGGCGGGGCCATCGGGTTCGGCGACCCGCATCGCGGGCTCGGGTTCAGCTATTGCGGCAACCGGATGGCGCCGATCGCCGATACGGGGCCGTTCGCCACGCCATTGATCGACGCCATGTACGCGTCGCTTTGAGTTCGGAGGTTTCGATGCGTTTCGAGGGAAAGGTCGCGTTGGTGACGGGCGGGTCGTCGGGAATCGGCGCGGAAATCTGCGTTCGGTTCGCCGAGGAGGGCGCACAGGTCGCCGTCGTCGCAAGCGCGTCGCCGGAAAAGGCGCAGGCGACAGTCGACCGCTGCCAGGGCCGTGCCAGGCCGTTCGTGTGCGACGTCGGCGACGTCGCAGCGGCGCGCCAGCTCGTTGCGGATGTCATCGCAGCGTTCGGACGGATCGACATGCTGGTCAATTCGGCCGGGGTGTTCTTTCCCACGCGCATCGGCGAGACCGACGAGGACATGTTCGACCGGATGATCGATGCCAACCTCAAGGGGGCCTTCTTCATGTGCGACGCGGTCGCCCAGCACATGATCGAACGCGGCGGCGGGCGGATCGTCAACATGGGCTCGGGCGCCGGGATCGCGGGACGCTCGAACTACATCGTCTATTCGGCGGTGAAGGCGGGGGTGATCAACATGACCCGCTCGTTCGCCGCGGCGCTGGCCCCGCACGGGATCAACGTCAACTGCCTGGCGCCGGGCAACACCGCCACCTCGATGAACGAGAATGTGCGCACCGAGCCCGCCTATGCCGAGATCTATGCGACCATCCAGGAGAAGACGCCGAGCCCGCGCGCCTTTGCCGATCCGCGCGAGATGGCGGGCGCGGTTCTGTTCCTCTGTTCCGAGGATGCCAACGCCGCGCACGGCACGCTGCTGGTCATGGACGAGGGCGTGTCGGCGGGATACTGACGAACGCAAACCAGGGGAGACGGGGACATGGAACTGAGGAACAAGGTTGCGCTGATCATCGGCGGGTCGTCGGGCATCGGCGAAGCGATTGCGCGCAAGTTCGCGTCCGAGGGGGCGACCTGTGCGGTCGTGGCCAGCGCGAACATCCGCAAGGCCAACAAGGTGGCCAAGGAGATCAAGCGCAAGTCGAAGGGCTATGTCTGCGACGTCACCAAGCCGGCACAGGTCAACGCGCTGGTCGAGAAGGTGCTCAAGAACCACGGCAAGATCGACATCCTGGTCAACTCGGCCGGTATCTTCGTGCCGACGCCGGCGGGCGAGACCAAGCTCGCCGACCTCAACCGCATGGTCGACATCAACCTGAAGGGCACGATGCACGCGATCAACGCGGTCGTGCCCCACATGAAGCAGCGCAAGCGCGGCAACATCATCAACATGGCGTCGGTCGCCGGCGTGCGCGCACTGCCGATGTACTCGGTCTACTGCGCCTCGAAGGCCGGCGTGGTGATGCTAACCCAGTGCATGGGCGTCGAACTCGCGCGCGATGGTATCCACGTCAATTCGATCTCGCCGGGCAACACCGAGAGCCCGATGAACGAGTATGTGCGCAACGATCCGGCGTTCGAGCCGATTCTCGACTTCATGGAGAAGCTGACGCCGTCGGGCCGCACCTACTCGCAACCCGAGGAGATGGCGAACATGGCGCTGTTCCTGGCCTCGCCCAAGACCGGAAACCCGATCTACGGTGCCAACTTCGTGATCGACGAGGGGTTTGCGGCAGGGGTGTTCGTCGCCGGCTAATGCACGCGGCGGCCGGTCAGCAAGAGGGTAAGCCAGGCAGTGCCCATGTCCGGTGTTTCCAAGGCGCTGAACATCGAGGATTTGCGAAGGATGGCGGGCCGTCGCCTGCCCTCCTTCCTGTTCGACTATGTCGAGAACAGCCATGCCGACGGCGCGGGCGTCAGGCGCAACAGGACGGCCTTCGACAAGTACGAGATGGTCTCGCGTGCGCTCATGAAGGTCCTCCCGCCCGACACGCGCCGCACCGTGTTCGGCCGGCAATACGACCTGCCGTTCGGCATCTCCGCCGTCGGGGGCTTGGGCATTTTCCGCCCCGGCGCGGACCGGTTCCTCGCCGAGGTCGCGCGCGAGTTCAACATCCCGTTCATGCTCTCGGGCGTGTCCACGGAATCCATCGAAACGATCGCGCGCATCGCACCCGAGCATGTCTGGTTCCAGCTGTATGCGACGCGGGACGCCGACCTGACCGCGCGGATCGTCGGCCAGGCGCGCGACGCGGGCTGCGAGGTGCTGGTGGTCTCGGTCGACTACCCGATCCAGAACCAGAGCGAGGTCCCGCAGCGCAGCGGCGTCACGCCGATCGGCGGGATCGACTGGGCGAAGCTGCCATCCATCTTCGGCGATCTCGTCGCCCATCCGCGCTGGCTGTGTGCCTATCTGGCGAGCGGCGGCATGCCGAAGATGGGGAGCTGGGTGACCTATGCACCGCCGGGCAGCACCGCGAAGCAGGTCGTGAAGTATTTCGCCGGCGTGTGGCCGCCGAACCTGGAGTGGCACGACCTCGCGCGCATCCGCGAGATGTGGAAGGACAAGCTGGTGGTCAAGGGGCTGATGGACCCCGAGGACATCGCGATGGCCTATGCCGTGGGCGCCGATGCCGTGTCGCTGTCGAACCACGGCGGCAACAAGCTCAACATCGTGCCCGTGACCGTGGACTGCCTGGCTCCCGCGCGCGCCGCGGCCCCGGA
>JAYOFO010000122.1:0-5330 GCA_038117265.1 Rhodospirillaceae bacterium
TGATCCGCTGGATCCAGAGCGCGCGGAAGTTGCGCTTCTTCACCCGGCGGTCGCGATAGGCGTACTGCAGGCCCTTCTCGACCCGCTCCTTGGCGACGCGGTAGACCTTGGAATTGCGGCCGCGGTAACCCTTGGCCGCCTTCATCACCTTCTTGCGCCGTGCGTGGCGCGGAACGGTGCTCTGTGCTCGCGACATGGCCTCAACCCTTCCGTGCGTACGGCATCATCGGCTTCAGGATCTGCTCGTCCGCCTTCGCGACCACGCCGATTTTGCGCGCCTTGCGCTTCATCGACTGCGAGCGCTTGCGCATGCCGTGGCGCATGCCCGAGGGCTTCATGCGGATTTTGCCGGAGGCCGAAAAGCGGAATCGCTTCTTGGCAGACGATTTCGTCTTCATCTTGGGCATTTTTGTCCTCGCTTTTGCGTGTTCGCTCGACGGCTGGGCATGCCCGGGGCGTCAATGTCGCCCTCGCCGCACCGTCGCTATTCGGAAACGGCCGCGGTTATAGCGGGGCCGGGGGGCGCGCGCAAGGGCCGAGAACGCCGGATTCCGTTGCGCCGCCGCGGCCCGGACACTAGCTTCGGGGCAACGAAAACGCCAATCCGCGGGAGGACATCATGGATCTGGGACTGGCCGGAAAGACCGCCATCATCACGGGCGCAAGCAAGGGCATCGGCAAGGCCGTCGCCGAGGCCCTCGCCGAGGAGGGCTGCAACCTGCACCTAGTCGCGCGCACCGAGGCCGACCTCGCCGCCTTGCGCGACGACCTGAACGCCCGCTTCGGCGCGCAGGTGGCGATCCATCCGCTCGACCTGGCCGACCCCGCCGCCGTGCAGACGCTGGCCGACGCCGCGCCCGACGCCGACATTCTGATCAACAACGCCGGCGCGATTCCCGGCGGCGACCTGGCCAAGCTGTCGGACGACGACATCAAGGAGGGCTGGCAGCTCAAGGTGTTCGGCACCGTCGGGCTGATCCGCCATTTCTACCCGCGCATGTGCGCGCGCGGCGACGGCGTCATCGTCAACGTCATCGGCATGGCCGGCGAGCGCGGCCGCGGCGCCTACATCGCCGGCACCATGGGCAACGCCGCCCTGATGCACCTGACCCGGACCCTGGGCGCCGAGAGCATGGACCATGGCGTGCGGGTCGTCGGCGTGAACCCCGGCCCGACCCAGACCGAGCGCTTCCAGCTGCTGGCCCGCGCCAACGCCGAGCGCCAGTTCGGCGATGCCGAACGCTGGCAGGAAACCATGAAGGGCCTGCCCGGCGGGCGCGGCGGCACGCCCGAGGAGCTGGCGGCCGTCACCGCCTTCATGGCGAGCCCCAAGGCGTCCTGGGTGTCGGGCACCGTGATCATGGTCGACGGCGGCCAGCATTCGCGCCCCCCTGCCTGATCAGGGCCTGATCGCCCGCCTGATCGCCCGCCTGGGCACCCGTTCCGGAGCACGTCATGGACCTCGAACTGGGCGGCAAGACCGCCATCGTGACCGGCGCCAGCAAGGGCATCGGCAGGGCCGTCGCCGAAGTACTCGCCGAGGAGGGCTGTAACCTGCACCTCGTCGCGCGCACGCAGGCGGATCTGGAGGCCGCCCGCGACGACATCAACGCCCGCTTCGGCGCACAGGTGACGGTCCACCCGCTCGACCTGTCGAAGGACGCCGACCAGCAGACGCTGATCGATGCCGCCGGCGATGTCGACATACTGGTCAACAATGCCGGCGCGATCCCGTCGGGCGACCTGACGCGGGTCGACAACCAGACCCTCAGGGACGCCTGGGACCTCAAGGTCTTCGGCTTCGCCGGCCTGATCCGCGGCATCTATCCGCGGATGTGCGAACGGGGGTCCGGCGTCATCGTCAACATCATCGGCATGGCGGGCGAGCGGCCGCGCGCCAGCTATGTCGGCGGCTCGATGGGCAACGCCGCGCTGATGCAGCTGACCCGCGCGCTGGGGGCCGAGAGCTACGACCACGGGGTGCGCGTGGTCGGCATCAACCCCGGCCCGGTCGAGACCGAGCGGCTGGTCCGCCAGGCCAGGATCAACGCCGACATGATGTTCGGCGACGAGAGCCGCTGGCGCGAGACCCACAAGAACCTGCCCGCCGGCCGGCCCGGCAAGCCCGAGGAGATCGCCTGGCTGGCCGCCTATCTGGCGAGCCCGCGCGCGGAATGGGTGTCGGGGACCATCGTCATGGCCGATGGCGGCCAGCATTCGAGGTCGCCGCGGGCCTGGTAGGGGACGTGGTGGCGCGGTCACGCGCACCGCGCGCATGACTCGCGGCCGCCCGGCGCGCTAGCATCGCGGGCATGAACACCGCGGCCCAGACAGACGTCCCCGTCATCGACATCGCCCCGTTCCTCGACGCCAGCGACGTGGACGGCGTCGTCGCCCGGGTTCGCGACGCCTGCGAGGGGATCGGCTTCTTCGCCATCACCGGCCACGGGGTCGAGCCCGAGATCGTCGACGGGCTGCGCGCGGCGGCGAAGGCGTTCTTCGCGCGGCCGGCCGGCGAGAAGGCCGCGGTCCACCACGCCGACGCGAAGCTGCCGCGCGGCTACCGCGCCATCGGCGACGAGGGGCTGGCCTACGGTGCGGGCGACGAGACGCCGCCCGACCTCAAGGAAGTCTTCCACATGGGCCCGCCCGACTTCCCCGCGGCCGACTACTTCACCTGCGAGGCGGCGTCGCTGCACTTCATCGAGAACGTCTATCCCGACGCGCCGGCGGATTTCCGCGCGGCCGCGACCCGCTACTACCGGCGGGTCGAGGAGCTGGGCACGCGGATCGAGGAGATGTTCGCCCTGGCGCTCGGCCTGCCGGCCGGCTTCTTCCGCAAGTACACCGACCGCCAGATCGGGGCGCTGCGCATCATCCGCTACCCGCCGCTGGCCGCCGCGCCCCTGCCCGGCCAGCTGCGCGCCGGCGCCCACACCGACTACGGCACCTTCACCATGCTGCTCAGCGAGAACCGGCCGGGCGGCCTCGAGGTGCGGACGCGCGCGGGCGACTGGATCGCCGTGCCGACGCCGGAGGATTCCTTCGTCATCAACATCGGCGATCTGATGATGCGCTGGACCAACGACCGGTTCGTGTCGAACCCGCACCGGGTCGCGATCCCGCCCGAGGATGCCGGCGCCGGGGCCGACCGGCTGTCGATCGTGTTCTTCCACCACCCCAACTACGACGCCGAGATCGCCTGCATCCCGACCTGCACCGATGCGGGCAACCCGCCCAAATACGCGCCGGTCTTCTCCGGGCCCTACCGGGTGTCGATGTATTCCGCGACCCGCCTCGAAAAGTCCGACTGAGCCGCGGGCCGATGGCGACCTTCATCCTGATCCACGGCGCCTGGCAGGGCGCATGGGCGTGGGAGCGGGTCGTCCCGCTGCTCGAGGCCGCCGAGCACACCGCCATCGCCGCCGGCCTGCCGGGCGACGGCCACGAACCGGCCGGCGACGCGCCGCCCCCCGCCGACGTCACGACGATGCTGTATGCGCAGCACGTGGCCGCGATCGTCGACGCGGTCGAAGACCCGGTTATCGTGGTCGGCCACTCGATGGGCGGCACGGTCGCGGCCCAGGTCTCGGAGCTGCGGCCCGAGCGGGTCGCGCGCGCGATCTATGTCTGCGCCTTCCTACTTCCCGACGGGGAGTCCATCGTCGACTTCTACGGCCGCGCCTGGGAGGACTGGATGACCGGCGCGCATGCACGCGTCGGCTATTCCGAGGACGGGCATCTCTCGATGATCGACCCGGAGTCCGCCGTCGCGGTGTTCTACAACACCGCCGACCCCGACGATGCGCGGGCCGCCGCCGCGCGGCTCACGCCGCAGCCCGAGGGCGGGCGGCGCTCGAAGCTGCAACTCACCGACGCCAACTTCGGGCGTGTTCCGCGCAGCTACATCGAAACGCTGCATGACCGCTCGGTCTTCCACGCGCTGCAGCAGCGCATGTACACCGAGACGCCGTGCGCGCGGGTGCACACGCTGGACACCGACCACGCGCCGCAGCTCTCGGCGCCCGAGGCGCTGGCGGCGATCCTGCTGGGCGAGGCCGCCGAACTCTAGGGTTCGCGACGCCGCCCCTACCGCCACCCCAGCGCCGGCGCGACGTGGGTGAGGATCGATTCCAGAACGTGGGCGTTGTAGGCGACGCCCAGCTGGTTGGGCACCGTCAGCAGCAGCGTGTCGGCCTCGGCGATCGCCTCGTCGCCGGCGAGCTGTTCGACCAGCATGTCGGGCTCGGCGGCATAGCTGCGCCCGAAGATCGAGCGGGTCTGCGGGTCGATGTAGCCGACATGATCCGAACTCTCGCCGCTGTGGCCGAAATACATCCGGTCCTGCTCGTTCACCAGCGCGAATATGGACCGGCTGACCGAGACCCGCGGCTCGCGGTCGTGGCTGGCCTCCTTCCAGGCCGCGCGGTAGGCGCGGATCTGCCGGGCCTGCTGGACGTGGAAGGGCTCGCCGGTCTCGTCGTCCTTCAGGGTCGAGCTCTGCAGGTGCATGCCCATCTTGGCGGCCCACACGGCCGTCGCGTCGGAACCGGAGCCCCACCAGATGCGATTCCGCAGCCCCTCGGAATGGGGCTCGAGCCGCAGCTTGCCCGGCGGGTTGGGGAACATCGGGTTGGGGTTGGGCTCGGCGAAGCCCTCGCCCCGGATCACGTCGAGGAAGACGGCGGCGTGCCGCCGGCCGAGATCGGCATCGCTCTCGTCCTCGCCGGGCCGGTAGCCGAAGTAGCGCCAGCCGTCGATCACCTGCTCGGGCGAGCCGCGGCTGATGCCGAGCTGCAGGCGCCCGCCGGCGATGATGTCGGCCGCTCCGGCATCCTCGGCCATGTAGAGCGGGTTCTCGTAGCGCATGTCGATGACGCCGGTGCCCAGCTCGATCCGGCTGGTCTTCGCGCCCGCCGCGGCCAGCAGCGGGAACGGCGAGGCGAACTGCCGCGCGAAGTGGTGGACCCGGTAGAACGCACCGTCGACGCCCAGCTCCTCGGCCGCGACGGCCAGGTCGACGGCCTGCAGCAGCGCATCCGACGCGCTGCGGACCTGCGAACCCGGCGAGGCCGACCAATGGCCGAAGGACAGGAAACCGATCTTTTTCATGCGAACATCCCCTTTTGCTGGAAGGGGATATAGGCGGGATGGCCCGCCGCGGGAAGCCGGCGCGGGGTCACGAGCGTTGGTCGCGGCCAGCAAAAAGCCCCGCGCGGAATCCCGGCGGGGCTTTCGTGTTTCGCGAAGGAAGGGCGGCGCCTATCGGGGCGCCATCACCATCACCATCTGGCGGCCTTCCATCTTGGGCATCTGCTCGACCTTGGCGA
>JAYOFO010000123.1:0-5240 GCA_038117265.1 Rhodospirillaceae bacterium
CGAAGCAGCCCTGCCAGCTCTGGCCCGACGACATCATCTTCCGCGAGATCACGCTGACCGGCGTGTGGCTGAGCATGTGGCTTTCGAAATACTCGACCGTCGAGGAGCGCAAGGCCGTGTACGACGAGCTCGCCGGCTACATCGCCGACGGGCGGATGCACGCCCAGGTCGAGGCCACCTACCCGCTCGCCCGGATCAAGGAGGCCGTCGCCCACGCCATGCAGGGCGGGCGCGGCGGCAAGGTGGTGATTCTCCCGAACGCCGAGGCGTGATGCGCCGGCGCGCGTTCCTGCTCGCCGCACTCGCCCTGTTCACCATTGCGGGCCCCCTGTCTGCCACCCCGGCCGTCCTGGGCACCGGCACCTTCCGCGACGGCGACGCGATCCATCGCGGCTCCGGCGACCTGCGGATCGTGCGCAGCGACGACGGCACGGTCCGCGTCGACATGCGCGGCATGCAGATCGTCCCGGGGCCCAACCTGTTCGTCTATCTGGTCGCCGAGCCCGACCCGCTGTTCCCCGAGGACGTCACGGCGAAGTTCCGCTCGCTCGGCAAGCTCAAGGGCCTGACCGGCGACCAGTCCTATGTGGTGCCGGCCGGCGTCGACATCGCCGAGTGGGGCAGCGTCGTCGTCTGGTGCGACACCTTCAAGACCGCCTTCGCGATCGCGACGATCCGCCGGCCCTAGCGCCCAGACGCCCTAGCGACCGATCGCCCGGTCGATGGGCTCGACCGCCCGGTTGAAGCGCGCGGCGAGCCAGCCCATGGGCCGCGACCAGTTCAGCTTCGTGAACAGCAGCAGGAACGGCAGCAGGGTGAGCGCGGCCAGGATCAGCCGGGTGCTGCCGCCCAGATCGAACAGGCGGGGCCACCACAGCCCGAACTGCAGGACCGCATAGACGCTCAGCCCCACGAACGCCGCGGCGGCGAGCGCGAAGCCCGCCATCACCACGAAGCGCAGCGCGCGCAGCAGCGCGATCCGCACGCCCGGCCGTCCGCCTAGAACTTCTCGACCCAGGGCCGGACCTCGACCTCCCAGGTCCAGGCGCTGCGATGCTGGCGGTGGATCTGCAGATAGGTTTCGGCGATGGCGTCGGGATCGAGCATCCCGTCCTCGCCCCGCGCCGCGGCCCGCTCGTCGCCGGCTTTCTTGAGGATTCCGCCGTCGATCACGAAGTGGCCGATATGGATGTTCTGGGGGTGCAGCTCGCGCGCCAGCGACTGGGCGAGCCCGCGCAGGCCGAACTTGCCCATGGCGAAGGGCGAGGAGTTCGCATACCCCTTCACGCTGGCCGAGGCGCCGGTGAACAGGATCGTCCCGCTGCCGCGCCCGAGCATCAGCTCGGCCGCCTTCTGGGCGACCACGAAGCCGCCATAGGCGGTGATCAGCACCGCGTTCTTTACCGCCTCGCGGTCGAGCTCGGTGATCGGCCCGCGCGCCCTCGCGCTGGGGTTGTAGACGACCAGGTCCGGCACGCCCTTGTCGGCGACGACGGCATCGAACAGCGCGTCGATCGAGGCCGGATCGGCGACGTCGCAGGCGTAGGCCGCGGCACCGGTCTCGCCACACAAATTCCCAAGTTTCCCGGGATTGCGGGCCGCCAGGGCCACATCCATATCCTGATTGGCGCACAGGCGCGCCAGCGAGGCGCTGAGGCCCTCGCCCGCCCCCACGATGAGAGCCACTTCCTTGTCGGCCATTTCGATTCCTCCCCGGTTGCCGGTCCGCCACGAACTTAAGGCGAATTCCGCACTTCTCAACCATTTGCATGACGGCGTGCATCACGGCGGGTCACGAAATTTTCGCAAGGCCCCGCTTGCAACGAGTCCGGCGCTTCGTCAAATTCGCGCCGATATGGCCGATACAACAGTCGCTTCCAGCTTTCTCGGTCGCACGCGCGGCCTATTGCGCCGGGCGCTGCGCGATGTCGTCGAGAGTGCGGCGAGCCTGACGCATCGCGCCGGCCTGAACGTCCGGCCGGACCTGCCCGACGACGACCTCGACCGGCTTCAGCAGCGCATCGACGCCAGCCTGTCGGGACGCGGCGGCGAGGCCAGCGCGCGCGCCAACGCCGCCGAACTGGGCCATTGCTACCTCGAACTGAACGACGAGGGTCGGGTCCGCTTCCTGCGTCTGCTGAACGACGCGTACGGTGTCGAGCCCGGCCGCCTGAACGAGGCGATGGACGCGGCCCGCGACGCCACCGACGACCCGGTGGCCTACGGCCGCGCCCTGTCGAGGCTGCGCGAGGGCCTGACCTCACCGCGCATGAAACTGTTGCGGCAATTCAACGGGTTGGAGAACGGCGTCAAGTTCCTCGTGGATATGCGTGCCGACCTTCGAACGGCCATGCGCGACCATTCGGAACTGGCGCCCCTCGACAGCGAGCTCAAGTACCTGCTCTCGGGCTGGTTTGACGCCGGCTTCCTTGAACTGCGCCAGATCACTTGGTCCGCGCCCGCCGACCTGCTGGAGAAGCTGATCGCCTACGAGGCGGTGCACGAGATCCGGTCCTGGGCCGACCTCAAGAACCGGCTCGAATCCGATCGCCGGTTCTTCGCCTTCTTCCACCCCTCGATGGCCGACGAGCCGCTGATCTTCGTCGAGGTGGCGCTGGTCAATGGCATTGCCGGCAACGTCCAGGCCCTGCTCGACGAGGACGCACCGGTCCAGGATCCGGAAACCGCCGACACCGCGATCTTCTATTCGATCTCGAACGCCCAGGCCGGCCTGTCGGGCGTCAGCTTCGGCGACTTCCTGATCAAGCAGGTCGTCGAGCATTTGTCCCACGAACTGCCCAACATTAAGACCTTCGCGACCCTGTCGCCGATCCCCGGTTTCCGGCGCTGGCTCGACCGCCGCCTCGCCGACGGCGCGGAACTGCTCAACCACGAGCAGGAGGATGCGCTGGCCGCCGTGGCGGGCGACATCGCGGCGGGCGACAACGTCCTGCTGGCGCTGCTCGACCGCCCGGACTGGCACCGGGACGAGGCCACCGAAGACGCGCTGCGCCCCGTCCTGCAGCATCTCGTGGCCGGCTACCTGCTGTACCAGCGGCGCGAATACACGGGCACCGCGCTCGATCCCGTGGCACATTTCCATCTCAGCAACGGCGCGCGCGTCGAGCGGATCAACTGGCTCGCCGACACCTCGGAGCGCGGCTTCGCGCAATCCGCCGGCATGATGGTCAACTACCTCTACGACAAGGCCCGGATCGACGCGAACCACGAGGCCTACGTCTCGGGGAGCGAGATTCCGGCGTCGAGCGGCGTGCGCAACCTGCTCTAGCCGGCGCGTTCGACAATACGGCACGTCAACGGGGGAGACGCCGATGATCGAGGAAACCCTGGACATCGCGACCGGCGACGGCGCGATGGAGACCTTCATCGTCCGCCCCGAGCGCGGCGATCCCTGCCCGCCCGTGCTGTTCCTGATGGACGCGCCGGGCATCCGCGAGGAGCTGCACGACATGGCCCGCCGGCTCGCCACCGTGGGCTACTGCGTGCTGCTGCCCAACCTCTACTACCGGGCCGGGCGCGACACGACCCATTACGGCCCCGACGTGCTGGTCAAGGAAACCGAGACCTGGGCGCGCATGCGCGCGATCCGCACCAAGATGACGATCCCGCCGGTGATGGACGATGTCGCGGCGATGATGGATTACGTCGCCGGCCGGCCCGAGATCGCGCGGCCGGGCACCTTCGGCGTCCACGGCTACTGCATGAGCGGGCCCTACGCGCTCGCCGCCGGCGCCCGCTTCCCCGACCGGATCGCGGCCTGCGCGTCGTTCTACGGCACCTGGATTGTATCCGACGCCGAGGAGAGCCCGCACCTCAACCTCGCGAAGATCAAGGGCGAGGCCTACATCTCGTGCGCCGAGATCGACGATTTGGCGCCGCTCGACATGGTCGCGGAGCTGCAGGCGCTGTTAGATGCGGCAGGCACGCGCGGTGAGCTCGAGATCCATCCCGGCGTGCACCACGGCTTCGCGTTTCCGGAACGCAAGATCTACGACAAGCAAGCCGCCGAGCGGCACTGGGAGCGGCTGATCGCGCTCTACGCGCGGAATTTGTAGGGCTCAGACCGGCCGGTCGCCCTTGATCGTCACCCGGTGGCCCTTGCGCTCGGCGGGCCAATAGTCCCACAGCGCGCGATGCATGCAGCACCGGTTGTCCCAGAACGCCATGTCGTTCTTCTCCCAGCGGAAGCGGATCTGGAAGTCGATCTTCTCGGCATGGTCGAGCAGGAAGCCGAGCACGGCCTCGCTCTCGTCGGGCTCCAGCTCGACGATCCGGGTGGTGAAGCCGCGGTTCACGAACAGCCCCTTGCGCCCCGTCTCCGGGTGGGTGCGCGCGATCGGGTGCACCGCGCGCGGGTACTCCTTGCCCGTGTCGTCGATCCCAAAGCCGGCGTAGCGGCCCCGGTAGATGTGCTCGCCCGCGTGCTCGGCGTGCAGCCCGTCGAGCATCGCGCGCATCGGCTCCGACAGGGTCTCCCACGCCGCGTAGCTGTCAGCGAACATGGTGTCGCCGCCGCACTCGGGCAGGATGTGGATCTGCAGCATGGTGCCCAGCGGCGGTTCGGCGTCGCACGACACGTCGGAGTGCCAGTACTCGCCGTTGGCGTGCTTCGAGCCCTCGTGGGCGTGGATCTCCATGATCGCCGGGAAGCCGTCTTTGCCCGGGTTGCCCGGATGGTAGTGAAGCTCCCCGAACCGCTCACCCATGGCGATCTGTACCGCCGGCGGGATCGGCGCCTGGTCCTTGAAGAACAGCACCTGGTTCTCGAGGAAGGCGTGGTGCACCTCCTCGAACTGGTCGTCGTTCATGCCCTTGGAGAGGTCGATCCCGCGCACCTCGGCGCCCAGGTTCGGCGCGTAGGGTCGAACGTCGATGTGGCGGTAGTTGCGCCGGTCGCGTTCACGGACCCGCTTGGTCTCGACATTGCCCTCGGGCCGGGTCCCGGGGCTGTGGGCATAGACGTGGGCCATGGCTCTCGCTCGGTTGGACGGCGTTTCTCCGAAAGCCTAAGGCCGCGCGGGCCGATCCTCAACCGTTGAGCGCACGCCAGACCTTCTCGGGCGTCGCCGGCATGTCGAAGTCGATCGCCTTGCCGCGCTGGGCCAGCACGTCGGCGATGGCGTTCATCAGGGCCGGCAGCGCGCCGGTGATGCCCGCCTCGCCGACGCCCTTGGCGCCCAGCGGGTTGGCCGGCGACGGCACCTCGTGGAAGTCGACGT
>JAYOFO010000124.1:0-4691 GCA_038117265.1 Rhodospirillaceae bacterium
CGCCACGACTGCCCGCTGGCCACGCCGGGCAGCTGGGCCGACGTCTGGCTGCGGCCCGGCGGGCCGGAGATGAACAAGCGCCTGCCCGGCCGCGGCGTGGCGGTGCGCGAGATGCCCTTCGTGGTCGGCCGCGTGCCCGCGCGCGGCGAGCAGATGCCGCGCACGCCCGTGGTGCTGACCCTGCCCGACGCGCGGCCGTTCAACCTGTCGCGCAGCCACTTCTCGATCGAGACGGGCCATGCCGGCCTGCTGGTGCGCGACGTCGGCAGCCAGCTGAGCACCGCGGTCAACGGCCTGCGGATCGGGCTCGAGGAGCGCGAGAACACCGCCCTGCTTCACATCGGCGCGAACGAGATCGTCGCCGGCGGCGCCGGCACGCCCTTCCGCTTCGTCCTCGACGTCGCCGGCTGACCCGCCGCCGGCCCGGGTTTCCGCCGCCCCGGCGACCGCCCCGACCGCGGCCGGCACCCCCCTCGCGCCCCGACCAAAGCTTGACCGGGGCGGCCCCGACCCCACACGGGGTGTGCGCGACCGTTGCGCGGGCGCGCCCGATGGGGCAGGAATCGCCCTCACTCTCACGAGCCGAAAGCCAGCCCATGCGCGCCAGTGACGAACACGACCCCTATGCCACCTGGCACGGCACCACGATCCTGTCGGTGCGCAAGGGCGATTCCGTGGTGATCGCCGGCGACGGCCAGGTCTCGCTCGGCCAGACCGTCATCAAGGGCACGGCGCGCAAGGTGCGCCCGCTGGGCGATGGCAGCGTGATCGCCGGCTTCGCCGGCGCGACGGCCGACGCCATGACCCTGTTCGAGCGGCTCGAGGCCAAGCTCGAGCAGCATCCCGGCCAGCTGACGCGCGCCTGCGTCGAGCTGGCCAAGGACTGGCGCACCGACCGCTACCTGCGCCGGCTGGAGGCGATGATGGCCGTCGTCAGCAAGGACACCTCGCTGGTGCTGACGGGCACCGGCGACGTGCTGGAGCCCGACGACGGGCTGATCGCCATCGGCTCGGGCGGCAACTACGCGCTGGCCGCGGCGCGCGCGCTGATCGACCGCGACGACCTCGACGCCCGCGCGATCGCCGAGAAGGCGATGGAGATCGCCGCGGGCATCTGCGTCTACACCAACACCCACCTGACCATCGAAACGCTCTAGCGAAGCGCCCCGGGCCGAACGCAAAGCCATGACCAACTTCTCCCCCCGCGAGATCGTTTCCGAACTCGACCGCTTCATCGTCGGCCAGAACGACGCCAAGCGCGCCGTCGCCATCGCGCTGCGCAACCGGTGGCGCCGCCAGCAGCTCGAGGACGACCTCCGCGAGGAGGTGCTGCCCAAGAACATCCTGATGATCGGGCCGACGGGGGTGGGAAAGACCGAGATCTCGCGTCGCCTGGCGCGGCTCGCCAACGCGCCCTTCATCAAGGTCGAGGCGACCAAGTTCACCGAGGTCGGCTATGTCGGGCGCGACGTGGAATCGATCGTGCGCGACCTGGTCGAACAAGCGATCCTGATGACCCGCGAGGCGCGCCGCAAGGAGGTGACCACCGAGGCCGAGATCAACGCCGAGGCGCGCGTGCTCGACGCGCTGGTCGGCGCGAATGCCGGCGAGGCCACCCGCGCCTCGTTCCGCGAGCGGCTGCGCCGCGGCGAGCTCGACGACAAGGAGATCGAGATCGAGGTGTCCGATTCGGGCGGCCTGTCGCTGCCGACCATGGACATTCCCGGCATGCCGGGCGCCCAGATGGGGATGATCAACCTCAACGACATGCTGGGCAAGGCGTTCGGCCAGCCCAAGAAGCCACGGCGGATGACCGTGGCCGACAGCTACGAGGTGCTGGTCGCCGACGAGGCCGACAATCTGCTCGACGACGACAAGCTGGTCGGCGAGGCGCTGCGCGCGGTCGAGGAGAACGGCATCGTCTTCCTCGACGAGATCGACAAGATCACCGCGCGCTCCGACCGCCAGGGCGCCGACGTGTCACGCGAGGGCGTGCAGCGCGACCTGCTGCCGCTGATCGAGGGCACCACCGTGGCGACCAAGCACGGCGCGGTGAAGACCGACCACATATTGTTCATCGCCTCGGGCGCGTTCCACCTGGCCAAGCCCTCGGACCTGCTGCCCGAGCTGCAGGGCCGGCTGCCGATCCGCGTCGAGCTCAAGGCGCTGACCCGCGAGGATTTCGAGCGCATCCTGCGCGAGCCCGAGAACTCGCTGATCCGCCAGTACGTCGCCCTGATGGGGACCGAGGGCATCACCCTGCACTTCACCGAAGAGGCGATCGACACGCTGGCGGAGCTGTCGGCCGAGATCAACCAGACGGTCGAGAACATCGGCGCGCGGCGCCTGCACACGGTGATGGAGCGCCTGCTCGAAGAGATCAGCTTCACCGCGCCCGACCGCGACGGCGAGGAGATCACCATCGACGAGGCGATGGTGCGCGAGCGCCTGGAAGAGCTGACCAGGAACGCGGATTTGTCGAAGTTTATTCTTTAGAAAACCAACCCTCTCCGCCCTTCAGGGGGGAGAGGGTGGCGAGCGTCAGCGAGCCGGGTGAGGTGGGGGGTTGCCAACCCTCCTCGCCCTGACCCTCTCCTCCCCATGGGAGGAGAGGGAAAAGGACGGCGTCTCGAAGCATGGCATGCCTCGGCCTTCCCCCTCTTAACCATGCGTCGTAAATTGCGCCCCAACGCAATCAACGAACACGCCCAACGGGGGAACCACCGCCATGCAGATGCCCATTCCGACGAGGATCGTCGATCTCTCGATGCCGCTCGACAACGACACCGTCGTCGACCCCGAGATCATGCGGCCCAAGATCCAGTATGTCAGCCAGGCCGAGAACGCCGAGGCGATGGCCGGCTTCTTCGACGGCATGCGCCCGGTCGACCTGCCCGACGGCGAGGGCTGGGCGTGGGAGATCGTCACCCTGACGACCCACAACGGCACCCACATCGACGCGCCGTGGCACTACCATTCCCACGACAAGGACGGGAACCCGATGCAGACCATCGACGAGCTGCCGCTCGACTGGTTCTTCCGGCCCGGCGTGAAGCTCGACTTCCGCCACTTCCCCGACGGCTATGTCGTGCAGCCCGAGGACGTCGAGGCCGAGCTCAAGCGGATCGACTACGAGCTCAAGCCGCTCGACATCGTGCTCGTGAACACCAAGGCGTCGGAGTATTACGGCACCGACGAGTATCTGACCCGCGGCATCGGCATGGGCAAGGAAGCCACCCTGTGGCTGACCCGCGACCATGGCGTGCGGGTGACCGGCATCGACGCCTGGGGCTGGGACGCGCCGTTCAAGTTCGCCCAGGAGCATTGGAACAAGGACCACGACGCCTCGAAGGTCTGGCAGGGCCACTGGGCCGGCATCGAGCAGCCCTACTGCCACATGGAGAAGCTGCTCCACCTGGAGACCTTGCCCGACCAAGGCTTCATGGTCAGCTGCCTGCCCTGGAAGATCAAAGGGGCGTCGGGCGGCTGGATCCGCTGCGTCGCGATGATGTTCGACTAGCTGAGCGCCGAACCGTGGCGTCGGTGGCGCCACGTGAGTCGGCGATCCGACGAAAAGAATCAGGGGGCGGGCCGCCGGGTCCGCCCCTTTTCGTTCAGAACAAATCGCCCCTCAGCCGCGCCAGCAGCGCGACGGCGTCCTGCTCCGGCAGGTCGGCGATCTTGTCGGCCAGGGTGTTGGCAAGCTCCGTGTGCACCGGCGAAAGGCCCGACGTGTCGACCGTAACCTTGGGGTGCGACACGCGGGCGAGGCGATGCATTTCCTCGTAATCGTCCCAGATCAGGTTGAAGTATTCGCAGATCTGCACCACCAGCGCCTCGGACGGTCGGCCCCGGTGGCCGTGCTCCAGCGACGACAGATAGGCCTGTGACAGCTCCAGGTCGGCCGCCATCTGCTTCAGGGTGAAGCCGCGCTCCTTGCGCAGCGCGCGCACCCGCGCGCCGAACGGGGTCATGTCCGCCCCCCTTCGCGCGCGTCCCGCTGCCGCTTGAGCAGCACGTAGAACGCGCCCGCCCCGCCATGCTGGGGCTGGGCCGGCGCCACGGCCAGCACATGGGCGCGGCACGGCGGCGCGTTCAGCCATTCGGGCAGGCGGGCGCGCAGGACGCCCGAGCCCTCGCGCGAGCCGCGCCCGGTGATCACCAGCACGCAGCGCTTGCCCGTGGCCGCGCAGCCGGGGATGAAGTCGTTCAGCGCCGCATGCGCGTCCTCCTGGAAGTGGCCGTGCAGGTCGAGCCGCGCCTCGATCGGTAGCCGGCCGCGCCGGAACCGGTCGGCGGTGCGCCGGTCGATATCGGCGAATTCGCCGGGCGCAATGTCGCGGGGCCTGGGCGCTGCGGCCGCGCGCGGTGCCACGCCCGTCAGGCTGGCCGGAGGTGCGGCCTTCCTGCGGGCCGTCTTGTTCGCGGGCGCTGCGTCGGGTTTCGCTGCGGGCGCATCGGATCTGGGGACCGGCCGCCGACGCTTCAGGGGCTCGGCGTCCGCGACGACCTTGCGGAACAGGTCGGCGTCTTCATCGTCCACAGGGCCGTCCGTGCCGCCGGGAAGCATGGCCCCGCCGTCACTCGCCGTCTTCGACGATCACGATGTGCAGGCGGCGTGGCCCGTGCGCGCCGAGCAGGAGCGTCTGCTCGATGTCGCCCGAGCGCGACGGCCCTGTGATGAAGTTGAG
>JAYOFO010000124.1:4701-5204 GCA_038117265.1 Rhodospirillaceae bacterium
GCCTCGGTTTGGCCGGCGCGGCGGGCGCGGCGACGGACAGGGGCGCGGCGGGCTTCTTCTTCGCGGCGGGCTTCGGCTTGGTCGAACGGACCGGGGCCGGCGCCGCCGGCTTCACGGCCGGGCGCCGGCGCTTCAGCGGCTTGGCGTCCGCGACCACCTTGCGGAACAGGTCGGCATCATCGTCGTTCACGCGTCGTCGCCCGTCTTGTCGTCTGCGCCGCCGGGGAACATCGGATGCGTGCTCAGTCGAGGTCGTCGACGATCACGATGTGCAGCCGGCGCGGCCCGTGCGCGCCCAGAAGCAATGTCTGCTCGATGTCGCCCGAGCGCGACGGCCCGGTGATGAAGTTCAGGGTGCGCGGCGGCAGCCCGCCCCGTCCCCTTTCCGGATCGCCGGCCTGTTCGCGAATCTGGTCGAACACGTCCTCGTAGGACTTCACCATCCGGCTGGCCGGCAGCACCACCACATGGGTCTCGGGGATGAAGTTCAGGGTCGAGGGGTG
>JAYOFO010000125.1:0-5150 GCA_038117265.1 Rhodospirillaceae bacterium
GCCGGCCGCCGCCTGGGCCTGGGCGACGCGCTGCTGGTACATCGCCATGAAGTCGATCGGCTGCACGAGCAGCGGCGGGAAGCCGCCGTCGCGCACGCTGTCGGCGACGATCGCGCGCGCAAACGGGAAGATCTGGCGCGGCGCCTCGATGTAGAGCAGCGGCGGCACATACTCGTCTGGCACATCGCCGAGGGTGAAGATGCCCGCATAGGCGATCTCGACGATGAACAGCTTGGTGTCGCCGTTGGTTCCCTCGGCGCGCAGGCTCAGCGTCACCTCGAACGACCGATCGGCGATCTGGTCGGCGGCGACGTCGATGGCGATCTGGACGTTCGGCTCGCCCTGCTCCTGGCTCAGCGAGGCCGGCGCGTTCGGGTTCTCGAACGACAAATCCTTCACGTACTGGGCATTGACGATCATCATCGTCTGGTTGCCCTCGCCCGGCGCGGGATCTGGGGTCGGCTGTCCTGCGTTTTCGTCAGTCATGGCGGATATCTCGCATCCTGTCTGTTTGCGCGCGGCCGCGCCGCGAAACCGGCGCACTGGCTAACACGATGGCGGATCGCCCACAACTGCCCCGGGCGGGTGTTTCAGCGCCGCTGGCCGATGCCCGGGCGCGGCGTGTTCGGCGTGTCGTCGTCCTCGCGTTCGACGCCGAACTCCTCGCCGTCGATCACCGGCCCGCCGCCCGGTCCGCGCCCCGGTCCGCCACCCGGGCCGGCACCCGGGCCGGGGCCGTTGCGGAACCTGCCGCCGGACAAGGAAAAATGAACGTTGCGCGAGCGCCGCAGCGCGGCCAGCACGCCCAGGCCCAGCACGGCACGCAGCGGCGGGATCAGCAGCGCGAACCCCAGCGCGTCGGTGAGGAAGCCGGGGGTGAGCAGCAGCACGCCGCCGAAGACCAGGCACACACCGTCGAAAAGTTCGCGCACGGGCAGCCGTTTGTGGTTCATTTCGGCCTGGGCGCGCGCCAGGATGGCGAGGCCCTGCTGGCGCAGCAGCGCCGTCCCGATCACGGCGGTCAGGACGACCAGCCCGACGGTCGGCCACGTGCCGATCCAGCCGCCCACCTCGATTAACAGGTAGATCTCGATCAGCGGGACGCCGATGAACAGGGCGAGAATCAGCAGCGGCATTCTTGTTCTTTCATGGAGTTACACCTATCTAGGTGATAACAGACGCCTCGCCATGGGGCGACCGGGCATTCCGCTTCGCATGCTGGAACTGGGGCGGGGTTAAAAGTAATCTTGGTGTGGATCGGGCGACGAACAACCCGCGGGCGGGTTTCCGGGCCGGACAGGTAACCGGAAACCCGGCGTTGCAACACGATCGGAACGGACGGCGGCGTGAAATTCATCGACATTGTCATTCTCGCCATGATTGCGGCTTTTTTGGTGTTCCGCCTGCGCAGTGTTCTGGGCAAGCGCACCGGCCATGAGCGGCCGCCGCAGAATCCCTACGGTGCGCCCGACGAGGGCGCGACGGGCCCGCGCGATGGCGAGGACGACAAAATCGTCTCGCTGCCCGGCCGCGAGGCCGCGGAAGACATTCCCGACGACAGCCCGGCCGCGGACGGCCTGAGGGCCATCCGCGCGGCGGATTCGAACTTCGCGGCGGGCGAGTTCGTCGAGGGCGCGCGCATGGCCTTCGAGATGGTCGTCACCTCGTTCGCCAACGGCGACCGCGAGACCCTGCGCCCGCTGCTGTCGGACGAGGTCTACGAGAACTTCGCCGGGGCGATCGTTGAGCGCGAGGGCAAGGGCGAGACGATGGAGATGACCCTCGTCGGAATCCGCAGTGCCGACTTGATCGAGGCGAGCATGGACGGCCGGGTCGCCTTCGTGACCGTGAAGTTCGTGACCGAGCAGATCGAAGTGGTGCGCGACCGCGCCGGCGAGGTGGTTTCGGGCGATGCGAGCAAGGTCTCCACGGTCACCGACATCTGGACGTTCGCGCGCAACACACGTTCGCGCAACCCGAACTGGACCCTGGTTGCCACCGAAGCGCCGAACTGAGCGGCCGTGTCGGCGAACCTGTCGGCGAGGCGCATGGCGCGCACCCCACACCGGACCGGAAACCCCTTCCGGCGCGCGGCGCTGCTGGCCGGCCTTGCCCTGCTGACCGCCTGCGAACTGGTGGAACCCACCGAGCCTCCGGCCGTGCCGCCGCCCGCGACGCCACCGGCGGCCGCGCACTACCAGGCGGTGCCGGTTGCCGAGCTGCCCGGCTGGGACGGCGATGCGATGGGCGATGCGCTGCCGGCCCTGCGCGGCTCGTGCGAACGGATCGCCGCGCTGCCCGCCGCGCGCCTGATGGGCCCGATGGCCGGTACCGCCGGCGACTGGCAGCCCCTCTGTGCCGTGCTGCCGCAGATCGTCGACGGCTCCACCCTGCGCAAGTTCATCGAACTCAACTTCGTGGCGCTGCGCGTGCGCGACACGGCGAATGGCGACACTGGCCTGATCACCGGCTATTTCGAGCCGGTCGTGGAGGCCGCGCGCGACCGCGCGCCGACCTATGCCGAGCCGATCTACGCGGTGCCGCGCGACCATGTGACCGTGCCCCTCGGCGACTTCGATCCCGCGCTCAAGGGAAGGGCCGTCATCGGCCGGGTCGAGGCGGGGCGCCTCGTGCCCTACCGCGACCGCGGCGAGATTCATGGCGGCGCGCTCGCCGGCCATGCCGACGTGCTGTTCTGGGCGCGCGACCCGCTCGACGTGTTTATCCTGCAGGTCCAGGGCTCGGGCATCGTCACCCTGCCCGACGGCACGCGTACGCGCATCGGCTTCGCCGGCCACAACGGCCACGATTATGTCTCGGTCGGCCGCCACCTGCTGGCCACGGGCGCACTGCCCGACGGCCGCGCGGGCTGGGAGGACATCCGCGCCTGGCTCGAGGCGAACCCGGACCGTGCCCGCGATATCCTGGCCGTGAACCGGCGCTTCATCTTCTTCCGCGAGACCGGCGGCGAGGGACCGTTCGGCGCCGCCGGCGTCGTGCTGACCCCGGGCCGCTCGCTGGCGGTCGACCCGGGGTTCGTGCCGCTCAACGCGCCGGTCTGGCTCGATGCCGAGAATCCCGTCGGCGGCGATCGGCTGCGGCGCCTGATGTTCGCGCAAGACACCGGCAACGCCATCCGGGGCGTCGTGCGCGGCGACTATTACTGGGGGACGGGCCGCGCGGCCCTGGCCAGCGCCGGCCGGATGAAGAGCGCGGGCAAATACTGGATTCTCGTCCCCAAGACCATCGCCCCGACCAGCTGAGGGCCGCGCCGCAGTGCCGGCCCGACCGCCGTCTGGAAGCGCAGCGAAACTGTGCTAAAGAGGTCGGAACGGAGGAGTTCGCAATGAGTTCCGCACAATGAGTCGCGCGCTATGAGTGCCGGTCCCCGCGTCGCCCTGTTCGTCACCTGCCTGGTCGACCTGTTTCGACCGACCGTGGGCTTCGCGGCCGTGAAGCTGCTGGAGGACGCCGGCTGCACGGTCGAGGTGCCCGCCGCCCAGACCTGCTGCGGCCAGCCGGCATACAATTCCGGCGACCGTAAGGACACGGTCGACATCGCCCGCCAGGTGATCGCCGCGTTCGAGGGCTACGACCATGTCGTCGCCCCGTCGGGCTCGTGCGCCGGGATGATCGCCAAACACTATCCCGAGCTGCTCGCCGACGACCCCGAATGGGCCCCGCGGTCCAACGCGCTGGCGGCGAAGACCCACGAGCTGGTCTCGTTCCTGGTCGATGTGTGCGGCGTCGAGGCGGTCGAGGCCGCGCATGCCGGCACGGTCACCTATCACGACAGCTGCTCGGGCCTGCGCGAGCTCGGCGTCCACGACCAGCCGCGCAAGCTGCTCGGCTCGGTCGCGGGGCTGCACCTGCGCGAGCTGGTGGATGCCGAGGTGTGCTGCGGCTTCGGCGGCACCTTCTGCGTCAAGTATCCCGACATCTCCAACAACATGGTCTCGAACAAGATGGCGCGGATCGTCGAGACGGGCGCCGACACGCTGCTCGCCGGCGACATGGGCTGCCTGATGAACATGGCCGGCAAGCTGCAGCGCGAGGGCGCGGGCGTGCGCGTGCGCCACGTCGTCGAGGTGCTGGCCGACATGGCCGACGGGCCCGCCATTGGCGAGCCCGGCCGCGCGCCGGTCAAGAAGTGAGGCGGGCCGCGAGATGAACGTCCATTCGACCAGCCGCAACTTCAAGGCCAACGCGCGCGAGCAGCTCGCCAACGAGAATTTGCAGGCGGCGCTGAACAAGGCGCGCGGCCACTTCGTCGAGGGCCGCTCGACGGCGCGCGACAATCTGGCGGAGTTCGATGCGCTGCGCGACCAGGCGCGCGACATCAAGAACCACACGCTCGCCCATCTCGACTTCTACCTCGAGGCCTATGAGGAGAAGGTGCGCGCCGCCGGCGGCCATGTGCACTGGGCGCGCACGTCCGCGGACGCCCAGCGCATCGTGCTGGAGATCTGCCGCGCGGTGGGGGCCACGTCGGTCAACAAGGGCAAGTCGATGATCGGCGAGGAGATCGAGATCAACGAGGCGCTCGAGGCGGCGGGCATCCGCCCGGTCGAGACCGATCTCGGCGAATACATCATCCAGCTGCGCGGCGAGAAGCCGAGCCACATCATCGCGCCGGCCGTGCACCTGACCAAGGCGCAGGTCGAGGAGAGCTTCCGCGCCAACCACACCGACCTCGATCCCGACCGGGTGCTCGAGGAGCCGCCGACCTTGCTCGACGAGGCCCGCACCATTCTTCGAAAGAAGTATTTCGAGGCCGAGGTAGGCATCACCGGCGCCAACCTGCTGATCGCCGAGACGGGCTCGTCGATCATCGTGACGAACGAGGGCAACGGCGACCTGTCGCAGCTGATCCCCAGGGTGCATATCGTGCTGGCGAGCCTCGAGAAGATGGTGCCGACGCTGGAGGACGCCGCGACGATCCTGCGCGTGCTGGCGCGCTCGGCGACGGGCCAGGAATTCTCGTCCTACACCACCGTCTCGACCGGTCCGAAGCGCGAAGGCGACCCCGACGGGCCCGAGCAGTATCATGTCGTCCTGCTCGACAATGGCCGCACCGAGATGCTGGGCACCGAGTTCCAGGACATGCTGCGCTGCATCCGCTGCGGCGCCTGCATGAACCACTGCCCGGT
>JAYOFO010000126.1:0-5048 GCA_038117265.1 Rhodospirillaceae bacterium
ACGCATGCCCGATTCCAGATCTTCCTTGTGCTCGTTGCCCGGCTCGCGGAAATGCACCTGGCTGTCGATGATGCCCGGCAGGACGGTGAGGCCGGCCGCGTCGATGGTCTCACCCGCATCCGCGGACGCGCCGACGCCGATCTCGGCGATGCAGCCGTCGCGCACCCCGACATCGGTCTCGACGGGCCCGCCCGTGGTCCAGACGGTGCCGCCGCGAATGATCAGATCGTATGTGTCAGCCATGACTTCCTTATCGGTCTCCGGTGTCAGCCAGTCAATCGTGCCGCGAACGCCGCCATGGCGTCGAGGACGATTTCGGGCTGGTCGCGCTGGGGCGAATGGCGGCAATCGGGGATCAGCCGCGTCTCGCACGGGCCCGACACCTGCGCGGCAATGGCATCGAGCTGGGCGCCAGTGCCGTACTCGTCGCTCTCGCCCTGCAGCACCAGGGTCGGCGCGGTGACGCCAGGCAGATGTTCCTCGATGTTCCAGTCGCGGAACGGCGGCAGCAGCCAGATGTCGTTCCAGCCCCGGAACGTCTTCTCGCCGTCGGTGTGGTGCCTCGCGATCCGGCCCGGCAGGTCGGTGGTGTCGTAGGCCAGCTTCGCATCCTCGATGCCGGCGATGGTCTCGTCCTCCACGAACACGTGGGGCGCCATCAGCATCAGGCCGCGCACCGGCCACTTGCCCGCGCCGGCATGGATCAGGGCGATCGAGCCGCCGTCGCTGTGGCCGACCAGGATCACGTCGTCGAGGCCCAGCGCGGAGCGCAGCGCCGGCAGGCTGTCGAGCGCCTCGCGGTGCATGTAATCGACACCCCGCACCTCGACCAGCACGTCGGAACCGCCATAGCCGTAGCGCGAATAGACGAGGCCCGGCAGGCCGGTGCGCGCGGCGAGCCGTGCCGGGAAGTCGCGCCACAGGCCGGCCGAACCCAGCCCCTCATGCAGGAAAACCAGCACGGGCGCGCCGGCCGCCGCCTCGCGGGTCCGGTAATATTCCAGCCGTCGCCCCGCCGCCGTGACGTGGCGCATGTCCGGGCCATCCGATCCGCCCATCTCCGGTGTCGTCCCTGCCTAATCCATTGGTCGGACCCGCCGGCCGGCCGAGTCCACTTTCGCTGCGCAATGACCTAAGCTTTCCGCTGGAAAACAGGAGTGTCCGGCGCCGCCATGATCGCATTCGAGACCCACCCGGACCAGTACCGGCACTGGAAGCTTTCCGTCGAGGGGCGGGTCGCCACCCTGGCGCTCGACGTCGACGAAGATGGCGGCATCGCGCCCGGCTATTCGCTCAAGCTCAACTCCTACGATCTGGGCGTCGACATCGAGCTCTACGACGCGGTCCAACGCCTGCGCTTCGAGCACCCCGAGGTCGGCGCCGTCGTTATAACCTCGGCCAAGGAGCGCGTCTTCTGCGCCGGGGCGAACATCCCCATGCTGGCGGGCTCGGCCCACACGGCGAAGGTCAACTTCTGCAAGTTCACCAACGAGACCCGCAATTCGATGGAGGAGGCCAGCGCCGCATCCGGCCAGCGCTACATCTGCGTCATCAACGGCACGGCGGCGGGCGGCGGATACGAGCTGGCGCTGGCCTGCGAGGACATATTGCTGGTCGACGACGGCTCCAGCGCCGTCTCGCTGCCCGAGGTGCCGCTGCTCGCCGTGCTGCCGGGCACCGGCGGGCTGACCCGCGTGGTCGACAAGCGCCACGTGCGCCGCGACCGGGCGGACTTCTTCTGCACCACCGGCGAAGGGGTGCGCGGCAAGCGCGCGCTGGAATGGAAGCTGGTCGACGCGCTGGTGCCGCGTTCCAGGCTGGCCGCGGCCGCGGCGGAACATGCCGCCATGCGCGCCGCCGACAGCGACCGGCCCGCCGACGCCAAGGGGATCGCGCTCACCCCGCTGGAGCGCCGCATCGAGGGCGACACGATCGCCTGGCCCAACCTGTCGGTCGCCATCGACCGCGACGCGCGCACCGCCACATTCACCGTCCGCGCCCCGGCCGAGGCGCCGCCGACCGACCCGGCCGCGATCCACGCACAGGGTGTCGGTTTCTGGTCGCTGGCGCTCGCGCGCGAGCTGGACGACGCGATCCTGCATTTGCGCTTCAACGAGCTGGAGGTCGGCACCTGGGTGTTCCGCACCGAGGGCGACCCGGACATGGTCGCGGCGGCCGACGCCGCGCTGCTTGCCAACGCCGACGACTGGCTGGTGCGCGAGATCACCCTCTATCTGCGCCGCACCCTGAAGCGGATCGACGTGTCGGCCCGCTCGCTGATCGCGCTGATCGAGCCGGGTTCGTGCTTCGCAGGCACCCTGCTGGAGCTCGCGCTGGCGGCCGACCAGACCTACATGCTCGACGGTACGTTCGAGGGCGCCAACGAGCCGCCCGCCGCGGTGCGCCTGACCGGCATGAATTTCGGCCCGCTGCCCATGTGCAACGGGCTGACCCGGCTGCAGACACGGTTCTGGGGCGACGACGACGCGCTCGACGCGGTCGCGGCGGAACGAGGCAGCGACCTGGAGGCGCCGGATGCCGAAGCGCTGGGCCTCGTTACCTTCGCGCCCGACGACATCGACTGGGAGGACGAGGTGCGCCTGGCCATCGAGGCGCGCGCGGCGTTCTCGCCCGACGCGCTGACGGGCATGGAGGCGAGCCTGCGCTTTCCCGGCCCCGAGACCATCGAGAGCAAGATCTTCGCGCGGCTGAGCGCGTGGCAGAACTGGATCTTCCAGCGGCCCAACGCCGTCGGCGACGGCGGCGCGCTGGAGCTGTACGGTACCGGCAAGCAACCCGAATTCGACCGCAGGCGGGTCTGATATGACGACCATCGACTACAACGAGACCATCCCCCACAACGTCAATCTGGGCGACGACCGCCGCCTGCTGCGCGCGCTGGAGCGCTGGCAGCCGGCCTACATCAACTGGTGGAAGGAGATGGGGCCGGTCGAATCGACCGACCTGCAAGTCTATCTGCGCACCGCGATCAGCGTGGACACCGACGGCTGGGCCCATTTCGATCATGTGCGGATGCCCGACTATCGCTGGGGCATCTTCCTCGCCGATCCCGAGCCCGACCGCAGGATCGGCTTCGGCGCCCACAAGGGCGAGCCGGTCTGGACCGACGTGCCCGGCGAATACCGCTCGGAGCTGCGTCGGCTGATCGTCACCCAGGGCGACACCGAGCCCGCCTCGGTCGAGCAGCAGCGCGCGCTGGGGCGCACCGCCCCCTCGCTCTACGATCTGCGCAACCTCTACCAGGTGAACGTCGAGGAGGGCCGCCACCTGTGGGCGATGGTCTATCTGCTGCACGCCTTCTTCGGGCGCGACGGGCGCGAGGAGGCCGACGAGATGCTCGAGCGGCACGCCGGAGACCCCGACAAGCCGCGCATCCTGCAGGCCTTCAACGAGACGACCCATGACTGGCTGTCGTTCTTCATGTTCACCTATTTCCAGGACCGCGACGGCAAGTTCCAGCTCGCCGCGCTGGCGGAATCGGGCTTCGACCCGCTGTCGCGCACCTGCCGCTTCATGCTGACCGAGGAGGCGCACCACATGTTCGTGGGCGAGTCCGGCGTGATGCGCGTCCTGCAGCGCACCTGCGAGCTGATGCGCGCGCACGACACCGACGACGTGCGCAGGTTCGGCGGCATCGACCTGCCGACGATCCAGAAGTGGATGAACTTTCACTACTCGATCTGCCTCGACCTGTTCGGCTCGGAGCGCTCGACCAACGCGGCGAACTATTTCTCCATGGGGCTCAAGGGCCGCTACCACGAGGGCAAGCTCGACGACGACCACAAGCTGGAGGGCGAGAAGGTCGAGATTCCGGTCGTGACCGGGGACGGCCCCGGGACCGGCACCAACATCAACATCGGGCACGAGACCATCGCGGCGCTGACGGCGATGAACCTGAAGCTGCGCCAGGACTACACGCTCGACAGCCAGCGCGGGGTGAACCGCTTCAACAAGATGATCGCCGCCCACGACATCGACTTCGAACTGAAATTGCCCGACGAGAAGTTCAACCGCGGCATCGGCATCTTCTCCGCCATCGAGGCGACGCCGGAGGGCCAAATCATCTCGGCCGAGGAGTGGGAGGCGCGCAAGGGCGACTGGCTGCCGACCGAAGACGACCACGCCTTCGTCAACTCGCTGATGGTGTCGGTCACCGAGCCGGGGAAGATGGCCGGCTGGATCGCCCCGCCCAAGCGCGGCATCCACGGCAAGCCCATCGATTTCGAATACGTGCTGTTCCACTGATCCGCCTGCCGTCGCGCCCATGACCCCGAACACCGTCTCCGTCGACGCCTCGACCACGCCGGCGACCCTGACCTACGCCGACAGCTTCAACGTCGCGGTGCCCTTTATCGACCGGCACCTGGCCGAGGGGCGCGGCGGGAAAGTCGCCATCCGCGACGACGATGGCGACACGACCTACGCGGAGTTGGCCGCGGGCGTGAACCGGGCCGGCAACGCGCTGACGGCGCTGGGGCTCGGCCCCGGCGACCGGGTGATCCTGGCGGTGAAGGACTGCCCGGCCTTCTTCTTCGCCTTCTGGGGCGCGATCAAGGCCGGCTTCGTGCCGGTGCCGGTGAACACCCTGCTGCGGGCCAAGGACTACCGGTTCATTCTCGAAGACTCCGGCGCGGCCTGCGCGGTCTGGTCGCCGGAGTTCGCCGGCGAGATGGAACCGGCGCTGGCCGCAGCCGCACCCGGCCCGGCGCACAAGCTGGTCTCCGAGGACGACGGCGACTCCCTTGCCGCGCGCATGGCCATGGCGCCCGACACGCTGGACCCGGCCCCCGCCAGGGCCGAGGACGACGCGTTCTGGCTCTACACCTCGGGCTCCACGGGCACGCCCAAGGGCGCCGTCCATGCCCACAGGGACATGGTGGTCACCAGCCAGCACTACGGTGTGGAATGCCTGGGCGCGCGCGCCGACGACGTGCACCTGTCGGCCGCCAAGCTGTTCTTCGCCTACGGGCTGGGCAACGCCATGACCTTCCCGCTGTGGACCGGCGGCACGGCGGTGCTGTTCGCCG
>JAYOFO010000127.1:0-4834 GCA_038117265.1 Rhodospirillaceae bacterium
CTCGTGAACCTGCGCGACTGCGCCCGCACGATCGTCCGCGCTGCCGATGCCGGCTGGCGTCGCGCCGGCGCGCGCGCCGGGCTCCTGCGCGTGCCGAGCGAGCCGGTCCAGTTCGTGGTCGAGGAGGCCGACTGGGCGATCCGGCGGGTCGGTACGGGCGTACGCGACGGAATCGAGACGTTCCGGCCGGGCACCGTCGGGCTGACGACCAACGCCGGCGGCGCCCGCCGGCAGATCGTCCATTTCGGTTCTCAATACATGTGGGTCGGCTGGGGCCATCTGCTCGGCCGGAGCAACCGCTACGTGACGTCGTTCTTTCACGGCAAGCCCGAGGATGGCCCCGAAGTGGCCCGGCACATCGATGCCTTCCTGGCGAGCGAGAAACGCCTTTCGAAGATCGTCGCCTCGAACAGCCTGCTGCGCACCCGGCTCGAGGGCTGGGGCGTCGCGCCCGACAAGATCGCCCAGATTCCCATCGGCGTGGACACGAAGCTGTTCGCACCGCCCGACGAGGCCGCCCGCGCAGCCGCACGCCAGCGCTTCGGCGTGCCCGAAGGCGCGGTGTGCATCGGATCGTTCCAGAAGGACGGCGTCGGCTGGGGCGACGGTATGGAACCGAAGCTGATCAAGGGGCCCGACCTGTTCGTCGAGGCGGTGCGCATCCTGGCCCGCGACCTGCCCGTCTATGTGCTGCTGACCGGCCCGGCGCGCGGCTATGTGGCGGCGGGGCTGGAGGCCGCCGGCATACCGTTCTCCCACGACTATGTCCGCGACTATGCCGACCTGCGCCACGCCTATTACGCGCTCGACCTGTATCTGGTGACCTCGCGCGAGGAGGGCGGGCCGATGGCGCTGATGGAGAGCATGTCCTCGCGCGTGCCTGTGGTCTCGACGCCCGTCGGCATGGCACCCGACCTGATCGAACATGGGCGGACGGGCTGGCTGACCGAGATCGAGGCCGACGCGATTGCCGCACAGGCCCGCGCCGCGCTCGCCACGCCCGACCGCGAGGCCGTCCTCGACGCCGCCCAGGTCGCGGTCCGTGCCGCCGACTGGCAGGTGGTGGCGGAATCCCACTGGACGCAGGTCTACGAACCCCTGATGGCCACCCCATGAAGAAGATCGCGCTTTCGCTCGCCGCCGCCCTGTCCTGGCTCTATCGGCTGATCCCCGCCGGAGGACGTCGACGGCTGGTGATGGGGCTCGCCGTTCTGGAATCGCGGATCGGCGCACCGGGTGATGCGCTGCGCCGGCTCTACGGCATCGAGGATTCGCTCGAACTGGTGATCAACGAGCGGGCCATGGCGCTGGGCGCAGGCGAGCACCCGAAGCACCGGCTGACCGACTATCACGGTTTCTTCGCCGCGCAGGTGCGCGACGGCGACCGGGTGCTCGACATCGGCTGCGGCTACGGTGCGGTGGCGCGTTCGATCGCCCACCACGTGCCCGGCGCGGCGGTAACCGGCATCGACATCGAGCCAGCGAACGTTGCCCAGGCGCGTGCCGCCGACAATCCGCCCAACCTCGACTTCGTCGCAGGCGACGCGACCGAGGCGTTTCCCGATGGCGCGTGGGACGTGGTCGTGCTGTCGAACGTGCTCGAGCACATCGACGACCGGAGCGGTTTCCTGTCGACGATCCGCGAGCGCCTGGAGCCGGGCCTGATCCTCATTCGCGTGCCGCTGTTCGAACGTTCCTGGCACCTGCCGATGCGACGCGAGGTCGGCGCCAACGTGTTCTCCGACCCCGATCACCGCATCGAGCACACGCGCGCGGAGTTCGAGGCCGAGGTGGCGGCGGCGGGTCTCGAGATCGCCGAGCTGCGGACCCCATGGGGTGAGATCTGGGCGCGTTGCAGGATTCGTGCATCGTGACCGCAGCCGTCGAACAGCGCAGATCGGACCCGTTCGCCAAGGCGCTCGCCCGTGCCGGCTACCGGATGGCGACGGGCCTGCGCGCACGGTTGTTCGCCCGCGCACCGCGCCGCGGCGATGCGCCGTGCATCTTCTATGGCGGCGCGCGCGCCGGCGACGGCGGCGGACCGCTGGTCAAGGTGCAGCGGCTGCAGGCGGCGTTCCCACAACCGGCCGGCACATTCAACCTGGTCTACAGCCTGAGCAACGCCCCCTACCTCGACCGCGACACGCTCGTCGCGCTGAAGGCGCGTGGGGCGGGCATCGTCCACAACCAGAACGGCGTCTTCTATCCCGGCTGGTACGCCGGCGACTGGCGGGCGGAAAACACGCGGATGAGCCATGCCTACCGGCTCGCTGACCACGTCTTCTGGCAGAGTTCGTTCTGCCGGATGTGCGCCGACCGCTTCCTCGGACAACGCGACGGTCCGGGCGAGGTGCTGTTCAATGCCGTCGACACGGGCCGTTTCGCACCCGCGCGGACCGATGGCAACGGCCGACCGTTCACCTTCCTGCTGACCGGCAAGCTGCAGGCCCATCTCGCCTACCGGCTCGAGGATAGCGTCGCCGGGCTCGCCGCGGCACGCGCCTCTGGCCTCGACGCCGAACTGCACGTCGCCGGCATCCTCGATGCCGGGGCGCGCGACGCGCTCGATGCCGCAGCCCGGCGCCACGGCGTCGCGCGCCAGGTGCGGTATCTCGGCCCTTACACCCAGACCGAAGCACCCACCATCTACAATGCAGCAGACGCCTACGTCATGACCAAGCACGCCGACCCGTGCCCGAACACGGTCATCGAGGCGATGGCCTGCGGACTGCCCATCGCCTATGTCGCCAGCGGCGGCGTCCCCGAGCTGGTCGGCCCCGATGCCGGCACCGGGGTGGCCGCCGACGACGACTGGGAACGCCCCTTCCGCCCCGACCCCGACGCGCTGGGCGCGGCGATGGCCAGGGTCGCAGCCGATCGCGACGCCATGTCCGTGGCAGCGCGAACACGGGCCGAGGCGGTGTTCGCTCTGGACAATTGGCTGGAACGCCACCGCGCCGTCTTCGCGAAAGTGATGAGGACAAAGTGAAGGCACAACCCACCGTCAGCGTTGTCCTGCCCTGCTACAACGCGCATGCATTTCTGCCGCGTGCGCTCGACAGCGTCCGGGCGCAAACCTATCTCGACATCGAGATCATCGTCGTCGACGACGGCTCGAACAATCCCGAGACGATCACCTATCTCGATGCGCTGCCCGACGATGTCCACCTGGTCCGGCACGAGAACCGGGGCCTTGCCGCAGCGCGGAACACCGGCTTCCGAAACGCGAAGGGCCGCTATGTGCTGCCGCTCGACTGCGACGACTGGATAGAGCCGACCTTCATCGAGGCAGCACTGGCCGCGCTCGAAGCAGCCCCCCAGTGCCGATACGCCTATGCCCACATCGCACTGTCAGGCGAGGCTTCGGGCACGCTCGCCAAGCATTTCAATTATTTCGAACAGCTTTTCCTCAACCAGCTCCCCTATTGCATCCTGATCGAGCGCGACGCCTGGGAACAGCAGGGCGGATACGACGAAACCATGCGTCAGGGCTATGAGGACTGGGAGTTCAACATCCGCCTCGGCAGCCATGGCGTGATCGGCGTGGAAATCCCCGAGCCGCTGTTCAACTACCATGTCAGCCAGGCCGGCATGCTGCGGAGCAAGTCGCTCGGCCTGCACGGAACGCTGTGGCGCTGCGTCCAGAAGAAGAACGCATCCGCGTACCGGCTCGGGACTCTTCTTCTGTGCTGGCGTCAGTGGCGCCGCTCGCCCTCGACATATCCGCTCATCATCTATCTGCCATGGCTGCTGATGTTCCATATCCTGCCGGCGGGAGTCTTCGCGTTCCTGTTCCGCCGGCTCCTCGCCTATTCGCATTCGCGGCGCACGTCGGCGTAGCAAACGTGAACGTCGCAACGGACCGCGCCCCACATATCGGCCTTCGCGCCCTCGTGCGCCGCGGCGCGACCGGGTCCGGGGCCGTCCAGATCGCAGGCATCTGCATCGCCTTCCTGCTGCATCTGGTGCTCGCGCGCACAATGGGGGTCGAGGCCTACGGCCTGTATCTCTATGCGATCACCTGGGCCTCCGTTCTGGCCCTGTTCGCGCGGCTCGGGCTCGACACGGCCGCGGCACGCTTCGTGCCGGAGTTCCAGGCCCGCAATGCGCCCGGCCTGCTGTCGGGCTTCGTGCGGCGCGGGAGCCTGCTGGTCGGTATCGGCGCAATGGCGGCAATGGCGTTCTTCGCGCTGCTGGTGAGCAGCGTGCGCACCGGACTGTTCGCGGCCGCGCCCGATGTGTTCTGGATCGCCATCCCGTTGATTCCGCTGGTCGCGGCAACCCACTGGCTGAAGGGAATCCTGTGGGGACTGCACCGCGTTGCGCGGGCAGAAATCACGGATCGCATCGTGCCGCCGGCTCTCACGCTTGCCGCAGTCGTGGCAATCCTCGTGCTCGACGGTACACGCACGGATGCCGCCCACGTCATCGCGATCCAGGTGGCGGCGACAACCCTGGCCACCGCGCTGGCGGCGTTATGGGTCTGCCGTTCGATCCCGGCCCGCACCGGCGAGGCACCCCGTTACGAGATGGGCACCTGGTTGCGGAGCGCCATGCCGATGGCCGTCGTTGCCGTCGCCTTCCTCGTGATGAGCCAGATCGACATTCTTATGGTGGGCTGGCTGCGCGGGGCGTCCGAGGCCGGCACCTACGGCATCGCGGCCCGGATTGGCGGCCTGTCCCTGCTCGGACTCCTGGCGATCAACACGATCCTGGGGCCCGTGCTTGCAGACCTGCACGCGCGCGCGCGAATGGCAGGCCTGCAAGGCATCATGAACTGGTCCGGGCGCCTGAACCTGGCGATCAGCACCGCAGCAAGCGTAATCCTGCTCGC
>JAYOFO010000128.1:0-4709 GCA_038117265.1 Rhodospirillaceae bacterium
GTCAGCAGCAGCGCCGGGGTCCGGCGCGACAGGCCCGCGAGCCGGGCGAGCTTGCCGGCCGTGATGCCCTCCGCGGGGTGCATCAGCAGCGCCTGCGCGCGCGCCTGCAGCACGATGGTCGCGCCGCGGCGCAGGTCGGCGATCGCGCGTTCCACCGGTTGCAGGGTGTTGGGAAGGCTGGTCATCTTCGGTCCACTGGCTGGGCGCGCGAATATGCGCGATCGCGGTTTTCGCGGCAAGACATAGGCGGAATCCGGATATCGGCGAGACGCGCGCCACGGATTCGCACATGTCGCGCGCGCGCCGCCTCTCCACAACGTGAACGATCGTGAGCCCCTCCGAGGCGGGGCCGAACCCTTGTATTCCGGCGGGACAACGCTACGTATTGGCGAGCCGAAACCGGGAGGCGATATGCCGAAAGCAATCTGGAACGACGTCGTCATAGCCGAGACCGACAGCTTCGAGACGGTCGAGGGCAACGTCTATTTTCCGCCCGAAGCGCTGAAGCGCGAATACTTCCAGGAAAGCACGACGACGACGGGCTGCCCGTGGAAGGGTACGGCGCGCTATTACACCGTGACGGTCGACGGCAAGGAGAACCGCGACGCCGCGTGGTACTATCCCGACCCGAAGCCCGCGGCGGAGAACATCCGCAACCATGTCGCCTTTTGGCGCGGCGTCCAGGTGAGCGGCTAGGCTATGATAGGGTAAGCGATGGCGAGCACGGTGGAAGCCAAGGTGGCCGGCAAGAAGATTCTCCTGGTCGACGACGACGATGCGCTGCGCGATTCGCTCTCGGAGCAGCTGCGCCTGCACGAGGAATTCGTGACCGTGGAATCGGCCAACGCGGCCGAGGCGCTCGAGGTGACCAAGGACGAGTATTTCGACGCGATCCTCCTGGATGTCGGCCTGCCCGACATGGACGGGCGCGAGGTCTGCCGGCTGATGCGCCGCAACGGGGTGAAGTCGCCGATCCTGATGCTGACCGGCCATGGCACCGATGCCGACCAGATCCTGGGTCTCGACGCCGGCGCCAACGACTACATCGCCAAACCGTTCCGCCTGAACGTCCTGCTGGCGCGCCTGCGCGCCCAGCTGCGCCAGCACGAGCAGAGCGAGGATGCGGTCTTCTCGATCGGGCCCTACACCTTCCAGCCGGCGCACAAGATGCTGATCGACGGCGAGGCCCGGAAGGTCCGCCTGACCGAGAAGGAGACCTCAATCCTGAAGTACCTCTACCGTGCCGGCGACAAGGCCGTCAGTCGCGACACGCTGCTCGGCGAGGTCTGGGGCTACAATGCCGGCGTCACGACCCACACGCTCGAGACCCATGTCTACCGGCTGCGCCAGAAGATCGAGGCCGCCCCCTCGAACGCGCGGATCCTGGTGACCGAGCCCGGCGGCTACCGGCTGGTGCCCTGAGCGGCGCGCAGGCGCCGCGCCATCCGTGCGAAGTAGAACGCCCAGGGCACCGTGACCGCGGTGGCGATGCCGAAGGCCGCGATGGCGGTGTCCCAGTCGCCGAACCACGCCAGCAGGAAGGGCGCCAGGATCGGGCCGACGATGATCCCGAGATAGCGCCCGCTCAGCACCACGCCCGCGGCCACGGTCCCGGTCCGGTGCCCGCCGAGCAGGGTCGCGGGCAGCGACCACAGGCAGGTCGGCGTGATGCCGGCCGCGATCCCCCACACGACGCTCGACGCGATCGTCCAGGCCGGCGCGGTGTCGAACGGCACCATCAGCCAGCCTGCCGCCTGGAGCGCCAGGCCGAAGACGAGCAGGTCGGGCGCGCCGACGCCCGCGCGCAGCACGAAGCCGGTGGCGAACGCGACCACCAGCAGCATCACGGCCGGCAGCTGGCTGGCCAGCACCGCCGCGTCGTTGGCCGCGCCGCGCACCGAGACGAGGTACTCCGGCAGCCAGGTGAAGTAGGCCATGAACTGCACCTGCCACACGAAGAACAGGGTGGTGGCGGCCAGCAGCGCACCCCATTCGCGGCGCGAGAGCGGCTCGGCGGGGGCCGCGTCGTCGTCGCCGGAGCGCTTGCGCGGGCCCAGCGCCACACGCCCGCCGCGCGCGATCGCCACCGTCCACAGTGCCATCGCGGTGATCGCGGCGATGCCGCCCCACCAGACCGGCTGCCAGACGGCGTCAGCGACGAACGGCCCGGCGATGGCGTTGGCCAGGACCTGGCCGACGGGAATCCACGTCGCCTGGGCCGCGATGACCAGCGACAGGTGACGCGGCCCGGCATTCATGTTCGAGAATGCCGGCATGCAGACCGCCAGCACCGCCGCGCCGATGCCCTCGAGCCCGCGCGACAGCAGCATCGTCGTGCCGTCCTCGGGCGCCGCGAGCCCGAGCGCGCTTCCCGCCAGCATCAGGGTGAAGGCGCCGCCGAGGAAGGGCAGCGCGCCGTGGCGCTCGATGGCATGGCCCACGGGCACGCTGAGCACCAGGCCGGCGAGCGCGAAGACGCTCATCAGCGCGCCGCCGACGAAGGGCGAGTAGGCGTAGCTGTCGAACAGCACCGGCAGGACCGGCGGCACCTTGAACTGGAAATAGGCGGCCACGAAGCCCAGCACGATGCCGTAGGCGACGCCGGACCAGTTGGTGTTCTGCGTTTGGGTGGCGAGACGGGACATGTGATGCCGGGGGGCCGGTGGACGGGGCGCGGATGATGTCGCGTCGCGTGCGCCGGGACAAGGCCCGTACGCCGCGGGCGGCGGGCTATATCGGACCGACACTTTCGGTTCCGATATGTTTCGGGCAGACTTTGCGGCGATGAACGGATCGGCCGACTTTTCCGTCTGGTTCTGGGGCGTGCGCAGCTCGATCGCCTGCCCCGGCCCGGAAACGGCCCGCTTCGGCGGAAACACCTCGTGCGTCGAGGTGCGCTACGGCGACAGCCACATCATCCTCGACGCGGGCACGGGCATCCGGCCGCTGGGCGATTCGCTCGACGCCGACGCGGTGCAGAACGCCGACATCCTGCTCAGCCACACCCACATCGACCACATTGTCGGCCTGCCGCTCTTCGCCCCGGCCTATCGCGCCGGCAACAGCCTGCGCCTGTGGGCTGGCCACCTGGCGCCGCCGACGTCGCTGCGCGATGCGCTGTGCGCGGTGATGTCGAGGTTGAGTACGACCGCGACGACCGCCGAGCCCGACACGACCTCGGGCAGGATCGAGCCGATGTCGGCGATGAACGGGTTGAGCGCCGTCGCGTCGCTCAGCTCGAGGTCGCGCATCCGTGCCGCCCGCAAGGCCTGCCGGCACACCTCCTCGAAGCCTTCGAGGGACGAGGTGAGCGCGATGCGCGCGCCGGCGCCCTTGAGGGTCAGCTGCATCCAGCCGGCCTCGCGGTCGCGCCGGGTCGAGAAGTAGGAAAGCTTGAGCGCTTCGAGGTCGGCCTAGTCCATGCGCGCCGCGCCGCGGCCGCCGAGCGCGATCCCCTCGCCGTCGAACGCGACGGCCACGGACCGGTTGCGCCAGGTCCGCAGGCCGAAGGCCGCGAACATCGCCGCCGGCACCGCCAGCACGCAGAGCCCGATGGTGCCGATGTCGGCGAACGCGGCGGGCAGCGCGCACAGCGCCAGCCCCGCGCCGGCGCGCAGCAGTTCGGCGCGCAGCTCGCGCCTTACATATCGAAGGGTGGCGGTCATAGCGCGAAGGCCTCGCCCGCCGACAGCCATGCGGCCGCACCGTGGGCGCGCGTGCGCGCCACGAATTCGCGCGCGAACGCGAAGATCGCGTCGTCCATCACGGCATGGTGCGTCATCAGCCCGCTCGCCTCCCCGGCATCGACCGCGCCCGTGCGCCGGGCCGAAAGATGTTCGATGGCGTCGCTCAGCATCGCGTCCGTGCCGGCGAACCCGCCGGCGCGCCCGGAGCGCTTGCCGCGCCAGTCGACGGGGTCGAGATGAACATTGTTTTGTTTCAAACCCGCTAACGGGAATTCGCGCGCGCGCGGGCCCAGCGTGCTCAGGCCGCGATAGCCCAGTTCGGGCAGCATCGGCAGCAGGTGGGGCGCGATCCGGTTCCATGGCGGCACCAGCACGGGGAGGTGGCGCGCGAAGCGCGCGAGCGCCTGGCCGCCGACGGCCAGGTCGGCGATCACGTATTCGGTCGGGCGGCTGCCGTCGAGCTCGATCTTGCGCGCGCCCTCGGACGCGAAGTTCTTGTGGGAATAGCCGTGCTGCAGGACGGACACGGCCGTCTCGGGCGCGAGGCGGGCGGCAAGGCCGGGATCGATCCCGGCGGGGACCACGGCCAGGGCCAGCGGTGCGTCGAGTTCGGCGCGCAGTGCCAGCAGCCGGTCGAGCGCCGGCCCCGGCGCGCGGGCGTCGTCGTCGCGCCACCAGAAGGTGGCCACGCGCCCCGCCGCGGCCCACAGGTCGAGCTCGCGGTCGAGCGCGGTCCAGTCCGCGCGTGCGGCGTTCAGGCCGTCCGGCATCGCCAAGGCCATCGGATGCGTACACTCCCTCCGCGTCCGGGCCCCCCGAACCCGGTTTCTTTCCCCGGGTCCCACACTAGCGGGAACCGTCATCATGGTTAACCCGCATTTCGGGGGATTCATCGGGGGATTTAGGGGCCGATGTGGCGGAATCGTGGCGCGCGAGCGCCGCGGCGAGAATTTCCGCCGTGCGCCGTGCGCCGCCCATGTCGACGGGCGCCCCCGTATCCTCGCCGCGCGCGATCGCGCGGTC
>JAYOFO010000129.1:0-4356 GCA_038117265.1 Rhodospirillaceae bacterium
TCCTGATCGGGGCCAGCTTCGCCCTGTCCTCGACGGCCGTCGTCGTCGAGGAGCTGATCCGGCGCCGGGAGTTCTCGACCCGGGTGGGGCGTGCGTCGTTCTCGGTCCTGCTGCTCCAGGACCTGTCGGTGGTGCCGATCCTGATCATGGTCTCCGCCTTCGTGGGGGCCGGCGACGGTGCGGTCGCCGAGGCGCTCGCCAAGGGGCTGGGCATCGCCGCGGCGGTGGCCGTGGTGCTCTACGTCCTCGGGCGGATTGTGCTGCGGCCGCTGTTCCACCTGGCGGCCTCGGCCCGCGCGCCCGAATTCTTCGTCGCCGTCTCGCTGCTGACGGCGATCGTCGCCTCGGCCGTGACGGCCTCGGCGGGGCTAAGCTTGGCGCTGGGCGCGTTTCTCGCCGGGCTGCTGCTCGCCGAGACCGAGTTCCGGCACCAGATCGAGGTCGACATCCGGCCCTTCAAGGGGCTGCTGATGGGGCTGTTCTTCCTGAGCGTGGGGATGAGCATCGACCTGCAGGCCTTCGCCTCGCTGGCGGTGCCCATCATCGCCTCGGTGGTCGGGCTGATCGCGCTGAAGGCGGGGCTCTTCACCGTGCTGGGGCGGCTCTTCGGGCTGCCGCTGGTCACGTCGTTCCACGCGGGCTTGCTGCTCGGCCCGGCCGGCGAGTTCGGCCTGGTGGCCGTCGGTCTGGCGATCGCTGGCGGGCTGATCGCCCCCGATATCGGCCAGTTCTTCCTGATCGTGGCCGGCCTGACCATGATGGTCACGCCGGCGCTGGCCGTGGCCGGAACCAGTATCGCGCAGCGGGTCGAGGTCCGGAGCGCGCCCGGGAGCCTCGCGCCCGATGCCGACGAGATCGCCGAGTTCGGCAACCATGAGGTCATCGCGGGATACGGTCGCGTCGGTGCGGCGATCGCGGAACTGCTGCGCGAGGAACGGATCAACTATGTCGCGCTCGACATGGACACCGCTCTGGTCCCCCGGCTGCGGGCGCGCGACGAGCCGGTGTTCTATGGCGACGGGCGACGAGCCGAGGTGCTGGCCCGGGTCGGTGCCGACCGCGCGAACGCGATCGTGCTCACCTTGGACGAGGAGCGCGATGCGGAGCAGGCAGTGCGCGATATCCGGAAGCGCTGGCCCCACATCCCGGTCTACGCCCGCTCGCGCGACCTGGAGCACGCCGCCGAACTGGAGGCCGCGGGCGCGACGCGGACCATTCCCGAACTCGCGGAATCGAGCCTGCAGATGGGCGCGTTCGTGCTGACGGGCCTGGGCGTGCCCGCCGACGCGGTGAACACGCTGGTGGCGCGGGTGCGCGAGCGCGGCTACGACGGAATCTAGAAGCGAAACAGGGATTTTGGGGGAAAGAACGATGCCGAAACCGCAACTGCGTGCTGACCAGGGCTGGATCTTCGACAACTTCCTGATGCTGTCCGACAACGAGGACGTGCTGCATCCGGGGATCATGGGAAACCGGCTCGAGCGCGGCACCAAGTTCGAGGATCTGAACGCCGTGTACTCGCGGGTTACGGGCCGGCGCTCGTTCCCCAAGGCCTGGGCGAAGCGCGCGGTCGTGCTCGAAGGCATGGCGAAGGACGCGGAAGCCCGCGGCCGCCTGGTCACCGCGCGCCAGCTCTATCACCGCGCCGCCATCTGTTTCGGGCGCGCCCAGCACCTGATCCCGATCCACGGCCATCCCAGCAAGGTCGAGTGGTTCGAGGGGCTCTATCGCTGCTACGACCGGGTGATCGCCTGGTCGAACGGCACGATGGAGTCCAAGGCCGTCGAGTTCGCGCCGGGCCAGAATGCCTACGCGACGTTCCACAAGGCGCCGGGTGACGGGCCGAAGCCGACGATCATCGCGCTGCCCGGCATGGACCAGGTGAAGGAGGATGTCTGCAACCCGTTCACGAACGAGTACATCCCGCGCGGCATTAACGTGTGTGCCATCGACGGGCCGGGGCAGGGTGCGTGCAACCGCGACGGCACCTGGCAGACCGAGGACAATTACGAGGCCGCGGCCTCGGCCATCATCGACTGGCTGGTCACACGCGACGATGTGGATGCCGAGCGTATCGGCATCATGGGCATGTCGATGGGCTCGCGCTGGGGTGTGCTGATCGGCGCGGCGGACCCGCGGATCAAGGCGGTGTGCGGGCAGATGGCGAACGTCGGCTCGTTCGACATGATCTTCGAGCAGGCCCAGCCCAACTTCAAACGCATCTTCATGTATATGGCGGGCCACACAAACGAATCCGAGTTCGACGCCTTCGTCGAACGGCTCGCGCACCTACCCGACGTGGCACCGAACCTGAAAGTGCCGCACCTGCTGGTCGCCGGCGACATGGACGAGCTGTGTTCGCCCGACGACATCGCCGAATTCCGTTCGCAGCTGGGCGGGCCCAGCGAGCTGTGGCTCTACGAGGGCGTGTTCCACCCGATGGGCGAAGTCGCCGGCCAGATCTACCCGGCGATCGCCGACTGGCTGCTCGAATCGCTGACCCGGGGCCGGCCCGACGGCTACGAGCGTACGATCTACGTGGAAGACGGCAAGACACTGGCCGATTATGATCACGGCTGAATAGAGACCGGAGGAACGCCATGGCGCGCTTCAAGGATTTCGAGCCCCGCGGGGTGATCCCCGCCACCCTGCTGGCCTTCAACGACGATTTTTCGATCGACCAGGCCGCGACGCGGCGCCACCTGTCGTTCGTGGCGGCGACCGAGGGCATCAGCGCGATCACGGTCAACGGCCACTCGTCGGAAATCCACGCCTGCACCTTCGAGGAGCAGGCGTGCATCCTCGACGTGACCATGGACGAGATCGGCGACCGGGTGCCGGTCATCAACGGCGTCTATGCCGACGGCAGCATCGAGGCCGCGCGCATCGCGAAGATGGCCGAGGCGGGCGGCGCCTCGGCGCTGCTGTGCTTCCCGCCCCATTCGCTGGGCATGGGCGGCGTGCGCCACCGGCCCGAGATGGCGATGGCCCACTTCCGGACCATCGCGGAGGCCACCGATCTGCCGCTGATCGTCTTCCAGTATTCCGACGAGCTCGCCTATTCGCTCGACACGCTGGTCGCGCTGGCCGAGGACATCCCGCAGATCAAGGCGATCAAGGACTGGTCGCCGCCCCAGGTCCACGAGCGCCACATCCGCACGCTGCAGAACCTGCCGCGACCCATCAACGTGCTGTCGACCAACTCGTCCTGGCTGATGTCGTCGCTGGTGATGGGGGCGAACGGGCTGCTGTCGGGGGCAGGCTCGGTGATCGCAGACATGCAGGTCGCGCTGTTCCGCGCCGTCCAGGCCGACGAAATGACGCGCGCGCAGGCCATCAACGAACGCATGTGGCATATGACCAACGCCTTCTACGCCGATCCGTTCGGCGACATGCACAACCGCATGAAGGAGGCGCTGGTGCTGCTCGGCCGGCAGAACAGGGCGGTGGTCCGCCCGCCGCTGGTCAAGCTCACCGATGCGGAGATCGCGCGGATCGGCGGTGCAATCGCTGAGGCGGGGCTCGGCGCGGAAGGTTTCGAGCTGCGCGACGCGGCGGAGTAGGGCGCGAACGTGCGGTTTTTATGCAAGTGACCGCCCCGTTCGGGGAAATTTTCATTGGCTCGATCGCCTATTTGATACTAACCGCGCAGGTCGCGTCGGGGTTTCCGCCTTTTTATAAATCGATAACAATCTGGCCGCCTTGGTCGATTGAAACTTCCAGCATGGACGAGAGACTGCTTATGTCTTTGGCGTTGGTCGCCTTCGGCATAATCGCCTCCGTGATGGTCAGATTGGCTGTTCAGCAGAGCGTTTTTTTTGGCTTTGCTGGCCTGCTGGGGTTCTTGGGCGGATGGATTTCGCGCCGTTACGTACACCGCAACTTTGGCCTTCCTGTTCCATGAGCCACGCACCCTTGGACGATCCGGTGGCCGATGCTGCTGTTCGACCTCTGGACGATTGGTTTGACAGTCGGGTTTGGCCTGATCGTGTTCAGTTAGTCAGTGCGGGTCGACGGGCTACTCCGCCGCCGCGCGGGCCTCGCCCTTCAAAGTCTCGAACTCGTCGGGCCAGTTGTCCGCCAACCAGCGGAGATACTCGCCCATGCGCGCCGGGTCGGCGCGCAGGGTTCCCTGGATGCGGTCGACCTCGCCCTGGTCCTCGATCTCCAGCCCCAGCGTGTCGTTCAACCGGTTGATCATGTTGAACAGGCCGCAAACGAAGGTCAGCTCGACGATCTCAGCGTGGGAGAAGTGTTCCTGAAGCTTGGCGTAGAGCTCGTCGTTCTGGCTGGCGGTGCGTCGGGTCACGTGCTCGGCCCAGGCGATGGCGAGGCGCTCGCGTTCGTCGAACAGGT
>JAYOFO010000130.1:0-4293 GCA_038117265.1 Rhodospirillaceae bacterium
GCGCGAACTCGCCCGCATGGGGGGTCAGCACGGCATCTGCCGCCCGGGCGCGCAACCCGTCGAACAGCACGTCGCGCGCCTCCGCGAACACCGTCAGCGCATCGGCATCGAGCACGCAGGGGGCCTGCGAGCCCAGCGCCGCAAGCACATGCGTGCGCGTCCCGGCCGTCACCCCGTTGCCCGGCCCGACCAGCACCGCGCGGATGCGCGGGTCGGAGATCAGGCCGGCAAACGCGTCCGCATCCGCCACCTCGCGCACCATGATCGACGGGCGCCCCTGGCGGTAGACGGTGCTCGCCTCGGGCGGGCTGGCGATCGTCACGAGGCCCGCGCCCGCCCGCAAGGCGGCATAGGCCGCCAGGCGCGCCGCCCCGGTCAGTTCCCCGCCTCCGGCCACCACGGCGTGGCCGCGCGCATACTTGTGGGCATCCGCGGTGCGCGACGGCCAGGCCGCGGCCCACAACGGCGGGAGGTTTTCCCACTGGGCCGGGCCGATCTCGTCGAGCACGGCGTCCGGGATCCCGATATCGGCGACGCGCACCGTCCCGCAAAGTCCCCGGCCCGGATAGATCAGGTGTCCCGGCTTGCGGCGGAAGAAGGTGACCGTCACGTCGGCCCGGGGGGCGATGCCAAGCACTTCGCCGGTGTCGCCGCCCACGCCGCTCGGCATGTCGACCGCCAGCACCCCGCAACCGGCTTCCGCGATCCGCGCCATGGTGTCGTGCGCGAGGCCTTCGAGCGGGCGGGCAAGACCGGCGCCGAACAGCGCGTCGATCACGACGTCGGCCCCGTCGACCAGTTCGGGAGACAGTGCATGAACCGCGCCGTCCCAGCGCCCGCCGTTGACGGCCGCGTCGCCCTTCAGGGCCTCGTGCGCGCCCAGCAGGCCGACCGTCGCCGTGCGCCCGCGCCCGGCCAGCAGCCGCGCGGCAACGAACCCGTCGCCGCCATTGTTCCCCGGCCCGCAGAGCACGACGACGCGCCCGTCGGGCCAGCGCGCGTCGAGCGCATCGGCGACCGCCGCGCCGGCCCGCTCCATGAGGTCGAGGCTGGAGACGCCATGCGCCGCCGCGGCCCGGTCGGCCGCGTACATCTGGTCCACCGTCAGCAGTTCGGCGGAACGGGAAATCCAGTCGGTCGTCATCGTCGCGCCATCTTCGCTCGTCCGACGGCATTCTAGCGCGTCACGGCCGTGGGGGCGCCACCGGCGGCAGACATCGTCGATGAAGGGCGGGAAAATGGGGTGGCTGATGGGATTTGAACCCACGGCCTCCTGGACCACAACCAGGCGCTCTAACCAACTGAGCTACAGCCACCGCCAGCGGGCCGTTTGTGTAGTCGTCGCGTGGGATGCCGTCAAGCGAACGTGCGCGGCGCGGCTTGCGAAATCTTTGCATGCCGGCCCCGGCAAGAGCTTCCTCGCGAAACGCGGTGCGCCTATAGTGCGCGCCGCTTTCCGGGGGAGGAACCACCGCACGATGTCACGCGCACTATTGCACACCGCAAAGAATCTGGAGCGTCTCGGCACCGAATCCGCGTTCGAGGTGCTCGCGCGCGCCGAGGCCCTCAGGGCCCAGAGCCACGACGTCATCAACCTCGGCATCGGCCAGCCCGACTTCAAGACGCCCGAACACATCGTCGAGGCGGCGATCAAGGCGCTGCGCGACGGGCATCACGGCTACACCCCCGCGCCCGGCATCGTGGCGCTGCGCGAGGCGGTCGCGGCGGACATCGCGCGCACCCGCGGGGGCGTGGAAGTGCGCCCGGAAAACATCGTGTGCGTGCCCGGCGGCAAGGTGACGATGTTCTTCGCGATCCTGATGTTCGGCGAGCCCGGCGCCGAGATCATGTATCCGAACCCCGGCTTCCCGATCTACGAATCCGTGATCAAGTATTCGGGCGCCAAGGCCGTTCCCATTCCCCTGCTCGAGGAAAAGGACTTCTCGTTCGACGCCGAGGAGGTGCTGTCGCTGATCACGCCGGCGACCCGGCTGATGATCATCAACACGCCGGCGAACCCGACCGGCGGTGCGGTTCCCCGCGCCGAGATGGAGAAGCTCGTCGCCGGCCTCGAAGCCCACCCGCACGTCGCGATCCTGTCGGACGAGATCTACGGCCAGATGACCTATGACGGGCACGAGCATGTCAGCCTGTTGAACTATCCGCAGCTGCGCGACCGGCTGATCATGCTCGACGGCTGGTCCAAGACCTATGCCATGACCGGCTGGCGGCTCGGCTATGCCGTGTGGCCGGAGGCGCTGGTCGACACCGCCACGCGCCTCGCCATCAACTGCCACTCCTGCGTCAACGCCGCGACCCAGTTCGCCGGGATCGCGGCCCTCGAGGGCCCGCAGGATTCGGTGCACGCGATGGTCCGCGCCTTCGACGAACGCCGCAAGGTGATCGTCGACCTGCTGAACGACATCGAGGGGTTCTCTTGCCGCACCCCGGTCGGCGCATTCTATGCCTTCCCCAACATCTCGGGCACGGGCCAGAGCGCACGCCAGGTGCAGGACCGGCTGCTGTCCGAGGCCCATGTCGCGACCGTCGCGGGCACGAGCTTCGGCAATCTGGGCGAGAACTACGTCCGGTTTTCTTATGCGAACTCGGTCGAGAACATCCGGGCCGCGCTGGAGCGGGTGAAAGGCCTCTACGGTTAGTGACTGTTTTTTGTTCAGGATGCCTAATTTCTGGGCAGCTGCGTGATGCATTCTTGAGCAAGAATATTTAGAAATAACTTAATTACAGATAGTTAGAGTATTTCGCGGTTTGGCACGCACCGTGCTATGCCCAAGAAATCGGTGGTCGCCCCGTGCGCCCGCCGGTCGAGCAATGCGGTGGAGGCAACAGGAAACCAATGAAGAAGATCGAAGCCATCATCAAACCGTTCAAGCTCGACGAGGTGAAGGAAGCGCTGCACGAGGTGGGGCTTAGAGGTATCACGGTGGTCGAGGCCAAGGGTTTCGGGCGCCAGAAGGGCCACACCGAGCTATATCGCGGCGCGGAATACGTCGTCGACTTTCTGCCCAAGGTGAAGATCGAGATCGTCCTCGAGGACGCTCAGGTCGAACGGGCCATCGAGGCCATCCAGGATGCAGCCCGAACCGGCCGCATCGGCGATGGCAAAATCTTCGTCTCGACGATCGACGAGGCGATCCGGATACGCACCGGCGAGCGCGGCCCCGAAGCCGTCTAACGTAACGCGAACCCGCAGACAGCGTTCGATCAAACCCAAGCGAAATTCAGAAAGACAGGGAGCCTACAAAAGATGTCCGACATCAAGACCGTTATGGACATGATCAAGGAAAACGACGTCGAGTTCGTGGATTTCCGGTTCACGGACCCGCGCGGCAAGTGGCAGCACACCGCGCAGCACGTTTCCACGATCGACGAAGACCTTCTGACAGACGGCATCATGTTCGACGGTTCGTCGATCGCCGGCTGGAAGGCGATCAACGAATCCGACATGACCCTCATGCCCGACCTGAGCACGGCGGTCATGGACCCGTTCACCGCCCAGCCGCAGCTGATCCTGTTCTGCGACGTGCTGGAGCCGTCGACCGGTGAGCCCTACAGCCGCGATCCGCGCTCGACCGCGCGCCTGGCGCTCGCCTACATGGAGTCGACCGGCATCGCCGATACGGCGTTCTTCGGTCCCGAGGCCGAGTTCTTCGTCTTCGACGACGTGCGCTACGAGGTCTCGATGAACCGCTCGTTCTACGAGGTCGACAGCGACGAAGGCCCCTACAATTCAGGCAACGACTTCCCCGAGGGCAATTTCGGCCACCGGCCGGGCGTCAAGGGCGGCTACTTCCCCGTCCCGCCGGTCGATTCGATGACCGACCTGCGCGCCGAGATGGTGACCCAGGCGCTGGCCATGGGCATCGCGATGGAGAAGCACCACCACGAGGTGGCGCCGAGCCAGAACGAGCTGGGCCAGAAGTTCGACACCCTGCTGCGCACCGCCGACCAGATGCAGATCTACAAGTACGTCGTGCACATGGTCGCCGCGCAGTACGGCAAGACGGCGACGTTCATGCCGAAGCCGATCGCGGGCGACAACGGTTCGGGCATGCACTGCCACCAGTCGCTGTGGAAGGGCGGCGAGGCGCTGTTCGCGGGTTCGGGCTATGCCGACCTGTCGGAGACCTGCCTCTACTACATCGGCGGCATCATCAAGCACGCGCGCGCGCTCAACGCATTCACCAACCCGACCACGAACAGCTACAAGCGCCTCGTGCCGGGCTTCGAGGCGCCGGTCCTGCTGGCCTACTCGTCGCGCAACCGTTCGGC
>JAYOFO010000131.1:0-4231 GCA_038117265.1 Rhodospirillaceae bacterium
AGACCTGACTCGGACACACTCCTGCGGCGCGCTGCGCGGGGCCGACGTCGGGGCCGCGCGCGGCGCGGGGGCCGGTGTGCGCACGGCCGACTGTGCCGGCGGCGGAGATTCCGTGCGGGACTGCGGGGGTGACTGCGGGGGGGCGGATTCGCGCGGCGCGGCGCATGCCGCGAGGCCGATCGCCATGATGGCGAGCGCTCCGGGGGCGAACCTTCGCGCGACCGGCAGACGCGACGCAGCCCGCACGCGGGTCAGGCCGACAGGACGAACAGGGTCATGCCCGCGCCCGAGAGGATCGCGATCTGTGACGGGCCCTCGCCCGCGGCCGCGCCGTCGGGCTGGACGAGCCTATTGATGGATCGAAACATCGCCATGGACCTCTCCGCCGGTCTCTATTTCCAGCCGGCCATAGGACACCTTGCCGGTGACCTTTCCGGTCGCGGTGATGCGCAGCGCGCGCGTGACATTCAGTTCGCCGTCGAAGCGGCCGCTGATCACGGCCGTGTCGACCGTGGCGGTGCCGTTGAAACGCCCGCCGCGTGCGACTTCCAGCGCGCGGGCGCGCTCGAGCTTCGCATCGAGCTGTCCCTCGACGATTAGCGATTCGCATTCCACGATGTCGCCCTTCAGCGTGATGTCGCGGCCCACGGTCAGGGTCTTGCTGTCCTGCGGGCGGCGCGGGTCGCCGTCGTCGGCGCGTTCGCGGTGGTTCGACAGGTTTGGAATCTCGCTGGCCCGTGCGGGCTGGCGGTCGAGGAAACTCAGGTCGAGATCCGGTCGATCCCCGTCCTTTTCGGCCTCAGCGCTCATGTCTTGCGCGCCCGTTTTTTGTCCCCGGAATCGCAGATCGGGTGCATTCGTTCCGGCCCACACCCGAGATTACTTCGACTCTCAGAAGCTTGGGTACGCCATTTACAGAAGATTGTCGAGAACTTTTCTTAAGTCATTGTTATTATTTGATTAATTAGTTTTATGGCGTGCATTCTCGAACACATGCAGCAGCATCGAGGTGCCGTAGAGCGGCAGCAGCAGGTTGATCAACGGGATCGAGGCCAGCATGGCCAGGATCAGGCCGGAGAAGAAGATGGTGGAGCGCTGTTTCCGGCAGAACTCGCGCAGTTCGCGCGGTTCCATGCGCCGGAATCCGACCATTTCGAGGTATTCGCGGCCGAGCAGGATGCCGTTCAGCACCCAGCCGGCGACCAAATAGACCGGCGGGAAGAAGATCAGCACCAGCAGCAGCAGGTTCATGACGATCAGGTAGACCGCGAACTTGAGGCCGACGACGACGCCCTCGGTGATCGACTGGTCGCGCGGCGGCTCGAGGTGCGGGTAGTGGCGTTCCTCGACGGCCCGGCAGATCGTCTCGACATAGAGGCCGGCGAAGATGCCCAGGAAGGCCGGCAGCAGCAGGATCATCAGGAAGAAGGCGGCGATGTTGCCCAGCACGTCGACCACGGTCTCCAGCGCGTCGCCCACCCAAGGCAGGGTGCCGATCAGCTCGGTGCTGGCCAGCAGCCAGGCGATCAGCGCCCATAGCGCGATCGCGGTCAGCAGGCTGAGGCCGACGCACTGCAGCAGGACAGACCGGAAACGCGGGCTCGGCAGGTCGCCGAGGGCCTTGAAGAATGCGGAAATCATGACCGGTCCTGAATACCGGTTGCGCGGTGCGAAGACCACGAAAAAGGCGTCGGCCCGGGCGGGGTGGCGCGATTGCCTCGCGGCGGGCGGCGGCTATACTCGCCGGGCCCGGCGCCGGCCGGCCGATTTCCGCATCCTTCCTGCCCGGAGTTCCCATGTCTGACAACGCCGCCTCCGAACTCGACGTCCTGTGCATCGGCAACGCCATCGTCGACGTCCTCGCCCAGACCGATGACGCGACCCTCGAGGAACTCGGCATGGTCAAGGGGACCATGGCGCTGATCGACGCCGACCAGGCGGAGGCGCTCTACCGGCGCATGGGGCCGGGCGTCGAGACGTCGGGCGGCTCGGCCGGCAACACGGCCGCGGGGCTGGCCTCGCTCGGCTCGCGCTGCGCCTATATCGGCAAGGTCTGCGACGACCAGCTCGGCCGCATCTTCGCCCACGACATCCGCGCCATCGGCGCCGAATACGACACGCCCGCGGCGACGGACGGCCCGCCGACCGCGCGCTGCCTGATCTTCATCACGCCCGACGCCCAGCGGACCATGAACACCTTCCTGGGCGCGTGCGTGGAGCTCGGGCCCGACGACATCGACGAGGCGCTCGTGGCGCGCGCGCAGGTGACCTACCTCGAGGGCTATCTTTGGGACCGCGCCGAGGCCAAGGCCGCCTTCGGGAAGGCCGCGCGCCTCGCGCACGGCTATGACCGGATGGTCTCGCTCAGCCTGTCGGACCCGTTTTGCGTCGACCGGCACCGCGATTCCTTCCGCGAACTGATCTCGGGCCATGTCGACATCCTGTTCGCTAACGAGGCCGAGATCACCTCGCTGTACCAGACCGAGGATTTCGACGTGGCCCTGCAGCATGCCCGCTACGATTGCCGGATCGCCGCCCTGACGCGGTCCGAAAAGGGCTCGGTGGTCGTCTCGGGCGACGAGGTGCATGTCGTCGATGCCGCGCCGGTCAATGCGGTCGTCGACACGACGGGGGCGGGCGACCAGTTCGCCGCCGGTTTCCTGCACGGCCTGACGGCCGGCCGCGACCTCGCGACCTGCGCCCATATCGGCGGCCTGGCCGCCGCCGAGGTGATCTCGCATGTCGGCCCGCGCCCGCAGGTCGACCTCAGGAAGCTGGCCGCCGACGCGGGCCTTTCCTGACCGCATCGGCCCGGCCCCGGAAGCGCGCGTGAGCCTGCTCGCCCTCAAGCTGATCGCCATCGCCGCGATCGTCGTGACGGCCCTGCTGGGCGGGCTCGCAGCGGCCCGGACGCGGCGCGCGAAGGCCGCGGACCGGCTCTTCTCCCTCGGCTCGCTGTTCGGCGCCGGCGTGTTCCTGGGGGCGGGCCTGATCCACATGCTGCCCGACGCGGTCGAGGCGCTGGGCGACCGCTTCGCGGGCTATCCGATGCCCTAGGCCGTCGCCGCGCTGGGCCTGATCGCGATCCTCGGCCTCGACCGGGTCGGCCACCGGCTCCAGGCGCGCCGTCCCGCGAATGCCGGCGCGTCCGACGACGGCATGGCGGCGGCGATCCTGCTGCTGGTCGTGCTGTCCTTCCACTCGATCCTCGCCGGCGCCGCGATGGGCGCGGAGGATTCGGCGGCCAACTCCGCGGTGCTGCTGCTGGCGATCCTCGCCCACAAGGGCAGCGCGGCCTTCGCGCTGACGACGGGCCTGATGCGCGGGCTTCCCGCCGGGCGCACGGTGTGGCCGCCGCTGCTGTTCTTCGCATGCATGACTCCGCTGGGAATCCTGCTCGGGGCCGGCCTGCAGGCGCTGCTGACATCGGGGGGCGCGCGCCTCGCCGAGGGGCTGTTCGATGCGCTCGCGGCGGCGACCTTCCTCTATGTCGCGACCCTGGAAGTGATCGGGCCCGAGTTCCGCAAGGCGTCGTCGGACGTCGCCAACCTCGCCGTGCTGGCGCTGGGGGTCGGCGTGATGGCGCTCGTCGCCCTCTGGCTGTAGCGCCGCTCCGGCGCGGGCTCGGGGGGCCGGCGACTAGCGGGCCGTTGCCTCGCGCGACCACAGGGTCTCGACCCGCAGCCCGTAGACCGGGACGGTCTCCGGGCGTGCGATGCGGTGCCACATGGCGAGCCGCTGGCCGCGATCGTGGTAGAGCGGCAGCACATAGTGGTTCCACATCAGGATTCGGTCGAGCGCGCGCGCCGCGGCGACCAGTTCGTCGCGGGTGCGGGCCGCGGCGAGCGCCGCGATCATGGCGTCGACCGCCGGATCGTCGACGCCGGCCCAGTTGCGCCCGCCCGGCTGGTCGGCATTCGCCGAGCCCCAGTAGTTCAGCTGCTCGTTGCCCGGCGACAGGGTGACGCCCCAGAAGCCGAACACCATGTCGAAATCGTAGGTGTCGATCAGTCCCTGGAACTGGGCCGATTCGACGAGCCGGACCGCGGTCTCGATGCCCAGCCGTTCGAGATTGCGCCCGACGGCCAGCGCGATCTTCTCGTTGGACGGGCGGCGGATGACGATCTCGATGCGCAGCCGCTCGCCGCCGGCATCCTGGCGCGCGCCGTCGACCACCGCCCAGCCGGCCGCGGCCAGCAGGTCGGCGGCGCGCCGCAGGTTGGCCCGGGAC
>JAYOFO010000132.1:0-4183 GCA_038117265.1 Rhodospirillaceae bacterium
CGCCACCACGTCGCGCACGGTGAGCGACGGCGGCAGCTGTGGCGTCTGGAAGGTACGCGCGAGCCCGGCATGGACGCGGGCCTCGGGCGGGGCGGCGGTGAGGTCGCGCCCCACGAGCCGGATCGTGCCGGAATCCGGCGCCGCGAGCCCCGTCGCGACGTTGGCCAGGGTGGTCTTGCCCGCCCCGTTGGCGCCGATCAGGCCGACGATCTCGCCCGGGTCGATGCGCAGCGAGGCGCCGTCGAGGGCCACCACCCCGCCATAGCGCTTGGCGAGGCCCTCCAGCTCGAGCGCGGCAGCCGGCATAGTCGGCGGAACGGTACCCGGCCGTCCCGTCCCGGGAATGCGCCTTCGTTCGGCCGGCAACAGCAGCGGCACGATGCCCTCGGGCGCGAACACCAGGGTCGCCAGCAACAGCGCGCCGACGGCGACGAGGTACCAGGCGTCGAGCCCGCGGAACCATTCGGGCAAATGGGTCAGCAGCAGCGCACCCGCGACCGCGCCGGCGATGCGCAAGCGCCCGCCGACCAAGGTCATGGTCAGGCAGGAGATCATCACGCCGAAGCCCAGCGTCTCGGGCGAGACTACCCGGTTGGTGTGGACGAACAGCGCGCCGGCCGCGCCGCCGAATGCCGCGCTGAGCAGGAAGGCGCGCAGGCGCAGCAGGCCGGTGTCGATGCCGAAGGCGCGTGCGGCCAGCGGCGCATCGCGCATCACCGTGAAGGCCGCGGTGCGCAGCGGCCCGAGCTGCCAGCGCGCGATCAGCATTGCGGTACCGGCGAGCGCCCACACGAAGGCGAGAAGCGCGGTGCCACGGCCCGGGTGCCAGCCGAAAATGTCGACGGGCGGCACGCCGGGGATGCCGTTGGCGCCGCCGGTGAGCCCCTCCCAGTTGACCGCGACCAGCAGGGCGAGCTGTGCCAGGGCCAGGGTGGCCAGCGCGAAGTAGTGCGAGGCCAGCCGCAGCACCGGCGCGGCGACCAGCGCGGCGAGCAGCGCTGCGAAGCCGATCGACAGGGGGAAGGTGGCGAGGAAGCCCAGACCGTAGCGCGCGCCGAGGATGCCGGTGACGTAGGCGCCGGCGCCGAAGAAAGCGCCCTGGGCGAGGCTCAGCGCGCCGGCCTGGCCGAACACGAACTGGTAGCCGAGTACCAGGATCGTGTAGACGCCGGCCAGGGTGAGGATTCGCTGCTCGTAGCCCGACGCGCCGAACAGCGCCCAGAGGGCGAGTGCCGCGGCGAGCGCCAGCGCGACAGCGTTCCGGGAGTTGGCGTCCATGCGAGGGCTCATGCGCGCACCTGCTGCGGCTCGCCGAATAGCCCCTGGGGCCGCACGACCAGCACCAGCAGCACGGCGATGTAGAGCAGCCCCTCGGCGACCGGCTGGCTGGCGACGGCCGCGACGCCCACTTCGAAGGCCGCGATCAGCAGCGCGCCGGCCGCCGCGCCGCGCAGGCTGCCCCAGCCGCCGATGACCACGGCGATGTAGGCCTTGAGGATCAGGGTGCCGCCGTCCGCCGCCGAAACGAAGAACTGGTGCGCCAGCAGCAACCCGGCCGCGCCCGCCAGTGCGGTGGCCAGCGCGAAGGCCAGCACGGTCATGCGCACCAGCGGGATGCCCAGCGCGCGCGCCATCTCGGAGTCCTGCGCGCAGGCCCGGAAGCGGCGGCCGAGCTGCGTCCGCTCGAGCAGCAGCGCCAGCCCGCCGATCAGCACCGCCGCGGTCGCCACGATCGCCAGGGACTGCACGCCCAGCGCCAGGCCGAACAGATCGACCGTGCCGCCTCCGACCAGCGGCGGGGCGGTGCGCGGGGCCGCGCCGAACGCACCGTTCAGCCCGTTGGCCACGATGATGCCGACGGCGATGGTGGTCGCGAACACCGAGACGGGCGGGCGCGAGCGGATCGGCAGGTAGGCGAGGGTGGCGATCGCCACCCCCAGCGCGGCGGTGACCAGCAGCACGCCGGGCAGCAGGACGAGCCCCGGCAGCGCGATGTCGGCCGGCAGCAGCGTGGCCAGCGCGACCGCGGCGAAGCCGCCGGCGACGACGCTCTCGCCATGGGCGAAGTTGACCGCCGTGGTCGCGTTGAGCACCAGCACGAAGCCGATGGCGACCAGCGCGTAGGCGCTGCCCAGCGCGAGCGCGTTCAGCGCGAGCTGGCCGGCGAGCATCGGGCGGTTTCCTCGGGGCCCAGAGCGCGGCCCTAGAGCGCGCCCGTGAGGTTGTCGTAGCGCCGGACGATGCGCGGTATCCGGTCCTCGCCGCCGCCGTAGCAGAGGATCACCGCGGAGTGGGCCATGTTGCCCTTGCCGTCCGACTTGTAGGTCATGGCGAGGCCGTCGAAGCGGTTCGTCGCGAGATACGCGCGCACCGCCTCGGGCGTCTCCGCGCCAGCCTCGATGGCGGCCAGCACCATCTGCACCCCGTCATACTGGCCCAGCGCGAAGGCGTCGGGCGCGCGCTCGTAGCGGGCGCGGTAATCGGCGACGAAATCCCGCACGCCGGGGTCGTCCTCGGAGATCGGCGAGGCGCCGCTCTCGGCGCACACCCCGTCGAGCTCTGCGGGCGCGAGCAGCGCCGCGGTCTCGGGCTGGTGCATCGCCGAGCCGGCAACGATGGGGATGTCGAGGCCCATGGCGCGGGCCTGGCGCACGACCAGTGCGGTCGGGCCCGAATGCAGGTGCAGCAGCAGCATGTCGGCGCCGGCCTCGCGCACCTTGGCGAGCACAGGCAGCATGTCCTTCACCGCCACGTCGAGGCCCTCCTCGAAGACGGCGGGCACACCGAGCGCGGCGAGGTTCCGCGCCATCTCGGCCCGCCCGCTCTGGCCGTAGGCGGTGGTCTGGTAGACGATGGCGGGCCGCTTGGCGCCGCGCGCCTCGACGGCATAGTGCGCCTGCGCGGCCTTCACCACCGCGTCGCCGGGGAAGAAGCGGAAGACGTTGGCGCTGCCCAGCTCGGTGATCTTCGCCGTGCCCGAAACGGTGATCAGCGGCACGCCGAACTCGTCGGCCAGCGGCACCAGCGCCAGCATCTGGGTGCCGAGCATCGGTGCGACCACGGCCACGACATCGTCATCGTCCATCGCCCGCTCGAAGGCGTTGACCGCCACCTCGGGCGAGGTCGCGGTGTCGTCGACGGCGAAGGCAACGCCGGACTCGCGCAAGGCCAGCTCCGCGCCGTTGCGCTGGCTGGTGCCCTCCAGCGACAAAAAGCCGGTGATCGGCACCAGCACGGGGATGCGCGGCCCGTCGGCCTGCGCGTTGCCCCCCGAGAGCAATGCGGCCAGCGCCGCCGCTATGAGAATCGCGCGAAGGGCATTTGACATGGCTGACCTCCCGGTCGGCGATCCGGAGGGGCAGGAAACGGAAGGTCGGGGCGGGTGCCGGCTGGCGCGTCCCGTGACAACTCCCTCCGCCGGCATGACCCGGATCAGGTTCGTGGGTTTTTCTCAGCCCCGGATTTGGCAGGGCACCCCAGCGTCACAGATTGGCGATGACGATGGGGCGGGGGAGAGGGGGAGTCAAGGGGGCGGCGGGACCGTCCTTCAATTCCCCCGGCCCGGCCGGAAATACCACGTCCCGTCGTAGCGGTCGAAGAACTCGCCGAGCAGCGGATGCTCGATCTGGCCCGGCACCGGGTCGGGCTCGAGGTTGCGCTCCGCCACGTAGGTGGTGTGCTCGGCCCCGTCGACCAGCACGTGGTACCAGGGTGCGTCCTTGGGCGGGCGTGAGCGCGCCACCTGCTCGTACCATTCCTCGGTGCCCTGGAAGTGCGGGTCGACGTCGAAGATCGCGCCGCGATAGCCGAACAGCCTGTGCTGCACGATGGCGCCGACGGTGAACTTGGCCTCGCTCATTTCCGCTGGGCGTCGCGGTCGACATAGGCGTAGACCGCCTCGGCCGTGGCGATCAGGTTGTCCTGGTCGTCGACCACGTCGGCCGAGGCGAAGTAGATGCGCCGGCCCGCGCGCACCACCTTCGCCGTGCAGGTGAGCGTGTTGCCCTTGGCGCGGCCGATGAAGTTCACGGTCAGCGAGACCGTGACGTTGCCGCGGCGCTTGTCGCGGTCGGGCTCGAACACCCCGCAATAGCCCGTCGCGACGTCGATCAGCGTGGCGGTGACGCCGCCGTGCAGCCCGCCCTGGCGGTTGCGGTGGCGCTCGTCGAGATCGACGGCGATC
>JAYOFO010000133.1:0-4105 GCA_038117265.1 Rhodospirillaceae bacterium
CGACTGGCCGGGCGCCGAGCGGCACTACGCGGACGCTCGCAAGCTGGCGCCCGACGATGCTGCGATCGGCCGGGCGCTGGCGCAGGCCAGGGCGGTGAACGCGCTCGCCGGCGCGCTGGGCGACTATCTTGGCGCGCCGGGCCGCCTGTCGTCCGAGGCGGTCATGGTGCGCGCGCGCGACCTGGTCGCCCAGGCGAACGCGCTTGCCGACACCAGCCCTTCGCTGGCGGTGCAGGCCGGCAAACTCGAAGCCCTGGTCGCGGCCTACGCGGTCAAGGTGCCGGTCCGCGTGGTCTCTGACGGCAAGACCACGATCGTGGTGCGCGGCGTCGGCCATGTCGGCGAGACGACGGGCCGGACCATCGAACTCCGCCCCGGCCGCTACACCTTCGAGGGCACGCGGCCCGGGTTCCGCTCGAAGCTGGTCAGCATCGACATCCCGCCCGGGGCCACCGACTTCGTTCTGGAAATTGTGACCGATGAGCGAATTTGAACGCGGTCTCGCGGCGGCACGGGCGCGCCAGGCGCGGTTCTACCTGTTCAGCCTGATCGCGCTGGTCGTCGTCGCGCTCGGCGTCGCCGCCGTCCTCGTCTCGACCAGCGCCACCAGCATCCGGATCCTGCCCGCGCCGGCGGCGGAAACCGGCGCGGTCGCGGTGGTCGAGGGCTACTCCGTCGTCGTCGGGACTACCGTCTACGGCGTGTCGCGGCGGCCGGTGGTGGAGGTGCGCGCCGAGGGCTACCGCCCGCAGCGCCGTTCCCTGACGCCCGACGAGCGCGGCCGCGCCGTCGATGTGACGCTGGAACCGCTGCCCGCCCGCCTGCGGGTGACCACGAACCATGGCGAGGCGCGCACCCGCTGGTCGCTCGACGGGGCCGTCCATTCGATCGGGCCGGCGCTCGAGCTGGAACTCGAGGCCGGCACCTATCGGGTCGCCGCGAAGCATCCCTGGTTCGTGCCCGCCGAACAGAGCTTCGAAGTCGCGCGGGGCGAGGTGTACGACGCGGTCCTCGAACCGGCGCCCGTCGCGGGGCGCCTGTCGCTGGCCTCCACGCCGGTTCCCGCGACGGTCAGCATCAACGGCGCGGTCGTGGGGGAGACCTCGATCACCCTGGACCGGCCGGGCGGCCGCTACCTGATCCGGCTGGAGGCGACCGACCGCGCGGTGCTGGAGGACGAGGTCGAGGTCACCCACACGTTTCCCGAGGTCGACCGCATCTACGCGCTGCGCCCGCTGCCCGCGCACCTGACCTTCTCGGTCGCGCCGGCCGGCGGCGAGCTGCTGGTGGACGGGCGGCGCGTCGCGCCGTCGGAGACCCTGCGGGTCGATGCGCGGGCGGACCACACGGTCACCTATTTCGTCGACGGCTATCGCGGCGCGCGCGAGACGGTGAACCTGGCGCCCAACGAGATCCGCCAGGTGAACCTCCGGCTCCAGCCGATGCTCGGCACGGTGGAGATTCACGCCGCGCCCGACGCGCGCATCCTGGTCGACGGGCGCGAACGCGGCACCGGTCGCGCGACCGTCGAGCTGACGGCCGTGCCGCACAAGGTCGTGCTGGAGAAGCCGGGCTATCGCAGCGTCACGCGCACCGTCACCCCGCGCGACGGCGGCCGAATCGTCATCCGCGAGACCCTGCTGACCGAGGCCGCCGCGCGCCGTGCCGAGGCGCCGCGCAGCTACACCAACAGCGTCGGCATCGAGCTGGTCCTGTTCGAACCGGGGCCGTTCACCATGGGCGCGCCGCGCCACGAGCGCGGCCAGCGCGCGAACGAGTTCGAGCGCCGCATCGATCTGCGCCAGCCCTTCTATGCCGCCAAGCACGAGGTGACCAACGCCCAGTATGCCAAGCTCGGCGGGCCCGGCGGCGGTGTGCCAAACGCGCCGGCGACGGGCATGTCGTGGGAGGATGCCGCCGCCTTCGCCAACCGGCTGAGCGCGGCGGAGGGGTATGCGCCCTTCTACCGGATGGCGGGCGGCCGCGTGCGGGGGGTCGACCCCAAGAGCGACGGCTACCGACTGCTCACCGAGGCGGAGTGGGAGTGGCTGGCGCGCGCCGCCGGCAAGCCGGCCCAGACCGTCTTTCCCTGGGGCGATTCCGACACGATCCCCAGGGGTGCGGGCAACATCGCCGACGAGCAGGCCAATGGCATAGCCCCGGTTTTCGTGCCCAACTACAATGACGGCTATGCCCGAATCGCGCCGGTCGGCACGTTTCCGGCCGAGGCGTCGGGCCTGTTCGACCTGGCGGGCAACGCCAGCGAGTGGGTGCACGATTTCCATTCGCTCGACCCGCCCGACGCGCGGACCGTGGCGGTCGACCCGCTGGGGCCCGAATTCGGCGACGCCCACGCGATCAAGGGATCGAGCTGGCGGTCGGGCACGCGCACGACCCTGCGCGCGGCTTGGCGGGACGGGCTGTCGGGGTCGCGCGACGATGTCGGTTTCAGGATCGGGAGATACCTCGTTGGACATCAGCCATAGGCCGAAGGGCAGCTTTCGAACCCGCATCGCCCGGCGCCGGCGTCGCCGCGCGCTGACCCTGGCGGTCGCCTTCGCGGCGGGGCTCGGCCTGCTCGGCTACGCCTGGGCCCAGACCCCGGGGAGCTTCAGCCTGAACTCCCCGGTCTCCTTCCCCGTCGATATCTGATCCCCGCCAAGGAGCGACGCGATGCAGTCCGCCGTCAAGAACATCCTCGCCCTGGTCGTCTCGATCGTGGTCGTCCACCTGCTCTATGTCGGCTATGTCTGGCCGGAATCGACCGCGGCGATCGAGGCCGCGCGCGCGGCCGGCCAGAGCGCGCCGCGCGACATCGCCGTTATCCTCAAGGACTGGGAGCAGGAAATCGCAATCATCCTGATGCTCTGGGGCCTCTACCTGATCGGCGACAAGATCCTGGCGATCCTGCGCGAGCGCTACCTGTTCAACGTCGACCTGCTCGACGGGGCGTCGGGGGGCGCATCGCAGGGGGAGACGGCAGCGGGGGACGACCTGGCGGGGATGCTGGAGACGCTGGAGGCGCTGCCCGACCGGGTGCGCGGCACGCCGCTGGTCCGCACCCTGACGTCGAGCCTGCGGCGCTTCCTGATCACCGGCGACGTCCACAACACGTCGGAGACGATCGAGGCCGGCGTCGAGGCGCTGGCCCAGAAGCAGGAGGCCGAGAACTCGCTGGTGCGCTACCTGATCTGGGCGATCCCCGCGATCGGCTTCATCGGCACCGTGCGCGGCATCGGCGAGGCGCTGTCGCAGGCCGACAAGGCGCTGGCGGGCGACATCGCCGGCATGACGGCGAGCCTAGGCGTGGCCTTCAACTCGACCTTCGTGGCGCTGCTGATCTCGATCGTGCTGATGTTCCTGCTGCACCAGCTGCAGCGCCTGCAGGACGGGATGCTGGTCGACACCCAGGAATATTGCGAATCCTTCCTGCTCAACCGCATCTCGACGAGGCGGCGAAGCTGAGACGCCGGCGCACAACCGAGGGGTTCAACCTCGCCTTCCTGGACATCATGTCCTGCGGGCTGGGGGCGATTGTGCTCGTCCTGATGCTGGTGAAGCACAATGTCGAGCATGTCTCGCCCGAGAGCGAGCGGCTGGAGGGCGACCTGGCGCGGCTCGAGGCGGTCGAGACCGATCTGGGCTCGAAGATCGTCGCGCTGCTGCAGGTGAAGGCCGCGACCGCCGGCGAGATCGCGGCCCGCGAGGCGGCGCTGGCGCGCATCCGCTCCGACCTCACCAGGGCGCGCGACGAGCTGGCTGCGCGCGAACGCGCCGCACGCGCGCTGGAGAAGACCATCGAGACCACCGAGGTCGCGCCGAAAGAGCCCGACGTGATCGAGGACCGGCGCGTCGGCGAGGAGAACTACATCGTCGGGCTGCGGGTCGAGGGGGCGCGGATCGGCATCCTGGTCGACGCCAGTGCCTCGATGACCGACGAGTGGCTGATCGACATCATCCGCCGCAAGAACCAGGCGGCGCCGGTGCGCCAGGCCGGCCCGAAATGGGACCGCACGCGCCGCGTGGTGCGCTGGCTGCTCGCGCGCGCGCCGGCGCAGAGCCAGGTGGCCGCGGTCGCCTTCGCCGCCAAGCCGACCTGGCTGGG
>JAYOFO010000134.1:0-3999 GCA_038117265.1 Rhodospirillaceae bacterium
GCGGCACCCAGTGTCAGCACGAACGAGACCGCATAGAGCGCCGTGACGGCGACATAGGCATGGGCCATGCCCAGCGCCGCGACAAGACCTGCGCCCGCCAGCGCGCCGGCGACGCGTGCGGAATCGCTGGTCGTGCGCGAGATGCCCATCGCACCCACCATCTGGCGCGAAGGAATGGTCTCTCCGACCAGCGCGTAACGGATGGCGATGTCGGACGGGCGGACGATGCCCATCAGCCCGCCGATGACGAAGACCTGGATGGGCCCCAGCGCGTCAAAATAGGCGAAGGCCGTCAGCGCGGCGGCCTGCAGCGTGTAGAAGGCGCGCATCGAACACAGGACGGTGCGTGCGCCGTGCCGGTCGCCGGCCACGCCGAACATGGGCGCGACGAGGGTTCCGAGATACTGGAGCGCGCCGAACACCGCCAACAGCATGACCGAGTCTGTGGCCACCAGGACGAACCATCCGAGGATGATCGTCTCCATCTCGAACGACCAGGAGGTCGCCAGATCGCCGGGCCACTGGAAACGGAAGCTGCGCACCGCGAAGGGCGCCAGCACGGACGGCCGCCGTTCGGCGTGCGCGGCGGCACCCTCGGACATGGTCAGACGCCGCGCTCCACCCGGATGTCGATCAGGTTGGGACCGTTGTTGGCCATCGCGGCGGACAGGGCCGCGCGCACGCCACCGGGCTCCGTCACCCGCTCGGCAGCGACACCCATCGATTTCGCCATCTCGACGAAGTCGATGGCCGGCTGGTCGATATCCATGCCGATATAGGTCTCGTTGCCGTGGAACGCCTTCAGGCGCTGCTTGAGGATGCGGTAGCCCTGGTTGTTCAGGATCACGTAGGTCACCGGCACGTTCATGTTGGCCGCCGTCCACAGCGCCTGGATCGAATACATCGCCGACCCGTCGCCGACCAGCGCGACGACCGGCCGCCCGGGCTGTGCGAGCTGGATGCCGACCGCGGCCGGCAGCGCCCAGCCGATGCCGCCGCTGGCGAAGGAATGGAAGTCGTAGCGGTCGCGGAAGGGCAGGAACTGCAACAGGTTCCAGGTCGTGGTGAGCCCCTCGTTCACCGCGATCGCGCCCTCTGGCAGGGCGTCGGCGATGGTCGCCATCAGCCAGTCGGACCGAATGGGCGTCGTGTCCGCGTCGGTGGCAAGTTCCGCGACCCGCCGCGCGCGCTTGGCCGACCAGTTGGTGTCGGCCAGCGCCGCGATGCGGTTGCGCGCCGTACCGGCATGGGCATCGCCGCCCCGCGCCGCGATCACCGGGTTGAGCGCCGCCAGGGTCTCGCGCACGTCGCCGCGCACGGCCATCTCGGCGGGATAGTTCTTGCCCATCTCCCAGTCGACCAGGCCCATCTGGACGATCGGCAGGTCGGGCGGCAGCGGGTCGGTCTCGCTCATCACCGACATGCGCAGCACGTCGGCGCCGACCACGACCAGAAGATCGTATGCCTCCAGGATGCCGCGCACCTCCTTCTGGTTGCGCGACAGCGCGCCCATGAAGGCAGGGTGTTCGGACGGGAAGAACGAGCCGTAGGCGGTGGTCTGCTGGAATGCCGCCGCGCCCAGCGACTCGGCGAAGCGCGCCACCTCGGCCAGCGCGTCCGACGTGACCACCTCGTTGCCCGCCAGGATGGCCGGGCGCTTCGCCGCCAGCAGCCGGTCGGCGAGCGCGGCGAGCCGCTCGTCGGAGGGTCGCATGGCGGTGTCGACCCGGGTGCGCGTGCCCAGATCGATGCCCTTGCGGTCGTTGAGCACATCGCCGGGCAGCGAGATGAAGACCGGCCCCGTGGGCGCGGTGGTCGCGATCTTGGCCGCACGGCGCACCACGCGGGGCAGATCCTCGAGCCTGGTGATCTCTGTCGCCCACTTCACCAGCGGCGTGGCGATCGGCACCAGCGGGTCATAGAGCAACGGCTCGGTCAGCCCGTGGCCGACCTCCTGCTGGCCGGCCGTCACGATCATCGGCGTGCCGGTGAAGCGCGCGTTGTAGATCGCGCCCATGGCGTTGCCGAGGCCCGGCGCGACATGGACGTTGCAGGCCGCCAGCCGGCCGGAGGCGCGGGTGAACCCGTCGGCCATGGCGATGACCAGCGATTCCTGCAGCCCCAGCACATAGGTCAAATCGTCGGTGTGGCCGGGAAGCGCGTCCATGATCGGCAGCTCGGTCGTGCCCGGGTTGCCGAACATGTGGGTGACGCCTTCGTCCTTCAGCACCGCCAGGAACGCCGAGGCGCCGGTGATCTCGTTCTGCATGTGTATGCGCTCCGTGCGCGAGGGGTGGTCTAGGCCTCGCCCGCCTTGGCGGCGAAATGCGGATAGATCTTCGCCATGTGGGCCGTGTGGAAATGCCAGAATGTCTCTGCCTGCGCACGTGGCGGGTTGTCGGCATCGTGGCACGACGGCAGGCAGGCCATCGGCGCGTCGAGCTGCGGGCACATGAACAGCGGCATCGAATAGCGGGTGCCGCGGACCGGCGGGATCACCCGGTGCGGCGTGGCGCGCACCCGTCCGTTCGATATCTGTTCGAGGAACATGCCGAAGTTCACGATGATTCCGCCCTCCGGGACGTCGGGCCAGACCCAGTCGCCGCCGGTCGTCATCACCTGCAGGCCGGGCTCGTTTTCCGGGGCGAGCAGCGTGTTGAACGAGGTGTCGGCGTGGGCGCGGATGCCCATGTCGGCGGGATCGAGCTCCGGCTTGGCGGGATAGCGGATCACCCGGACGTAGGAGTGCGCGTTCTCGAAGTAGGGTGCGAAATAGTCCGACTCCAGGTCGAGGGCTGTCGCCCAGACGGGCAGCATGCGCTTCGACAGGGTCTCCATGTCGGCCAGGTAGCGGGTCGCGGCCGCGTCGAAGCCCGCGACGTCGGGCCAGCGGTTGGCGGCGAACATGCGCTTGCCCGCGATCCGGTTGGGGTCGTCCTCGGCATATTCATGCCCGAAGTTGAACGCCTCGTTCAGGTCGTTGCGCGGCTTGTCGCCCTGGCGGATGTCGTGGAAGACCTCGACGTTGAGGCCCGTATAGCCGCGCTCGTGACGGTCGATGGCGAGTACCGCCTTCTCCTCGACAGGCCGGTCGAAGAAATCCGCCGCCCGGTCCTGCATGGTCGCGATCGTGTCGGCCGGCACGCCGTGATTCACCACCGCCAGGAAGCCGATCCCCGAAATCGCCTCGCGCAGCGCGTCGGCCTTGCGCTGCAGGCCTGCCTGGTCGCCGGGGTCCAGGTCCGCCAGGTCGAGGACCGGCAGCTCGAGGTGCGGCACACCGCGCACCTCCTCGGCATAGTCCTCGCCGGTGCCGTCCCTGGTGTAGCGCGCGGCCGATTGCGGGTCGAAGCCCGTCAGGCGTTCGGATTCGATGCTCATGCGGCGATTCCCCCTGTTTCCTGCGTGCAACCTACCCCGAAAACCGGCGTAGCGCCGAATCCCGATCGCCCGCCGTCTCAGCCTGCGGACGGCCTGACGCCCCGTGCCGCCTCGGTGGCGAGGGGCGAATAGATCGCCTGGCGCATGGATTCGTTCGGCTCGATCACGGCGTCGATGACAGTCGGGCGGTCGCGCCCGCCCCGCGCGGCCTCCACCGCCGCTCGCACGGCATCGCCCACGTCGCCCGGCCGATCGACGCGCACGCCATCCGCGCCCATGGCGCTCGCGATCTTCGCGTAGTCGGTTTCGGGGAACTCGTTGCCGACGGAGCGGTTGCCCATGCCCTCGGCGGTCATGCCGAGGCGGGAATTGTTCATCACCACGTGGATCGGTGCTGCACCGTACTGCACGCCCGTGAGCAGCGCGTGCATCTGCATCGCGAACCCGCCGTCGCTGCACACGCCGATGGCGGGCCGCGCGGGTTCGATGATCGCGGCGGCGAGCGCAGCGGCCATGGACCAGCTCACACCGCCGATGCCGCCGCTGCCGAAATAGCAGCCGGCGCGTCGGGTGCGGAAGAAGTGGTTCATCCAGTGCCGGTTGTTGCCCGCATCCGAG
>JAYOFO010000135.1:0-3795 GCA_038117265.1 Rhodospirillaceae bacterium
ACATCCTCGAGCACCACGTTGCGGCGCAGCGGCGAGACCTCGCGGTTGTAGTTGTAGACCTGGCGCGCCGAGCCCACGGCCGAGCCGGCCAGGGTGCGCATCGGGCCGGCCGAGATCGCATTGACCCGCACGCCGTCGGGGCCGAGGTCGGAGGCGAGATAGCGCACCGAAGCCTCGAGCGCGGCCTTGGCGACGCCCATCACGTTGTAGTTGGGCATCACCGCCTGGGCGCCGTGATAGGTCAGCGTCAGCAGCGCGCCGCCGCCATTCATCATCGCCGCGGCGCGCTGGGCGACGGCGGTGAAGGAATAGCAGGAGACGTTCATCGTCCGCAGGAAATTGTCCTGGGTGGTGTTGACGTAGCGCCCCTTGAGCTCGTCCTTGTCGGAATAGGCGATGGCGTGGACCACGAAGTCGAGCCGGTCCCAGGTGTCGCCGATGGCCGCGAACGCCTTGTCGAGGCTGTCGGTGTCGGCCGCGTCGCACTGCACCATCGCCGCCGCGTCGACCGATTCGGCGAGCGGGCCGACCCGCCGGGCGAAGCTGTCGGACTGGTAGGTGAAGGCGAGGTCGGCGCCCTGGGCCGTGACCGCCTTCGCGATGCCCCAGGCGATCGAATGGTCGTTGGCCACGCCCATGATCAGGCCGCGCTTGCCGGCCATCAGGTTTCCGCGTGCCGGTGTCATGTCTGCCGCCTCCTCGGGCGCGAGGGAGGCGGGTCGCGGTTCGTCTTCGGGGGCGCGTGCGTCGGCCATCGGGTCACCCATCAAAGCGCTGGAAGGCAAGACATGCGTTCGTGCCGCCGAAGCCGAAGCTGTTCGACATGACGCAGTTGAGGCCGGCATTGTCGATCCGCTCGGTCACGATCGCGGCGTCCCCGGCGTCGGGGTCGAGCGTCTCGATGTTGGCCGAGGCGGCGACAAAGTCGTTGTCGAGCATCAGCAGCGAGTAGATCGCCTCGTGGGCGCCGGTCGCACCCTGGGAGTGGCCGGTCAGCGACTTGGTCGACGAGATGCGCGGGCGCTGGGCGCCGAACACCTCGTTGATCGCGGCCAGCTCGATCATGTCGCCCACCGGCGTCGAGGTGCCGTGGGCGTTGATGTAGTCGACGGTCTGGTTGCCCAGCCCGGCGGTGGCCAGGCGCATGCAGCGCACCGCGCCTTCGCCCGACGGCGCGACCATGTCGACGCCGTCCGAGGTGGCGCCATAGCCCACCAGCTCGGCATATATCTTGGCGCCGCGCGCCCTGGCGCGCTCCAGCTCCTCGAGCACCACCACCCCGGCGCCGCCGGCGATGACGAAGCCGTCGCGGTTGGCGTCGTAGGGGCGCGAGGCGCGCGCAGGCGTGTCGTTGTACTTGGACGATAGCGCGCCCATCGCGTCGAACAGCACGGTCAGCGTCCAGTGGAGCTCCTCCGCGCCGCCGGCCAGCACGATGTCCTGCTTGCCCATCTGGATCAGCTCGGCGCCGTTGCCGATGCAGTGCGCGCTGGTCGAACAGGCCGAGCTGATCGAATAGCTGAGCCCGCGCATCTTGAAGGCGGTCGACATGTTGGCCGAGATCGTCGAGCACATGGTCTTGGGCACCGCGTAGGGGCCGATCCGCTTGGGGCCCTTTTCGCGCGCGACGTCGGCCGCCTCGACCTGCGCCGATGTCGAGGGCCCGCCCGAGCCCATGACCAGGCCGGTCCGCTCGCTGGTGACCTCGGCCCCGCTGAGGCCGGCGTCGGCGATCGCCTCGGTCATGGCGATGTAGTTGTAGGCCGCGCCGTCGCCCATGAAGCGGCGCAGCTTGCGGTCGATATGGTTGTCGAAGTCGACGCTCGGCGCGCCGTGCACGTGCGAGCGGAAGCCCATCTCGGCATAGGTGTCGCAGAAGACGATGCCCGAGCGGCCGGCGCGCAGGCTGTCGGTGACCTCCGCCGCGTTCGAGCCGATGGGTGAGACGATGCCGAGTCCGGTGACCGCGACCCGGCGCAGACCGTTGGCGCTCATGTGCCTGCCTTGTCGGAGGGGGGGAACAGGCCGACGCGCAGGCCCTTGGTGGTGTAGACGGTCTCGCCGTCGAGTTCGGCCGCCCCGCCGGCGACCGCGATGGCGAAGCCGCGCTTGATGACCTTCTGCACGTCGATGCGATAGCGCAGCAGCTTGCCCGTGGGCTTCACCTCGCCGGCGAACTTAACCTCGCCGACGCCCAGCGCGCGGCCGGGGCCGGGCAGGCCGAGCCAGCCGAGATAGAAGCCGACGAGCTGCCACAGCGCGTCGAGGCCCAGGCAGCCGGGCATGACGGGGTCGCCCTCGAAGTGGCACCCGTAGAACCAGAGGTCGGGTTTCACGTCCATCTCGGCCACGATCAGGCCGTTGCCGTGTTCGCCGCCGTCGGCGGCGATCTCGGTGATCCGGTCGAACATCAGCATCGGCGGCAGCGGAAGCTGGGCGTTGCCCGGCCCGAACAGCTCGCCGTGACCGCACTGAATCAGCTCGTCGTAGGTGAAACTGGATTTTTGCGTGAAACCGTCCATGCCCGCGTCGCTCGTACCGGTCTTTGCCAGGAACCCGTCCGCCGTTCTAACAGGTGTTTCGGACACTGTCCGCAACTTGCCGCAGCAGGCCGGGAATGCCCGCGAACCCTGACATCGTTCGGTGAGTCAGTAAAGGCCGTGCCCGGCAACCAAGTTTGGCCGGGATATGGGGGCTTTAGGAAAATTCCCCATCCACTCTAATGGCTTATGGCGCTGTTTCGAGAGATTCCTCTTTACTTGTCGTGCGAATGTCCCATATTGGGGTCATGACCGATGTGCACGACAAGACGGGCGACAGGCCCTTCGCGGGCACCCTGCGCCGGCTCAAGGCGGCGGGCCTGCGCCCGACGCGCCAGCGCCTCGCGCTGGGGCGCCTGCTGTTCGATGCCGGCGACCGCCACGTCACGGCCGAGCAGCTGCATGGCGAGGCGGCGGCCCAGGGCGTCAAAGTGTCGCTGGCGACCGTCTACAACACCCTCAACCAGTTTACCGAGAGCGGCCTGCTGCGCGAGGTCGTGGTCGATTCGGGCCGGTCCTACTTCGACACCAACATCGACGATCACCACCATTTCTTCTACGAAGCCGACGGCGCGCTGCAGGACATTCCGGCCGACGATGTCACCCTCGCGGCGATTCCCGCCGCGCCCGCCGGCGTCGAGATCGCCCGCGTCGACGTGATCGTGCGGCTGCGTCGCTCAAACGAGAATCATTCTCAATAAGGTTTCGCCCCAGGGGGGTGTTTTTCTGTTTGGAATGATTCCAGACTGTTGACACGCGCTTGCCGCCCCCCCATATTCCACGCAGACGAATTCAGGGGCGGATGCGCGGCAGCGTGGCGTTCGTGAACCGGATCGCCCGTACCGCGGGCGCAACGAAAAGCCAGAACCAAGCGAACCAAGGAGGCGTGTGATGGCGCTTAAAGGATCCCAGACCGAGGAAAACCTCAAGGCAGCATTCGCCGGCGAGAGCCAGGCGAACCGCCGTTACCTGTATTTCGCCCAGAAGGCGGACGTCGAGGGCTATAACGACGTGGCCGCGGTGTTCCGCTCGACCGCCGAGGGCGAGACGGGCCACGCCCACGGGCACCTCGAATATCTCGAGGAGGTCGGCGACCCGGCGACGGGCCAGCCGATCGGCTCCACGTCGGACAACCTCAAGGCCGCGGTTGCCGGCGAGACCCACGAATACACGGACATGTATCCGGGCATGGCGCGCACGGCGCGCGACGAGGGCTTCGACGAGATCGCCGACTGGTTCGAGACGCTCGCCAAGG
>JAYOFO010000136.1:0-3761 GCA_038117265.1 Rhodospirillaceae bacterium
GCGCTGGGCGCTGGCCGCGACCGGCGGCGATCCCGCATCGGTGCGCGCACGGGCGATCGCGGCGACGGTCTTCGATCCCGGGGCCGACCCGGCCCCCCTGTTCGACGGCAGCGGGTACGGGCCGGCGGCGCTCGACGCCGACGAGCTGGCCCTGGCGGCGCGGTTGGGTGCGCTCGACCGTGATTCCGCGCCGGCCTGGGCGCGGGCGAACTGTCCGGAAGCCCTGTACGGATTGCTCGGGGAAACCTTGGGCGGTGACGTGGATGCGGAACTGGCCGCGCTGAACGCGCAGGCGCCGCTGGATCTGCGCGTGAACATTCTGCGCACCACCCGCGAGGCCGCGCGTGCGGCGCTGGCCGAGGTGGGCATGGAGACGGAGCCGTGCCCGTTTGCCGAGACGGGGCTGCGGGCCGCCGAACGCGCCAATCTCGACGCGCTCGCGCCCTTTCGCGACGGGCTCGTCGAGCCGCAGGACGAATCCAGCCAGCTCGTCGCCGCCCTGGTCGGGGCCGGACCGGGCGAGACCGTTATCGATTATTGCGCGGGTGCCGGCGGCAAGGCGCTGGCGCTCGCGGCGGCGATGCAGAATGCCGGCGACCTCGTGGCCTGCGACGTGTCGGGCGCGCGGCTGGCGCGGATCGCGGCGCGCGCGGAGCGGCTCGGCGTGATCAACGTGCGCACGGTGGCGCTCGGCGCGGCCGAGCTGCCGGATGGGCTGGAAGGATTGGCCGACCGGGTACTGGTCGACGCGCCGTGCACCGGCGGCGGCACCTGGCGGCGCAGCCCCGAACTGCGCTGTCCGACGACACCCGAGACGATAGCCCGATACGCCGTTGAACAGGCCATGATCCTCGATGCCGCCGCGCGCCTGGTGCGACCGGGCGGCCGGCTGGTCTTTGCCGTCTGTTCGCTGTTCGGGGCCGAGGGGCCGGGGCAGACCGCGCGGTTCCTCGCGGACAACCAGGCGTTCCGAAGGGTTCCGCACGCCGAGCTGCTCGCCCCGGACTTGATGGGCCGGCTCGGCACCGGCGACGAACTTTTCCTGACCCCGTATCGCCACAGGTGCGACGGGATGTATGCTTCGGTCATGGAGCGGGTTACGTGATCCACGTCCGGCCGGCCAAGCGCGGCGACGCCGCGGCGGTGGCGCGCATCCACATCGCGGCGTGGCGCGCCGCCTATGCCGGCATCCTTCCCGACAACTACCTCGTGTGCATGTCGGAATCGGGCCAGGCACGCCAATGGAGCCGCGCGATCCGCCGCAACGACCATTTGCACCGGGTCTTCGTCGCCGCCGATCTGGACGAGACCGGCGACACGGTTGCCGGATTCGCCAGCTGCGGGCCCGCCCGCCACGCGCCGGGCTCGCTGCGTTCGGCCAACGACGGCGAGATCTTCACCCTCTATGTCGATCTCGACCGCCAGGGCGAGGGGATGGGGCGTGCGCTGCTCGAACATTGCCTGGAGACGCTGGCGCGCGAACGCCGCCGCGAGGCCGTGGTCTGGGTGATCGCGGCCAACCCGGCGCGCTTCTTCTACGAGGCGCAGGGCGCGAAATGCTTCGCGGAACGCCGGGAAAGCTTCGCCGGGCGCGAACTCGTGATGAAGGGCTATGCCTGGACCCTGCCGGTGGACGTGCGCGCCGCCCGCGAAACGGGCTAGGCGGCCGCCGGAACCGCGTTGAAGCGGCCTAGGGCGCCGGTTCGGGGATCGCGCCCGACTGGACGGCCAGCAGCCTCCAGCCGCCATCCTCGCGCGTCCAGACGGCCAGCACCCGGTTGTCGAGGTTGCGCAGATTGCCGCGGATCACCACGTCGGCGTTCAGGTGATAGAAGACCATGCCGATGTCACCCTGGACCTTGATGGTCACGTCGTCCCGGTCGACCTTCCGATAGTCGAACGCACCGCTGCCCACGCCGTCGAGATAGCTCGCCTTGGTGTCGGCGCCGCCCGTCGAGTGCATGTAGGTCAGCCCGTCATGCAGCAGGCCGTCGAGCGTGCCGGTGTCGGCGGCGAGCATCGCCGCGGCGCGGCGTTCCTCGAGGTCCTGCAATGTGCGGATATCTTCTTCGGTGGCCATCGTTTCTCCTCCCCTGAAGCCCTGTGCAGGCTAGCGCACCGCGATCCGCCGCGCGAGCGGGCTGGGGATTGTTCGGGTGGTGCGAAGGCACCGGGAATCGGCTATCAGGATGCATGACCACCACGCTTCCGATCACCGAAAAAATCCTCATCGTCGACTTTGGCTCCCAGGTCACCCAGCTGATCGCGCGCCGGGTCCGCGAATCCGGCGTCTATTCCGAGATTCACCCCTGTTTCCGGGTCGACCGCGCCTTCCTCGACGGCTTCGCACCGCGCGCCATCATCCTGTCGGGCGGGCCGGCCAGCGTGACCGCCGACGCCGCGCCGACGATCGATCCCGCCGTCTTCGAGTTCGGCGTGCCGGTGCTGGGAATCTGCTACGGCCAGCAGCTGATGTGCCAGGCGCTGGGCGGCACGGTGGAAGGCTCCGACCATCAGGAGTTCGGCCGCGCGATCCTGGAAGTGACCGACCATTGCGGCCTGTTCGACCGCGTCTGGCTGCCGGGCACCGTGCCCGAGGTCTGGATGTCCCATGGCGACCGGGTGACGGCGCTGCCCGACGGCTTCCGGGTGGTGGCGACCAGCAGGGGCGCGCCCTTCGCCGCCACCTGCGACGAGGAACGTAAGTTCTACGGCGTCCAGTTCCACCCCGAGGTGGTGCACACCCAGGACGGGGCGCGGCTGCTGTCCAACTTCGTGCACAAGGTGGTGGGCTGCCGCGGCGACTGGACGATGGCGGCCTTCCGCGCCGCCGAGATCGAGAAGATCCGCGAACAGGTCGGCACGGGCCGTGTGATCTGCGGCCTGTCGGGCGGGGTCGACAGCTCGGTCGCCGCCGTCCTGATTCACGAGGCAATCGGCGAACAGCTGACCTGCATCTTCGTCGACCACGGCCTGCTGCGCATGGGCGAGCGCGAAGAGGTGGAACAGGTCTTCCGCGACCGGTTCAACATCCGCCTGGTGGTGCGCGACGCGGCCGACATGTTCCTCGACAAGCTCGAGGGCGAGAGCGACCCCGAGGTGAAGCGCAAGATCATCGGCGGCACCTTCATCGACGTGTTCGAGGAGGAGGCCGAGAAGATCGGCGGGGCCGAGTTCCTCGCCCAGGGCACGCTCTATCCCGACGTGATCGAGAGTGTGAGCCCCTTCGGCGGGCCCAGCGCGACCATCAAGTCGCACCACAATGTCGGCGGCCTGCCCGAGCGGATGAACATGAAGCTGGTCGAGCCGCTGCGCGAGCTGTTCAAGGACGAGGTGCGCGAACTGGGGCGCGAACTCGACATCCCGGAAGAGATCGTCGGCCGCCACCCGTTCCCGGGGCCCGGGCTGGCGATCCGCGTGCCCGGAATCTTCGCGCGCGACAAGCTCGACATACTGCGCAGGGCCGATGCGATCTATCTGGACGAAATCCGCAAGGCCGGCCTCTACGACAGCATCTGGCAGGCCTTCGCCGTGCTGCTGCCGGTGCGCACCGTCGGCGTGATGGGCGATGCGCGCACCTACGACCATGTCTGCGCGCTGCGCGCCGTGACCTCGACCGACGGCATGACGGCCGACAGCTACCCGTTCGAGCACAAGTTCGTCGCCGGCGTGGCGACGCGCATCATCAACGAGGTGCGCGGGATCAACCGGGTGGTCTATGACGTGACGTCGAAGCCGCCCGGGACCATCGAGTGGGAGTA
>JAYOFO010000137.1:0-3554 GCA_038117265.1 Rhodospirillaceae bacterium
GGGTGCCGAAGCCGCCCTCCGCGCCCGCGGTGTTGAGCTGGGTGCCCGCGCCGATCGGCCCGCCCGATTCGTTGGCCCGTGCGGCCAGCTCCTCCAGGGTCAGCGGCGGGAACTTGCCGGCATTGTCGCCCGCCGGGCGCGCCTCGCCGTCCTCCCAGGTCACCGCCTCGGGGTCGATGTCCCAGATCTTGGCGGCCAGGTCGCACAGGGTGCGGATGACCTTCTTGGTCGATTCGGTCACCACCATCGAGGAGGCGAACAGCACGCGGCTGCCGCCGGTCAGGTTCGAGAAGCCGATGGTCGCGGTGTCGCCGATCAGCACCGAGACGCGCTTGTAGTCGATGCCCAGCAGCTCGGCGCAGATGTTGGCGATGCCCGCACGGCTGCCGCCGATGTCGGGGTGGCCGGTGGTGACGACGACGTTGCCGTCCTCTGTGATGTTCACCTGGGCCGAGGATTCGCCGCCGGCGTTGAACCAGAACCCGCTGGCCACGCCGCGGCCCTGATGCTTCGCCTTGTCGAGCGGGGCCTTATAATGGTCGTGGACCTTCGCGGCCTCGAGCGACTCGATATAGCCCATGAGCGGGTAGGTCGGCCCGTGGACCGCCTTGGTGCCCTCCTTGGCTGCGTTCTTCAGCCGCAGGTCGAGCGGATCCATGCCGATTTCCTCGGCCAGCTCGTCGAGCACGCATTCCACGCCGAAGGCGCCGATCGGCGCGCCCGGCGCGCGGTAGGCTGCCACCTTGGAGCGGTTGCAGACCACGTCATAGCCCAGCGTGTGCCCGTTGGGGATGTCGTAGGGTGCCAGCGCACAGCCCGCCGCGCCGCGGATCGGCGAGCCAGGCAGGCCGCCGGCCTGCAGCCAGTAGATGCCCTCGGCCGCGGTGATCTTGCCGTCCTTGGTCACGCCGATCTTGATCCGGCTCTTCGAACCCGAGGTCGGGCCCGATGCGCGCATCACCTCCTCGCGGGTCATCACCATCTTCACCGGCCGGCCCGACTTCTTCGACAGGATCGTCGCCAGCGGCTCGAGATAGATGATCGTCTTGCCGCCGAAGCCGCCGCCGATCTCGGCCGGGATAGCGCGGATGTTCGACTGCGGGATGCCGGTCAGCATCGCGGTCATGGCGCGGACCATGAACTGGCCCTGGCTCGACGACCAGATGGTGGTCTTGCCGTCGGCCGCGCAGCTTACCAGGCAGGCGTGCGGCTCGATATAGCCCTGGTGGACCGGGCGCGTGGTGAACTCGCGCTCGATGACCACGTCGGCCTGGGCGAAGCCGGCCTCGACGTCGCCCTTGGTGTGCTCCAGCGTGCCCGCGATGTTCGAGGGCTTGCCGTCGAACTGGATGAAGTCGTGCAGGATCGGCGCGCCGTCGGCGATCGCATCGTCGATCTCGATCGCGTGGGGCAGGACCTCGTACTCGACCTCGATCAGCTTGCACGCCTCGGCGGCGATCGCCTCGCTGGTCGCCGCGACGGCGGCGATGGCGTGGCCGTGCCACAGCGCCTTCTCGCGCGCGCACACGTTGCGCGTCATCCAGCGCATGTCCTGGATGCCCAGCGGGACCGGCGTGTCGACCGGGAAGTCGACGATGTCGGCCGCCGTCACCACCGCCTTCACGCCGGGATGGGCCTCGGCCTTCGAGGTGTCGATCGACTTGATCCGCGCATGCGCGTGGGGCGAGCGCAGCACCTTGCCCCAGATCATGCCGGGCATGGTGGTGTCGGCCGCGAAGCTCGCGCGCCCCGTTACCTTGTCGACGCCGTCGGGACGGATCGTGTTCTGGCCGATCCACTTGTTGTCGTTTGCGCTCATTGTGCTGCCTCCCGCATCTCCGCGGCGGTGTCCATGACCGCGCGGATGATCTTGTCATAGCCGGTGCACCGGCACAGGTTGCCGGCCAGCCAGAACCGGACTTCCGTTTCGGTGGGGTCCGGGTTCTCGTCGAGCAGCGCCTTGGCCGCGACGAGGAAGCCCGGGGTGCAGATGCCGCACTGCAGCGCGGCCATCTCGAGGAACTTCTGCTGCAACGGGTGCAGATGGTCGCCTTCGGCCATGCCCTCGATGGTGCCGATCTCGTGCCCCTCGGCCTCGGCCGCGAGCATCAGGCACGAGCACACCAGGGTGCCGTCCAGCGTGATCGAGCAGGCCCCGCAGTCGCCCGACCCGCAGCCTTCCTTGACGCCGGTCAGGCCGAGCCGGTTGCGCAGCACGTCGAGCATGGTCTCGTTCGGGTCGCAGAGGAATTCCTCGGGCTCGCCGTTGATGGTGGTGGAGACGTGGATCTTCTTTGCCATTGTGATTTCCCCTTACGCCGCCGCGCGCTGGGCCGCGATGCTGGTGGCGCGCTTCAGCAGCACGCCCGCGACCCGGGTGCGGTAGGCGATGGTGCCGCGCTTGTCGTCGATCGGCTTGCACGCCGCGCTGCAGGCCGCGGCCGCCGCCTCGAGCGCCGCCGCGTCCAGCGACGAGCCGATCAGCGCATCGGCCGCCGCGTTGACCCGCAGGACCGTCGGCGCGACTGCGCCCAGCCCGACCCGTGCGGCGGTGCAGGTGCCGCCGTCCAGCGTCAGCGCGACGCCGACGCCGACCACGGCGATGTCCATCTCGGTGCGCGGGATCATCCGCAGATAGGCGTCGCCCGAATGGGCGGGCCGCGCCGGGAAAGCGATGCTGACGGCGATCTCGCCCGGCTTCAGGCTGGTCTTGCCGGGGCCGGTCGGCACGTCCTCGACGGCGATCTCGCGCTGCCCGTTGGGGCCCTGCACGGTCAGCACCGCGCCGGCCGCGACCATCGCCGGAACGCTGTCGGCGGCGGGCGAGGCGTTGCACAGATTGCCGCCCAGCGAGCAGCGGCCCTGGACCTGGGTCGAGCCGATCAGGTTGAAGCCCTCCAGCACGCCGGGCCAGACCTTGCCGAAGCTCGGGTGCCGTTCGAGTGCCGCGCCCGAGACCGCCGCGCCGACCACGAAGCCGCCGTCGCCGGTCTCCTCGATGGCGGTCAGCTCGGGAATCTTCTTGATGTCGACGATCAGGCCCGGCTCCACGATGCCGGCCTGCATCTGCACCAGCAGATCGGTGCCCCCCGCCAGGATGCGCCCCGCGCCCTGCGCCGCCGCATACGCGCCGATCGCCTCGTCGAGCGTCGCCGGCGCCACGTACTGGATATCCGTCATGTCATTGTCCGGTGTAGTTTCCCCCATCCCGCGCGCGGTCCCGGCCGCCCTGTCGTCGGGCGTTGTTCACGCGAACCGTGCGCCGGGAAAGGCTACACGGACGGGCGTGTCAGGAACAGCCCCGCACGCGCGAAAAAGGGGTCGAAATTTCGCCGGGAAGGTCGCTGCCGCGGCGGCGCCGGGTCAGCCTTCGGCGTCGCCGCCGTTCCGGGCCGCCGGGTCGGGCATGCCGACCGTGTGGAAGCCGTTGTCGACGTAGTGAATCTCGCCGGTGACAGCCTTCGACAGGTCCGAAAGCAGGTACAGGCCGGCACCGCCGACATCCTCGAGCACCACGTTGCGGCGCAGCGGCGAGACCTCGCGGTTGTAGTTGT
>JAYOFO010000138.1:0-3390 GCA_038117265.1 Rhodospirillaceae bacterium
ATGTAGGCGTGCGGCTGCAGCAGCTCGAGCCGGCGGCGCGACAGCAGGTGGAAGGAGGCCGGCGTGCGCGGGCAGTTCACCGTGACGATGTCGACGCGCGCCAGCATCTGATCCAGCGATTCCCAGTAGGTCGCCTCGAGCTCGGCCTCGATGTCGGGATGGGCGGGACGCCGGTTGTGGTAGTGGATCTTCAGCCCGAAACCGCGCGCGCGGCGCGCCAGCGCGGTGCCGATGCGGCCCATGCCGACGATGCCGAGACGCTTGCCCGAGCGGATCAGCCGCGCGCCCTCGTAAAGCCGGCGCGGCACGGCGAGGATCAGCGCCATCGTCATATCGGCGGTGTCCTCGGTCAGCACGCCGGGCGTGTTGGTCACGGTGATGCCGCGTTCGCGCGCCGGCGGCAGGTCGATGTTGTCGACGCCGTTGCCGTAATTGGCGATCAGCTTTAGCCGCGCGCCCGCCTGGGCGATGAGCGCCGGCCCGGCCCTGCCGCCGTTGGCCTCGATTATCGCGGATGGCCCCGGCAGCGCAAACGTGCGTGCGCGGCGGACCGCTTGACCGGCGCATCGCCCTCCGATAGACGGCTGGACATGATCGGCCGGACGATTTCCGCCCTTCTCATCGCATTCCCGCTCGTCGTCACGGCGACCTCGGCCGTGGCGCAGGACGCCAACCCGTCGGGTCTCGACATCCCGCGCTGGGTCAGCCTGCGCGCCGGCGAGGTCAACCTGCGCACCGGTCCCGGCGCGCGCTATCCGGTCGACTGGGTGTTCCAGCGGCGCAACCTGCCGGTCGAGGTGATCGGCGAGTTCGAGAACTGGCGCCAGGTGCGCGATTCCGAGGGCACCACGGGCTGGGTCCACAAGTCGATGCTGTCGGGCCGGCGCACCGCCAGCATCGCGGTCGCCAAGGCCCGCCTGATGGACGAGCCAGGCGAGGACGGCGCCACCGCCGCGATCGTCGAGGCCGGCGTCGTCGTCATGCTCGAGAGCTGCGCGCCGGCATGGTGCCGGGTGGCGGTCGAGGACCCGCCGATCGCGGGCTGGATCCCGCGCGCCGCGCTGTGGGGGCTCTATCCCGGCGAGGCGATCGCGCGCTGACGCGCCGCCCCACGGTTCCACCGGCGATCAGTCGAAATCGCCCGCCAGCTCGGCCCGGACCGCCTCGGGCAGCACGGTCATGTGGGCGTATTCGGGATGGGAGAATCCCAGGGTGACCTCCGCGCCCGGCGCCGCGAACGCCGCGACCTGGGCGTCGGGGAAGGGGAAATGGATGAACTGGACCGAGCTCGCCTTGCCGTCGGCGCTGGTGCGGTCGACATCCGCCTCGGGCATGCTGCGGATCGTTGCATCGCCGAACCTCAGGAACGCGGTCTCCTCCACCCCGCCGAGCTTCGACAGCACCATCTTGCGGCGCACCGGGTCGTCGATCTCGAACATCACCGTGGCGACCAGTTCGCGGCCGTTGGGAATCAGCGGATTGTAGGCGTTGAGCTCGTCGGCGATCTGCGCCTCGCCGCCACGCTCGATGTAGAGCATCTCGTGGACCTGGTGCCACATGGTCTCGTAGCACTCGAAATAGGCGGTGGCGTGCGGGCCGATGTCGACCCGGCGGTTGCGCTTGCGCGCGACCAGCGCGGCCCGCCGCGCCTTGCGGTCGCGGGCGTACTCGTCCATGTCCATGATATCGGCGCGTGTGATCGCGCGCGCGGAGGCGTTCATCACGTGGGTCTCCATGCGGGTGTCTCCATCGTCAGGCGGCCAGCTCGGGCGCCAGCCCGTAGGCCAGCGCGAACAGCTCGACCGGGTGATAGCTGCGGGCGGGCGCGGACTGTCCCGCGTCGAGCTGCTTCTCGATCCCCTGCAGGATGTGATCGGCGGCCAGCGGGCACTCCGACACCACGTAGCGGGCCTCCTTCGCCTGGCGGGCGACGGGCCGTCCGACCTTGATCGCGGTCTCGAAATTCTCCTTCATCACGCCCCACGAGCCGCCATGGCCCGAGCAGCGCTCGATGACCTTGAGGTCGGCCTCGGGGATCAGGCGCAGCATCTCGGCCGCCTTCTGGCCCATGTTCTGGGCCCGCGCGTGGCAGGCCAGGTGCAGCGCCACGGGATCCGGCAGGGCCGACAGCCCGTCGGCCAGCCCCTCGTTCCTGGCGATGTCGACGATGTATTCGGTGATATCGCGGGTCGCGGCCGACAGCGCCTTGACGTCTTCGTCGTCGGGCACGATCAGCGGCCATTCGAACTTCAGCATCAGGGCGCAGGACGGGGTCAGCGCGATGATGTCGTTTCCATCCTCGATATGGGGGCGGAAGGCGCGGGCCACCGACCGGGCGCGCGCCGCCACATCGTCGAGCAGGCCCTGTTCGAGCTGCGGCATGCCGCAGCATTGCGGGTGCAGCGCGCGGGTCTCGACGCCGTTGCGCGCCAGGATGCGCTGGGCGAACACGCCGGTGTCGGGCTTGTTGTAGTTGACGAAACAGGTCGCATACAGGATCGCCTTGCGGCCATGGGCCGGCGCCTGCGTGTTGACCGGCGGCGGGCCGCTCTCGGCCTGGCGCACGAAGGTCCTGGACGTCGGCACATATTTCGGCAGGTCGGCCTCGCGGTGGACGCCGGCGACCGCCTCGACCAGCGGCCGGGTCAGGCGGTTGCGGCGGTCCGAACCCCAGTTGGCCAGCCCGACCACCCTGCCCGCCAGCCGCCCGTTGCGGTCGGTTTCGATGAGCTGGCGCTCGTTCCACGGCACCCCGTCGCGCTTGGCCTCGAGCGCGCGCACGCGCAGCATCAGGTGCGGGAAGTCCAGGTTGAACTCGTGGGGCGGCACATAGGGGCACTTGGTCATGAAGCACATGTCGCAGAGCGTGCAGGCATCCGCGACCGGCTTGAAGTCGGCGCTGTCGACGCTGTCGAGCTCACCCGTCTCGGATTCGTCGATCAGGTCGAACAGGCGGGGGAAGGAATCGCAGATATTGAAGCAGCGACGACAGCCGTGACAGATGTCGAACACCCGGCGCAGCTCGGCATCGAGCTTCGCTTCATCGAAGAAGTCGGGATCGTGCCAGTCGATCGGGTGGCGGGTCGGCGCATCGAGGCTGCCCTCGCGCGGCGCACCGGCCGTCGGTCCGTCCTGGTCACTCATGCTCGTTCTCTCCCGTCAGGGCCGGGTCGGAACCAGGGCAAAAGCGACCCCGTTCCCCGAACGGCCCGCTCCACCGGCAGGGCAAGAAACACACTGGGATAAATCACGTCGGACTTCCCGGGGGCAGACACCGGCCCGCCCCCGGAGAGGATTCCGTCTAGTCGAGCTCGTCGAGCGCCTTCTGGAAGCGGCCGGCGTGGCTCTTCTCGGCCTTGGCGAGCGTCTCGAACCAGTCGGCGATCTCGT
>JAYOFO010000139.1:0-3361 GCA_038117265.1 Rhodospirillaceae bacterium
AGGGTCACCAGCGCGGCGGTGCCCACGCCCGACCGCCGCCAGACATCCTCGACCGAGGCATAGCCGCCGGCGGGCCGGGCCTGCGCGATGGCCCGCGCGGCATCCTCCTTCAGCCCCTTCACCTGCCGGAACCCGAGGCGCAGCGCGTGGCCGCCGTCCGCGGCCTCCGGGGCGGCCTCCAGCGTGTGGTCCCATGCCGAATGGTTGGCGTCGGGGCCGCGCACGGGCACGCCGTGCTCGCGCGCGTCGCGCACGATCTGGGCCGGGGCGTAGAAGCCCATCGGCTGGCTGTTGAGCAGCGCGGCGGCGAACACGTCGGGGTAGTGGCGCTTGATCCAGGCCGAGACATAGACCAGCAGGGCGAACGAGGCGGCGTGGCTCTCGGGGAAGCCGTATTCGCCGAACCCCTCGATCTGGCGAAAACAGCGCTCGGCGAAGTCCGCCGCGTAGCCGCGCGCGACCATGCCGCCGATCATCTTCTCCTGGAAGGTGTGGATCGTGCCGGTCTTGCGGAAGGTCGCCATGGCGCGGCGCAGCTGGTCGGCCTCGCCCGGCGTGAAACCGGCGGCGACGATGGCGATCTGCATCGCCTGTTCCTGGAACAGCGGCACGCCGAGGGTCTTGCCGAGCACCCTTTTCAGCTCCTCGGAGGGGAACTGCACGGTCTCCTCGCCGTTCCGCCGCCGGATATAGGGATGCACCATGTCCCCCTGGATCGGGCCGGGGCGCACGATCGCCACCTCGATCACCAGGTCGTAGAAGTTGCGCGGGCGCATGCGCGGCAGGAAAGCCATCTGGGCCCGGCTCTCGACCTGGAAGACCCCCAGCGAATCCGCTTCGCACAGCATGTCATAGACGGCCGGGTCCTCGGCCGGCACGGTGGTGAGCTCCAGCCGGCGGCCGTAATGGTCGGCGATCAGGTCGAAGGCCTTGCGCACGCAGGTCAGCATGCCCAGCGCCAGCACGTCGATCTTGAGGATGCCCAGCGCATCCAGGTCGTCCTTGTCCCACTCGATGACCGTGCGGTCGTCCATCGCCGCGTTCTCGATGGGCACCAGCGCGTCGAGCCGCCCCTTGGTGATCACGAACCCGCCGACATGCTGGGACAGGTGGCGGGGAAAGCCGATCAGCTCGCGCGCCAGCCGCAGCGCCAGTCCCAGCCGGTTGTCGCGCGGATCGAGGCCGAGCGAACGCACCACATGGTCGGGCACGCCGTCGTTCGACCAGCCCCAGACCTGGCCCGACAGCGCGGCCACCGTGTCCTCGGTCAGGCCCAGCGCCTTGCCGACCTCGCGCAAGGCCGAGCGCGAGCGGTAGCTGATCACCGTCGCGGCCAGGCCGGCGCGCTCGCGCCCGTACTTGGCATAGACGTACTGGATCACCTCCTCGCGGCGCTCGTGCTCGAAATCCACGTCGATGTCGGGCGGCTCGTTGCGCTCGGCCGAGATGAAGCGCTCGAACAGCAGGTCGAGGCGCGCCGGGTCGACCGCGGTGATGCCGATGCAGTAGCAGACCGCGGAATTTGCCGCCGAACCGCGCCCCTGGCACAGGATGCCGCGCGAACGCGCGAAGCGGACGATGTCGTGGACCGTCAGGAAATACGCGGCGTAGCGCAGCTCCGCGATCAGCGCGAGTTCGTGCTCGATCTGGGCGCGCACCTTCGCGGGAACCCCGTCGGGATACCGGTTGGCCGCGCCGCGCCAGGCCAGCCGCGCCAGCTCGGCGTCGGGCGTGCGGTTCCCGGGCACCGGCTCGGCCGGATACTCGTAGCGCAGCTCCTCCAGCGAAAACCGGCACTTGTCGGCGATCTCGACGGTCCGCGCGACGGCCCCGGGATGGTCGCGGAACAGCCGCGCCATCTCGTCGGCCGGCTTCAGGTGGCGCTCGGCGTTGGCGGCGAGGCGCCGGCCCGCCGTGTCGATCGTGCAGTGTTCGCGGATGCAGGTGACCACGTCGGCCAGCGCGCGCCGTTCGGGCGCGTGATGGTGGGCGTCGTTGGTGGCGACCAGCGGGGTGCCGCAGGCCTCGGCGATGGCGGCCAGCCGGGCCAGCCGGCGGGCATCGTTGCCGCGGTAGAGATGGCTCGCGGCGAGATAAGTTTCCGATTCAAGTTCGATTCCCAACCGACTCAGATCGCTCGAGAATTTCTCGCTCGGGCCGTCGAACAGATCGTCGGGCGGCACGGCGATGAGAATCTGCCCTGCGCCCCGCGCGAAGACGCCGTCGGGCGCCGTCAGGTCGGCCGCGTAGAGATGGCATTGCGCCTTCTCCGCACGGCGCTTTCCCATCGTCAGCAGCCGCGACAGCCGCCCATAGGCATCCCGGTCGGTCGGCAGGCACAGGAACGACGGGGTGTCGTCGGCGAAATCCAGCCGGGCGCCCACGATCACCCGGATTCCCGCGGCCTTTGCGCCCAGATGCCCGCGCACCACGCCGGCCAGGGTGTTGCGGTCGGTCACCGCGACCGCCGGATGGCCCAGTTCGGCGGCCCGCGCGGCCATTTCCTCGGCGTGGGAGGCGCCGCGCAGGAAGCTGAAGTTGGTCGTCACCTGCAGTTCGACGTATCGCGGGGCCGCGCTCATCCGAACAGCCCGTGCAGGTACCAGCGCGGCGGGGCGGCGGGCCTGCCTTCGCCGCAGCGAAGCTCCGGCTTCGCGCAGGCAGGCGCGCGGTCGTAGAGGCCGGCGCGGTAGAGCCAGAAGCGGCGGCCGTCGGCGTCCTCGACCCGGTAATAGTCGCGGGTGGCGTCGTCGATGGCCGTGTCGCGGCCCGGTACGGCGGGGGGATGCCACCATTCGGGCTCGATCCGCTCCGGCCCCTCGGCGCGGACCACCCGGTGGACGCGGCCGCGCCAGCGGAAGACCACCGGCGGGTCGTCGGGCACGGGGGCAACCGCCTCGACCGGCTCGGGCCGCGCCAGCAGCCGCGGCGGGCGTGGCAGGGCGTGCCGCCAGGCGCCGGAATCCGTGGTCTTGCGGCCCTCCAGCGCGGGGGTTGCGGCCTGCACCCGCTCGGGCAGGTGGGTGTCGCGGGCCGTGAAGCGCATCACCCCGTCGGGGCCGAGCCGGCCGGCCAGCCGGTCGACCAGCCGTTCCAGGGCGGCCGGATCGGCCTCGCGGCGATTGTCGAGGGCCACCTGGGCGGCGCTCAGGGGATCGGTAGCGGTCGCGGCCAGGGTCAGGGTCTCGACCATCGCCTCGGCGGCGGCGCTCAGGGGATCGGGGGCCGCGGAAGGCGGCGCGGGCAGCCGCTCGAGCTGCTCGGCCAGCAGGCGCATCAGGTGGCCGGGATCGCGGCTCGCCCGGCTGGTGCCGGCCGTGACCGTGTCGACCCGCCCGCCGACCCGGTAGAGGCACAGTTC
>JAYOFO010000140.1:0-3304 GCA_038117265.1 Rhodospirillaceae bacterium
ACGTAGAACGCGCCCTCGGGCGTGGCGCAGGTGATGCCGTTCGCCTGGTTGAGCAGGGAGACGACCAGGTCGCGGCGCTCCTTGAAGACCGTGTTGTGCCTGGCGATGAAGTCCTGCGGGCCGCGTAGCGCCTCGACCGCCGCCCATTGCGAGATGGTCGAGGTCGAGGTCGTCGACTGCGACGAGATCATGTTCATCGCCTTGATCAGGTCGGTCGGGCCCGCCGCATAGCCGACGCGCCAGCCGGTCATGCAATAGGCCTTCGACATGCCGTTCAGGGTCAAGGTGCGCGCGAACAGCTCGGGCACCACCTGAGCAATCGTCGTGAACTCGAAATCGTCGTAGACGATCTTCTCGTACATGTCGTCGGGCATGATCCAGACATGCGGGTGGCGCAGCAGCACCTCGCCCAGCGCGCGCAGCTCGTCGGCCGTGTAGGCCGCGCCCGACGGGTTGCAGGGCGAGTTCAGCATCAGCCACTTGGTCCTGGGCGTGATCGCCGCCTCGAGCGCCGCGGGCGTCAGCTTGAAGCCGGATTCCTGGGTCGTCTCGACGACCACCGGCACGCCCTCGCAGAGCAGCGTGATGTCGGTGTAGGACACCCAGTAGGGGGCCGCGACGATCACCTCGTCGCCCGGATCGATGGTCGCGAACAGCGCGTTGTAGATCGTCTGCTTGCCGCCGCAGCCGACATGAATCTGGGCCGGCGTGTATTCCAGCGCGTTGTCGGCCTTGAGCTTCTCGCAGATCGCCTCGCGCAGCGCGGGGATGCCCGCCGGCGAGACGTACTTGGTCTTGCCCTCGGCCATGGCGCGCGCGGCGGCGTCCTTGATGTTTTGCGGCGTGTCGAAATCGGGCTCACCGGCGGCCAGGCCGATCACGTCGCGCCCCTGCGCCTTGAGCTCCTGCGACAGGGTGTTGATGGCGATCGTCGGCGACGGCTTGATGCTGCTCAGGCGGTTGGCAAGAAAGGACATGGTCTGGGGTCCGCTCGGGTTGATTCCGCCGCCCGCGCCCGAATCATGCTGCGGTGCGACACCGGCGCGAACCTAGTCCCGGTCCGGAATGCGCGCAAGCGGCGATCGGCCCGGCGCGAGCACCGGGCCGATGCGGACCAGAGGGGTGGTCCGTTGCCGATCCCTACTCGGCGGGCGTGCCGTGATGTTCGTTCCTGTTGCGGCGTCCGCTTTCGGCGCTGAGCCAGAACGCGACGACACTGAACGCGACCATTCCGGCGACAACGATGCCGAGGACGATCATGTTTTCGACGGGCATGTCGAGCCTCCTTGCGAAATCGCAGCGAGGATAGGCCGCCGCCGCGCACATACATTGATCTGCGTCAATTTCCCGACGGCATCGCGCGCTGGCCTTCCCCCCGTCCCGCACCCTATATAACCGGGGATGGTCGACCTCGCGGAATTCCAGGCCAAGTACCTGCCGACGCCCGACGCCCTGCCGCGCCGGGTGTTCGCCGACGACCATCCGGCGGGGACCGGACCGGCCGGGTTCGAGCTGGTCTCGGAGTTCCAGCCGGCCGGCGACCAGCCCGAGGCGATCAAGGCGCTGATCGGCGGGCTCGACGCGGGCGAGAGCGACCAGGTGCTGCTCGGCGTGACCGGTTCGGGCAAGACCTTCACCATGGCCCACGTTATCGCGCGCACCGGCCGGCCGGCGCTGATCCTGGCGCCCAACAAGACGCTGGCCGCCCAGCTCTTCTCCGAGATGCGGAGCTTCTTCCCGAACAATTCGGTCGAGTACTTCGTGTCGTACTACGACTACTACCAGCCCGAGGCCTACGTGCCGCGCTCGGACACCTACATCGAGAAGGAATCCTCGATCAACGAGCAGATCGACCGGATGCGCCACTCGGCCACCCGCGCGCTGTTCGAGCGGCGCGACGTCATCATCGTCGCCTCGGTGTCGTGCATCTACGGCATCGGCGACGCCGAATCCTATCTGGAGATGGCCAAGGCCTATAAGGTCGGCGACCGCGTCGACCGGACGCAGATCCTGCGCGACCTGACCGAGCTGCAGTACCGGCGCAACGATTCGAATTTCTACCGCGGCACCCTGCGCGCGCGCGGCGACACGATCGAGATCTTCCCGGCCCATCTCGAGGACCGCGCCTGGCGGCTGTCGCTGTTCGGCGACGAGATCGAGGCGATCGACGAGTTCGACCCGCTGACCGGCGCGTCGTCGGGATCGCTGGAACGGATCACGGTCTTCGCCAACTCGCACTACATCACGCCCAAGCCGACGCTGCAGCAGGCCACCAAGACCATCCAGGCCGAGCTGCGCACCCGTCTGGAACAGCTCCACGCCGAGAACCGCCTGCTCGAGGCGCAACGCCTGGAACAGCGCACCACCTTCGACCTCGAGATGATCCAGGCGACCGGCTCGTGCGCCGGCATCGAGAACTACTCGCGCCACCTGACGGGGCGCAATCCGGGCGAGCCGCCGCCGACCCTGTTCGAGTATTTGCCGCCCGACTCCCTCTTGTTCGTCGACGAGTCCCACATCACCGTGCCGCAGCTCGGCGGCATGTTCCGTGGCGACCTGTCGCGCAAGGGCACCCTGGCCGAGTTCGGCTTCCGGCTGCCGTCCTGCGTCGACAACCGGCCGCTCAAGTTCGAGGAGTGGCACGAGATGCGGCCGCAGACGGTCTACGTCTCGGCCACCCCCGGCGACTGGGAGCTGGAGCAGACGGGCGGGACCTTCGCCGAGCAGGTGGTGCGCCCGACGGGCCTGACCGACCCGGTCTGCATCGTGCGGCCCGTCGCGACCCAGGTCGACGATCTGATCGCCGAGTGCCAGGAGGTGACGAAGAAGGGCCAGCGCGTCCTGGTCACCACCCTGACCAAGCGCATGTCAGAGGATTTGGCCGAGTTCATGCACGAGCAGGGGCTCAAGGTCCGCTACCTGCACTCCGACATCGAGACGCTGGAACGCATCGAGATCATGCGCGACCTGCGCCTGGGCGCCTTCGACATACTGGTCGGCATCAACCTGCTGCGCGAAGGGCTCGACATCCCCGAATGCGCGCTGGTGGCGATCCTCGACGCCGACAAGGAGGGCTATCTGCGCTCGCGCACCTCGCTGATCCAGACCATCGGCCGAGCGGCGCGCAACATCGACGGGCGGGTGATCCTCTATGCCGACACGATGACCGCCAGCCTGACCGCCGCGCTGGAGGAGACCGCACGCCGGCGCGAGAAGCAGGAGGCCTACAACGAAGAGCACGGCATCACCCCGGAATCGGTGCGCAAGAACATCTCCGACATCCTCGATTCCGTGTTCGAGCGCG
>JAYOFO010000141.1:0-3138 GCA_038117265.1 Rhodospirillaceae bacterium
TAATCAACAACGGATACGGGAGAGCCGTCATGGCGGGTAACTTCCTCGCGGACAAGGACGTCTGCATCGTCGCCTACTCGGAGACGAAGATCGAACGGCGCGGCGGGCGTTCCGCCTACGAGATCGCGGCCGAGGTCGCCGAAGGCCTCTACCGGAAGACCAAGCTGGGGCCGTCGGACATCGACGGCGTCACCTTCACGGTGCCGCTCAGCGAATGCTCGAACCCGTTCTGGTCGGGCTATGCCACGGAATATCTCGGCATCTCGGCAAGCTGGCTGCAGACCACCGACATCGGCGGTGCGTCGGCCATCGGCAACGTCGCGCGCGCGGCAATGGCCCTCAAATCCGGGTTGTGCGAGACCGCTATGATCCTCGGTGTCGACGCGCCCTCGACGCAGTGGCGGGCCTATTACGGCAGCTACCGCAACGAGTTCTGGGACCCTGTGGGTATCCAGGGCCCGCCCGGCGCGTTCGGCCTGCTGATGAACCGCTACGAGCACCAGTACGGTCTCGATTTCGAGGGCCTCGGCGCGCTCGCCGTCGCGCAGCGCAACGGCGCGATCAAGAACCCTAACGCGTACGAGGGGCTGCGCAAGAAGATCACCGTCCAGGACTACATCGACTCGCGGCAGGTCTCGACGCCGCTCCGCCTGCTGGATTCCGTGATGTGGTGCGACGGCGGCAACGGTCTCCTGATGATGAAGACCAGCCGCGCCAGGAAACTCGGCCTCGGCAACCGCGTCTATCCGATCTCCTACGCCGAAATATCCAACTTCGACTGCGCCAACCAGACGCCGGACATGACCGCGACCGGCCATTCTGTCACCGGCCCGAAGGCGCTGCGCCAGGCGAAGCTGAAGGCGAAGGACATCGACATGTTCCACCCCTACGACGATTTCCTGTTTGCCGTCATGCTGAAGACCGAACAGTGCGGCTTCGCGAAGAAGGGCCAGGGTTCGCAGTTCCTGCGGGACATGGATCTCGGGCCGACGGGCGACCTGCCGATCAACACGGGCGGCGGGCAGATCAGCTGCGGCCAGCCGGGCCTCGCCGGCGGCGGCATCAACCTGACGGAAGCCGTCCGCCAGCTGATGGGCGAAGCGAAAGGCCGGCAGGTTCCGAACGCGCGGAACGCGCTGGTCACCGGCATCGGCGTCATCCCCTACGGCCGCAATTGGGGAACGGCCAACGCCATGGTTCTGGTAAACTGAGGACAGGGAGAGAAAGAATGGCAACCAAAGCCGACGTGAAGCCCCGCCCCGTTCCGAAACCGACGCCGACGACGCAGGAATTCTGGGACGGCGCCAAGAAGGGCAAGCTGATGCTTCAGTGGGACCCGACGGCGCGCAAGTACCAGTTCTGGCCGCGCGCCAACAGCGTGCGCACCGGCCGGCGGAACCTCCAGTGGAAGCCGACCTCGGGCAAGGGCGAACTCTATTCCTATACGATTACCTACGTCGCGACGCCGGGCTTCGAGGACAAGACGCCCTACGTCGTCGGGTTGATCGAGCTGGACGAGGGCGTCCGCATCATCGCGAACATGCTCAACGTCACGCCGGAGACGGTCGAGATCGGCATGCGCGTGAAGGTCGCGTGGGAGAAGCTGAACGACGACATCACCTATTTCGCGTTCGAGCCCGACAAGGCCGCCAACCGCAAAAAGAAGAAATAGGCCATGAAGCTCGGCGCGATGCTGGCCGACGCCGCGATGCGTCACCCGGACCGGGAGGCGCTGGTCTGCGGCGAACGCCGGATTGCGTTCGGCGAGCTCGACCGGACCGCGAACCGGCTGGCCAACGCGTATCTCGGTCGCGGCCAGAAAGTCGGCGACCGGATCGTCATGTATCTGCCCAACAGCGCCGAGCTGATCGAGGCGATGGTCGGCGCGGCAAAGTCGGGCGGCGTGATCGTGCCGATTTCGACCCGCCTCGCGCCGCCCGAAGCCGACTACATCATCACCGATTGCGAGCCGTGGGCGATCTTCTTCGCGCCGGAATTCCGCGAAACCGTGCATGCCGCCGCCGGGAAGGTGGGCAACCCGCTTCTCGTCTGCTTCGGCGAAGCGGAGGACGGCGAGATTTCGTTCGACGATCTCCGCATCGACGACGCCACCCCGCCCCCGCACCTGCCGACCAAGCCGGATTCGCTGATGATCGGCTACACGTCGGGCACGACCGGCCGGCCCAAGGGCGCAGTGTCGACCCATTCCTCGCTGGTGATGATCGGCGGCTTCATGAACCACAAGGAGTGGGGCATGAACGAGACCGACCGGATTATCGCGACCACGCCGATGGCGCACCGGACCGGCCTCGGCCGCATCGCGAACTCGGTCTGCCTCGGCTGCGCGGTCGTCGTGATGCCGCGCTTCGACCCGGTTGCCTGCGTGGATGCGATCGAGAAGGAAAAGATCACCGCCATCGGCCTCGTGCCGACCATCGCCCGCATGCTGATGCCGGAGATCGAGAAACGGCCGGAAGCCTGCAAGACGCTTCGCATGATGGTCGCGACCGGCGAGGCGTTCCCCATCGAGGTCAAGCAGCGGCTCGCCAAGGCGCTGCCTCATCTCGGGCTCTACAGCTTCTATGCCCAGACGGAATCGGGCTTCATCACCTGCCTGCGGCCGGAAGAACAGGAAAGCCACGCGGCGTCCTGCGGGCGTGCGGTGCCCGGAGTCGAGATCCGGATCGTCGATGCCGACCGCAACGACCTGCCGCAGGGCGAGACCGGCGAAATTTTGATGCGGTGCGGGCCGCCCGGCCTGACCACCATGACGGAATACTGGAAGAAGCCCGAGGAAACCGCAAAGGCCTTCCACGAGGACTGGCTGGTGACCGGCGACGTCGGACGCTTCGACGAGGACGGCTATCTCTATTTCGTCGACCGCGCCAAGGACATGATCGTCTCGGGCGGGCTCAACATCTATTCGCGCGAGGTGGAGGACGCCATCGAGACCCATCCGGCGGTCAACGAAGCCGCCGTGGTGCCGATGCCCGATCCCGAATTCGGCGAGGCCGTTTGCGCGTTCGTGACCTTCCATCCGGGGAAATCCGCCGAAGAGGCCGACATCATCGAACATTGCCGCGCGCTGATCGCGAGCTACAAGAAGCCCAAGCGCGTGCTGCCCATCGACAGCCTGCC
>JAYOFO010000142.1:0-3125 GCA_038117265.1 Rhodospirillaceae bacterium
CGGCCCTCTCCCTCGGCTTCGATCTCCCGGGCGCGCGGCCTCAGGCGTAGGCAATCTCGATGTCCGACAGCCCGTCGATGTGGCCGACTATCCGGTCGCCCGATACCACCGGGCCGACGCCGTCGGGCGTGCCGGTGTAGATCAGGTCGCCCGGTGCCAGCGTGACCAGGCCCGACAGGTTGGCGATGATCTCGGGCAGGTTCCAGATCATCAGCTCGAGATCGGAATCCTGTTTGCGCGCGCCGTTCACGTCCAGCCAGATGTGGCCCTTGGGGAAGTGGCCGACCTCGGCGACGGGGTGGATGTCGCCGCAGGGCGCGGACTGGTCGAAGCCCTTGCCCATGTCCCAGGGCCGGCCCATCTCGCGGTGGGCGATCTGGACGTCGCGCCGGGTCATGTCGAGGCCGGTCGCATAACCCCAGACGTGTTCGAGTGCGTCGGCCTCGGAGATGTTGGCCCCGCCGCTGCCGAGCGCGGCGACCAGCTCCATCTCGAAGTGCAGATTATTGGTCTGCGGCGGGTAGGGAATCGTCGACCCGGTCGGCACGATCGCGTCGGCCGGCTTGCAGAAATAGAAGGGCGGGTCGCGCTCGTCCTGGCCCATCTCGCGGATGTGGGCCAGGTAGTTGCGGCCGACGCAGAAGATGCGGCGCACGGGAAAGCGTGCCGACGAGCCGGCGACTGCGACGGACACCCGTTCCGGCGCGGGAATGACGTAATCCATTCCGGACCTCTTTTCGAAATCGTTGATCGTTGGTGCGGGCGCCTTTTTAGAGCGCGCGATCACCGGATGTCACGCCGCGCAGGCGGTGTGCAGGTGGAAAACTTTCGTTCCCGCGACGCTCAGGCGACGTCGGCGCCCGCCCGCGCCGCCGCACGCCGGCGCGCGGCGTGGCCGAACGCGTCGAACAGCGCCCAGTTGAAGCCGTGGGTCTCGATCTTGTACTCGGCGTGCCACTGCACCCCGACGACGAAGCCCGATGCGCCGGGCATCGAGACGCCCTCGATCACCCCGTCGTCGCTGACCGCCTCGACGGCGAGCCCGTTGGCGACGCGGTCGATCGCCTGGCCGTGCAGCGAGTTCACCATCACCTCGTTGCCCTCGATCCCGGCCCGCCGGGCGATCTCGGCGAACAGCCCGCCTTCGCTCAGATGCACCGGGTGGCGCAGCGCGAAGCGGTTGGCCATCACCTCGGTCTGGGGCATGCGGTGGTCGTTCACCCCCTCGAGCTCCCACAGATAGGGGTGCAGCGAGCCGCCGAGCGCGACGTTGATCTCCTGGATGCCGCGGCAGATGCCGAACAGCGGTAGGCCGCGTTCGACGGCGTGGCGGACCAGCGGCAGGGTCGTCGAATCGCGCAGCGGATCGCGCAGCGTGTCGGGCCGGAACGGCTGGCCGCCGTAATGGTGCGGCTCGACATTGGCGCGCCCGCCGGTCAGCACCAGCCCGTCGAGCCGGTTGACCACGTCCTCGACATGGTAGAGGCCGCCGGTGCGCGCATCGCCGATGGTCGGGATCATCACCGGGATGCCGCCCGCGCCCTCGACCACGGCGCTGATATACTTGTAGCCCGTGCCGATCATGTCGAAGCCGTTGACGTCGCGCACGTCGGCGTTGACGCCGATCAGCGGCCGGATGGTGTTTGCGGAGGCCATGGTTTCAGTATCGGGGGTTCGGTATCGGGACGATGTCGTAACGGGGCGGGTCGGGAGGTGCAAGGGCGCGGTGCCTGCGCCCGGTCATTCTATTCGATCGCCGCATTGGGATCGACCGTCGAGAAGATCTCGTCGGCGTCGTCGAACGCGACCCCGAAGCGCGGCTCCTGCAGCGCCACCTCGACCTCGGTGCCCTGGGCGTCGATCACGCGCCACTTCGCCAGCCGCAAGGGCGCGTCCTCGAACATCAGGGTCACCGAGCCGGCGTCCGGATCGGCGGTCTGGACCAGGGTCACGCGCAGTGCGCCCGGCCCGCGCTCGAACCCGGTGACGGTGACCTCGCCATCGAGCGCGATCTCCTCGTCGATCAGGAAGCCTGCCGGCGTCGAGCCCACCGGCAGGAAGGTCGTCTGCTTGAGCTCGGTGTCGTGGTACATCAGCAGCCGCGAACTCGCGACCATCAGCACGGGCACGGGCGGCGCATACTCGATGCGCAGGCGGCCCGGCCGGTCGAGCCGGATGCGCCCCTGCGCGACCCCGTCGCGCGAGAATTGCAGGAACCGGCTGTCCATGGTGGTCAGCCCGTTGAGATAGGTCTCGATGCGCGACAGGTCGGCCCGGTCGTCGGGGCTCAGGGCGGCAGGCGCCGGCCCGGCCAGGGCCGGTACCAGCATGGCCAGCAGTAGCGTGCCGGCAAGGGTCAGGGTTCGAAACGCGTTCATATGCCAAACATAGGCAGCGCGGCGCGCGGCGGCGAGTGGCGATTTCGTGGCGGCGGGCGATCCGCGAACCTTGCGTGGACGCAGGGCGGGCCGCTCAGTCGCTGGAATGGTCGCCGACCAGCACCTCGCGCTTGCCAACATGGTTGGCCTGGCCGACCACGCCTTCCTTCTCCATCTGTTCGATGATCCGGGCCGCCCGGTTGTAGCCGATCTGCAGGTGGCGCTGGATGAAGCTGGTTGAGGCCTTCCGCTCGCGCGCGACCAGGGCCACGGCGCGGTCGTAGAGGTCGTCGCCGGTCTCCTCCAGCGACGGCTCGAAGCCCGGGATGCCGTCGGCCGCGCCCTCGTCCTCGGTGACCGCGTCGATGTATTCGGGCTCGCCCTGGGCCTTGAGGAAGGCGACCAGATCTTCGACTTCGGTGTCGGCCAGGAACGGGCCGTGGACGCGGGTGATGCGCCCGCCGCCAGCCATGTAGAGCATGTCGCCCTGGCCCAGCAGCTGTTCGGCGCCCTGCTCGCCGAGGATCGTGCGGCTGTCGATCTTGGTCGTGACCTGGAACGATATGCGGGTCGGCAGGTTGGCCTTGATGGTGCCGGTGATGACGTCGACCGAGGGGCGCTGGGTGGCGAGGATCAGGTGGATGCCCGCCGCGCGCGCCATCTGGGCGAGGCGCTGGATCGCGGCCTCCACGTCCTTGCCCGCGACCAGCATCAGGTCGGCCATCTCGTCGACGATGACGACGATGT
>JAYOFO010000143.1:0-2991 GCA_038117265.1 Rhodospirillaceae bacterium
TCGAAATGCTCGCCGTCGCCGACGCCGTCGCGCGCGAGAAGGGCATCGAGCGCGAGGAAGTGATCGTCGCCATGGAGCAGGCGATCCAGAAGGCCGGCCGCAACAAGTACGGTCCGGAGCACGACATCCGCGCGGTCATCGACCGCGACAGCGGCCACATCCTGCTGGCGCGCTACCGCGAGGTGGTCGAGGAGATCGAGGACGAGAACACCCAGCTGACCGTCGAGCAGGCCCAGCGCGAGAAGACAGACGCCAAGGTCGGCGACTTCCTGATCGACGAGCTGCCGCCGATCGACTTCGGCCGGATCGCCGCGCAGACCGCCAAGCAGGTCATCGTGCAGCGCGTGCGCGACGCCGAGCGCGAGCGCCAGTTCGAGGAATACAAGGACCGCGTCGGCGAGGTCGTGAACGGCCTGGTCAAGCGCGTCGAGTACGGCAACGTCACCATCGATCTGGGGCGGGCCGAGGGCGTCATGCGCCGCGACGAATCGCTGCCGCGCGAGAACCAGCGCCCCGGCGACCGCATCCGCGCCTACATCTACGACGTGCGGCGCGAGCCGCGCGGCCCGCAGATCTTCCTGACCCGCGCCAAGCCGGAGTTCATGAAGGCGCTGTTCGCCCAGGAGGTGCCCGAAATCTATGACGGCATCATCGAGATTCGCGCCGCCGCGCGCGATCCGGGAAGCCGGGCCAAGATCGCCGTGATCTCGAAGGACAGCTCGATCGACCCGGTCGGTGCGTGCGTCGGCATGCGCGGCAGCCGTGTCCAGGCGGTGGTCGGCGAATTGCAGGGCGAGAAGATCGACATCATCCCCTGGTCGCCCGACCCCGCGACCTTCGTGGTCAACGCGCTGGCCCCGGCCGAGGTGACCAAGGTCGTCCTCGACGAGGACGCCAACAAGATCGAGGTCGTCGTCCCCGACGAGCAGCTTTCGCTCGCCATCGGACGTCGCGGCCAGAACGTGCGCCTCGCCTCGATGCTGTCGGGCTGGGACATCGACATCCTGACCGAGGAGGAAGAGAGCCAGCGCCGCCAGGACGAGTTCAACTCGCGCAGCGCCACGTTCATCGAGGCGCTCGACGTCGAGGACGTGATCGCCCACCTGCTGGTGACCGAGGGCTTCGCCACGGTCGAGGAGGTGGCATATGTGCCGATCGACGACCTGACGGTGATCGAGGGCTTCGACGAGGAGATCGGCGAGGAACTCCAGGCCCGCGCCCAGACGTGGCTCGAGGAGCGCGATGCCAAGCTCGACATCGAGCGCAAGAAGCTGGGCGTCGAGGATTCGATGCTGGCCGTCGAGGGTGTCACGCTCGAAAAGTCGGTCCGCCTCGGACAGAACGGCGTTCGCTCGGCCGAGGATCTGGCCGGCCTGATGCCCGACGAGTACCGCTTCATCTTCATGGACGCCGAGACCGAGGTGAAGCTTGACGACCTGTTCGACATGGCCGACCACGAGATCGGCCGGCTGGTGCGCCAGAGCCCGGTCACCGCGGAGGAGGCGAACGCCATCATCATGGCGGCGCGCGTCGCGGTGTATGGCGACGACGTCATCGCGCCCGAGCCGGAGCCCGAGGAGGGTGAGGCGGAGGAGGACGCGACGGCCGGCCAGCCGGTTGCCGGCTCGGATCTGGCCAACGCCGAGGCGGTGTTCGCCCGCGTCGAACAGCCGGCGGGCGATTAGCAGGAAAGCCGCATGACCGTGACCGAAACCATCGATGCCGAACGGGAGGTCCGCCGCGAGCGCGGCGCGGCGCCCGAACGGCGTTGCCTGGTGACGGGCGAGGTGCGGCCGCGGGCCGAACTGATGCGCTTCGTGGTCGGGCCCGACGATATCGTCGTCCCCGACCTGGAGGGCCGCCTGCCGGGCCGCGGATTGTGGTTGACCGGACGCGGGGATATAGTCGCTGCAGCCTGCGCGAAACGGGCGTTTTCGCGGGGTGCGAAGCGCAATGTGACGCCGATGACGGGGCCGTCGGGCGAAAGCCTTGCCGCGTTCGTGGAGGCGGAGTTGCTTCGCCGGGCCGAGGCCACGCTGTCGATGGCCCGCAAGGCCGGCGCGTTCGTTTCGGGGTTCGAGAAGGTCCGTGGGGCCCTGTCGGAACTCGAACAGCAGGGTGCGGCGGCGGTTCTTTTGTGTGCCTGTGACGCGGGCACGGACGGGCGCGAGAAGATGGCGCGTCTGGCCGCACGTGCCGGGAACGTGGCGCGTATCGAGTTGTTCGATGCGACGACGCTCGGGCGGATTTCGGGCCGCGAACATGCGGTACATGCGCTGGTCTTGCCGGGTGCGGCGGCGCGGCGTGTTCTCGAGGCGGCGGCGCGCTATCGCGCCTATCGCGGCGAGGGTGCGGAAATCGATTTGGACGTGATGGACTGAGACGATGGCGAACACGACGGAAAACGAAGACAAGAAGAAGAAACCGCTGACGCTCTCCAAGCCGGGCAAGCTCGAGCTGAAGAAGACCGTCGAGGGCGGACAGGTGCGCCAGAGCTTCAGCCACGGTCGCACCAAGACCGTGACCGTCGAGGTCAAGAAGAAGCGGACCTTCCAGGCCGGCGCCACGGGCGAAATGACCGAGGTGAAGGACGCGCCTGCCGCCGAGGCCGCGCCCGAACCGGTCGAGACGCCCGCTGCGGCTGAGACGACGCCCAAGCGCACCCTGACCGAGGCCGAGCAGGCCGCGCGCGTGCGTGCGCTGGAAGAGGCGCGCGAGGCGGCCGAGCAGGCGGCCCGCGAGAGCGAGGAAGCGAACAAGGCACTCAAGGAAGCCCGCAAGGCGAACGAGGAAGCCGAGGCGGCTGCCGCGAAGGAGGCCGCCGAGGCAGCCAAGGAAGTGGCCGAAGAGGCGGCGAAGGCCGCCGAGGCGGATGTCGAGTCGGCAGCGGAAGAGGCCGCGGCGGCACCCGGGCCCGCGCGCTCGCGCCGCGAGATCGAGGAAGAGGCCCGCCGCGAGGCCGAGGACCAGGCGCGTCGCATGGCCGAGGAG
>JAYOFO010000144.1:0-2923 GCA_038117265.1 Rhodospirillaceae bacterium
GCAGCAGCCCCAGCCCGCCGCCGGCCTCCGCGGCCAGCTGCAGGCGGCGGCTGGCCGTCAGGTCGAGATCCTCGATCTCGGCGACCACCAGCCCGACCGCGGGCGCACGCAGCGCTTCCTCCATGGCCCACAGGGCGGTGGCCGCGAAGCCGTTGCCGGCGGGGATGCGCACGGCGACCAGGTGCGCCGGGTCGAGCCCGAAACCGGCCAGCCCGGGGCCGTACAGGCTCTCGCGGGCGGTGCTGCGCGGCGCGATCCAGACAAGCGCGCGCGAGCGAAGCCGCTGGGCGCGGCCGGCCAGCACGGCGGCGAAACCCGTCAGCGCGCCGCCCAATGCGAGGTCGGATGCGGTGCCGTCGCCGTCGAGGAGTTCGTGGACCGCACCCGCCGCCAGTCCGCCCGCGGGCAGGTGGCCATCGATCTCGACGATTCCCAGGGGCAGGGCGTCGCCGGCCCGGCACGCGGCCTCGCCGCCGCGTTCGATGGCGGCGATGCGGCTGCGCAGCCGCGCGACGGTTTCGGTTCTGGCGGGCATGAAGGGTTCGGGTCCCGATAAATGTTCTACTTTTGTTCTATTTTCGAAGGTGCCCGGGAGTCAAACCGAAGTGCCGGTCCCCGACCGCGGCGAGGGCTGGTGCCTCGGCCACGCAAACGTGACTCGGAGGCGCGCGCGCCGGCGCGCGATAATCGTTCCCGAATGGAGCGATCATGCAAATATCTTCAATGGTTTACGGACTTTTGTTCGCCGTTTTTCTGATTCCGGCGGCGGCGCAGGCCGAGCCCTTCGAGTGGATCCGCATCGGCGATGCCGACGGGTTCGGCTTCCCCTCGACCGAGGGGCTGACGCGGCCGGTGCTGGGCGTCGGCTTCGGGCCCGCCGACATCAACGGCAACGGGATGCTCGAGCCCGACGAGTTCCTGCCCGACCTGAACCGGGACGGCGGCGTCTGGTATGCCGGCAGCGACAATTTCGACAACCGTTCCGCCGCCAAGCGCCGCGACTGCGGCCACGCCTGCGTCGGCTGCCTCGCGGTCGGGCGCGGCACGCGCGGCTCGAACTGGACCGACCTGGCGCTGTCGCCCACGGCCGCGCCGGCCGACTGGCCCGACCTGAACGGCCCCGCGCTGCCCAACAGCGCCGCCTTCGTGTTCGACTTCACGGTGCATCGCGACGACATCGCCGCGGGCGCGCAGATCTTCTTCAACCTGGTGTTCGGCGACTACGACATCGACCCGGCGGTGGTGTTCGTGCGTTTCGCCGCCGCGCCGCCGCGAATCCTGAACATCCCCAACCAGCAGCTGCGCAACGTCGACGGCCTGATCCAGGCGCGCACCGCGAACCTGCGCTTCGACGAGGTCTTCACCGCGGATGCGGACGGCAACTGGCACGGCGCGGTGACCGTGATCTTCGACGCGCCGATCGATCCGTTCACCGCCTTCGACTATGTCGAGCTGAGCCTCGATCCCGGCGTGGCGGCCTGACCCGCCCGCCGGTGCCCGATTTCGCGCGGTTTTCGTCTGGTTTTCATGCGGCCCGCCGTTGCGCGGCGCATCCGCCGGCAATACGCTGACCGAAACGGGCGCGACGCCCGAACGAACCATAAGCGGGAGGGGCGCCTTGCTTTATTTCGTCTACCGGCAGGACAAGCCGGGCACGCTGGATCTGCGCATGAATACGCGGCCTGCGCATCTCGAATACGCGGAATCCATAGGCGACAAGCTGTTCTTCGCCGGCCCGGCCATGGACGATGACGGCAACATGTGCGCGAGCGTGTGGGTCGTGGACGTGGCGGATCGCGCGGAGGCCGAGGCGATCACCGCGGGCGACCCCTACGAGAAGGTCGACCTATTCGAGACCAAGATCATCCGCCGCTTCTGGAAGACCGGCGGCGAGGGCCCGGACCGGCAATAACCGACCGCCAGTAGCGGTTCGCACCATCCGGCATCATCAGGGGGAAGAAACGATGTTCGTCGCGACCAAGGACAAGGTCCTGCAGACCACCACGACCGGCGCGCTGCCGCGCCCGTCCTGGTACACCGAGAACCTGCGCGGCCTGCCGCTGTCGACCGGCTTCGCGCACCGCGCCTACCGCGAGCAGCATTTCGACTGCCTGGCCTGCCAGGTGGCCGCCCAGCAGCGCGCGGGCATCGACATCATGGTCGACGGCGACTCCCGCCTCGACGACGACGTGGCGGGCCGCAGCTGGGTCTCCTACGCCTACGAGCGGGTCGAGGGCATCGGGACGCCTGAGGTGGCGGTGCAGCCCTATGCCGCCATGGCCGACAAGGGGCCGGGCGACCTGATCTGGGAGGTGATCGAGACCCGGCTGACGCCCAACGTCGAAGGGCCGATCGGCAAGACCTCGCTGCAGCTCGACCGCGCCTACAAGGCGATCGCGGGGATGACCGAGAAGCCGGTGAAGATCGGCTCGATCTCGGCCCAGGTGATCAGCCACATGGTCAACAACTCCCACTATCCCGACCGCTACGAGCTGCTGCTGGCGCTGTCGCAGGCGTTCAACGCCGAGTACCACGCGCTGGCCGATGCCGGCGCGCCGCTGATCCAGATCGAGGAGCCCTCGATCCACCAGTCGATGCAGGTCACCGACCAGGAGATCACCTCGGAGCAGTATGTCGAGGCGTTCAACCGCGAGGTGGCGGGCCTGCGCGACAAGACCGAAGTCTGGGTCCACACCTGCTGGGGCTCGCCGGCGGCCCAGAAGATGTTCGCCGAGCACGCATCCTACGAGAAGGCGCTGCCCTATCTCGACCAGCTCGATGCCGACGTCATCACCCTGGAGGCCGCGACCAACAACGGCATGGACCTGGAGCATTACGGCAAGCTGATTTCCAAGGACAAGAAGATCGCCATCGGCGCGATCAGCCACCGCACCCTGCAGGTCGAACGGCCCGAACAGGTGGC
>JAYOFO010000145.1:0-2757 GCA_038117265.1 Rhodospirillaceae bacterium
GGGCGGCGACGGGACGGGGCTCGGCCGGATCGCCGGCGCGCTCGACGCCGTCGTGCCGGGCGGGCCGACCAACCTGGCGGCCGGCCTCGCCGCGCTGCGCGCCCACAAGCCGACCAACGTCTACATCATCACCGACGGGTTGCCGACCGCGGGGGATTCCGGCTACCGCAGCATCAGCCCCTTCGCCGACTGCTCGGCGCTGTGGGGCGGATCTACCACCATCTCGGGCGAGTGCCGAAAGCGGCTGTTCCGCCACACGGTCGCCAACGCCAATTTGGGGGCCGCGACGGTCAACGTCGTGCTGCTGCCGATCGAGGGCGACCCGGCGGCGTCGCACGAGTTCTGGCGCTGGACGGCCGACACGGGTGGCATCTTGATCGCCCCGGCGGCGAGCTGGCCGTGATCGAGACCCGGACGAGGAACCCATGAAGCGGAAGCGCCGCGAGTTCGAGATCTTCTCGCTCTCCTTCCTCGACGTGATCTCTTGCGGGTTCGGGGCGGTGGTGCTGCTGGTGCTGGTCTCGCCCTTCGCCGAGGACGTGCAGCCCGGCGGGCCCGACCGCACCGCCAGCCTGCTCGAACGCGTGATCGGCGCCCAGAAGCGCGTCGACGATCTGGAGGATACGCTCGCCCGCGAGGAGTCCGCCTTCGCTGCGCTGCGCGGCGAGCTGGGCGCCGGCGAGGCCGAGGTGTCGAAGGCGCGCGAGGCGCTGGATGCGGCCGAGACCCGCAGCGAGGCGGCCGAGCGCAACCTCGAGGGGCTCGAACTGGTGAAGCAATCGCTCGACCGGCAGGCGCGCGCCTCGATCTCGGTGGGCACCGCGACGGCACGCGACGAGGAGGTCGGCGGCATCCCGGTCGACAGCGACTTCGTGGTGTTCATCGTCGACACGTCGGGCTCGATGCAGTCGATCTGGGCCCGCGTGACGCGCGAGTTCGAGAACGTCATCCGCATCCACCCGCGCATCAAGGGCTTCCAGGTGCTCAACGACAATGGCGCGCACCTGATCTCCGGCTACAGCGGGCGCTGGATTCCCGACACGCAGGGCGCGCGCGACCGGGCGATCCGGCTGTTTCAGACCTGGAAGAGCGCGTCGAACTCGAGCCCGGTCGAGGGGCTGGAGGTGGCGCTCAAGCGCTACGTGAAGCCGAACGAGAAGGTCTCGATCTACATCTTCGGCGACGACTACACCGGCTCGTCCTACGACCCGGTGATCAAGACATTGGCCGACCTCAACCGCAACCGGGTGACCGGTGCGCCCAAGGCCCGCGTGCTCGCCATCGCGTTCCTGTCGCAGCAGAGCCAGGGCCGGTTCGAGGTGCTGATGCGCGAGGTGACGCGCCAGAACAACGGCACGTTCATCGCGCTGCCGAAGTAGGGGCCAGTTTCCGCTATGGCGCGAAGTCGTGGAGGCGCGGGCAGACGGCGCGCCCGCCGGCGCCGTCGGGCGAATGCGGGAGCGCCACGGGCACGACGGCGAGCCCGGTGAAGTATTTGCACGTCAGCTTGTCCTGTGCGGCGCCCTCGGAGCGGTGCGTCTCCATTCCCACGAGCAGGCCGTGGGATGTCGCCAGGATCGCGATCCAGCCGAACAGGGTTGCGGCCAGTGTGCCCAGGAATACGCTGCGGAAATGAATCATGGTCTCGACGCTACCGCCGGTGTGCCCGCGGGTCGAGGGCGTCCTGCAGCCCGTCGCCGAGGAAGTTGAAGGCCATCACCGTCACGAAGATCACCGCGCCGGGCCAGATCGCGAGTGCGGGCGCGCGGGTCGCCAGCTCCTGGGCGTTGGTCAGCATGTTCCCCCAGCTGGGGATCGGCGGCTGGATGCCCAGCCCGAGGAAGCTCAAGACCGATTCCAGAAGGATCACGATGCCGACCGACAGCGTCGTGGCGACGATGATCGGCGAGACCACGTTGGGCAGGATGTGGCGCAGCATGATCGCGGCGGGCCGCGCACCCATCGCCTCGGCGGCGCGCACGAACTCGCGGCCGCGCACCGAGAGCGTGCCGGCGCGCACGAGGCGCGCCACGGTGGTCCAGCCGACCAGCGCGATGATCGCGACGATGCGGTAGAGGCTCGCCATTTCGGAGTTCGCGATCTCGGCCGGCACGCCGATCTTGGTCAGGTCGATGGCGGCGAGCACGATCAGCAGCGGTAGCAGGGGCAGCGCGATCACCCCGTCGGTGGTGCGCATCAGCAGCGCGTCCAGCCGGCTGCCGTAATAGCCGGCGACGAGGCCGACGGCGGTGCCGATCGTCGCCGCACCGAGCGCGGCCACCAGCCCGACCAGCAGCGAGATGCGCCCGCCATAGAGCAGCCTGACAAACACATCACGACCCGCCTCGTCGGTGCCCAGCCAGTGGGACGCGTCAGGCGGGGCGTACTGGTTGAACAGGTCGACCCTGGTCGCGCTGACGCCGAGCATCGCCTCGAAGGCCGGGGCCAGCAGCGCCAGCGCGGCGATCGCGGTCAGCGCGACGGCGCTCGCCATTGCCGGCCGGTTGCGCCGAAAGCTTCGCCAGAACAGGTGCGGCTCGGCGCTCGCGCGGTGGGTCGTGGCGACGGCGGCGCTCATGCCGCCTCTAGCGACTTGTACGAGATGCGAGGGTCGAGCGCGGCATAGACGATGTCGGCGAGGAAGTTGCCGACCAGCACCACGAAGGTGGCGAGCAGCAGGCCGACCAGCGCCAGGTTGAAGTCGTTGCCGAGGATCGCGTCGTAGATCAGCTTGCCCATGCCGAGATAGCCGAACAT
>JAYOFO010000146.1:0-2694 GCA_038117265.1 Rhodospirillaceae bacterium
GCGGCGAGCGCCTCGGCTGGTCCGGGGCTGCGGCTGGTGACGGTCAGGTGCGCCCCCGCCGCCAGCAGGTTGCGGGCCATCGGCTTGCCCATCAGCCCGAGGCCGATGAAGCCGATCCGCTGTCCGTCGAGCGCCCCCATTGGTGGCCGGCTCAGATCGGGCTGTAGCGCGCGCGTGCCGCGCGTTCGATCGCGGCGGCCGCCAGGCGGTCGACGTCCAGCCCGTGGCGCAGCAGCTCCAGAAGCCGCAATTCCTCCTGGTTCGTCCGGCCGTCGGCCGTCGCGATATCGCAGGCCAGCACATACGCCGTCTCGCGCAGCCGTTCGGGAAGCGCGTCGCGGATCTGGCCGATCGCGTCGTCCAGCCCGTCCTCCTGCGACAGGAGCTCGGCGCAGTCGCGCGCGATGTCGGTCATCTGCTCGGTGTCGAAGCCGGAGAAGACGGGCAACTGGCTGACGATCTGGCCGATGCGGCCGAGTTCGGAGTCGGTCATGTCGCTGTCGGCGGCGGATACCATCACCATCTTGTAGACGAGGGCGGTCTGGGGATCGATCATCGTAAAAGGGCTTTCCTGCTGGTCGTCGGATGGTTAAAGCGGTCGCGTCCGGCGACGTCAAGCCGGCCCTGGGGCCGGCTCCTGTCGACAGCCGAATTCGTCCCGCATTAGGTTGTGCCCATGTCCGCCGTCGTCAATGTCGCATTCCCGGTTTTCGCGATTATGTTCGCCGGCTACCTGTCGGGCCGGTTCCGCATCCTGGGCGAGTCCAGCTCCGGAGCGCTGAACGCCTTCGTATACTGGTTTGCGCTGCCGCCGGTGATGTTCCTGTCGATCGCCACGGTGCCGCTGTCGTCGGTTTTCAACTGGCCGTTCATCTGGGCCTACTCCCTCGGCATAGTGCTGGTCGCGGTTCCGGTCTTCGCGCTGGCCCGCTTCGCGTTCCCCAACACGCTGGCGGGCCTGACCCTGCACAGCCTGACCGGAATCTTCGCGAACACCGGCTATATGGGAATTCCCCTGTTCCTCGCCGCGTTCGGGCCCGACGGGGCGCTGCTCGCCGTCATCGCGACATCGATCAACAATGTCGTCGTCCTGGGCCTGACGATCCTGACAATCGAGTTTCGCGGCGACGGCGGATCGTCGCCGCTGCGCGCCCTGGTCGACGCGGTCTGGGCGGTCGTCAGGGGCCCGCTGTTCCTGGCGCCGACGGCCGGCGTGCTGTGGTCGTGGTCGGGGTTCGAACTGCCGATCCCCGTGTCGGGCTTCTTCTCCCTCTTGGGGGCGGCGGCCGGTCCGTGCGCGTTGTTCGCGATCGGCCTGTTCATGGTCGGCAAGCCGATCACCGCCGGCGCCCGGGAGGTCGGCTGGCTGGTCGCGGTGAAGCTCCTCCTGCAGCCGGCCGTCACCTGGTGGCTCGCAGTGTCGATCTTCGCGCTGGACGCCGATCTGATCCGGGGGGCGGTCCTGATGGCGGCCCTGCCGACCGGTGCCCTGGTCTTCGTGATCTCCCAGAAGTACGGGATCTTCGTGCAACGCTGCTCGGCGGCGATCCTGGTCTCCACGGTGCTGTCGATCGTCACCGTCAGCGCGCTGCTGGCCTGGTTCGGGACCGGCTGACCGGCCCCGTCAGCTCGCCAGGAACTCTGCCGTCGCCTCCAGCGCATCGACCAGCCCGACCCGCTCGGGCGTGACCGCCGCGGGGAACGCGCCGAACAGCCGCGTCGGGGTCGCGGCATCGAGCACCACGAACACACCGCGGTCGTCCTTGCGGCGGATCAGCCGCCCATAGGCCTGCGACAGGCGCAGCCGCGCCAGCATGTCGTCATGGGCCCGGCCGCCGAAGGCGTCGCGCCGCGCGCGGTGCAGGATCGTCGGGCGCGGCCAGGGGATGCGGTCGAAAACCAGAAGCCGCAGCGAGTTTCCCGGCACGTCGACCCCGTCGCGCACGGCATCGGTGCCGAGCAGGCAGGCATGCTCCTCGGCCCGGAAGATGTCGATCAGGGTCGCGACGTTGAGCTGGTCGACATGCTGGGCATAGAGCGGCAGGCCCGCGGCGTCGAGCGCGTCGGCGATCCGCGCCTGGACCTGGCGCAGGCGCGCGATCGAGGTGAACAGGCCGAGCGCGCCGCCGCCCGCCGCGAGGAACAGTTCGCGCATCGCGGCCGCGACCTGGTCGGCGTCGTTGCGCTTGACGTCGGTCACCACGAAGACCCGCGTCTGGGCGCCGTAGTCGAAGGGCGAGGCGACGCGGGCGTGGATGGCGGGCCGCGGCAGTTGTATGGCGCCGGTGCGCCGGTCGGCGCTCGCCCAGTCGGTCTCCTCGTCGCCGGTCCGGTCGGTCAGGGTCGCCGAGGTCACCGCCATGCCGTGGGCGACCGGCGCCATCGCGGCGGCGAAGGGAATGGTCGGGTCGATCCAGTGGCGGAACAGGCCGGCGTCGAGGTCGCGCCCCTCGATCCGCTCGACCTCGATCCAGTCGACGAAGGTCTCGGCGGCGGGCGCGTCGACCGCGTCGAGCATGTCGATCCATGCGCCGACGGTCATCTCCGCGCGCCGCTGCAATGCCCGCGCGACCGCCTCGATGCGCACCCGGGTCGCGCTGTCGAGCGCGTCGGCATCCGCGTCGAGCCGTGCGAGCAGGCGCGCGCACAGCCGGCGCAGCGGGGTGGCGAGCGCGACCAGATGTGCGCGCAGCT
>JAYOFO010000147.1:0-2528 GCA_038117265.1 Rhodospirillaceae bacterium
GCGCTGGACCATGTGGCGGGCTACACGATCTTCATCGACGGCTCGGTGCGCGACTTCCAGCGCCACTCCGTCACGGCGGGCAAGAATTTCTGGAAGTCGGGCCCGCTGGGGCCGTGGCTGGTGACGGCGGACGAGATTCCCGATCCCGCCGCGCTCGAGCTGACTACCCGGCTCAACGGCGAGGTGGTGCAGCATTCCACCACCGACATGCTTGTCTTCGACCTGCCCTACATCATTTCCTACATCTCGAAGTTCACGCCGCTTGAGCCGGGCGACGTGATCGCGACGGGCACCCCGTCCGGCGTGGGCGCGGCGCGCAAGCCCCCGCTCTGGATGAAGGCGGGCGACCGGCTCGAGGTGGAAATATCGCGCATCGGCACCCTGTGGGCCGATGTGGTGGACGAGGAATAGGCGCGAAACGGCGCCAAGCAGCGAGGGGAGGGCCGGCACATGCCGATCACACGGGTCGAGAAGCTGATCTACGGCGTCGAGGACATGGACGCCGGCGCGAAATACTACCGCGACTGGGGCCTCGCGCAGGTCGTGGACAGCAAGGAGCTGGCGGCGTTCCGCACCCGGGTGGGCCAGACCATCGAGCTGCGCCCGCTGGGCGACCCGTCGCTGCGGCCGACGCGGGACGAGACGCCCTCGACCCTGCGCGGCGCGGTGTGGGGCGTGGACAGCGCCGCCGATGCCAGGGCGATCGCCGACGACGTGGCCCGCGACCGCGAGGTCTCCGAGGACGGGGACGGCACACTCTGGTTCGCCGACGAGAGCGGCTTCGCGGTGGGGCTGACCGTGGCCCGGCCCGAGACGGCCGACGTGACGGTCATACCCCTGAACGTCGACACCACCGAGCCGCGGATGAACGACTTCATCGACCCGAAGTCGCAGGCCAACCCGATCCGCATCGGCCATGTGGTCTATCGCATCGAGATGGCGGACCGCGACAAGGCGGTGGGCTTCTACATGGACCGGCTGCGCTTCCGCCTGTCCGACAGCACCAAGACCGGCGGCGACTTCATGCGCTGCGAGGGCGGGCATGACCACCACAATCTGTTCCTGATGAGCCGGGCGAACATGAACAAGTTCGACCACGCCTCGTTCGAGGTCGAGAACTTCGACATGGTGATGATGGGCGGCCTGCACATGAAGGAGGCGGGCTGGGAGCCCGACACCATGCCCGGCCGGCACATCCTTGGCTCCAACTACTACTGGTACTTCCGCAACCCGTCGGGCGGGAACACCGAGTACTTCGCCGACATGGACCGGATGGACGACAATTGGCAGACGCGCTTCTGGGACGAGAGCCCCGGATTCTCGCTCTGGGCCCTCGACGACGCCTCGATGCTGTAGTCGTACCACCGAAGTAGTGCCGCACTACCTTTAAACTACTTATTTTGAAATCAATGGGTTGAACGGATATGGCCGGGCGGGCGCGGCGCGCCCGTGCCGGTCATACCCGTCTTTTTCCGGGCTCGTCCGCTAGAGCGCGGCGCGCACCTTGGCCATCGCGTCGAGATGCGCCGCGCCGAATGCCCGGCAGCGGTCGGGCGACCATCCGAAGGTCGCGTCGGGCCGGTCGGCATTGTCCTTAAACGGCATCTCGAGGGTGAGCGCGAGGCATCCGAATTCCTCGGCCACCCAGTTCGAACACAGGGTCATGTTGCCCTTGCCCGGCTGGGCGTCGGGGTAGCCATACTTCGTCTGGAAGTCGGGGCTGGCCGCCAGCAGCGCGTCGGAGAAGGTCTGCTGCAGCGCCTTCTGGGCCTCGCTGAGGGAGGGTATGCCCATCATCCCGGCGAGGAAGTTGTAGGGCAGGGCCTCGTCGCCATGCACGTCGAGGCAGAAGTCGACGCCGGTCTCCTGCATCCGCTGGCGCACCAGGAACACCTCGGGGCTGCGGTCCATGGCCGGTTCGGCCCATTCGCGGTTGAGGTTCGCGCCCGCGGCGTTGGTGCGCAGATGGCCGCGGCGCGACCCGTCCGGGTTCATGTTGGGCACCACTTGGAAGACCGCGCCCTCGCGCAACGCCCTCGCCGTCCGGTCGGCCGGGGCGAGCAGGCGGGCAAGGAAGCCCTCCATCCACCACTCGGCCATGGACTCGCCGGGATGCTGGCGGGCGATCGCCCAGAAGGTCTTCTTGCCGGGCGCCGGTTCGCCGATCCGCAGCAGGTCCATCGCCTGGCCGTCCAGGGTCATACCCAGAACCTCCAGGGTCACACCCGGCACGGACTGGCAGCGCGCGATCAGGTCGGCGTGGCGCTCCATGGAATAGGGGGCGAAGTAGGCGAACCAGACGCTGTCGGCCGCGGGGGTCGTCTCGATGGTCAGTACGCCGTTCGCGTAGCTCGTGGGCACGCGGGTCCAGGTCTGGAGGTCGCTCGAGGCGACGGCGCGGTAGCCCTCCCACCCCTTGGGATAGGCCGCTCCGCCGGCGTTCATGATCCTGAGGGCGACGGGTATGCCCTTCGCGCCGGTGAGCCGGAAGTGGAACCACATGTAGAAGTCGGAATTGTGGTCCTTGC
>JAYOFO010000148.1:0-2522 GCA_038117265.1 Rhodospirillaceae bacterium
CCGCGCGCCCGGCGCAACGCCGTCGGCGGCATCGCCGCGACGGCCGACGGGCCCGCCCTGAAGATCGCCGTCACGGCGCCGCCCGAGGACGGCAAGGCCAACGCCGCCGTGATCGACCTGCTGGCCAGGGCGCTGGGCACCGCGAAGTCGTACCTGTCGGTCACCGCGGGCGCCGGCGCGCGGACCAAGACCGTCCGCGTGGCCGGCGATGCCGCGACTCTGGCGACCATGCTAGAGGCGTTGGCCGACGGTGCAGGAGCCACCGCAAAGGGGAGCAAGAAACGATGAGCGACGCGCGCGAACGCCATCCCGAGCGGGTCATCGACGGTAAGGCATTCGCCGAGGGGCTGCGCGGCCGCATCGGCGCCGCAACCGCCGAGCTGAAGGCGGCCCACGGGCTGGTGCCCGGCCTCGCCGTGGTGCTGGTGGGCGAGGACCCGGCCAGCCAGGTCTATGTCCGCAACAAGGGCAAGGCGGCCGAGGCGGCCGGGATCGCGGCATCAGACCATCGCCTCGACGCCGCCACCAGCCAGGCCGAGCTGCTGGCGCTGGTCGCGCAGCTCAACGACGACCCGGCGGTCCACGGCATACTGGTCCAGCTTCCCGTGCCCGACCAGATCGACCCCAACGCGGTGATCGACGCGATCGCGCCGGCCAAGGACGTCGACGGGTTCCACGTGATCAACGCCGGCCGACTCGCCACGGGCCAGATGTCCGGCCCCGACGGCGCGATGGTGCCGTGCACGCCGCTGGGGTGCCGCATGCTGCTGGAAGACCGGCTGGGCGACCTGTCGGGCCTCGACGCCGTAGTGCTCGGCCGCTCGAACATCGTCGGCAAGCCGATGGCCGCGCTGCTGACCCAGGCGAGCTGCACGGTCACCGTCGCCCATTCGCGCACCCGCGACCTGCTCGAGGTCTGCCGGCGCGCCGACATCCTGGTCGCCGCCGTCGGCCGGCCCGAGATGGTGCGCGGCGACTGGATTAAGCCGGGCGCCACGGTCATCGATGTCGGCATCAACCGGGTGCCCGCGCCGACCCCGGACGATCCGGACAAGTCACGTCTGGTCGGCGACGTGGCCTTCGACGAGGCGATCGAGGTGGCCGGTGCCATCACGCCGGTGCCCGGCGGGGTCGGCCCGATGACCATCGCCTGCCTGCTCGCCAACACCGTGACGGCGGCGTGCCGCCAGAACGGGATCGCGCCGCCGGCCTTCTGATCGGGCTATTCCGGCAGCCGGTAGCGCACCACGCCCTTCACATGGGCGGGGTCGTCGACGGGCTTGCCCTTGCGCAGCACGACGATGTCGCCGTCGCGCGCCAGATGGACCGCCTGCTGCTTGACCGCGTTGAGATAGCGCCGCCACAAATCGGGCGGCGACTTCGCCGTGCGCTTTGTCTCGGCGATGGCGCGCGCCACGTCTTCGGGCGCGATCGAGCCGCCGAGCTTCGCGTCGGCCAGCCGGTCGAGGATCGCGCGTGCGACCGGGTCGCGGTTCGCGGGGTCGCGGCCGGAGGGGCTTGTCGGGGCAGGGTCGGGCGTGTTTTCCATGGCGCATCCCTAGCACGCCGCGCACGGGTGGACGACTCTCCGCTGAGCCGGGATAATCACGCGCCCGACAATCGCGCCATCAACGGGGGAAGCGATGACCGGCAGCCTCGATGCCCTGTTTGCCGCAACCGTCCTGTTCGTGGGCGGCCACTTCGCGCTGTCGAGCCTTCCGGTTCGCCTTGCTCTGATCAACAAGCTGGGCGAAACCCGCTTCCTCGTCGCCTACTCGATCGTGATCCTGGTGGTGTTCGCCTGGATGGCCGCCGCCTTTGCCGACGCACCCGTGGAGGCGCTCTGGACCCCGGCGCCCGCGCTCGGATGGCTGCCCGCCATTGCCATGCCGATCTCGATTTTCCTGATGGTCTGCGGCGTCACGACCCCTTCGCCCACCCTGGCCGGCGCGCGCCTCGACGATCCGGGCCGCAACCTTGTGGGCGGCATCGTGCGGATCACGCGCCACCCCTTCCTCAACGGCACGGCGCTGTGGGCCATCGTCCACCTGGCGGCGAACGGGGAATCGCGCAGCGTCATCCTGTTCGCCGGCATCCTGATCCTGTCGGTCGGCGGCATGTGGCACATCGACAAGCGGCGCGAGTTCCTCTACGGCGCCGATTGGGGGCCGGTCCTGATGTCGACGAGCGTGGTCCCCTTCGCCGCGATCCTCGCCGGGCGGACCACCTTCGACTGGGCCGGGATCGGCTGGTGGCGGGTGCTCGCCGCGGTCGCAATCTACCTGGCGCTGGTCGGCATCCACCCCTTCGCGCTCGGCGTGCCGGCCTGGCCCGGACTGGGGTAGGCGGCCCACGACGGCCAACCGCAAGCGCCCTTCATCGGTGTGCGCGCGGGCGGACGCGCCCCGTCCGCCGGCTCAGTCGCTGCGCAGCGCTTTGGCGAGGCGCAGGCGCAACGCCTGCAGCTTGATGAAGCCCTCGGCGTCGCGCTGGTCGTAGACCTCGTCATCCTCGAAGGTGAC
>JAYOFO010000149.1:0-2507 GCA_038117265.1 Rhodospirillaceae bacterium
CGCGGCCGGGCCGCGAGGCGGCGGACCAGCCGGTCGGCCAGCCGCGTGCCGAGCTCCTGCAGGCGGGTCTGGCGCGCCGGGTCGCCGGGGCCGTCGCGGGACACGAAGCGTGATCTGGGTGGTCAACCGTGTGTCGATGGCGTCGAAGTTCGACCGGGTCGTGGTGCTGGTCGAGGGCGCGCTGGCCGAACAGGGCACCTATGCCGAACTGGACAGGGAGGGAACCGCCCTGCACGAGCTGTTGCAATCGGCTTAGTATGGGAACGGGTTTCGGGGGAGACCGGCTGTGAGTCTGAACGAAGAAGTCGAACTGCTGCGCAACATCCCGTTGTTCGCCAAGCTCGAGCCGTCGAAGCTTAAGCTGCTGGCGTTCACGGCCGAGCGCATCACCTACGAGGCCGACCAGGTGCTGTTCCGCCAGGGCGATGTGGGCGACGCCGCCTACATCATCGTCGAGGGCGCGGCGAAGGTGCTGGTCGATACCGACGACGGCCCGATCGAGGTGGCAAGCCTCGGGCGCAACGATTTCGTGGGCGAGATCGCGATCCTGTGCGACGTGCCGCGCACCGCGACGGTCATGGCGTCGGCGCGCACCGTCACCCTGCGGATCACCAAGGATCTGTTCTCCCGCCTGGTCGCCGAGTTCCCCGAGATGTCGATCGAGATCATGCGCGAGCTGGCCTCGCGCCTCGAGCAGACGACCCAGCAGCTGCGCGAGGCGCTGGCCCGCAACGCCTGAGGCCGCGCGCGACCGTCCGCCCCCCATGCCGCCTCGACAGCTTCATCCGCCGCATGCAGGCGCAGCGCGACTGCCTGAACGCCGCTGCGGCGATGATCGCGGACGTGCCGGGCGCCGTGTTCGACCTGGGGCTGGGCAACGGCCGCACCTTCGATCATCTGCGCGAGCTCCTGCCGGGCCGCGAGATCTTCGTCTTCGACCGGGTGGTCAACGCCAATCCGAAGTCGACGCCCGACGCCGCGCATATGATCGTCGGCGAGGTGCCGGACTCGCTGGCCGCCGTCGCCGGCCGGTTCGCGGGCGGTGTCGCGCTGATGCACTCCGATTTGGGGATCGGTACCGACGAGGACGCGCCGCTGACCACCGCGCTGATCCCGCTGCTCGCGCCCCTACTCGTGCCGGGCGCGGTGCTGGTGGCGAACAACCCCTTCCCCGGCGCGCCGTGGGAAGCACTGCCGCTGCCCGCGGACGTGCCTGCCGGGCGCTATTTCATGTACCGGGTGGCGGCCTAGGCGCGGCTCAGGCGTCGATCTCGACGACCACGGGCACATGGTCTGAGCATTTCGGCCAGTCGCGCGCGTCGGTGACGATCTCGAACGATTTGAGCTTCGGCTTCAGCGCCGGGGTCACCCAGACATGGTCGAGCCGGCGGCCCCGGTTCGAGGCGCGCCAGTCGCGCGCGCGATAGCTCCACCAGCTGAAAAGCGGCTCGGGTTCGGGCGCGAAGTGGCGCACCGCATCGATCCAGTCGTGGGCGGCCTTCAGCCGGTCGAGCCTTTCCACCTCGACGGGGGTGTGGCTGACCACGTCGAGCAGCTGCTTGTGCGACCAGACGTCGGATTCCAGCGGCGCGACGTTGAAGTCGCCGACGATGACCCGTTTCGCGCGGGGCGCCTTCACCTCGGCGGCCCAGCGCGCCATCTCGTCGAGGAAGTCGAGCTTGTGGGCGAACTTGTCGTTCGCCTGCGGGTCGGGCACGTCGCCGCCCGCCGGGACATAGAAATTGTGGATCTCGATCCCGCCGGCCAGCCGCACGCTGGCGTGGCGCGCGTCGGCGCGCCCGCACCAGTCGCGCCCGTCGGTCTCGGCGAAGGGCAGCTTCGACAGGATCGCCACCCCGTTATAGGCCTTCATGCCGCGCACGTGGCGGTGGGGATAGAACTCCGCCACCGCGTCGTGGGGGAACAGCTCGTCGACGACCTTGGTCTCCTGCAGGCACAAAACATCTGGATTTACTTCTTCACAAAGTCTTCTAAGCAATTGAATTCGTGCACGAATCGAGTTTATGTTCCAGGTGACTATTTTCATGAAAAACCTTTGCACCAATTTGGAAGCCGAGGAACGGAAAAAAGACTGCTTTATTTATGTCTCACTTGAATTGCCGGCCCTCTTTGTCTGATGGCCCATCGGCAAAGGTATGGAGAGGGCCATAGGGAGGTTATTAGATGATTAAGTGGCCGCACCCTCATAAGCGCTCATAAGGCCATCGCCGTAAGCCCCAACTTTCAAGGCTTCTCGTGCTTCACTGCACCATCCGTTAGGCGAAGCACCCACTCGCAGGACTGAAGGGCGGCTCTGAAGTTCGGTGCGGGTTCGTCGCCGTTTTTCTCTACCCGGTCAAGGAACCTTGTGAGCCGACGCGCGATTGCGTCGTCGAAGTAGGCGCCCGACGAGGCGAACGAGGAAAGAAGCCGTTCTGGCGGCGTTGCGTAGCGGCCCTCTCCCTCGGCTTCGATCTCCCGGGCGCGCGGCCTCAGGCGTAGGCAAT
>JAYOFO010000150.1:0-2411 GCA_038117265.1 Rhodospirillaceae bacterium
GGCGGCGCCATCGCCGGTGCGATCGGCATCACCTCGACCATCGGCACCTCCCTGATCACGGCGGCCGTCGGGCTTGCCGGTGCCACGCTCGTGAACGTGCTGGTCCCGCCGCCCAAACCCGCCGCGCCGAGCTTCGGCGGTTCCTTCGGCAGCACGCCGGCGCCGAGCCCGACCTATGCCCTGCAGTCCCAGGGCAATCAGGCCCGCCTCGGCCAGCCGATCCCCGTCATCTACGGGCGTCACCTGGTCTATCCCGACCTCGCCGCGACGCCCTGGACCGAGTACGTCGGCAACGAACAATACCTGCATCAGCTGCACTGCATCGGCCAGGGCGAATACGACCTCGAGCAGGTTCGCATCGAGGACACGCCGATCGCGTCCTTCGAGGAGGTGACCTACGAGATCGTCTCTCCCGGCGATCCAGTCACATTGTTCGAGGCAGATGTGACCACGGCCGCCGAGGTCGCGGGCCAGGAGCTCAAGGGGACCAACGAGCTGGATGCCGGCGACAATGGCTGGATCGGTCCCTTCGCCGCCAATCCCGCTGGCACCGCCGCCGACGAGATCGGCATCGATATCGTCATGCCGCGCGGCCTTTACTACGCCAATACCTCGGGCGGTCTGGATGCGCGCACCATCGCCTGGGTGGTTGAGGCCCGCTCGATCGACGACGATGGCCTCGCCGTCGGCGACTGGGTGCAATTGGCGTCGGAAAGCGTCACCGCCGCGACCAACACGGCGCAACGGCGAAGCGACCGCTACCCGGTCGCGAGCGGCCGCTACGAGGTCCGGCTGCGCCGCACCGACGCCAAGGATACCGACGCCCGTGCCGGCCATGAGATCCGTTGGCAGGCGCTGAAGGCGTTCCTGGTTGGCGAGCCCGTGTTCGGCGACGTCACCCTGTTTGCGGTGCGCATGCGCGCGACCGACAACCTGTCCCAACGCTCGTCGCGGCTGGTGAACTGCATCCTGACCCGCAGGCTGCCGGTCTGGGATCCGGTCACGGGGTGGTCGGCGCCGCAGCCGACGCGGTCGATCGCCTGGGCCTTCGCCGATGCCGCCCGCGCCCACTATGGCGCCGACTTGGCCGACGCCCGCATCGACCTGGCGGCGCTGCATGCGCTGGACGGGCTCTGGCAGGGCCGGGGCGACCGCTTCGACGCCGTTTTCGATCAGGGCGTCACCGTCTGGGAAGCATTGACGCGCATCGCCCGCGTCGGCCGGGCCGTGCCGTTCCTGCAGGGCGGCATCCTGCGCCTGGTCCGCGACGAAGCGCGGACCTTGCCCGTGGCACTCTTCGGCCCCCGCAACATCGTCAAGGGCAGCCTCAAGGTCCAGTACCTGATGCCGGGCGAGGACACTGCGGACGCGGTCACGGTCGAGTATTTCTCGGCGCGCATCTGGGCGCCCGACGAGGTGACCGCGAGCCTGGCCGACAGCGCGGCCGATCAGCCGGCCAAGGTCGAGCTGTTCGGCTGCACGGACGAAGCGCAGGCATTTCGGGAGGGTCTCTACATGGCGGCGGCCAACCGGTACCGCCGTCGCATGGTGAGCTTCCGCACCGAGCTGGAAGGCCTGATCCCCACCTATGGCGACCTTATCGCTATCGCCCATGACTTGCCCCGCTGGGGCCAGGGCGGCGAGGTCGTCGCGCAGGAAGACCAGGTCCTGGTGCTGAGCGAGCCTCTGGCATGGTCGGACGGAGAAACCCACTACATCGCGCTGCGGCGGCGAGACGGAACCGTGAGCGGCCCCTGGCTGGTCAGCCCGGGCGCTGATGATCGACGTGTCATCCTCGCCGAAGCCCTGGATTTTACGCCCTATACCGGCGCATCCGAGGAACGGACGCATTTTGCGTTCGGCGGCGGCGATGCCTGGAGCCTGCGCGCGCGGGTCATCTCGATCCGCCCGCGCGGGGAACAGGTCGAGATCACCGCCGTGGGCGAGGACGCCCGCGTCCATGAGGCCGACCTGGCCGCATAGCCGCCCTTGAGAGGAATATCCCATGAACCGTCCGACCGTCGGCGACGGCCACATCGTCATGCCCGAAGCCGAGTTCGAGCAATTGCTGGAGCGGGCGGCCGAGACCGGCGCGCGACGAGCCCTGCATGAAGTTGGCCTCGATGGCGACGACGCGGCCGATGACATTCGCGATCTGCGTTCGCTGCTCGGATGCATGCGGCTCGCGAAGCGTACGGCCGTGCAGACCGTCGTGCGGCTGATCACCACCGGCATTTTGCTCGCCCTGATGGCCGGCATCGCCATCAAGCTGAAGCTGTTTGGCACCGGCCCCTGACCGGCGCTTCCGATCCTCAACCCACCAACCCGCCGTTCGGCGGGTTTTATGTGCGGAGATCACCCATGACGACGATCACCTTCGACCACTGGCGCGATGTGCCCGAGGGCGCCTG
>JAYOFO010000151.1:0-2407 GCA_038117265.1 Rhodospirillaceae bacterium
TCGCGCTCGATGCCCTTCTCGCGCGCGACGGCGTCGGCGACGGCGAGCATTTCGATGCGGCTGGGACCTCCAGACTCCATGATCTCTATCCTTCGTTCGTCCGGCCCTTCTGGGCCGCTGCAATCAGTTCGTCGGTAAGTACGAGTTTTGCCTTGGCGATGTCGGAGAACGGCAGTTCCAGCTCCGTCTCCGCCTCGGATTCGTCGAGCTTCACGACATCCCCCTCGAGGCCGAGAAGCCGGCCCCGCAACCGCCGGCGGCCATCGACCGCCTGCTTGAGTTCGAGCTTCGCCTCGTAGCCGGCAAAGCTGGCAAAATCCTTCGCGCGCGTCAGCGGCCGGTCGATGCCCGGCGAGCTCAGTTCGAGCTCATAGGCCTCGGCGATCGGATCGGCCACGTCGAGCAGCGCCGACACGGTGCGGCTGGCGAGCGTGCAGTCGTCGATCGTGACCTCCGCACCGTCGGCACGGTCGATCATGATCTGCAGCACCGACCGACCCGCCGTGCGGTAGTGCACCCGCACGATCTCGTAGCCGAGATCGGCGAGCGACGGCTCGATCACCGACACGATCCGGTCGGTCCGCGCGTTTTCGCTGACGAGGTTCAAGCCTTCGTTCCAACTCCGTCACACCCGCCGGCCCGGAAAATCGGTAACAAAAAAGGCGGCGCCGGCTTTCCCGGGCCACCCCTTGCCGTCCGTTACCGGACCGATGGGATTTGTTCAGCGGGAATATAGGCATATCCGCCCAAAAGGCAAGAATTTGTGACGTCCGGCCCGGCGCGCGCTTCAGGCGGCGCGGCGCGGGATGCGCAGATAGGTCAGGAAGGTCGGCCCCGGCCCGCCGCTGCGGTTCTTGGCCTCGTAGCGCGTGTCGGGCCAGTCGTCGGGCCGGCGCCGCCAATCGTCGGCACACGTCGCCGTCCAGTCGAACTCGCCATGCGCCTCCAGGTGGCGCAGCATCCACACCAGATAGTCCTGATCGTCCGTCGCCAGGCGCAGCTCCCCGTCGTCGGCCAGCAGGCGGGCCAGCGTGTCGAGCATCGCGGGGTTGATGATCCGCCGCTGATGGTGGCGAGCCTTGGGCCAGGGATCCGGGAACAGGATGAAGACCCGCTCCAGGCTCGCCGGCGCCAGCCCCTCGAGCAGCGGGCGCACGTCGTCGGCGTGGATGCGCACGTTCGCGAGCCCCTGTGCCTCGATCTCGGCGAGCAGGCGCGCGACGCCATTGAGATAGGGCTCCGCACCGACGAACCCGATTTCGGGGTGCTGCGCCGCCAGCGCGGCCAGATGCTCGCCCGCCCCGAAGCCGATCTCGAACCAGACCGCGTCAAACGCGCCGTCGAACCATCCTCGGGGATCGACGGCGCGGGCATCGGGGTCGAACGGCACCCGCACGCGCGGCAGGAGCGTGGCGAGCAGGCGCTCGCGCCCGGGCCGCAACCGGCGGCCCCGCCGTCGGCCATGGAATCGCGGATCGGTGTCCGCCGGTTTGGTCATCTCGGGCGGCGGGCCCGGAGGCCCGCCCCTCATCCCGTCATCGGGCCGCGTCGCGGCGCCTAGAGCGCGTTGTGCAGCGCGTCGACCAGGTCGGTCTTCTCCCACGAGAAGCCGCCGTCGGTATCGGGCTCGCGGCCGAAATGGCCGTAGGCCGCGGTGCGTGCATAGATCGGCTTGTTGAGGCCGAGATGCTCGCGGATGCCGCGCGGGCTCAGGTCCATCACCTTCTGCAGGGCAACGGCCAGGGCGCCCTCGTCGACCTTGCCGGTGCCATAGGTGTCGACATAGACCGACAGCGGCTTGGAGACGCCGATCGCGTAGGCCACCTGGATCGTGCAACGCTCGGCGAGCTCGGCGGCTACCACGTTCTTGGCGAGATAGCGCGAGGCATAGGCGGCCGAGCGGTCGACCTTGGTCGGATCCTTGCCCGAGAACGCACCGCCGCCATGCGGCGCCGCGCCGCCATAGGTGTCGACGATGATCTTGCGGCCGGTCAGGCCCGCGTCGCCATCGGGTCCGCCGATCACGAAACGGCCCGTCGGGTTCACGTAGAACTCCTCCTCCGGGCACATCCAGCCGTCGGGCAGGACGTTGAGGACGTGCGGGCGCACGATCTCGCGCACATCGGCCTGCTCCAGGACCGCGGCATGCTGGGTCGAGACGACGACCGAGGCCGCGCCGACCGGATTGCCGTTCACGTAGCGGAGCGTCACCTGGCTCTTGGAGTCCGGCCCAAGCCCGGGTTCGGCGCCCGAGTGCCGCGCCTCGGCGAGCGAACGCAGGATCGCGTGGGAATAGTGGATCGGCGCCGGCATCAGCACATCGGTCTCGCGGCAGGCATAGCCGAACATCAGGCCCTGGTCGCCCGCGCCCTCGTCCTTGTTGCCCGCGGCGTCGACGCCCTGGGCG
>JAYOFO010000152.1:0-2382 GCA_038117265.1 Rhodospirillaceae bacterium
CGAGGATCACCTCGGCGGGGCGATGCGCCTCGCCGCCGAATCGCCCCATCGCGGCGAAATGCTGGCGGCGCTCGACTGGTGGGAGGGCGAACTGGCGGCGCTCGGCGTGTCGCTCCGGCTCGGCACGGCGGTCGATCCCGCGATGCCGCCGAACGCCGACGCCGTCGTCTGGGCACTCGGCGCCGTGCCCGCCATCACCCGAATCTGGCAGCGCCGCCCGCACCTGCGCGACGGCATTCCCGGAACCCGCGGCCTGCCCATGGGCCGCGACGTCATGACGGGCGCCGCGACGGTCCGCGGCAACGTGCTGGTCATCGACGAGGAGGGCGGCTGGCCCACGGTGTCGCTGCTCGACCACCTGATGGAAGACCCCGAGGTCGGCAACGTCACCGTCGTCACCGCCGGCGCCGACGTCTGCGGACCCGCGCTCGACCTCACGCTCGAACGCGGCGAGGTCCTGGCGCGCCTGCGCAATTCGACGGTGCGCGTTCTGCGCGACTCGCTGGTCGCCGCGGTCGACGGCGCGCAGGCGGAGCTGACCGACGGCACCGTTCTCGGGCCCTACGACGCGATCGTGCTGGCGACGGGGACGGCGGCGCGGGCCTATCCGGCGGATGCGCTTGCGGCCGGCGACTGCATCGCGCCGCGCGGCATCTGGGCCGCCACCAACGATGCCTACCGGCTCGCGCTGACGCTGTAGCGCCTAGCGGATCGCGCCGGCGACGTAGAGAATCTCGGGATAGGTTCGCGGCCTGGCGCCGTTGTCGACGATGTCGAGACTGGGCCCCAGCGTGGCCAGCATCGGCACCTGCGGGAAGGACTTGTCCGGGGCGAAGCCGCATTCGACGGCCAGGTCCTTCAGCTCCGTCTCGTGCATCAATTCCATGAACGGCTCGGCGTTGAAGTGCGCGCCCCAGCGGTGCCACTGCGCGTCGAACGGCGTCTTGGCGAAGTACTGCTGCGATTCGCAGTGCAGCATCACCCCGCCCGGCCGCAGCAGGCGGCGGCACTCGCGATAGAGGTTGCGGATCGCCTTGTTCGACGTCTCGTGCAGGATGATGGTCGACACAACCAGGTCGAAATGCCCGTCGGGAAAATCGGTGGCTTCGGCGTTCTGCTGCGAAAAGTGCACGGCCGCTCCGGCCGCGTCGGCGCGCGCCTTGGCATAGCGCAGGCACGGCGCGGCGACGTCGATCGCGTGAATCTCGGCACCCGGAAACGCATCCGCATAGGCCAGCGTCGAATGCCCGACGGTGCAGCCCATGTCCAGCAGGCGCGTCACCGCAAGGTCGGGGAAGTTGCGCTTGACGAACGCCGCCAGCGCCGCGCCGACGCCCGCCGACTCGTCGCCCTTGTAGCCGTTGGTGACGATGACGTGGTCGTAGAGCGCGCCGGCGAAGGCGTCGTTGTCGGTCAACTCGGTATGGTAGTTGCCCGGCATGCAGTGGATGTCGACCGCGGTCAGATAGCGCGGCACCGTGACGCCGGGATCGAGCCGCAAGGTCGCGCTGCCGCCGTTGCTCGGCGCCACCACCGGCCACTGGCGTTCGATCATCCCGCCCGAGACGTCCCACATCATTTCCTGCTGCGTCCGGCGCAGCGCGCTCGACCACGGATAGATCGCGGTGTTTTCGAACATCAGGCGCAGTTCGCGCCGGTCGGGTGCCTCCCCGGTCTTGTCCTCGAACGCGGGCGCGAGGTCGTCGTCGCACACCCGCCGGGCGCCGGGCATCACCGTGCCGGCGATATAGCCGCGAATGCCCGCGACGAAGCGCATCCGCGCGCCCTCGTCGTGGCTCTCTTCCAGCAGCGGTCCCATCTTGCGCATGGCGCGAGCGTAGCATGCGCGCGCACCTTCCCGCATCCGCGCCCGCCGCCTAGGATGCGCCGGGGAGAAAAACGCATGAGCACCGATACCTACCGCCAGTGGGTCCTGGCCGCGCACCCGCAGGGTCTGCCCAAACCGGCCGACTTCCGCCTCGAGGACGGCCCGATGCCGGCGCCGGCGGCGGGCGAATTCCTCGTCCGCATCGTGCTCATCGGGCTCGAGCCGCGGCTGCGCCTGATGCTCAACCCGACCACCGAGGCGAACAAGGCGATGCGCCCGGACGGCGGCGCCGCCGGTCTCGGCCGCCTGGTGCCGTCCTCGGCGATCGGCGAGGTGGTTCAGTCCAACGACCCCGCCTTTGCCCCGGGCGATCTCGTCGAGGGCTGGTTCGGCTGGCAGACCCACGCGGTCACCACGGCGCGCGGCCTCAGCGACCGCCACAACCCGGCCGGCATCGTCCGCGTCGATCCGGCGCTGGACCCGCTGTCGGCGCATCTCAGCATCCTCGGCATCCCCGGCCTCACCGCCTGGATCGCGCTCGACCACAAGCCGGT
>JAYOFO010000153.1:0-2272 GCA_038117265.1 Rhodospirillaceae bacterium
TTGATTACGTGGACCTGCTGCTGATCCACTGGCCGCAGCCGCGCGTGCCGCTGGAAGAGACGCTCGGCGCGCTGGCGAAGGCGAAGCGCGATGGGCTTGCGAGCAACATCGGCGTGTCGAACTTCACCATCTCGCTGCTCGACGAGGCGATGGCCAAGTGCCCCGAGCCGATAGTCACCAACCAGATCGAGTACCACGCCTATATCCGGCAGGACCGGCTGATCGCCGCGTGCCGCAAGCACGGCATGCTCGTCACCTGCCATGTGCCGCTGGCGCGCGGTGCTGTGCTGGAGAACCCGGTCATTCGTGAGATCGCGGCGGCGCACGGCCGCACCCCGGCCCAGGTCGCGCTGCGCTGGCTGGTCCAGCAGAGCGATGTGGGCGTGGTGCCGCGCGCGCTGGAATTTTCCGAGATCGAGGAGAACATCGCGATCTTCGACTTCGCGCTGAGAGACGACGAGATGGCACGCATCGCCACGCTCCAGGATCGCAACCTGCGGGTCGTCGATCCCGCGGTGCGCCGCCCGGTCTGGGACGAAGGCTAGGCCCGGCCTTTAGTCCGCGTCGCGGAACAGCACGCCGCGCGCATAGAGGTCCTCCACCGTGCTCCGGTCCATGCCGAGTAGCGCGTCGAGCACCTCTGGCGCGGAACTGCCGAACGGCGCGATCCAGTCACGCGCAGCGGCAGATGTATCGGGCATCGAGAAGGGCGGATTGGGCACCCGGAAAGACCCCGCCGCGTCGGACACGGTGGCAAACGCCTCACGATGGACCAGCTGGGGGTCGTCGAACAGCTCACGGATCTCGCGGTAGCGCGCACAGGGCACCTTGTTTTGCATCAGGATGCGTTCGCACTCCTCGGCCGTGCGACCCCCGGTCCAGGCCTCGACCAGCGCCATCAGCGCGGCATAGTTGCGGTTCCGGTCCGGGTGGGTGACGAAGCGCGGATCCTCGATCCATTCGGGCGCGTCCATCGCGCGGGCCATGTTCTCGAACGTCAGCTGGCCGCCGGGCGCCACCATCACGAAACCGTCGCTGGCGCGCACCGGCCGGTAGTACCCGCGCGGTCCCTCGACGGGGTTCTGTTCGAGCTGGATCTCGTACACCAGCAGCCAGATCACGCTTTCCATCAAGGACACGTCTATGAAGCGGCCCGCACCGGTCCGCTCGCGCGCGAATAGCGCGGCGTTGATCGCACCAAAGGCCTGGATGGCGGCCATCACGTCGGCCAGGAAAAGCCCGACAAAGCCGGGTCGTGTCATCTCGGGCTGCTGGTCCATGAGCGCCATCTCGTAGCCCGAGGCCGCCTGCACCACCGGCGCATAGGCAGGATTCTGGGCATCCGGTCCGGTCTGGCCGAAACCCGAGATCGAGCAGTAGATCGTGTCGGAGCGCACGGCACGGATCGCCCCGTGGTCGAGGCCCAGCCGCGCCATCACGCCCGGGCGCGCATTCTCGACCACCACGTCGCAGTGGCGCGCGAGGTCTAGCGCAAGCGCCTTGCCGTCCGGCGACTTCAGGTCGATGGCGAGGCTGTGCTTGCCACAGTTGAGGTGGCCGTACACCGCGCTCTCGCCGTCGCGGATTGGGTTCGCGCGGCGGTTCTGTTCGCCGCCCGGCGGCTCGACCTTGATGATCTCGGCGCCCAGGTCCGCGAGCTGGCGCGTGCAGTAGGGGCCGGCCATCATAGTAGTGAAGTCCAACACGCGGACGCCGTCGAGCAGGCCAGTTATGGTCATGCGCCCACCTAGCGCAGCAGGTCGCGCGCGACGAGCATGCGCTGGATCTGGTTGGTGCCCTCGAAGATCTGGGTGACCTTGGCATCGCGCATCATCCTCTCGACCGGGAATTCCTTCATGTAGCCGTAGCCGCCGAGGATCTGCACTGCGTCGGTCGTCACCTTCATCGCCGCGTCGCTTGCCAGCGTCTTCACCATCGCCGACAGGCCGCCATAGCCGTCCATCTCGCCCCGGTCGTAGCGCGCCGTCACCTCGTAGAGGAGCGAGCGCGCCGCCGCGACCTGCATCGCCATATCGGCCATCATGAACTGCAGCCCCTGGAAATCCGAGATCGGCTTGCCGAACTGCTTGCGGTCCTTCGCGAACGCGACCGCCTGGTCGAGCGCGCCCTGGGCGATGCCCAGCGCCGAGGCGGACATGGCGGGCCGGTTGAACTCCATGCACTTCATGGCGATCGCGAAACCCTCGCCGTCGCCGCCGACCATGGCGTCGGCCGGTACGCGGACATCCTCAAAAAAGAAGTCGCAGTTCGG
>JAYOFO010000154.1:0-2265 GCA_038117265.1 Rhodospirillaceae bacterium
CGTTGGCGCCGATGGCGTCGGCGGTCGCGCGTGCCGCGGCCTTCACCGCGCCGCGCCGGTGCACATGCTCGACGAAGCCGATCCGCGCCATTTCGGCGGCGTCGATCTCCTTGCCCGTCGCGATCAGCTCCAGCGCGTGGCCGTGGCCGACGGCCATCGGCAGGCGCACCGGTCCGCCGGCACCGGGGAAGCCGCCCCAGCGCGCCTCGGGCAGCATCAGGGTCGAATGTTCGCCGGCGATCCGGATGTCGCAGGCCAGCGCCAGTTCCGATGCGCCCGCCATGATCTTGCCGTTGATCGCCGCGATCGTGATCTGCGGCAGCGCCTCCAGCTCGTCGAAGATGCGGTTCGCGGTGACGACATAGTCTATGACGTCGTCCTTGGTCATGCCGGCGCGAATCTCGGCATTCATCAGGCCGGCGGAGAACCACTCGTCGCCGGCGCCGGTGAAGATCACGGCGTGGATGTCGGCCGAATCGCGCAGGCTCCCAACGATCTCGCCGAGGCGTTTCAGCGAGACCGGGTTCAGCCGGTTCCAGTCGTCGGGGCAGTCGATCGTGACCGTGGCGACCGGCGCCTCCGCCTCGAGCCGGATTTCGTCTACGCTGGCCATGTCGTGACTCCCGTGCTGTGCCGTTGCCGACGCGATTATGGCGCGTTGCGATCGCGCGCCCAAGCCGGTGGCGCCGCGCCCGCGGGAACGGTAAGAAGGCAATTGTCTTATTGGAAAAATCGCCGTCCGCGGCGAACGAGGGGGAGAAACGAGACATGGCGAAACCGCAGCTGCGTGCCGATCAGGGCTGGATCTTCGACAATTTCCTGATGCTGTCCGACAACGAGGATGTACTGCATCCGGGCATCATGGGCACGCGCGTCGGGCGCGGCTTCGCGATGCAGGACCTGAACGCGGTCTATACCAAGGTCACCGGCCGGCGTTCGTTTCCCAAGGCCTGGAAGAAGCGCGCCGTGGTCCTGGAGAAGATGGCCAAGGAGGCCGAGGCCAAGGGCCGGCTGGTCACCGCGCGCCGCCTCTATCACCGCGCTGCGCTTTGTTTCGGGCGCGCCCAGCACTTGGTGCCGGTCCACCGCAACCCGCACAAGGACGAGTGCTACGAGGGGCTGTATCGCAACTATGACAAGCTGATCGCGCTGTCGAACGGCACCATGGAGAAGGTCTCGCCCGCGTTCGGCGACGGCCAGAAGACCCATGCCGTGTTCCACAAGGCGCCGGGCAAGGGACCCAAGCCGACGGTGCTGATCCTGCCGGGCATGGACGCGCTCAAGGAAGACGTCGCCAACCCCTTCGACAACGACTACACCCAGCGTGGCATGAACGTCTGTGCCATGGACGGGCCGGGGCAGGGCGAGTGCAACTTCAACGCCACCTGGCTGACCGCCGACAATTACCAGCAGGCCGCCGCCGCCGTGATCGACTGGCTTGCCGCGCGCGACGACGTCGACGTGGACCGGATCGGCGTGATGGGCATGTCCATGGGCTCGCGCTGGGGCGTGCAGGTTGGTGCCCACGATGCGCGGGTCAAGGCGGTCGTCGGCCAGATGGCCAATGTCGGCACCTTCGACATCATCTTCGAGCAGGCCCAGCCCAACTTCAAACGCATCTTCATGTACATGACGGGCTACACCGACGAGGACGCGTTCGACGCGCACATGCAGACCCACGATCATCTGCCCGACGTGGCCAAGCGGCTCGACAAGCCGCACCTGCTGGTCGCGGGCGACATGGACGAGCTGTGCACGCCCGACGACATCGCCACCTTCCGCGCCAACCTGCCGAACTACAGCGAGCTCTGGCTCTACGAGGGCATCTTCCATCCGATGGGCGAGGTCGCGGCCGAGATCTATCCCGCGATGGCGGACTGGATGCTGACGACCCTGAACGAGGGACGTCCCGCCGGCGAGCAGAAGACGGTCTATGTCGAGGAAGGCACCACCATCGCCGACCACTATCACGGTTAGGACGACGCGCGCCCCGTAGGCGCCAATCGAGATGCACGACACCGCCGTCCCGTTCCTGCGTGAAGTCGTCGTCTTCCTGGCGATCGCGGCGATCCTCGTGCCGCTGGCCCAGCGCGCGCGGATCAGTCCGGTCCTCGGGTTCCTGCTTGCCGGGGTCACGATCGGCCCGCACGGGCTCGGTGTGTTCGTCGCGGAATTGCCGGTGCTGGGCTACGTCACGATCACCGACGTCGAGAGCGTGCGCGTGCTCGCCGAGTTCGGCGTGGTCTTCCTGTTGTTCCTGATCGG
>JAYOFO010000155.1:0-2253 GCA_038117265.1 Rhodospirillaceae bacterium
GCCTCCAGCCCGGTGCGGATCGCGGCCAGGTCACGCGGCCCGCCGCGGCCCAGCGTTAGGCGCGACAACGCCCGCTCGATATCGGGCGCGGCACGCAGGGCCTCGCGGACATCGGTCCGGCAACCCTGATCGTCGACCAGGAAGGCGACCGCGTCGAGCCGCGCCTCGATCGCGGCGACATCGGTCAGCGGCGCGGCCAGCCGGTCCGCGAGCAGCCGCGCACCGGCGCCGGTCACGGTCCGGTCGATCACCCAGAGCAGCGAGCCCCGGCGCTCGCCGCCGAGCGTCTGGGCGAGTTCGAGGTTGCGCCGCGTCGCCGCGTCGATCTCCATCACCGCCCCGGCGGCACCCGGCGGCGGCAGGCGGTGCGGGCGCGCCAGGCGCGGCATGCGGCCGACCTGGGTCAGCGCGAGATAGTCGAGCAGTGCGCCCGCGGCCGCGATCTCGGCCCGCTCGGGAGCGCCGAACGCGTCGAGGGTGCCCACGCCATAGGCCGCGCACAGGCGCGCCTCGGCGTTCGCGGAGTCGAACCGGCTGGCCGGCAGCGGCGTCAGGGCGTCGGCCATGTCGGACCAGAGCGGCGCGAGATCGTCGCGCCCGGTCAGCCGGTCGGGGACGAGCAGCTCGCCCGGTGCGATCCGCGCGAGCGCGGCGGCCAGCAGGTTGGCGCGGCCACCCTTTTCTTCACGGCCGCCCGGGATCGACTGCATCCAGACCTCGCCGGTCGACATGTCGAGCCAGGCGAGGCCGAACGCCTCGCGCACCTCGGCGCAGGCCGCGAGGTAATTGTGCCGGCGCGCATCGAGCAGCGTGTCCTCGCTCAGCGTGCCCGGGGTGATGACGCGCACCACGTCCCGCCGCACGATCGATTTCGAGCCGCGCTTCTTCGCATCGGCGGGGCCCTCCATCTGCTCGCAGACCGCGACCCGGTGGCCGGCCCGGATCAGGCGCGGCAGGTATTGCTCGGCGGCATGCACGGGCACGCCCGCCATGGGCACAGGCTCGCCCTCGTGCTGGCCGCGCTTGGTCAGCGCGATGTCGAGGGCTGCCGCGGCGGCGACCGCATCGTCGAAGAACAGCTCGTAGAAATCGCCCATCCGGTAGAACAGCAGGCAGTCGGGATACGACGCCTTGACCGCCTGCCACTGGGCAAGCATCGGCGACGCGGCGGCGGCCGGGGACGAGGCGGCAGGACTGGCGGTTGCGGGCGCGGACATGGCAGGCCCTCATCATATACGTCGCGTCCAGGTGCGCCGATACCCACGGCGCGCGAAACCGGGGGATATCGCGATTGCTTGACGCGCGCACTGCGCGCGGTCACGCTCGGAATTCCAACCCCTGATTGCCGATACGGCCGAGACACCCCATGCCCGATAAATCGAAGGACGGCCAGCGCAAGCTTTCCCAGCTCGACATCGAGTCGCTGCACATGCACCGCACCGGGAAACCCGGAAAGATCGAGGTCAACGCCACCAAGCCGCTGACCACGCAGCGCGACCTCTCGCTCGCCTACTCCCCCGGTGTCGCCGCCCCGTGCATGGAGATCTACGACAACGCCGACGATGCCTACGACTACACCGCGCGCGGCAACCTGGTCGCCGTCATCTCGAACGGCACGGCCGTTCTCGGCCTGGGCAACATCGGCGCGCTCGCCTCGAAGCCGGTGATGGAGGGCAAGTCGGTCCTGTTCAAGCGGTTCGCCGACATCGACGCCATCGACCTGGAGGTCGAGAGCGAGGACGTCGACGAGGTGGTGAACTGCGTGCGCTTCCTGCGCCCGACCTTCGGCGGCATCAACCTCGAGGACATCAAGGCGCCCGAATGCTTCATCATCGAGCAGCGCCTGCGCGAGACGATGGACATTCCGGTCTTCCACGACGACCAGCACGGCACGGCGATCGTTTCGCTGGCCGGGCTGATCAACGCGCTCGACCTGACCGGCCGCAGCCTCAAGGACATCACCGTGGTGGTCAACGGCGCCGGCGCGGCGTCGATCGCGTGCATCGAGCTGATCAAGGCGATGGGCCTGCCCCACGACCAGGCGATCCTGTGCGACAGCCGCGGCGTCATCTACCAGGGCCGCACCGACGGCATGAACCAGTGGAAGTCGGCCCACGCCGTGCAGACCAAGGCGCGCACCCTGGAAGAGGCGATGGAGGGGGCGGACGTCTTCTTCGGCCTGTCGGTCGCCGGCGCGGTGACCAAGAAGATGGTCAAGTCGATGGCCGACAACCCGATCATCTTCGCCATGGC
>JAYOFO010000156.1:0-2191 GCA_038117265.1 Rhodospirillaceae bacterium
CCGGGCAACGCCTATGTGGCCGAGGCCAAGCGCCAGGTCTTCGGCGTCGTGGGGATCGACATGATCGCGGGGCCGTCGGAGATCCTGGTGGTCGCCGATGCCGTGACCGACCCGGCCTGGATCGCGGCCGACCTGTTGAGCCAGGCCGAGCACGACACCAGCGCGCAATCGATCCTGATCACCGACGATGCGGGCTATGCCGACGCGGTCGCGGCCGAGGTCGGGCGCCAGCTCGCCGAACTGCCGCGCCGCGACATCGCGGCCGCCAGCTGGGCGCGATACGGCGCGATCGTCATCGTCGACGACCTGGCCGACGCCCTGCCGCTGATCGACCGGATCGCGCCCGAGCATCTGGAGCTTGCCAGTCCGCGCGCGGCCGCGCTAGCCGACCGGGTGAACAATGCCGGCGCCATCTTCCTGGGCGCCCACGCGCCCGAGGTGCTGGGCGACTATCTGGCCGGTCCGAACCACGTCCTGCCGACGGCGCGCACGGCGCGCTTCTCCTCGGGGCTGGGCGTGCCCGACTTCATGAAGCGGACCTCGATGTTCTCGGCCGATGCCGAGAGCTTCGCACGCCTTGCCGCGCCGGCGGTCACCCTGGCGCGCGCCGAGGGGCTGGATGCCCATGCCCGCGCCGTGACGGTGCGCCTCGATGACCCGGACGGAAGCCGTTCCGGGTCGGACTGACGCCGGCGCCCCCGCCATGACCGACGCGCGTAACCGGATCGCCCGCGTCGAGATCGACAATCCCGGGGTCGTGCGCTACCACCCCGACGTCGAGCGCGAGATCCAGGTCGCCATCTACGACCTGGTCGAGAGCAACGAGTTCGCGCCCGATGCGGCGCATTTCGGTGCGGCCGAGGGGCCCTTTGCGCTCACGCTGCGCGCCCAGGGCCGCCAACTTCTGTTCGATATCGCGACCCAGGACGGGCGCCGGTCGGCGACCCTGCCGCTGCCGCTGACGCCGTTCCGCAAGACCATCAAGGACTATTTCACGGTCTGCGAAAGCTATTACGAGGCGATCCGCAGCGCTTCGCCCACGCAGATCGAGGCGCTCGACATGGGCCGGCGCGGTCTCCACGACGAGGGCTCCGCGCATCTGCGCGAACTGCTCGCCGGCCGGGTCGCCATCGACCACAACACCGCGCGTCGGCTGTTCACCCTCATCTGCGCGCTGCACATCCGGGCATGACGATGCGAAGCCTTCCCGGAAGCGTCCTGTTCGCCTGCGACCGCAACTCCATCCGCTCGGTGATGGCCGAGGCGATCATGAAACATCTGCTCGGGCACCGGGTCTATGTCGACAGCGCCGGTATGCGCGTGAACGAGGAGGAGGTCGATCCGTTCGTCGTCGCGGTGATGCAGGAGATCGGCCTCGACGTCTCCGGCCATCGCCCCAAGACGTTCGAGGATCTGCCCGACGCCTCGCTCGACCTGATCGTGACCTTCACGCCGCAGGCGCGGCATCGCGCGCTCGAGTTCACGCGCACCCTGGCGTGCGATGTCGAGCACTGGCCGCTCATGCATCCGGCCGACATCGATGGCTCGCGCGAGGTGCGTCTGCAGGCGTATCGCGACGTGCGCGATGCGCTGTTCGAGCGCATCAAACAGCGGTTTCCCTCGCCCGACCGACCGCTGTAGGCAGCAGCGAAGATTGGTGGGAGTTGGGAAAACGCTTGAAACGCGGCATGTTTTCGGGTTGCTTGCGCCAACCCGTGACGCCACGGCCCCAGATTCAACACCGCGACCGAGAGTATGGCGAAAGAAGACCTGCTTGAATTCTCCGGCACCGTGACCGAGGTCCTGCCGAACGCGATGTTTCGCGTCGAGCTCGACAACGGCCACGAAGTCCTTGCGCACACCGCCGGCAAGATGCGCAAACACCGTATCCGCGTTCTCGCCGGCGACAAGGTGAATGTGGAAATGACGCCCTACGACCTGACCAAGGGGCGCATTACGTTCCGCTTCAAATAGCCACGTGATCCCGGCCGGACTTATCGCCGTTCGGCCAGCGACGCCGTTCCCGAACCCGAACCATTTCAAGGAGCGCACGCAATGAGCGCGCGCCTCGTCCTCGCATCGGCCTCGCCGCGCCGGTGCGACCTGCTGGCGCAGGTCGGCATCGCGGCCGACGACGTGCGGCCGGCGGAGGTCGACGAGACCCCGCTGCCGGGCGAGCTGCCGCTGCGCC
>JAYOFO010000157.1:0-2055 GCA_038117265.1 Rhodospirillaceae bacterium
CAGTAGATGTCGTCGCTGAGCGGCTCGTAGACGATGCCGGCGACGATCTGGCCGCGCTCCTCGAGCGCGATCGAGATGGCGAAGTGCGGCAGGCCGTGCAGGAAGTTGGTCGTGCCGTCCAGCGGGTCGACGATCCAGCGGTGCACCCCGTCGCCCGCCTCCTTCTTGCCGCCCTCCTCGCCGAGGAAGCCGAAATCGGGCCGCGCGCGCATCAGCTCGTAGTGCAGCGTCTCCTCCGCCCGGCGGTCGGCGGCCGAGACGAAGTCGGCCGCGCCCTTGCGCGAGACCTGGAGCTGCTCGACCTCGCCGAAGTCGCGCGACAGGTCGCGCCCGGCCCGGCGGGCGGCCTTGTCCATGACGTTGATGATCGGGGGGCGCATGAGCGGTACCCTTCGGGCGCGCAGTGCGCCGCCAGTGTTGGAGCTAGTCCCGGGCGCGCTCGGCGTAGGTCGCGTCGGCGGTGTTGACCACGACCCGGGTGCCGGACTCGATGTGCGGCGGCACCATGATGCGCACCCCGTTCTCGAGCATGGCCGGCTTGTAGGAAGAGGTGGCGGTCTGGCCCTTCACCACCGGGTCCGCCTCGACGATGGCCAGGACCACCCGCTCGGGCAGCTCGACGCCGATCGGCTCATCCTCGTAGGACTCGATCTGGACGATCATGCCGTCCTGCAGGAAGCGCGCCTGTTCGTCGTCGATCGTGTCGGCGCCCACGGTGATCTGCTCGTAGGTTTCCTGGTCCATGAAGGTGTGGCTGTCGCCGTCGGAGAATAGGAACTGGTACTCCTTCTGGTCGAGGCGCACGCGCTCGACCGATTCCGACGAGCGGAAGCGCTCGTTCAGCTTGGTCCCGTCGCGGATGTCCTTGAGCTCGACCTGCAGGAACGCGCCGCCCTTGCCGGGCTTCACGTGCTGGGTCTTCACCGCGCGCCAGAGGCGGCCCTGGTGTTCGATCACATTGCCGGGGCGGATAGCGTTGCCGTCGATCTTCATGGTGGTCTTGCGTCGCTGTTGGGTGTTGCGGCGCGGTCTGTAGCAGGTGGGGCGCGGGTTTTCCAGTGGCGCCTACGCGCAGACCTCATTAAACGCCCGCACCGCCGCCGCCGGCCCCTCGGGATAAGCCCACACGCCGGCCGAGACGGCGAGGAAATGCGCGCCGGCCGCGACTAGCGGGACGCAATTCCCGGCGGTGATCCCGCCGATGGCCACGCACGGCACCTCGGTCAGCTCCGACCACCAGGCCAGGATGTCGGTGTGCGCCCGCGACTTGGGCGCCTTGGTGCCGGTCTCGAAGAAGGCGCCGAAGGCGACATAGTCGGCGCCGGCCTCGGCCGCCTCCATCGCCAGGTGGCGGGAATCGTGGCAGGTCACGCCGACGATGGCATCGGGCCCGAGCAGCCGGCGCGCCTCGTCATAGGGGGTGTCGTCCTGGCCGACATGCACCCCGTCGCAGCCCAGCTCGGCGGCCAGGTCGGGCCGGTCGTTGAGGATGAACGCCACCTCATGGGCATGCGCGATCGGCATCAGCCGCGCCGTCGCGCGCCGGATCTCGGCGTCGGGGGCGGGCGCCTCTGCCGCTCCCTTCAGGCGGAGCTGCAGGCAGGCGACGTCGCCCGCCGACAGGGCCTCCTCGAGCGCGCCGGCAAACGCGTCTAGCCTGTCGCCCGACAGGTCGGGCGGCGAGATCAGGTAGAGGCGGCAGCGCGCCGCCCCGTCGTCCGTCCCGTCATCCGCCCGGTCGGTCATGGCGGTGTCCCTGCGGGCGCTGCCGCTCAGAACTTGCCCTGGTAAATCTTGATGATGTTGCCCAGCAAGTCGAGCGCGTCCGCGCGCGAGCGCTGGAACGAGTTGCGGCCGATGATCGAGCCGTTCGCGCCGCCGTCGCGCAGCTGGCGGATCTCGTCGTAGACCGCCTCGGTGCCCTTGGCCGCGCCGCCGGAGAAGACGACCAGGCGCCGGCCGCCGAACGAGGACTCCATCACGTGGGCGATGCGCGCCGACAGCGTCTTGATGTCGATCTTCTGGTCCTTGTAGACCTTGGCCGCATCCTTGTTC
>JAYOFO010000158.1:0-2023 GCA_038117265.1 Rhodospirillaceae bacterium
CGCCGGGGGTCGTCGGCGTGTTCACGGGCGCGGACCTCGACGCCGCCGGGGTCGGCCACATCGTCGCGCGTTGGGCGCGCTACCAGGCGGCCCAGATTGCGACGCCGCCGCTGCACACGCCGCGGCCCGGTCTGGCCCAGGGAAAGGTTCGCCATGTGGGCGAGGCGGTCGTCATGGTGGTGGCCGAGACCCGGGCGCAGGCCGAGGACGCGGCGGCACTGGTCGAACTCGACATCGCCGAACGGCCCGCCGCCGTCACCCTGGCCGACGCGCTGGCGCCGGGCGCGCCCACCGTGTGGGACGACGCGCCGGGCAACATCGGGCAGGTCTGGCACAAGGGCGACCGGGAGGCCGCCGACGCGGCGTTCGCCGCGGCCGCCCACGTCACCCGGCTGACCCTGGTCAACAACCGGCTGCTGGCCAACCCGATGGAGCCGCGCACCAGCATCGCGCAGTGGGATGGGCGCGGCGAGGGGAAGTACACGATCACGGCCTCGGGCCAGGGCGTGCAGTACTTCATGGAGATATTGTGCGACCAGGTATTCGACATCGAGCGCTCGCGCATGCGCGTGCTGATGGGCGATGTCGGCGGCGGCTTCGGCGTCAAGGAACAGCCGTTCCCGGAAGACATCGCGATCCTGTTCGCCGCGCGCGCGCTCGACCGCCCGGTCAAGTGGACCGGCACCCGGGCCGAACACTTTCTCGGCGATTCCCACGCCCGCGACGCGGTGATCGAGGCGGCGCTGGCGCTGGACGGAGAGGGCAACTTCACTGCGCTGCGCGTCGCCATCGACGACAATATGGGTGCCTATTACGCGTGCAACGGCACCGGCATGCCGCTGCGCAACACGCCCAACGGCCTGCCGCTGGTCTACAAGACGCCCATCGTCGACATCGACGTGCGCCTCGTCGTCACCCACACGCAATCGGTCGGGCCCTATCGCGGCGCGGGCCGCGAGCAGGCGTCCTACGTGGTCGAGCGGCTGGTCGACCAGGCCGCGCGCGAGACCGGCCACGACCCGCTGGCGCTGCGCCGGCGCAACATGATCCCGCCCGACTGGATGCCCTACGAGACGCCGGTCGGACGGGTTTATGACTCCGGCGAGTTCGAAGCCGTGCTCGACAAGGCGCTCGCGCTCGCCGACTGGGACGGGTTCGAAGCGCGCCGCACCGCCAGCGAGGCCAACGGCAAGCTTCGCGGGCGCGGCATCGCCACCTACATGGAGTGCATCGGCGGCTTCCCCCGCGAGGGAAGCCGCATCGAGTTCGCCGCCGATGGCGGGGTCGACCTGGTCGTCGCGACCCAGAGCCAGGGGCAGGGGCACGAGACCAGCTTCGTGCAGGTGATCGCCGACCGGCTCGGCCTGCCGTTCGACCGGGTGCGCCTGCGCCAGGGCGACAGCGCGACCGCGCCGCTGGGCATCGCCACCATCGCCTCGCGCTCGATGACCATGGCCGGCTCGGCCATCGTGCTCACCTGCGACACCGTGATCGAGAAGGGCCGGCGGGCCGCCGCACACCTGCTCGAGGCGGCCGTCGCCGACATCGAGTTCGCCGACGGCGGCTTTCGCGTGGCGGGAACGGACCGCGAGATCGGGCTGCTCGACCTGGCCGCGCAGGTGCGCACGCTGGCGGTCGAGGGAACTGCGGAAGGCGTGCCCGAGACCCTCGACAGCGAGGAGGAATTCGACGCCCCGGATCAATATTTCCCGAACGGGTGCCAGATCTGCGAGGTCGAGGTCGATCCCGACACCGGCGCGGTCACGGTCGATCGCTACGCCGCCGTCGACGACTGCGGGCGGGTGATCAACCCGCCCATCGTCCACGGCCAGGTGCATGGCGGGATCGGGCAGGGCTATGGCCAGGCGCTGCGCGAGGAGATCGTCTACGACCGCGCGACGGGCCAGCTGCTGACCGGCTCGTTCATGGACTACGCCATGCCGCGCGCGGCCGACCTGCCGAGCTTCGACGTCGACTTCCACGAGGTGCCGTCGCCGGCCAACCCGCTGGGCGCCAAGGGCGT
>JAYOFO010000159.1:0-1964 GCA_038117265.1 Rhodospirillaceae bacterium
CTGCTGTGGGTCGCGCGGATCGCGCGCCGGCTCGACCGGCTGATCGACCGGCCGCCCGAGAGCGAGGCGGTGGACGACCTTTCGATCGAGGTCGGGCCGCTGGCCGATGTCGCCGCCCCGCTGCTGCGCCTCGAACGCAGCTGGGGCCGCGACCGCAGGCAGCTGCGCGACGGGCTGCGCGCCGCCCGGACGCTGTTCGACGCGCTCCCCGACCCGCTGGTCACTCTCGATTCCCAGGCGCGCCTCGTCTATGTAAACGCGGCGGCGCGCGCGCTCCTGGAGGGCCGCCATGGCGTGAACGACCTGGCCGGGCGCGACCTGTCGTCGGTGATCCGCCAGCCGGGCATCCTCGCGGCGGTCGCCGACGTCCTCGCCGGCAAGGCGGCACGCATTGTCGAGTTCACCTTCACCGACCGGGTCGACCAGACCTTCGAGGCGCGCGTCGAGCCGATCCATGCGGACACCGGCAGCGAGGACGACGCCCGCGCGCTGATCCTGATGCGCGACGTCACGGCGCAGCGGCGGGGCGAGCGCATGCGCGCCGACTTCGTCGCCAATGTCAGCCACGAGTTGCGCACGCCCCTGACCTCGCTGGTCGGCTTCATCGAGACCCTGCGCGGCCCGGCGCGCAACCCGGCGCGGTTTCGAATCGCCGGGCCCAGTATATTCGGGCCCGGACCACCTCCTGCCCCCAAAGATTGAGTCGCGCATGCGCCACCGCAACGCCCGCCGTCTTGCCGCCGCACTCTGGACGCTGGGGGTGCTGGCGTTCGCCGCCGCGCCGGCGCCCGCGAATGCCGAGCCCGCGCACGCGATCGCCATGCTCGGCGTGCCGAAATACGCTGCCGGTTTCACCCACTTCGACTATGTGAACCCGCGCGCACCGCGCGGCGGCACACTGCGCCTGCACGCCCTCGGCGCGTTCGATTCGCTCAACCCCTACATCGTCAAGGGAAAGCCCGCCGCGGGCATCCATCACGGGTTCGGCATCTATTTCGAGACGCTGGCCACGCGCAGCCGCGACGAGCCCTTCTCGCTCTATGGCCTGCTCGCCGAGACCATCGAGATGCCCGACGACCGCGCCTGGGTGGAATTCGCCCTGCGCGCCGAGGCCCGCTTCTCGGACGGAACGCCGGTGACGGTCGACGACGTGATCTTCAGCTGGCAGACGCTCAAGGAGAACGGCCTGCCCAACGCGCGGGCGACCTGGGCGCGCGTCGCCGCGGTCGCCAAGACGGGCCCGCGCCGGGTGCGCTTCACCTTCGCCGACACGTCGGACCGCGAGCTGCCGCTGCTGATCGCCGGCTTCATGCCGATCCTGTCGCGCGCCTGGTGGGAGGGCCGCAACTTCGGCGTGACGACCCTCGAGGCGCCGCTGGCGAGCGGGCCCTACACGGCGGAGAGCGTCGAGCCGGGCCGCGTGATCGCCTTCCGCCGCAACCCCGGCTACTGGGGCGACGGGCTTGCCGTGAATGCCGGCCAGCACAATTTCGACGAGATTCGGTTCGACTATTTCCGCGACGCCTCGATCGCGCTCGAGGCGTTCAAGGCAGGCAATTACGACCTCCGCTTCGAGGGCGATGCCGCGCGCTGGGCCACCCAGTACGACATCCCAGCCATCGCCGACGGCCAGGTCGACCTGGCCGTGCTGGACACGGGCACCCCGTCGGGCCTGAACGCGCTCACCTTCAACCTGCGCCGCGCAAAGTTCGCCGACCCGCGCGTGCGCGAGGCACTGACCCTGGCCTTCGACTTCGAGTGGATCAACAAGGCCCTGCTGCACGGCGGCTATGCGCGGACCGCCAGCATGTTCTCCGGTTCCGACATGGCACCCGCCGGCCCGCCCGCGGGCGTCGAGCTGGCCCTGCTGGAGCCCTGGCGCGGCAAGGTGCCCGACGCCGTGTTCGGCCCGCCCTGGCAGCCGCCGGCGACCGACGGCAGCGGCCGGTCCCGGGCCAACCCTG
>JAYOFO010000160.1:0-1911 GCA_038117265.1 Rhodospirillaceae bacterium
CCGGCCGCACTCAGCGGCTGGGGCAATCCAGCGGACTGGCGGCGATGAGCAACCTTCTCGACGTACGTGACCTGAAGGTCGATTTCACCATCCATGGCGAGGAAGTTCGCGCCGTAGACGGGGTATCCTTCCGCATCCGCGCGGGCGGTACCACGGCGCTGGTGGGTGAATCCGGTTCCGGCAAGTCCGTCTGCAGCCAGGCGATCATGGGCATCCTGCCGAACATCGGCACCATTGCCGGCGGACAGATCCTGTTCACCGACCCCGATGGCGACGGCACGCCGGTCGATCTCGCACAGCTGCCGCGCGACAGCGCGCGTATGCGCTCGATCCGCGGCGGGCGCATCTCGATGATTTTTCAGGAGCCGATGATCTCGCTGTCGCCGCTGCACACGGTAGGCGACCAGATCTGCGAGGCGCTACACCTGCACCGCGACGTGGACAAGCCGACGGGCCGCGAGCTCGCGACCGACATGCTGCGCCTGGTTGGCTTCCCCGAACCGCCGCGCGCCATGAAGACCTATCCGTTCGAACTGTCCGGCGGTCTGCGCCAGCGCGCCATGATCGCCATGGCGCTTGTATGCCGCCCGGCGCTGCTGATCGCGGACGAGCCAACCACAGCGCTAGACGTGACCATTCAGGCGCAGATTCTGAAGCTTATCAAGGACCTCCAGTCCGAGCTGAACATGGCCGTTCTGATGATCACCCATGACCTAGGTGTCGTCGCCAATGTGGCCGAGGAGGTGGTGGTTATGTTCCGCGGCCATGTCATGGAGACGGGTTCGGTCGAGGATATCTTCACCAAGCCGGAGCACCCCTACCTGAAGGCGCTGCTCAACGCCGTGCCGCGCTTCGACCTGGCCGAGGGCGAGCGGCTGGTGCCCCTGCGCGAGGTCAAGGCCGAGGCGGGCAACATGCTCAAGCCCGAGCTGGGACAGGCGCGCGGTGAGAAGGGCGCGCCTCTGCTGAAGGTCGAGCACCTTAGTAAGGAGTTCGAGATCCGCAAGGGCAGCTTCTTCGGCACGCGCGAATCCCGGAGGGTCCTCGCGGTCGATGACGTCAGCTTCGAGATCGCGCGCGGCGAATGCCTCGGCCTCGTCGGTGAGTCCGGCTGCGGAAAGACCACCACCTCGAAGCTCATCATGCGCGCGCTGACAACCGACACCGGCGCCATCACATATTACGACGGCGACGCGCCGGTCGATATCCTCGGCCTCAAGGGCCGCGAGCTGAAGGAATTCCGGCGCAAGGTCCAGTTCATGTTCCAGGACCCGTTCGGCTCGCTGAATCCGCGCATGACTGTGTTCGACATCATTTCCGAACCGCTGGTCATCCATGAGATCGGCGACGCCAGGAGCCGGGCCGACACGGTGCGCGAGCTAATGCGCCTCGTCGGTCTCGACCCGCGCTTCCTCAACCGCTATCCGCACAGCTTCTCCGGCGGCCAGCGCCAGCGCATCGGCATCGCGCGCGCGCTGGCGCTCAAGCCCGACCTGCTGATCTGCGACGAGCCGGTCAGCGCGTTGGACGTGTCGATCCAGGCCCAGATTCTGAACCTGCTGAAGGACCTGCAGTCCGAACTCGGCCTGACCTACCTGTTCATCAGCCACAACCTAGCCGTGGTCGATTACATCGCCGACCGGATCGCCGTGATGTGCGCGGGCCGCCTCGTGGAGCTCGCACCCAGCGAGCGTCTTTTCAAGAACCCCGCCCATCCCTACACGCGTGCGCTGCTGTCGGCCGTGCCGGAACCCAATATCGCGCGTAAGCTGGACCTGACCGGTTTGATGGAGGGCCGCGCGTCCGACCCGGCGGCATGGCCCGCGCCATTCACCATTGACGGCAGCAGCAGCCCTCGGCTGATCGAGCTGTCGGACGGACATTTCGTCCGCGCCGATCCCGACCGCGGCG
>JAYOFO010000161.1:0-1827 GCA_038117265.1 Rhodospirillaceae bacterium
GCCAACGACCGGGTGCAGTTCGGCCGGCCCATCGGCCGGTTCCAGGCGATCCAGCAGCAACTCGCCGTGCTGGCGGGCGAGAGCGCGGCGGCCGAGGCGGCGGCACGGGCCGCCTGCGCGGTGATGGACAGCGGCAACCGCGATCCGTTTCCCGCCGTCGCGGCGGCCAAGATCCGCGCCGGCGAGGCGGCGGGCAAGGCGGCCACGGTCGCCCACCAGGTGCACGGCGCCATCGGCTTCACCGAGGAGCACCGGCTGCATCATTTGACACGCCGGCTGTGGTCGTGGCGCGCGGAGTTCGGCACCGAGCAGGCCTGGGCCGATGCGCTGGGCCGCCACGTGGTCGGGCGCGGCGCCGCGCGGCTCTGGCCGGACCTGACGGACGGGGTCTAGCGCCTCTCGCGCCCGCTTGGTTGCCGGCCGGCCAGCGGATATGCTCCTTCCTTCGAATTCGGGGGGAGAGTTCCATGCAGTTCGTGAGTTACCTCGACGGTGCGCGCGCCACCTGGGGCCTGGTGGTGGGCGACGGCGTGGTCGATTTGGGCGGGCGCGGCCCGCATGCGAGCCTGAAGGCGGCGATCGCGGCGGGCGCGCTGATGGCGGCGGGGCAGGCGGCGGCGGGCGAGAGCCCCAACGCGAATCTCGCCGACATCGCCTACCTGCCGACGATCCCCGACCCCGCGCATGTCTTCTGCGCCGGGCGCAACTACAAGGACCATGTCGAGGAGATGGGGCATTCGATGCCCGAGAACCTGTCGCTGTTCATCAAGGCTAACAGCACGCTGATCCCCCACGGGGGCACCATGATCCGCCCGAAGGTCTCTGAGTGCCTCGACTTTGAGGGCGAAATCTCGGTGGTGATGGGCCGCGAATGCCGCCACGTGTCGGAGGCCGAGGCGCTGGACTACGTCGCCGGCTACACGATCATGGTCGACGGCTCGGTCCGCGACTTCCAGAAGCACTCGGTGACGGCGGGCAAGAACTTCGTCGCCACCGGCCCGATGGGCCCGGTGATGACCACGGCCGACGAGATTCCCGACCCCGCGAAGCTGCGCGTCACCACGCGCCTCAACGGCGAGGTGGTGCAGGATGCGGGCGCGGATCTGCTGATCTTCGACATCCCCTACATCATCTCGTACCTGTCGAAGATCACGCCGCTGTTGCCCGGCGACGTGGTCGCCACGGGCTCGCCGGCGGGCGCCGGGGCGGGCCGCACCCCGCCGCTGTGGATGAAGGGCGGCGACCATCTGGAGGTCGAGGTCTCGCAGGTCGGGACGCTGGCCGTCGACATTGTGGACGAGAAATAGGCCGAAGAAGCCAGGCGCACGAGGAGCAATGCCATGAAATTCATCAGCTATGTGGCCGGCGACAGCCGGGAGACTTGGGGCCTGGTGCGCGAGGACGGGGTCGTCGACCTCGGCAAGCGCGGTCCCCACGCGACCATGCGCGCGGCCATCGCGGCGGGCGAACTGGAATCGCTGGGGCAGGCGGCGATGTCGGCCTACCCCGACACGGTCCTGCCCGACGTGACGTTCCTGCCGGTCATACCCGACCCGGACAAGATCTTCGCCGCCGGCCTCAACTACAAGGACCATGTGAGCGAGACCAACAACGCGCTGCCTACCGAGCTGCAGCTCTTCATGCGGTCCTCGAACACGCTGACCGGCCATGCCGAGGCGATGGTGCGCCCCAAGGTGTCGGACCATTACGATTTCGAGGGCGAGTTCACCGCGATCATCGGCAAGGGCGGCCGCCACATTTCCGAGGCCGACGCGCTGGACCATGTGGCGGGCTACACGATCTTCATCGACGGCTCGGTGCGCGACT
>JAYOFO010000162.1:0-1811 GCA_038117265.1 Rhodospirillaceae bacterium
CCGGAATCGGTGCGCAAGAACATCTCCGACATCCTCGATTCCGTGTTCGAGCGCGACCGGGTGCAGGTCACCATCGACGACGACGAGACCCCGCACCTCGTCGGCAAGGATTTACAGACCTATATCGGCGAGCTCGAGGCGCGGATGCGCGAGGCGGCCGCCGACTTGGAGTTCGAGGAGGCCGCGCGCCTGCGCGACGAGATCAAGCGGCTCGAGGAACAGGAGCTCGCCGCGATGGGCGCCGACCTGGACGGCACGCCATGGCGCGAGGCCGAGGGCGGCGAGGCCGCGCTTCGCGAACGCCGTGCGGCCCGCACCCGCGACGCGCTGACGAAGCGCCCGCAGCGTGCCGCCAAGGGGAACGGGGGCGGCAAGTCAGGCGGCAAGGGTAGGCGCCGCGCCCGGCGGGGGCCTTAGCCCCTACGACTTCCGGAAGATATTGGACAGCCAGCTGCGGTGCTGCAGCCGCTCGTTGTATTTCTGGTGGTAGTCCTCGGCTTCCCAGAAGGTGCGCGCCGGCTCGATCGCCGTGACCACCGGCCCGGCATGCTTGCCCAATTCCTCCTGCGCCGCCTTCGACGCGCGCGCCGCGCGCTCCTGGTAGGGGTCGTGGAAGAAGATCACCGAGCGGTACTGCCGTCCGACATCCGGACCCTGCCGGTCGATTTGGGTCGGGTCGTGGATATGCCAGAACACGTCGAGCAGGGTCTCGTAGGCCAGGGTGCGGGGGTCGAACTCCACCTGCACGACCTCGGCATGGCCGGTGTTGGTGTGGCAAACCTCCTCGTAGGTCGGGTTCTTCTTGGTGCCGCCCATATAGCCGGCCCAGGTGCCGATCACGCCGTCGACCTGGTCGTAGACCTGCTGCGGCCCCCAGAAGCAGCCCGCGCCGAAGGTCGCGATCGCCCGCTCCGACCTGATTTCTCTCGGTTTCCTGCTGCGCAACGCCATCGTTCCACCTTGCCTGCGGCCGCCAGAGTGGCACGCCCGTGCCGGGTCCGCGAAATCAATCCTGCGTCAGTCCGCCGTCAGCCCACCGGCGGCGGCGCGGCGACGATGGCCGTGCGCTCGGCGCTGAGCAGCGCGACCCCCGCCGACTTGAGCGCGGCGTAGGCGGCGCGGTTCACCGCGTAGCGGGTGCGGTAGTAGCGCTTGCTGAGCACCCAGTAGCGTAGGCCGAGCACGATCCCGCCGAAGCTGAAATCGTGGATACCGACCTGCGGATCGCCGCCCTCGGCGAGGTCGGGGAAGCCGGCGAACGCGCCTTCGATCGCCGCGATCGCGGCCTCGGGGTCGCTGCCCGCGGCGATCACGATCTGGGACTCGACGATCCGGTGATCGTCGGAATTGACCAGGATCTCGCCGACGATCTTGCGGTTCGGGATGGTGATCCGCTCGCCGTCCTCGCCGGCCAGGGTCGTGGCCGACAGCGCCACCTCCTCGACCACGCCGCTCACCCCCTGCACCAGCACCGTGTCGCCGACCACGAAGGGGCGCGTCAGGATGATCACCAGCCCGGCGCCGTAGTTCGAGACCGGCCCCTGGATGGCGAAGGACAGGCCCAGGGCGGCGGCGCCGCCCAGCGCGACCAGCGGCGCGATGTCGATGCCGAAGTTGCTCAGCGTGATGATCACCACGACCGCCACGAGCAGGATTCGCACCACATTGCCGGCGAGGCGCGACAGGGTGATGTCGATCTCCTTGCGCTCGCACAGCGCCGTGATCCGGCGCCCGAAGAAGCCGGCGAAGCGCAGGCCGATCAGCAGGATCACCAGCGCGCCGATGATCTGCAGGCCATAGGCGATCGCGAA
>JAYOFO010000163.1:0-1787 GCA_038117265.1 Rhodospirillaceae bacterium
TGGACCAGCCCCATGGTGACGCCGGCATAGGAGGGATGAAACAGCGAGCCCTGCCCCTCGATCAGGTCCCAGTGGCCCGGATCGTTGGCCGGCGCCAGCCATTCGGTCGCACCGGAGACGAAGTCCGAGACGACCGCGTCGACCGACACCCCCGACCCGGCGATGAAGATTCCGGTCTGGCCGGTTGCGCGGAAATCGCAATCATGGCCGCGGCCCGCCATCTCCTGCTCGATGGCGAGCGCGGCGAACATCTTGCCCACCGAGCAGTCCGTCCCCACCGCCAGCAGGCGCTTGCCGGGCCGGCGTTCGCCCGTGCCAACCTGGAAGTTCTGGGTGGGATGGCGCACGTCGAAAATCCGTCGGCCGTTCGCATCGGCGGCTGCCGCGATGTCGGGAATGTCGGCCAGCCGGGTGTGCAGGCCCGCGGCGACGTCCATGCCCGCCTCGATCGCGGCGACGATCGGGCCGACCCAGTCGGGGCCGACGACGCCGCCCCGGTTCGCCACACCGACGATCAAGGTCTTCACACCGGCTTCGGCGGCCTCGGCGATCGTCATGTCCGGCAGCTTCAGGTCCGCGTTGCACCCCGGCAACCGGACCTGGCCGAGGCACCAGTCGCGCCGCCAGTGCACGATGCCGTGCGCCGTCTTGGCGGCAAGCTGGTCGGCCGCATCGCCCAGAAACATCAGATACGGATTCTCGATCATCGAAGCGGCCCTCCTTCAGGCCACCCGTGCCGTCCCCCTGTTGGCGCACAGCCGACACGGACTGTATTGTCCGTCGACCAGCGCACGGAGACACCGACAGCATGTTTACCACACGCCCGGAAATTCGGGGTACCCACGGGATGGTCGCCTCGACCCATTATCTGGCCACGATGGCGGGCTGGCGCATGCTCGAACTGGGCGGCAACGCGTTCGACGCCGCCGTCGCCACGGGCCTCGCCCTGCAGGTGGTCCATCCCTATCAGAACGGGCCGGGCGGCGACCTGCCCATCGTCCTGTACGATGTGCGCAAGGGGAAACCGGAAGTGATCTGCGGCCAGGGCGTGGCGCCGGCCGCCGCGACGATCGCGGCGTTCCGCAACCTCGGGCTCGACCTGGTCCCCGGCACCGGCCTGCTGGCGCCGTGCGTGCCCGGCGCATTCGGCGCCTGGATGCTGATGCTGCGCGACTATGGCCGGTTGCCGCTGCGCGAGGTCATCGCGCCCGCGATCGGCTACGCGCGCGACGGCTACGCCGTCGTGCCGATGATGCGCTCGATCATCGAGAACGTGGCCGAGCTGTTCCGCACCGCCTGGCCGACATCGGCCGCAACCTGGCTGCCGCACGGCAACGTGCCTCGGGTCGGCGACATGCACCGCAACCCGGTCCTGGCCGACTCGTATCAGCGCCTGCTCGACGAGGCAGAGGCCGCGGGCGGCGACCGCGACGACACGGTCGATGCGGCGATCCGGGTGTTCTACGAGGGTTTCATCGCCGAGGAGATCGACCGGTTCTGCCGCGAGACGCAATGGCTCGACGCCTCGGGCGAGGTCCATGGCGGACTGCTCGCGGGCGACGACATGGCCGCCTGGCGCGCATCGGTCGAGGCGCCGGCGACCTACGACTATGCGGGCTACACCGTCTGCAAGCCCGGCGTGTGGAGCCAGGGTCCGGTCTTCCTGCAGCAGCTCGCCCTTCTGCAGGGCTACGACGTCGCCGCGATGAACCCGCTCGGCCCCGACTTCGTGCACACCCAGGTCGAGTGCGCCAAGCTGGCGCTGGCCGACCGCGAGGCCTGGTACG
>JAYOFO010000164.1:0-1735 GCA_038117265.1 Rhodospirillaceae bacterium
GCTGCTGACCGCGCGCCGCGCCGCCTTGCTGGGCCTGAGCGACGAGCCAGGGGGCGCCGTCCGGCTGGCGCTCGCCGGCGGGATCACGGCCGAGACGGTGCGCATGATGGCGGACCCGGCCGGCCCGCAGCGCGAGAATCCGCCGGCCGCGATCTCGATTGCGCAAATCGACTCGGGCACCGCGCCGGGTGCGGCGGAAATCGGCGCGATCGAACTGCTCAAGCTCGCCTGCCTGCTGCCCGCCGCCGTGGTCGCCCCGGTGCCCGACGAGCGCATGGCCTACCTGCCCGCCTGGGCCGAGTCCGAATCGCTGCTCACCGTCGAGCTCGACCATGTGCGCAACTACCAGGAGATCGAGGCACGGACCCTCGAGCGGGTCGGCGCCGCCCATGTGCCGCTGGCGCTGGAGGAGGATGTCGAGATCGTCGCCTTCCGGCCCAGCGACGGCGGGCGCGAGCATCTGGCGCTGATCATCGGCGCGCCCGACACCGCCGCGCCCGTGCTGGTGCGGGTCCACTCCGAATGCTTCACCGGCGACCTGCTCGGCAGCCTGCGCTGCGATTGCGGCGACCAGCTGCGCGGCGCCATCGCCGAGATCGGCAAGCAGGGCAGCGGCATCGTGCTGTATCTCGCCCAGGAGGGGCGCGGGATCGGGCTGGTCAACAAGCTGCGCGCCTATGCCCTGCAGGACCAGGGTTTCGACACGATGGACGCCAACGAGCAGCTCGGCTTCGAGGCCGACGAGCGCCTCTACCGCCCGGCCTCCGAAATGCTGCGCCAGCTGGGCGTCGGCGCGGTCCGCCTGCTGACCAACAACCCCGACAAGGTGGCAGCGCTCGCCGAGTGGGGAATCGACGTGGCCGAGCGGGTGTCCCACAGCTTCCCGTCGAACCAGCACAACGCGTTCTATCTGGCGACCAAGAAGTCGCGCGGCGGACATTTGTTCTGAGCACCGGCAGAATCTGCCGACCGCGCGCCGAAACGGCGTCCGTGCGCGACTGTCCGCACACGGGCAAATCACTGAATACAAAACAGAATTTTTCACCGGCGGCGAATGCGGGCGTGGCACCGCGCTTGCAATCGTTCTCACGCCATGGCTGTGTCCGAAACCCAGATTCCCGCGGAGCCGTTCCTCGTCTACCCGGATTCCCCGGACGCGCGAACGCCCGGCACCGGCGACGGGCCGGGGATCGACGCCTCGGAGTTCCTGTCGACCCTGTTCGACATTATCAACCCGCTGCAGTACATCCCGCTGGTCTCGAACATCTATCGCGAGATCACCGGCGACGACATCGGCGGCACGGCCCGCATGATCGGCGGCGCCCTGTTCGGCGGCCCTGTCGGCTTCGCCGCGGCCTCGGGCAACGTCATCCTCGAGTAGGCGTCGGGCGACGACGTGTTCGGACACGCGGTCGCGATGCTGTCGGGCGACGATGCCGCCGCGCCACTGTTCGCGTACGCGGCGTCGGCACCGTCACCGTCGGCACCGCCGGCGCCGCCACTGGCCGCAGCCTCACAGGCCGCACCCCAGCGGGCCGAGATCGACAGCCCCGCCACCGCGCAGGCCATCGTCGAGACCGCCGCGCGCGAAGCACCTGCCGACATCGTCTTCCCCGGCCCGCGCGTCGTCCCCTCGCTGGCGGGCGCAAAGCCGATGCCACAGCACGCCGCTGCTTCGCCCGCGGCGGCCGCAACGCCCGCGCCCGCCGTGCCCGCCGATGCTGCCGGCCCCGAC
>JAYOFO010000165.1:0-1691 GCA_038117265.1 Rhodospirillaceae bacterium
TCTGGCCGCCCCCGCCGATCCGCACATCGGCCATCCAGTCGGGGATGCGGCTCTGCGTCGGCTCCTCTTCGGGGATCAGGTCGGCGCTGATCGGCCGCCTGTCGTCGGCCGCCGGCTTGCGGCCCGCCTTGCGCGCCTTCTCGACCGCCTCGTCCAGATCGACCTGCCGGCACAGACCGATGGTCACCGGATCGCGCGGCTGGATCTGCGAGGAGTTCCAGTGGGACCGGTCGCGGATCGCCGTGATCGTCGGCTTGGTGGTACCGATCAGCTTGCCGATCTGGGCGTCGCTGAGCTCCGGATAGTACCGGATCAGGTAGGCGATGCCGTCGGGCTTGTCCTGGCGCTTGGAGACCGGCACGTAGCGCGGCCCCTTGGTACGCTTCACCGGCGCCGGATTCTCGGTTTCCTTGATCTGCAGGCGCGCCTGCGGGTCGGCCTGGCAGCGCTCGATCTCGTCCCAGGAGAGCTGGCCGTTGGCCACGGGATCGAGCCCGCGCATGCTCACGCCCACCTCGCCGTCGGCGATCCCCTGCACCTCGAGCATGTGCAGGCCCGTGAACGTGGCGATCTGCTCGAAGGTCAGCGCCGTGTTCTCGACGAGCCACACCGCCGTGGCCTTGGGCATCAACGGATTAGCCATAGAGTCTCCTTCCGCCGAACCGCCGCGCCCTGCGGCCGATCCGGCTCGAACATACGTCCCGGAATAGGGGGTTCAGCCCTATATATGCGGCTTGCGCCGAAATGCAAAGCTCAGGAAGCATCCACGGTGAGGATGATCTTGCCGATATGCGCGCTCGTCTCCATCAGCGCGTGAGCCGCCGCCGCCTCATCGAGCGCGAAGGTGCGATGGATGACGGGCGCCACCGCGCCCGCCGCGATCCGGGGCCACACCTTCTCGCGCAGCGCGGCGGCGATCTTTCCCTTCTCGGCCACCGGGCGCGGACGCAGGGTCGAGCCCGTCAGGGTCAGCCGGTTCATCATCAGGCGTGCCAGGTTGATCTCGGACTTCGCGCCGCCCATCAGCGCGATGACGACGATCCGGCCGTCGGCCTTCAGCGACGCGACGTTGCGCGGCAGGTAGTCGCCCCCCACCATGTCGAGGATGACGTCGACGCCGCGCCCCTCGGTCAGCGCCTTGATCTCCTCCTCGAAGGCCTGCTCGCGATAGTTGATCGCCTTCGTCGCGCCGAGATCCTCGCAGAACGCCGCCTTCTGGGCACTGCCGACCGTGGTGTAGACGGCCGCCGCGCCGAACGCACGGGCCAGCTGGATCGCCGTCGTGCCGATGCCCGACGACCCGCCATGGATCAGGATCGATTCCCCTTCGGCAAACCGGCCGCGGTCGAAGACATTGGACCAGACGGTGAAGAAGGTCTCGGGCACGGCGGCCGCCGCGACCATGTCGAGCCCGCCGGGGACCGGCAGGGTCTGGGACGCGGGCGCCGTGACGTACTCGGCGTACCCGCCACCCGACACCAGCGCGCAGACCGCGTCGCCCACCGCGAACCCTTCGGCGCCTTCGCCCAGCGCCGCGACCGTGCCCGAAACTTCGAGACCGGGCAGGTCGGATGCGCCCGGCGGCGGCGGATAGACGCCCTTGCGCTGGGCGACGTCGGGCCGGTTGACGCCCGCCGCCGCGACCCGGATCAGCACCTCGCCCGCCGCCGGGGCCGGCACCGGCCGCGCGG
>JAYOFO010000166.1:0-1688 GCA_038117265.1 Rhodospirillaceae bacterium
TGACCAAGAAGATGGTCAAGTCGATGGCCGACAACCCGATCATCTTCGCCATGGCGAACCCGGACCCGGAGATCACGCCCGAGGACGTGCGTTCGGTGCGCGACGACGCGATCATCGCGACCGGCCGGTCGGACTATCCGAACCAGGTGAACAACGTCCTGGGCTTCCCCTACATCTTCCGCGGCGCGCTTGACGTGCGCGCGCGCACCATCAACGACGAGATGAAGATCGCGTGCGCCCACGCGCTGGCCGAGCTCGCGCGCGAGGACGTCCCCGACGAGGTCGACGCGGCCTATCCGGGCGAACATCTGGTCTACGGACCCGACTACATCATCCCGGTGCCGTTCGATCCGCGGCTGATCTCCTACGTGCCGCCGCGCATCGCCCAGGCCGCGATGGATTCCGGCGTGGCCCGCAAGCCGATCGAGGACATGGAGGCCTACCGGCTGACGCTCGCCCAGCGCCTCGATCCGACCACGTCGGTCATCCAGGCGACCTACGAGGCGGTGCGGTCCAACCCGCAACGCGTCGTCTTCGCCGAGGGCGAGTCCGAACGGATGATCCGCGCCGCCGTGGCCTACCGCAACGCGGGCCTCGGCGAGCCGATCCTGATCGGCCGCGAAAGCGTGGTGCGCGAGCGCATCGAGGAGCTCGGCCTGAGCAATGCCGGGGACGTGACGATCCACAACGCCGCCCTGTCGGACGATCGCGAGGCCTATATCGAGTTCCTCTACAAGCGCCAGCAGCGCCACGGCCGGATGTATCGGGACTGCGCGCGCGACGTGAACCAGAACCGCAACATCTTCGCCGCCTGCATGGTCGCCCACGGCGCGGCCGACGCGATGGTGACGGGCCTGACGCGGCGCTACTTCACCTGCTTCAAGGATGTGAGCCGGGTGATCGACCCGGTGCCCGGCGAACAGATCTTCGGCCTGTCGATGCACGTGCTGCGCAACCGCACCCTGTTCATCGCCGACGCCTCGATCCATGCGCGTCCCGAACCCGACGTGATGGTGGGAATCGCAAAGCAGGCGGCCGCCAAGGCACGCCAGATGGGCACGGAGCCGCGGGTCGCGTTCCTCAGCTACTCGAACTTCGGAAACCCGTCGGTCGACCTGACCGAGCGTTCGCGCGAGGCCGTGCGGCTGCTCGACGAGATGGGCGACGCCGATTTCGAGTACGAGGGCGAGATGACGCCCGACATCGCGCTCGATCCCGAAATGCGGCAGCGCTACTACCCGTTCGCCCGCCTGACCGGCCCGGCCAACGTGCTGATCATGCCGGGCCTGCATTCGGCCCATATCGTCTCGCGTCTGCTCGAGACGCTGGACGTCGGCTCGGTGATGGGGCCGATCCTGATGGGCCTCGAGAAGCCGGTCGAGATCGTCCACATGACCGCGACGGTCAACGAGCTGGTCAGCGCCGCGGCCTTCTCGGCCCATGAGGCGATCGCCCGCAATGCGGCGAGCAGGCCCAAGCGCGCGCGGCGCAGCGCCGGCGGCAAGGCGGGCGCTAAGAAGGCCGCCGAATAGGCAACACGCGACGCGGCCGCGCGCCCGCGCCGCGGCGGATCGCGCGGGGCATGTTAGGGTGCGCCGGCCGGTTCGGCCGACCGACGGTTATGTGATGAGCCCCAAGCCGCGACACCTCCTGGTAACGATGCTTCTGCTGGCGACCCCCGGCAGCGC
>JAYOFO010000167.1:0-1589 GCA_038117265.1 Rhodospirillaceae bacterium
AGCCAGTCGAGGACGTTGGGCAGGCGCGCCTTGATCGAGTTGACGTTCCAGGTGGCGATCTTCAGGGACATGCGGACCGGCGGGGTTGGGGTTGCCGGCAGTCTAGTGATTGTCGCTGCGCAAGCGAAGCGCGGGATTTATCGCCCGGCGGCCAACGCGTCCGTCAGGAACGCGGCCATGGTCTCGAGCACGATGTCGTCCTGGCCGCCGAACCCGTGCGGCGCGCTGCCGACACAGGCCTTGAGGCCCTGGGGCAGGTTGCCCGCCGCGGGACCGCCTTCGACGACCACGAGGCGTGCATGGTCGTCGCCGATCCGGTCGACGACTCGTTGCGCGCGCGCCGACGGCGTGCTCGGACAGCCGTCCAGCGCGTGCGCCATGACCAGTGTCGGCACATCGATCTCGCGCAGCGGCGTGTCGAAGACCGTCTGGGCGACCCAGGGCTTGCGGCCGCCCTCGAACCCCTGGGTGATGGTCGACAGGAGAATCGCCGCGACCGGCGCGGCGGCACCCTCGATACGCGCGTCGGCGCGGAAACCGGCGAGGCCGTCGCCGCCGGCCATGTCGGCCGGCGCATCGACCATCGCGGTGGCGAATCCCCACGCGCGGAGCGCATCGCGCAGGCGGATCAGCGTATTGCCCGACAGGTTGGTCGGGCAGCCTTCGCCGTCGAGGTTGATGTTCCCGCCGCCGCCGGCCAGCAGGACGATCACGGCCGTCGGATCGGCGGGCGCGGCGTAGCTGTAGGCCTGGGTGTGGCCGCCGACGGTCTCGATGTCGTGGCGCGTGCCGCAGGCTTACGCGGCCGCGTTCGGGGCATGGGAGAGCAGCCCGGCCGTGGCGAATGCCAGGGCCGCGGCGCAGGTCTTTACGGTTAGGCTAATAGACGGAAAACGAGGACCCGCATCCGCACGAGGATGTGGCGTTCGGGTTCTCGAGCGTGAAGTGGGAGCCGCCCAGCGATTCGACGAAGTTGAGCACGCTGCCATCGATGAATTCGAGCGAGGCGTCGTCGACGATGACGGTCACGCCATCGGTCTCGAACCTCTTGTCGTCGGCGTTGACGGTGTCGTCGAAATCGAAGGCGTAGGTAAAGCCCGAGCAGCCGCCGCCGTTGACCGTGATCCGCAGCATCGTGCCGCCGTCGCTCTCGGCCAACATCAGGCCCGACAGCCGCGCGACCGCGCTCGCGCTGAGCGCGACGCCCGCGGGACCGGCCGGGGCCGGGCCGGAGTCGGTGGTTACGGGTGTGGCGTCGGTCATGGCCTTCGATTCACCTCGATGCGATCAGCTATTTAGTCATGCGCCCGCGATTGTCAATTTTCCGTTGCAATCGGGCGGGGCACACGTACCTTGCCGCAAATGCCCGTATCCCCCGCAGAATTGCGACAAACCCCTGCAGGGCCGGACGAATTCGGCCCGGTGCTGGCGCCGTATGCCTGCGATCCGCTGGCCACACGCGGCCGCCTGCATGCCGAGCCCGAGAGCGGCTACCGCAGCTGCTACCAGCGCGACCGCGACCGGATCATCCATTCCAGCGCCTTCCGGCGGCTCAAGCACAAGACCCAGGTCTTCGTCTATCACGAGGG
>JAYOFO010000168.1:0-1559 GCA_038117265.1 Rhodospirillaceae bacterium
GTGCGCGCGGCCTCCGCCTCGGCCGCCAGTTCGAGACCCGGCTGCCGGCCGCCGCGCAGCTGCAGATACACCTCCGACAACAGCTCGGCGTCGAGCAGCGCGCCGTGCTTCTCGCGCCGCGACAGGTCGATGTCGAAGCGCCGGCACAGGGCATCCAGATTGACCTGGGCCCCCGGGAACTTGCGCCGCGCCAGCGCCACCGTGTCGACGGCGCGCGCCCGGTCGATCAGCGGCCGGCCGAGCTTGCGCAGCTCGGCGTTGAGGAAGCGCATGTCGAACTCGGCATTATGGATGACCAGCTGGTCGTTGCCGACGAAGGCGAGGAAGTCTTCGACCACGCCCGCGAACACCGGCTTGTCCGACAGGAACTCCTCCGACAGCCCGTGGACGTTGAACGCCTCGACCGGCATGTCGCGTTCGGGGTTGATGTAGGCGTGGAACGTCTCGCCCGTGGCGATGTGGTGGCGCGTCTCCACGCAGCCGATCTCGACGATGCGGTGGCCCTGGGCCGGGTCGAGCCCGGTGGTCTCGGTGTCGAGGACGATTTCGCGCACGGGCCCTGTTTCCTTGACGTTTGCCGCTAGAATTCCGGTTCGTCGGGGTCGCCGGACGGGCCAGGTTGGCCGGCGTCGCGGAGCGCCATGACGATCCGCTTCAGACGGCGGAAAGTATAGGCCTTGCCCAGCCCCGTCTCCACGACGAAATCCGCGCGCCGGCGCTTTTCCGCATCGGGCACCTGCGCGGCCAGGATGCCGGCATAGCGTTCGGCGTCCATGCCGGGCCGGGCGAGCACCCGGCGGCGCTGCAGCGCGGCGGGCGCGGTCACGACGATCACGGCATCGACCCGGCCCTCGCCGCCGGTCTCGAAGAGCAGCGGGATGTCGAGGACGACCAGGCCGGTGCCGTACATCCAGTGGCGGCGCACGAACGCGTCGGCCGAGGCGCGCACGCGCGGATGCAGGATCGCCTCGAGGGCGCGCCGCGCGGCCGGGTCGCCGAACACCGCGCGGCCGAGGGCGCCGCGGTCGATCGTCATGCTGCCGCCATCATCGACGACGGTGCCCGGGAACCGCGCCGTGATCGCGTCGCGCACGCCCCGGTCGTTCGCCATCAGCGCGTGCACCGTGGCGTCGGCGTCGTGGACCGGCACCCCCAGGCGCCGCAGCATGGCCGCCGCGGTCGACTTGCCCATGCCGATCGATCCGGTGAGGCCGAGGACGATCATCGGACGACCATCGCCTCAGCGCCCCGCCATGCCGGCCAGCACGCCGGCGCGCAGCGCGTCGTCGACCGCCGGGTCGACGCCGAACCAGGCGTGGAAGCCGGCACGGGCCTGGTGCAGCAGCATGCCGAGGCCGTCGACCACGGGATTGCCGCGCCCGCGCGCGGCGGCCAGCAGCCCGGTCTCGAGCGGCGCGTAGACGATGTCGTTGACCACCGCGTCGCCCGGCAGGTGCCGCAGGTCGAGGTCGAGGGGCGGCTGCCCCGTCATCCCCAGGGTCGTGGTGTTGACCAGCAGCCCCGTCCCGTCGAGCGCGGCGGCCCGCGCGTCCCACGCG
>JAYOFO010000169.1:0-1548 GCA_038117265.1 Rhodospirillaceae bacterium
CAACCGGATGCTGGCGCTGAAGCCGATGAACTGCCCGTGCCACGTGCAGATCTTCCGCAACAGCGGCATCGTGTCCTATCGCGACCTGCCGCTGCGCATGGCCGAGTTCGGCTCGTGCCACCGCTACGAGCCGTCGGGCGCGCTGCACGGCATCATGCGCGTGCGCGCCTTCACGCAGGACGACGCCCACATCTTCTGCACCGAGGACCAGATCGTCTCGGAGACGAAATCCTTCTGCGAGCTGCTGCAGTCGGTCTATCGCGACTTCGGCTTCACCGAGGTGGCGGTGAAGTTCTCCGACCGGCCCGAGGTGCGCGCCGGCGACGACGCCACCTGGGACCGCGCCGAGGCGGCACTCAAGGACGCGACCGAGGCAGCGGGGCTGGACTACACGCTCAACCCGGGCGAGGGGGCGTTCTACGGACCCAAGCTGGAATTCGTGCTGCGCGACGCCATCGGCCGCGACTGGCAGTGCGGCACCCTGCAGGTCGACTTCGTGCTGCCCGAACGCCTCGATGCGACCTATGTCGCCGAGGACGGTTCGCGCCAGCGCCCGGTGATGCTGCACCGCGCGATCCTGGGCTCGTTCGAGCGCTTCATCGGCATCCTGATCGAGAACTATGCCGGCCGCTTCCCGCTCTGGCTGGCGCCGGTGCAGGCGGTCGTAGCGACGATCACGTCCGACGCCAACGACTATGCCGAGCAGGTCGCGGCGGCGTGCCGGGCGGCGGGCCTGCGGGTCGCGACGGACCTGCGCAACGAGAAGATCAACTACAAGGTGCGCGAGCATTCCCACCAGCACGTGCCGGCGATCCTCGTGGTCGGGCGGCGCGAGGCCGAGGAGGGGACGGTCGCCGTCCGCCGGCTCGGCACGAAGGATCAGGAAGTGCTTGCGTTGGCCGACGCGGTCGGCAAACTATGCGCCGAAGCGCGGAGCCCGGCTGCGAAGGACGCCGCCTGAGACCCTGCGCGACACCGAATTCGCATCATCCACGACTGAAACGACCAGAGGAGAATCGTAATCGCTAGACGCCCAATGGACGCGACGCCCCCGAAGAAGGACGGTCCGCGCGTCAACGAGGACATCGACGTGACCCAGGTGCGCCTCGTCGACGAGAACGGCGAGCAGGTCGGTGTCGTCAGCATCGACGAAGCCCTGCAGCGCGCTGCCAACGTGTCGCTGGACCTCGTCGAGGTCTCGCCCAACGCCGCGCCGCCGGTCTGCAAGATCATCGATTTCGGAAAGCTCAAATACCAGGAGCAGAAGAAGCGCAACGAGGCGCGCAAGAAGCAGAAGACGATCGACATCAAGGAGATCAAGCTTCGCCCGAACATCGACACCCACGATTACGACGTGAAGATGCGCAACGCCCGCCGGTTCATCGACGACGGCGACAAGGTGAAGGTCACGCTGCGCTTCCGCGGCCGCGAGATGGCGCACCAGGATCTCGGCGCGGCGGTGCTCGAACGGGTCCGCGAGGAGCTCGACGAGATCGCCAAGGTCGAGCAGATGCCCAAGATGGAAGGCCGCCAGATGGTGATGGTGAT
>JAYOFO010000170.1:0-1515 GCA_038117265.1 Rhodospirillaceae bacterium
GTCCCCGTGGATCATGTGCGCGCCTGGGCGTGGTGGCGCCTCGCCGCCGAAAAGGGCCACAGCGGCGCGCGCGAGTTCCTCGACGTCCTCGACAAGGCGAAGATCCTCGACGCCGAACAACTTGTCGCGGCCCGGGCGCTGGCCGACGACCTGCGCCGGCAAACGCGCTGAGCGTTGCGGACGGCCCGTTAACCGGGCCTTAACCCTGTTTCCCCTAGTCTTTGAGCCGGTTGGCAGGACACCGGGCTCACATGAACGATCCCTACAAGATTCTTGGCGTTTCCCGCGAGGCACCGCAGGACGCCGTGAAGCAGGCCTATCGTCGCCTGGCGATGGAACTCCATCCCGACCGTAATCCCGATAACCCCGGCATCGCCGACCGCTTCAAGGACGTGAACGCCGCCTACGGCATTATCGGCGATGCCCGCAAGCGGGCGCGCTTCGACCGCGGCGAGATCGATGCCTGGGGCCGCCGCCGCCCGCGCCCTCAGCAGTCGAGCGGCGCCTCGGCCAAACCGCACAAGGAACAGCCCGAAGCTTCGCGCAAGAAATCGGCCGATGAGCACGACGCGCGCCGCGAGTCGCCGCCGCGGCAGGAAAAGAAGTCAGACCCTCCCAAGAGACCTGAGACCAAGGCCGACGCCCCGCGGAAAACGGAGGCGCCCAAGGGCACGCCGCGGTCCAACGGCAAGAAAGCCGACCGTCCGTCCCGCTGGCTCGGCGGCGCCATCAAGGCCGAGGACCTGTTCGGCCCGCTGTTCCCGGCGAAGGCAGGGCGCAAGAACGGCGAACCGGTCGGCGAGCCGACGCACCGCCTGCGCATCTCGTTCCTCGACGCCGTGCGCGGCACCACCCGCCGCCTGACCGTCGGCCGCGGCCGCACGCTCGACGTCACCGTGCCGCCCGGCATTCGCGATGGCCAGATCATCCGCCTGCGCGGTCAGGGCAACGCCGGCCCGCTCGGCGGCCGCGGCGATGCGCTGGTCGCCATCGAGGTAACCCCGCACAAGGTGTTCCGCGCCGAGGGCGACGACGTCCATCTCGAAGTTCCCATCACGCTGGAAGAAGCCGTGCTCGGCGCGCGCATCCGCGTCCCCACCGTCGGCGGTTCGGTCGAAGTCACCGTGCCGCGCGGCACCAACACCGGCGCGACGCTGCGGCTGCGCGGCAAGGGCCTGCGCCGGCCCGGCGGCAAGGCTGCCGGCGACCAGCTCATCCGTCTCGTGATCAAGCTGCCGCAGGGCAAGGACCCCGACCTCGAGGACTTCGTCCGCCGTCGTCAGGGGCGCACGACCTTCGACCCGCGCGAGAGTTTCGCGACCCTCTAAGTCCCTGAATTTGACGCGGAAACCGGTTGGTGTAGGATGCCGCGGCATCCCGCAAGGGGCAGTTTTCCGCCCGAAAACAGCACGGAGACCGGCCAGAGATGAGTGCGCCAGCGGCCCTGATGCAGGGCAAACGCGGGTTGATCATGGGTGTCGCCAACGACCGTTCGTTGGCCTGGGGCATCGCCCG
>JAYOFO010000171.1:0-1511 GCA_038117265.1 Rhodospirillaceae bacterium
CGCCGAAGCGGTGACGCCGGCCGCCGCGCTCGGGCAGCGGAGTTTCCGGATCGAGCAGGCCGGCGAGCGCGGCCACCACCGCCGTCGCCGACGGTGCCCGACCAGATGCGCGCATGGCTGAGCTTGCCCGTGCGGGCCTGCGAGGTCTTGAAGACCTGGGCGACCGGCGCATCGCCCGGCGCGAAGCCGAGCCGCGCGGCGGCCACGGCGGAACCCGGCGTGTCGTGGCGCAGCGACTTCCAGAGGCGGAACACGCCCGACTGCTGCTCCGCCGCCCCGATCATCACGGGAACGATGTTGTCGGAAGCCAGGTTCTCGGTCAGGTCTCGGTACACGTCCTTCTGTTCGGGAACCACGTCCTCGAGCAGCTGTTCGAGCAGGCCGTCATCGAAATCGGCCAGCGATTCGAGAAGCTCCTGGCGGGCCAGCTCGCGGTCGTCGCTGACCGCGGCGGGCGCCTCGATCGTCTCGGACTGCGCGCCCTGCTGATAGGCGTAGGCGCGCTGGCTGATCAGGTCGACATAGCCGGTCGTGTCGTCGCCGTCCTGGATCGGGATGTGGCGCAGCACCAGGGGCCGCGGCGAGACGGTCTGCAGCGCCGCGACCGTCTCTTCGAGCGAGGAGGTCGGGTGGTCCATCTTGTTGATGAACACCACATGGGGAATCTGATGCTCGTCGATGAAGTGCAGGGTCGGCGCCAGTGCGGTCGCCTTGGCGGCGTCGGGTTCGACCACGACGACCGCGACATCGGCCACCATCAGCGCATTGCGCGCATCCTGGGAGAACTCGACCGAGCCGGGGCAATCGAGGATCGCCCAGGGCTCGTCCATGAAGCTGCAGTGGGCGAAGCTGAGCTCGGTCGACATGCCGCGCTTGCGCGAGACCGGCGATCCGTCGCCCACCGTGTTGCCGTCGCGCACGCTGCCCTTTCGCGAGATCGCGCCCGAGGCGACGAGCATCGCTTCCAGAAGGGTCGTCTTGCCGCTGAGGTAGGGGCCCACCAGGGCCACGCATCGGGGTCCAGAACCAACCGTAACCGCCATCGTCTCCTCCCGTGAGCATGGCCGGCTGGCGATCTCGTGTCGCTATGCACCGACCCGATGGAACGATGGTCACACCGGAGCGGGTGCGGAGTCGAGTCCGAATGAACCAGGCCGTGACAGGGCCCGCAACCGAGGGCAGCGATCCGTGGCCACGGATCGCTCGGTCAGGGGCGCTCGGGCGGCGGGGTCAGACGAGCGCGGCGCAGGCGCGCTGGATGCGCGTGCAGGCCTCTTCCAGCTGCTCGGTCGCGGTCGCGTAGGAGATCCGGAAATGCGGCGACAGGCCGAACGCCTCGCCGTGCACCACGGCCACCCCCTCGGCCTCGAGCAGGTAGCGCGCCACGTCCTCGTCCGACGCAAGCGTCGCGCCGTCGGGCGTCTTCCGGCCGATCATCCCGGCCACCGAGGGATAGACGTAGAACGCGCCCTCGGGCGTGGCGCAGGTGATGCCGTTCGCCTGGTTGAGCA